>JAWLCS010000028.1:0-47835 GCA_041687035.1 Bacteroidales bacterium
AGCTATTAAAGCTCAGAAACAAAAATAAGGCCATCAACCATGGGATGGCCAAGTGTACTTTTCTCTTCATAGTATTTGTTTTTAGTTAGTAAAAAAGATGATTGGTGAAATAATTCAAAAATCTCGAATGAGAAAAAATTCCTTTGGCGCTGGAATTAAGGGGGTTTAAAAGCAGTAAACATAAATCCCTCCTCTGTTTGGTAAGTAGAAAAAACCGGACTGGATAACCTTGAGCCGCCAGAAACTTCACAGCCGTTGAGCCTGTCCGGTAAGTTGGCCTAAGCCAAGGGCTAATATAAAAAGAAATATTCTTATCCGAAAGGTTTTAGGCATAATTTTATCTTTCAGGGGCAAACACCCTGTTTCGGTCGAATTGGTTGAGATGTTTATCTTTGTAAAAAATGACAGATCATGCAAATGACACAATCCCACCTCAAAACCCTGATGATTGATGCCTCCACAGGCTTCTACAAAACTTTGCGTTACGAACTGGGCAACTTCTGGGGCCCGGTCGACCTCGGCATACACCTGGCCAAGAAACACAACAGTCTCAACATCGGAACGGGTTTGCTGGCCGGATCCATTTTCCCTGGGAGCAACCGGCTGATATTTAATGGTTTCAGCCCTTGCTGGCATGGGTTTTATATTTCAAGTATGGGCGGTGCCGGGCTGGTTTTCGACAACTTGGGTATCAATTTGCTTTCCCTTAAGGGGAAGGCGACCACCCCCAGCGTATTGTACCTAAACCGTGATCACGGCGAAGAAATTGAGGTGGAGATTCATCCTATACGCTTGAAAAAAACCTGGGAAGAAGGCCGAAAGGGGGTTTACAACCTGATGGAAGAAACCCTGGAGTTGTTTGGCTCGCGCTACGAAAACGATCCCCGTATCCTGGCCACCGGGCCTGCATCACTTTATTCCGACTTTGGCGCCATAGGCTCAGCCCCCATTCGCAAGGGCAAGGTCACTTACGTAGATACCTGGGCCGGCCGTGGAGGCTTTGGAAGCAAAATGCTGCAGCAGCATGGCATTGCAGCCATAATTTATGGCGGAACCTTTATCGACGAGGATTTTCGCGACCGCAACGTGGCCGATACCTGGTTTCAGGACCGCTACCAGAAAAAGCTCTCGGCCAAAGACCTGGAGGCTACCACCAAATATCGTTTCGATCCAGCCTTCAACACCGGCGGTACCTTTGGCGTGAACTATGCCACTATGGGCGATTATGTGATGGCGTTTAACTACCGCACCATTCACTGGACCCCCGAAGAGAGGCTGAAGCTGCACCAGGAATTTATTCTCGACCATTATCTGAAACAGTTCAACCAGGAAACCATCGAAACCAAACAGCAACGCACCTGCGGAGAGCCTTGCGCGGCGGTTTGCAAAAAAATGAACAACGAGTTCAAGAAAGATTATGAACCTTATCAAACCATGGGTCCGCTTTGCGGCATTTTCGATCAGCGTGCTGCCGAACGCATAAACCAGAAAGCCGACAGCATGGGTTTCGACGCCATTTCTGTGGGAGGCGTGCTGGCCTGGCTCATGGAGTGCCTGCACGAGGGCCTGATCAAGCCTGAAGAGCTGGGCGTTGACCAGAAGCCGGTTTTTTCACCCGAAGGCTTTGATGTAGTAAACGACTCCATGCACAACGCTCACCTGGGTATTGCCCTGATGGAGGAAATGGTGAAGGCAGATGGTAAGATAAACCTGATGGAAGGCGCCCGTAAGTTTGCCCGGGGCCTGGCCCGCGAGAAGGGCAAGGAGGTGCTCGACCTTTTTATGTACAATGCCTTTGCCCGCCACGGATGGATGGTACCCAACCAATACTGGACCCCCGGCGTGCTGTCGCCAATGGGTATCATGGGCAAATATTACAACGATTATGGCAAGCAGTTTATCGGGCCGCGTGAACTGGGCCGCCAGAATGCCAGGCGAATGATCAAGGAACTGATGATCGACAATTTGGGAATTTGCCGCTTTCACCGTGCCTGGGCTGAAGACCTTATGCCCGACATCATTGGCCAGCTGTTCGGGAAAAAAGAAAAATTCCTGCGGGCCGTGGAACTGACAGCCAGCCGCATCAACAGCCGCAACGCCTCCATTTTCTGGGAGCCTTCACGAAACATTGAATTTGTTCATACTTTCCTAAAAAAGAAACAGCAAACATATCAGGACAACGAAGAGCTAAACCATTGGTTGGCACGTTTTGATAGCGACCCCGGGCAGGCAGCCCTCGATTTCTGGTACGAAATTCACAAAGGAGTGCACGAAACCCTGAGGGAGTTTTAAAAATGCTACCCTTTCGGGAATAAAAAAGGCTGTTTCCCGAAAGAAACAGCCTTTTTAAATTTATGCCTTGTCCTTATTAAAAGAAAAGGCTGCGGTTGTCTTCAATGCGGGCGTTTTCGCGAATGGCATTAAATACATCATTTACCACACGGTTTGAGAAAGTGGTGGTGATTTGACGCTTTGCACTGGTCATATCATCTGGCTCAATGGCTTCTTCGCGGTTCATTACCTCAACCAGCAGCACACCTGCGTTGCCTTTTATGGGTTGCGAAACGGTATTTGGCTGCAGGCCAAAGGCTGCCCCAATCACTTTAGGCTCAGGTCCTACACCAGGAAGGTTCAGCATATTGAAACGAATTTCAAGGGCTTGCTCGGGGGTGAGTTGCAGGCGCTCAGCAATGGCGTCGATGTTTCCGGCGCTCATGGCCTCTTTCATTTCAGCGGCAATCATCTCAAACTTCTTCTCGCGAATGGCCAGGGTACGGATCTCTTCCCTGATCTCGTCGAGGCTGGGAATGCCTTCTTCGCGCTTCTGGGTTACCGTGGCAATAATGAAGCGGTTGTCAATATCGAAAATGCGTGAGAAAGCATTTACTTTGGTGTTTTCGTCAAAGGCCCAGCGAACGATTTCCCTGGGGTTGTCGATGCCCGGCAGGCTCATGTCCATTTCACGGACCATATCAATAACTCTTACACTCAGACCTTGTTCTTCAGCAGCGGCTTCAAAGTCTTTGTTTTTACGCAGCAGGGCCGCAAATTCGCTGGCCTGCCCGAACACCTGCTGGAAGGTACGGTTGCTGGGCTCAATATCGCGGGTAAGTCTGGCTACCTGCACTTTCTTGGTGGGAGCCGATTTGCCTGTAACATGTATCACATGAATACCAAACTGGGTTTCAGCAGTGGTAAAAGTGTTTACGTTGGCATTTACCACAGCATCCGAAAACTCAGGCACCATTTCAAAATCCCTGAACCATTCGAGGTCGCCGCGGTTCATCTGTGCCGAAGGATCTTCTGAGAACTCAACGGCCATGTCGCCAAAGCGGGCCGGGTTTCTGCGGGCTACATTCACTATGCTGTCGGCCAGGGCACGTGCCTCATCAATGTTGCGGGTAGTGTTGGGCGATGCCGCTGCTGATCCAACATAAGAAATAAGGATGTGGCTGGCGCGCATGCTGTCGGGACGAAACTGGATGTCGCTGAGCCGGGCCATCACAAAGGCGTTTTCTTCCAGAATGGGACCGTAAACAGTGCCAACGGGGGCGTTAAACATCACCGAGTCGAGTTCTGGCGAAAGCTGCCCCTGGCTAAAGTAAAAGGAGTTAAAGCGCTCATCGGAGGTGGAGTTGATAAAGGCCTGCACGTTTTCAGTGGCAGCAAATTCTTCTTCCAGCTCGATAAGTTCACGGCGAAGGGCTTCGCGGTCTTCTTCGCTGGGGAATACGGGAAAAGCCACATACTGCAGGCTGCGCGAAGCTTCCTGCTCATACAAATGACGATTCTCTTCATACACACGGCGCATGTCGCGGTCGCTTACCTGCACCAGGCTGTCGGCAATGGTCTCGTAGCGCTTCACCACATAGCGAAGGTCGGCGGTGGCATTGCGGTCCTGGTAGTCCAGGCTCAACAGCGTTGCGGGCATATAATATCCCTGGCGAATCAGGTTGTGGTATTTGTTCTCCTGGCGCTCACGCTTGATAAACTGCTCGATCATGAGCCACTGGCTCTGGGTATTGGGGTCAAGCAGATCGAAGTTTTGCAGAAAGTTAATAACCTGCTGCGGGTCGTAGCTCCCATCCGTGGGGTTGGAGAAATTCCTTAGGATGACCTGGTGGGGGTTGGGACCGTGTATCAAATGGTATAATTCCTCGCTCGAAATTTCAATGCCGAGCTTTTCCATTTCATGATTGAGCAAAATTTCGCGCACCATGGTATTCCATACCTGCTGGCGGATCTGAAAGGCTTCGCGCGGACCAGGGTTCTGATTGCCCGTTTCCATTTTCCATCCTTCGATCTGATCGTTTACACGCTGCTCAAATTCCGGGTAAGAAATTTTCGTTTTATCTACTTTTCCAATATCGAAACTTCCCCCACGCGTGGGTCCGTACCCCATAAAATCGCCCAGTACAAATGCCGCGAGGGCTACACCAATTACAGCGATCAGTAAACCGGAGTAACTTCTGATCTTAGTTATTACAGCCATAGCTAAAAATCCTTTTTAAAAATTAGATTGCAAAGGTATAACAGAAATTGAATTAACAACTTATAATTTTTTGATTTAGTGGTTAGAAACCATTTTTTTTACATAAACCAGCTCAATTCGTTTCTCGCTAACCTGGATAATACGGAACGAAAACTCTTCTGTTTGTAACTCCTGTCCTTTTTCAGGAATGGTTTCCAAATGCTTTAAAATCAGTCCGCCAAGGGTTTCATACTCTTCCGAGTCAGGAAGTTCAAGGCCATAACGTTCGTTCAGGTAGTCAATTTCCAGTCGGGCAGAAAAAATGAACTCATTCTCTTTCACCTGTTTTTCCATAAGATCAGCAACGTCGTACTCGTCGTCAATCTCTCCAAAGATCTCTTCAATAATGTCTTCTATGGTAATAATGCCGGAAGTGCCGCCAAACTCATCCACTACCACAGCAATGCTTTTTTGCTGCTGGATAAAGTTTTTAAGCAGCTTGTTAATGTGCATGGTTTCGGGCACCAGCATAATGGGTCTTATGATGGGCTTGATGTCCTTGGGCTTTTTGAAAAAGTCGAAGGCATGCACATAACCAATAATGTTGTCGATCGATTCGCGGTAGATCAGAATTTTTGAAAGGCCGGTTTGTGAGAAAATGGAGCGGATCTCATCTGGCTTTTCTTCCTGGGCAACGGCCACCACCTCAGTACGCGGTATCATGCACTCGCGTACCTTGATGTCGGGAAACTCAATGGCGTTTTTAAAGATCTGGATTTCGCGGCTGCCATCTGACTCGCTCTCCTGATCATGACTGAACTCCCGGAGGAAGTTGTCCATATCCACAATGTTGAACACTTTCTTGCGGTTGCCGAGGTCCATTTTGAAAAAAAAGCGCAGAATAAACTCCGAAAACCCAATGGTGATCAGCACCAGTGGGTAGAGCAGGTAATAAATAATGTAAACGGGTAGTGCAAAAACCGAGAGGAAACTGTTGGGGTTGATCCTGAAAAGTGTTTTGGGAATGAATTCAGCGAAAATCAAAATGATCAGGGAAGAAACAATGGTTTGCAGCAGCAGAATGCTGAGTTCGCTGTTTATGGCTGCGGGCAGCCAGCGGGCAAATACGGGGTCGAGCAGGGCGGCAATGGAGATACCATATACCACTAGTGCAATATTGTTACCTACCAGCATGGCCGAGATAAACCTCGACTCGCTATGAATAAAGCGCGAAAGCAGCCGGGCTGAAAAACCGCCGCTTTTCTTGTCCACTTCTACCTTCAGCTTGTTGGCCGAAACAAAGGCAATCTCCATGCCCGAGAAAAAGGCTGAGAGAAGCAGGCTGACAACAATGATCGAATAGCTATTCAATTCCAGAAGCTTATTTATCAGACAAAAGTACCAAAAAACCGGATATTACCGAACGGGCACCGGCTCTTGAATCCCGGCTGGTCTTTCTCTGGTGCCTTCCTGGCCTGTTTCCACGCTGAAAGTGCCCCGCGGATTTTTTATCTCCCAGTTGGTAAACCTTTCATCTGACTCCATACCATCGCCAAAAAGCACTTCGTCCTCAGTGGTGATCTTCACAAACTTTTCTGAAGAGATGGTTCCCTTTTTCTGGTCCCAGATCAGTTGTTCGGTATTCAGTTTTTCGTTGGCCTCGTTTACCACCACCACATCATTGCGGGCTTCAAAAAGGTCGTCATTCAGGTAGTTGATGGCGTAGTTGGCCGTTAGGGTAGAGGTGACATTCATCAGCGAGTCATAAAAAACCACCGATATGCCCTCAGGCATTTCAATATAGTTTTTGTTGCCTGCAAAACGGTCCATTCGGGGGGCCTTCATAATCATCTGAATCCTTGCATGGGTGCTGTAGATCATTTCCACCCCAAAGCCGGTTTCTATGGGCGATTCGTCAATTTTGGTGAGTGCCTGTATGGTTTCCAGATCACCTTTGCACGAAAAAAACATTGCCACTCCAAAAAGAATGGCAATGTTTTTTAAGGTTTTAAAACGGGAAACGCTATTGTTTTCCATTTTTATATGTTAAGGTCTTGGCCTTGCAATGGTGGTTTCGTTTATCCAGCATTCAACCCTTACTGATTTTCCGCCGTCGAGGCCATGGAAAAACAGGGTTTCATTATTTGGAAAATATTGCGAGAAAGTGGCAATAAGCTGGTTAGCACGGTCAACCACTTGCTGGTCATCGTCAACGTTCCGTGCCCGAATAAACTTGTCTACGGCCGCCCAGTATACTGCGCCGATTGAAATTTCATCCGTGCCACAGCTGCGAGCGCTGGCGGCATACATTTCGCCAATGAGCAGTAGGGGCCTGCCATCGTTGGGCCTTATTTCGCTGGCTCTAAGGGCATAGGTGCGGGCCTGCGACATGCGGTTAAGGTTGCGGTACACCAAATCGGCCATAAGCATGTAGGTGGTGAACTTATCTGGACCATTACCGTTTTCGCTAAGCTCAATGGCTTGCTCATAGTATTCGAGGGCTTGGGCATAGTTGCGCTGGTTGCTCTCCATACGGCCCATCAGAAATGCCGACTGGGCAGTGGGGCGCAAGCGGTGGTAATTGCGGGTGGCAAGGAAGAATAGCTCTTCATCTGTACAGCCCGAACGGTTGAGCATGTAAGTAATCTTGTCGAGCAGTTCAGGGTCTTCGGGTGTAGCATCAAAACGGGGCTTGTAGATACGCACCAGGTTTTCGCAACTTGCATAAGGCTCAAACAATGATTCGATATTCGCCTTGGCAGGATTGAAGTAAATGGAGTCCTGGGGGTTGTTCAACAAACTGAATTCAATGTAATCCATAGACCTGTCGTAGCTTTCTACTATACTGCCTGCTTCCTTGATGCCTGCTTCCACCAGGCGCACAGTGGCCTGGAAGTTGATCAGCAGCACATCGGCCTGTGAGGCATTGCCTTCCAGTTGGATAGAACGTTCCGAAATGTCGTAGTGCTCCTGCACCGCATTGGGCCGGTAAGAGTAAAGGTCGGCCACCTTGCGGCCCAGCACGTAGCCTTCGCGGCCAAAGTACTGAATACGCTGGTCGTAAACCATCATGAGGGTATCCACATAAGCTTCCCTTTTAATGGGGTCGGTTTCGTTCTGATGCAGAAATTTTACCAGTTGAACACCATGAATATAAAGGTTTTGGGTGGCAAGGGGGCAGTTAAAAAACATCCAGCGCCAAGGGTCAACAGCCATTGGGAAGTTGCGCTGCTTGTAATATTCGGCATACAGCGACCAGTTCATTACACAGCGAACGCTGTCATTGCCATAGCGGGGCTGGTCCTGGAGGTCGGCCAGAAAAGATTCTGAAAAGGCTGCCTCTTCCATAGCATCCAGTTCATAAGCGGCTTCCATCGAAACGCTGGCAGCTTCGGCAGTGCTGGTTTTGGTGCCAGCAAAACAGCCGCTCACTCCAAACAGGATCAGGACCGCGGTAATGATAAGATATTGATTCGTTCTCATTGTATTGTGGTTTTTGTTGGTTTTTAGAAAAATCTCCTTCGGACAAACCATCGCTCGTGAATGTTTACGCCGATATTAATCCTGTAGAGGTTTTCTTTAATCAGTTCATTTTCGGTGCTGCCACGCTGGCCAAATTCAAAACCGAGGTTCAGGCCGTTGTAGGTTCTCCTTATGGGTATTCCAATACCAAAACTTATGCCAAACTCATTTACAGCCTGATTGTTGAGATTGAGGTAGGTTTGCCCATAACGGAATCCGGCGCGGTACTCGAGGCGGCTGATTAGGTTTGAGAAGGTTTGCACGCTGGGGTTATGCTGCAAGCCAAGCGCAAACTGGTAGGTGTTGTTCAGGTTGCCGGGCATGTCGAAAATCTTGTATTCTTCCCAGTTTTGCATCTGGAAGTCGAAACCGCCAGCCCATTGGTTGTTGATGCGCCCGAAAACACCTGCTCCCCAATATGCCGGAAGGTTAAGGCTGCCTTTCTGGCCTTCGTAATAGCTGATGGTGTCGAAATTGGTGAAGCCCGGCAGCATACGCTGAATGGTTTCGGTTTGCCTGATATTAATGGATGTGGCTGGTCCGTATATAACGCCAACTGTCAGGTCGCGGTTTTCAGCAAGTTTCAGTTCATACTGGGCCCCTAATCCAAAGTGCCAGTCGCTCACCTGGTTGGATTTTATCTGGTTGACAAGAAAGAAACCGGTGGAATCGGAAGACACACTCGCGTGGCGGTCTATGCTGCCAAAAAGGTAAGAGGCATTCACCCCAACGGAGAAGCCTTTGAAGAGCCGGAAGGAGTTGCCAATAAAAACCTGGTTTATGCCGCCAGCACCTTCGTATAAATAATTAACGGTGCCAATCTGTTCGTCGGCCACCGAGTTGAGCACCTTATATCCAACGTTGCTGAAAGGCTTCAGGCCTACGCCAACGCCCCACCAGCGCTTTACCGGAAAGCCAAAGGCGAGATTGCCCAGCGAAGTGTAGTTGCCTATCTGACTCTCAGTCGTTGTTTGTTGCTGGTAGAAATGTGAAAAGGCCGTGGCTTCAAAAACAAAGGAGGTGGAGTCTGCAGCAGAATAGGAGGCAGGATTCAGATAGTTTACCGAAAGGTTGGATCGGTATCCAATACCAATACCACCCATACCCATATTGCGGAAATTCTGGTTAAACATTAGTTCGCCCACCCCAAAGCGCGAATAAGGGGAAGTGATGCGCGTTTGGGCAGACGCAGGCAGGATAAGCAGCAATAGGGCTATTATGCTTAAAAAATACCTGAACCGCCCGTTCATTAGGGTTTGATACATTATATCAGTGGAGTTTGTTGGTCCTTCAGGGACAAAAATTTCAGATTGCAAATATCCTAATTTTTAGGTTTTTGTCAAAAAAAAATGCGGTTGCTCCTGTTAAAAAACCATAAGGGACAAAATGCTTAAAAGTATTTGGAATAAAAAGGGTGAAAAAATTGCGTATCAATTGTTGGATAGCAAATTGAAATTGAAAACAGGTAAAAATATTGTGTGTTGAAAATGAGGTACAAAGGTAGAAAAAATTACCATGTGCCGGTCAATTTGAAAAAAAGCCGCGCAATTTAAAAATGTTTGATTAAATTTGCAGCGTCAAAATACGACAATGGTACCATAGCTCAGTTGGTAGAGCAACGGACTGAAAATCCGTGTGTCCCTGGTTCGATTCCGGGTGGTACCACGCAAAGGACGGCCAAAGCGGCTGTCCTTTCGTGTTTTAAGGGCAGCCGAAATTTTATTTTCGTCCGAAGTCAGCTGGTATTTCGCCCCATACCTCCGTTTCCCACTTCAGTATTTTATTTGTCCAGGTGTTTTCCTTCAGCCATTTTTCGGCCCGGTCAATCAGATCGAATAGTTCATCGTTCTGGCTGTTTTGCTCTACTTTGGTTTTGGCGTGCTTGTTGCGAACCCAGGCAATGGCTGTTTTCGAGTCGGAATATATCGGAAGATCAATGCGTTTTTTCTTGCACCAGGCCAGTGCATGCACCAGGGCTAGAAATTCCCCAATATTGTTTGAAGCCTTGGGGAAGGGGCCTTGCTTAAACAGCAACTGCTTGCTGGCCGTATAAACTCCCTGGTATTCCATTTGCCCGTTGGTCATGTTGCAGGCTGCATCTACCGAAATGCTGTTCTCCACAGGCAGGCCGGCTGCCTTTAGCTTTTCGGGGTCGGGAGGCGGAGCGGGGGCATTTTTTCCTATGTGCTTAAATGGATTTTCATTCAGCGCTTTCTTGGCCTGCTCAAGGTCTTCGAACGACTTGTATCGGGCTCCTTCAAAGCCATGGACCGCCTTGCGGCAAGCCTCCCAGTTGCCGAAAACTCCGGTCTCGTGCCCAGCCCAAACCACATAGTACTTCTTTTTTGCCATCTTAAACACAATAAAAACAGAAATTCAAAAAAATTGACTGCTGCAAATAGCCCCCTCTACCCGGGTGCTAGCTTCGCCGGGCACCCAGGGGCGACACACAGCCGGTCCCGCTTCGCAGGAACGAAGGCCTAAGTTCCAGACCCTGAGCTCTGAGCTCTCCGCCCTTTCCTGCCACCTACTGCTACCTGCTACCTCCTAAGACTTACTCCTCAGGCCATCCCAGCCTTGTGCGGTCAGGGCAATCCACTGCCCGGAAGTGCTTACCAGGTGGGCGCCCTGTGAGGCATCAGCCATATGGCCAATAATACTTATGCCTTCCATTTCCTTTACCTTTTCGAAATCATCCTGCTTTATGGTAAAAAGCAGCTCGTAATCTTCGCCCCCGCTCAAGGCACAGGTAGTGGGGTCAATATTGAACTCGTTTGCCACGGCAGCCGCGCGTTGATCGATGGGTATGTGCTCTTCGTATAATACTGCACCCCTGTCTGAGTTTTTGCACAAGTGCAATACCTCCGAGGCCAGGCCGTCAGAAATATCGATCATGGAGGTAGGCACCACCCCGGCTTTGTCGAGCATCTCCACAATGTCCCTGCGGGGCTCGGGCTTCAGCTGGCGCTCCAGCACATGCTCGTAGCTGGTAAGTTCGGGTTGCACGTCGGGATTGCCCCTGAATGCGGCTTTTTCGCGCTTTAGCACCAGCAGCCCACAATAGGCGCCGCCCAAGCTGCCGCTTACACATAGCAGGTCGTTGACAGAGGAGCCACTGCGGTATACTACCTTTTCCTTTGGGGCATGGCCAATAACGGTTATCGAAAGGGTCATGCCCGATGGGTTGGCCGTGGTATCGCCACCCACCAGGTCCACGCCATATTTGTCGCAGGCCATTAGCATGCCTTCATAAAGCTCTTCCAGTGCTTCGAGCGAATAGCGGCTCGAAACAGCCAAGCCAACAATAACCTGGGCAGGGGTGCCGTTCATGGCGTAAATATCAGAGAGGTTCACGGCCACCGCCTTGTATCCCAAGTGCTTCAAGGGTGTGTAAACCATGTCGAAGTGCACGCCTTCAACCAGCAAGTCCTTTGAAACCAGCATTAGTTCATTGCCGGCATCAATCACAGCGGCATCATCGCCAACGCCTTTTAGCGTGGCTGCATTTTTTATCTTAATATTTTTAGTAAGATGGTCAATCAGCCCGAATTCGCCCAGGCTGGAAATATCGGTCAGGTCTTTTTTATCTTTTTGGCTCATGGGCGCAAAATTATGGATTTTGGTTCATAATGCGAGTTTGCAGTTCAATTGACTGCTGGTGCACCATTTCGAGTATGGTCCGCAGGAAGGCCGGATCGAGGCCCAGCTCCTTGCCGCGTTTCATGCGGTCGCGAAAGATGTTGTTCCAGCGTCTGATCTGCAAAATGGTAATGTCGTTTTCTTTTTTCAGCACGCCAATCTTTTCTACAATTTCCATGCGTTTTGAAAGGAAATACAGGATGTTGCGGTCAATATCGTCGATCTGCCGGCGGTAGGCCTCCAGTTGACGGGTTGACTCGGCTTTAAGGCAGCCTGAGCGCCTTACTACCAGGTGGCTAATCAGGTCGAGCAGCCCTTCAGGGGTTACTTGCTGGCTGGCGTCGGTAAGGGCTTTGTCGGGGTTGCAATGCGATTCAATCATCAGGCCGTCATAATCCAGGTCCATGGCATTTTGCGCCACCTGCAGCAGCAGCCTGCGGTTTCCCGAAATATGGCTTGGGTCGCACACCAAGGGAAGGCCCGGGAAGATGCGCTTGAGCTCAATGGGAATTTCCCAGAGGGGCACATTGCGAAAAACGCTGTCCTCGAAAGTGTTGAACCCCCGGTGCACGGCAATAATACGGTCGATACCCGAGTGATAGATGCGCTCGATGGCGCCGATCCAGAGTTTGAGGTCGGGGTTGATGGGGTTTTTTATCAGTACGGGTATCTCGGTGCCAAAAAGAGCGTCAGCAATTTCCTGCACTGAAAAGGGATTTACGCTGGTGCGGGCCCCGATCCATACCATGTCGATGCCGTATTTCAGGCAAAGTTCGATATGCGCCGGCGAGGCAACCTCCACTGCCAGCGGCAGCCCGGTGGCTTCGCGGGCTTCCACCAGCCACTGCAGGGCCTCTTCGCCCTTTCCTTCGAACGCGCGCGGGCGGGTCCGCGGCTTCCATACCCCAGCCCGCAACACGCTTACCATGCCTGTGGCGGCCAGTCCCAAGGCGGTTTCCATAACCTGCCTGCGGCTCTCGGCACTGCAAGGACCCGAAATGACAAAAGGCTCGCTCACCGGATTTAACCAGCTGGCTAGGGGACGAAACTTTATGGATTCAGCTGCAGGCATGGATTGTGGATTGGCTTTCCCCGAAAGGGAAATAATGATGCAAAATTACAACATTCGGATGGATAAATGGTTCAGGATAATATTAATGAAAAGGCGAAGGCAGTGTATTTCAAAACAATGAAGTTAGGGTAATATCTGGCCCTGTTTTTTTATGATATCTCTTGGATCAGCAAAGCCAGCAGGAATAATGTGCCCCCTCTGAAGTTTAAGGTTTCGGCGCCCCCTGTCCGATACCAACTCTGCTCCCTCAGAAATGCTGATTACCCCATCCTTGTGCACCCTGAGCTTGCCGCGGCCATGGATAATCAGCCGTGACGAAGGGGCGAGCTTCAGGGTGTCGCCGGGGCCCACCAATAGTTCGGCCCGGTGGCCTATTTCGAGCACGCCACCAGGCTCAATATCGAGCGTTGAAATGTTTGACAGGCGAAGGCGAGCATTTTGCTCTAAAACAATGCGCGAGCCACCCTCGCATTTCATTACAGTAGGTTTGACAAACAGGCCCGAAACCGGATCGCGGAAAATCTGGTTGGGAGTGAGACTCTGAACCAGTTCAATGGTTTTGTTCTCTTTTACCAATAGTTGCTCCTTCAAAACAATATTTCCGGCCCAGCGCACATCGTTCAGCACTTCATAATCATCCCATTTTATCTGCACGGCAAAAGTGCCATCGCCAAGATCTTCCATGTCGATGCTCAAGCCTGTTAGGTAAATATGTGAGGTGTTGGTGTTCTGATCGGATACCACATGGTGGGTGTTTCCACCATGGAACTGGTTTACATAGTATGTGGTGACATTGACCGGTGAAGGGTTGGTGCCAATGTTTATAAATGTTTTTCCGGTAAAGGCATCGAGGTTGTCGCCATAAAAGGAATAGGAAACATCCTTGTCGTCCGAATTTTCAGAGAAATATTTAATGGCAATTCCGTCGCCATCGGTGCGGCGCAGAATATCTTGCCCGTCGGGCGGGAAAAAGTGAGTGGTCTGGTCCTGGTAGCCCGAGAGGGGGTTGGGCTGGTATCGAAGTTCGGTGCGGCGGTTGTGGCCATGGGCCACGCAAGAATATTCTCCTGGCAGCAGTTTAAAATCCCAGTTGCCCTCGGCGCTTAGGATCCTTAGATTATCGGTTTCGTTCCACGGAAACACTTCTTGCGTTGAACCTTCCAGGATGTCTTTTCCTACCTGGATGTAAGCATAGATGCCGGGAGTGCCCGGATGGCGGCAAGGGTTGTTGGTGTTTCCAAAGAAATCGAGTGCGTATTGAAGGTAATCGAGTTTGCCATTGAGACCCACCTGATGGTTCTCCAGCCAGATATACTGATTGGAGGCGCCTTCGTCTTTATAAGGTAATTTAATGCGGATGGCGTCGCCGGTGGTAACAAAGTCGCGCAGAATAAATGCTTGCGGCCCATCCTCTTTGCTCAGGTCTGATGGCACCCCGCCAGCCTGAATCAAGTGGCCCTGTGGATTGTATTGTTCACTGGTCCAGTGCATGCGCCAGCGTTCGTAGCCATTGCACGAAACCAAGCTGGAGTGGTAGCTTCCCATTAGGCCATAGCCGCCCTCGGTGCCGAAAAAGGTATTGGTGCCTCCGGCCGTGTAATGGTTGCCTCCGGAAGCATGAAAGTTGTTGCCGCCAAACAGGTTATGCGAAAACTCATGATGGATGATATTTGCAGGGTTGTCGGTAATATTGCCGTCGCCAATACACTGAATGGTACCCAGGTCGTAGCCGTATTCCTTTCCATCGATAAGCAGTTTTGCGGCCGGCTTGAAATTGCCCCAGCCCTGCCCGCTCCTGAGCTGACCATACTGTAGTCTGTGGGTCACCGTATCGTTGTTGTGCACAAAGGTGGTGTCGAGGTAGGTCGTGTTCCTGGTTAATATCTGAATAAAGTCAATTTGCCCGTTGGCTTCCATGGGTTTATGCAATCCGCTGCCGGCCGGGGTAAACCCATCGAAATCAGAAATGGTGTTGTGGCCGAAAATGGCGTTAAGCCCGCCTTCGGCATTAATATATTTGATGGCTGTATTAACCAGCGAATGAATACTGAAACTTCCCTTTGTCTGCCTGAAATAACGGTCGTTGGTTTTTGGTATTTCAGACTGGCGGATATTCACCACCATAAAGTCGCCGAGCAATATCAGGCGGTCGAATGAAGATTCCCTGTAAAGGCGCGTCATGCTGCCATATCCGCCCGCAGGCAGGTATTCAGTATCCATAAACTCTTTCAAATACACCGGCAGGCTTTGGTTTATGCCCGGTTGCCGGGCTCCCGGCCAAATGCTGTTGCCATCCTGTATGGGGTCTATGTGCGGAGTCTGGTCGTATATAACATTTATGAAAAGATTAAACACCCGGTATTGTCCGTGCGGATTGATCATATGGCCATAGAAGCTCTTCATTGGATCGTCGGCACCCATCACCGTATTGCTCCCCAGTTTCCCCAAAAAAAGAATGAGAAAAAGAAAAATCAGGATTATTTTGTCGTGTATTTTCATTTAAAGAAGAAAAGCCCGGAACGCTCCGAGATACTGCCAGGCGTTTTAAATTTTGAATCATTAAAGATATGGAAATCCCCTTTCCTAGCCTTGCTCAAGCATGATTATGACTCTTTTTTTTGATGTTTTGCTTTAAACCATACAAGTTGTATGCCAAGGAATTATTATTACTTTTGCCGGGAACCAATCAGGCTTTTCAATGGAAATAAGCTCCATTCGTCACAAAATTGAGCATTACCTTGACCAGGGAAAAAGTCTTTTCTCCACCTCAAGTTTTCAGTCCCACAGCGTGGTGCTGCTGCATATCCTGAGCCGCATCGATCGCAGCATTCCTATATACTTCATCAACACGGGCTATCATTTTGCCGAAACCATCATGTACAAGGATGAGGTGGCCGCCGCCCTTGGTCTGAGGGTTATTAACCTGAGCCCACTTGTGCCAAAAACCATGCAGCGCAACCGCGATGGTAACCTGCTGTTTACCTCCGACCCCGACTACTGCTGTTACCTCAACAAGGTACAGCCCGTGGAAAGCCTGCTCGATGTGTTTGATGTTTGGATCAGTGGGGTGCGGGCCGATCAGAACAGCCATCGGCAACAGCTGCAGGAGGAAGTGATGGTGCAGAAAAACACCCTGCGCTACCACCCGGTGCTGCATTGGAACAAAGACATGGTGGAGGGCTATATTGCCCATTACGGACTCCCGCGGCACCCGCTCGAAGAAAAGGGGTATACCAGCATTGGCTGCGAACCCTGCACCCGCCCCGCCGACAAGAAAAGCCTGCGCGGCGGACGCTGGTATGGCCAGAAAAAGACCGAATGCGGCCTGAATGCAGATTTGATTGAGAGAAATGCCTGACCATACCCCTTTCGGGAAACAAAAACCGTGAAGCTATGAGGATACTAATCACCGGCGGCGCCGGATACATTGGCAACGAACTGGTATTTGAGCTGCTGAAAGACCCCTCGGTGGAAAAGATTGTGGTATACGACAATCTGAGCCGAAAAAATTACAATCTTTTTCTCGACCATCGCTACGAGCCGCGCAAGGTCAAGTTTATCATGGGCGAGCTGCTCGACTCGCGCAATCTGCGCAAGGTGTTGAAAGACATCGATGTGGTGTATCACCTGGCAGCCAAAGTGTCTACCCCCCTGGCATCAGAGCATTCGCACTTGTTTGAACAGATCAACCACTGGGGTACCGCCGAACTGGTGTATGCCGTGGAGGAAAGCAATGTAAAGCGGTTCGTGTATCTGAGTACCACTTCGGTTTACGGTGCTTCAGATCAAATGATCACCAGTGAGACCTTGCCCGATCCGCGCACCTTTTACGGCAGCAGTAAGCTACGGGGCGAGTCACACGTGGAGCGCTTGTTCGAGAAAATGGATGCCTGGGTGATACGGTGCGGCAACGTTTATGGCTATAGCCCGAGCATGCGCATAGATGCTGTGGTAAACCGTTTCATGTTCGAAGCCAACTTTATTGGTCGCATTCAGATCACTGGCAACGGAAAACAGCAAAGAGCCTTTATCCATGTGGATAAGGTGGTAAATGCATTGGGCAACCTGTTGCGCTACGACCTGCCTTCAGGCGCCTACAACCTGAGCGAACACAACGTTTCCATTGAATCCATTGCAGATCTTATTAAGGAGATCTTTCCCGGGCTGGACATGATTTTTGTGAACCAGCACCTGGTAATGCGCGAAATAAAAGTGGAGCCCGACCTGCGCATTCAGGAACTGATTACAATGGAGCCTATTAGCATGAAGCAGGAGCTCATCAATCTAAAGAATAAATTCTCTTTTTCCTCCTTTGGCGGCGAAGACTTGAGCCGAGTCGAAAATTAACCTTTCCGGCCTTACATTAACATAAACCTGAGACTGAAACCTGCGTGGGTATTTACGTTGGTAAACTGGTTCGACACGAAGGGGCTGTTGAAGATCCGGTCGTAGAAGAATCGGAAGTTTACCCTTGGGCTCACCTGGTAATCGGCCGAGGTGTTAATGGAGAAGGTACGCTGGCCGGCAGAGATAAGGTCCACATCTTCCACCAGCTTGCGCAGTACCGTGCGGTTGGTGCGTATCGACAGGTCGAAGCGTAGCACCAGGTCGCTTTCGATGCGCTGGCGGCCACCACCCTGGGCAATGTTGAATGCCAGATCGCGGAAGCGGTATCCCGTTCCGATAATGATCTCGTTGGAACTCACATCGGTAATCTGGTTGTTGGCAAAACTAAGGCCGATATCTCTCGACTTGCGGTATTCGAATCGAGTCAGCAGGCTGTTTTGCCAGGTCATGTCAAAGTTGATCAGCGGGTTGAACTGTTCGCTGATAGAGACCTGCGCTATTTCGTATTGCGCTATAAAGTTGCCGGAGTTGAGGTCTCGGGCTTGCTGGAAGCCGTCGCTCGATTCCTGGTAGCGAATATCAGAACGGAAACTGCCAATGTTGAAGGTGCTCCGGTAGCCGTGGGCAATGGTTACATTCTGGAAGTACTTCTGCAGGGCCGGGATCCTCGAGAGACCGTCGTAAGTCAGGCGCCAGTTGGGCATTGGAATTTTAAGGAAGGGCGAGAGGCTAGAGCCCGAAGGGTCCCATCCGGCGTAAGCCGCCATAAAGGCCGGGATCATTACATCTTGCGAGGTGGGCCCATAACCACTGGGGAAGCCAGTGGTATCGTTCACGGCGCCATCCCAGTTGGGGTTTTGCTCGGCCAGGCGGAAGGCGATTTCGAGACGGTGGTCCTTGAAGCGCTGGAAGTTCTCGGAGGTGTTGAAGCGCTTGTCGTACGATTCAAAAGTCGTTCTTAACGAAAGGAATGAAATACTGAAGCTTCCCGTTTCCATGGGACTGAACGAGCCAAAGTTGCCCAGGGTGTCGGCCTTGAAATATTCTGACCTCGAAAGGGCGTAGTTTCTCAGTGCAGTAAATTCAACCCTCAGGTTTGGCAGTGGTTCGAACTGGCTTCGTGCCGATAGGTTTTGTGTGTGGTTTTTAGCGAAAGCGTTGTTAAGCATGGGGTTGGTGGTAATCCAGCCCTCGCGTGCAGCCTGGTCGCGAATATCTTCCTGGCTGCCAAAGATGAAAGCTGTGCCGGGCGCCATCATATTCCAGTTCTGACCCAGCAGTCCTGGTGTGGGCTCGAAACCGGGCAGGCGTGTGCCATTGCCTTCGGTGTAGTTGATGGACAGGTTGCGGAAGCCCATAAGGAAGCGCATGGAGCCTTCAAACAGAATTTTACCGTAGTTGGGGCGTTCGGGTGGCAAGGTGTCCCGTTGTTGCTGCGGCTGCGGGGTACCGGGCCGCTGGGCGCCGGGCCTTTGGCCGGGGCGGTCCTGCCCCTTTTGGTTTATCTCGCGAAGGAAGCCCACCTTGTTATAAAGGTTTACCAGGTTGGCATTCACATTCAGGCGCTTGGTCTGTGAGTTTTCGATGGTATTGCCCAGCTCCTGCGCCGCCAGCGGAGCTGCCAGCCAGTCGAAGTGGCCCGAATATTCGGCATTGGCGTTGATCCAGTCGAGAAGGGGTATTTTGTTAATGGGTATGTTATAGGTCACCTTCATGCGGTGGTTGTAGAAGGTGGTGCGCCCCAGGCTGCGGATGTTTTGCCATATGGAGTCGCGCTTCCACTGGTAGTCGTCCTGCCCGCGCTGTATGCGGCCTTCAGGCTCGTCGATGCGCGCATTGTTGGTAGCAGTAAATTCGAGCTTCAGCGCGCGGGTCAGGTCCCAGCGAATATCGTACAGGCGGTTCCACGAGAACGTCTTCACATAGTTGGGCTCCAGCAAAACCAGGCCGGTGCTCTTTGGGCGCATCAGTGATTCGCCGTAGCCGCGGTCGATATTGGTGCGGAACGAAAGCATGCGCGGCATGTAATAGAAGTTGAAATCGCGGATCAGCCTGAAAGCGTTGTGGCTGAAAAGGCTTACGCCCGAGAAGGGGGTTACCGGGTCAGGGTTGGCCGTGTAGTTGTAACCAACCGCACCGCGCCATTGCCGCTGTAAGTCGTATTCAAAGTCGACATTGCGCGAGTAAATCTCGGTAAAGGCGTAGGTGAGGTCGAAGTTTTCAATGCCATAGATGCGGCTGGGCCCGCCTCCGGTGCGGTTTCTTGCCACGTTGGTAAAGTTGAGGCTCTTGCGGCGGGTGTAGTCCTGCGCAAGGTGGCGTATGGAGTCGCGCTCAGCCTGGGTTTCATACGATTCCAGGTCGTCCTTGAAGAGGATATCGGGGTTGAGCGGGTTGTACTGCGGGTTACTGATAGATTCTGAGAAACTGAAATGCATGGGTATGCGCAGGCCGAAATTTTGCGGGAAGAAACGGCCCAGCTCCAGGTTGGAGGCAAGATCGTAAGAGGTAAGCTGCTCTTTGGAGCGTTGGTTTACTTTTTGTTCGATGCCGCCAAAGCCGGGGGTGCTGATAAATCCCGCCAGGGTAATGTTTCCAAGGTCGGCCAGCGAAGCGTTCAAGCGGCCGTTGGCAGCCCAGCCGCCCTGGTCGTTAAATTCGTAAAGCCTGAGTTCATTAACCCACACCTCTGCCGACTTGGGCCTGCCGTCATCCATGAGGGTGTGGAATGTTCGCCTGGGGTTGCGCACCCCTATCATAATTACCTTGATGCTGCTCAGGGTGGGCGTACCCACAATAGTCATGATATTTTCGCCATCAGGCTGAGAGAAAGGCACCGTCATACTAATACCCGAAGAGGCATCGCGCGAAAGCGAATTACGCAAAAGCTTGAGCTCCTGCAGCTTGGCAAACTCCAGGTCTATTTCATTTTCTTCTGGCCAAATGCCGCGGTCGTTCAGAGCGCTGGTACCCCAGGGTGTAACAGTGAGGGGTACTTCGTATTCGTAGTAGTTGTTGGTAAAGTCCGATCCGAGCCTTACAAATACAGTGATGTCGCCATCGCTAAGGTCTTCGGTTTGTCCGGCGGCCTCGGCATGTGAGAACATGCGCAGGCGGCGGTACTGACGTACGTCGAGGTCGGCGGTTTTGTAAACGGCGCGGGCATCGCCATCCTTGAGGTCGAATACGCGCAAAGAAAGTGCCTGCTCGTTGCGCTGCTGCAAAGTAGTGGTGCCAAGGTCGATCTCGCGCTCAATGCCGGGGGGCAGCACGTAGGGAACGGGCTGGCGCTGACCATTTTCTTCAATATTTACGGTAAACACCTCGAAAGAAGTGTCGTTATTGTCAATAGGAACATATTCGCCGGGGCTGGTAAGCGAACGGTCGTAGGTGCGCCAGGTGCCCCTCACCAGCTCAAGGGTGGCAAAACGGCAAATGATGGGTTCTTCAAATCCCTTGAAGAACATTCGCAAAAAGCGGATCGACTTAAAATCCTGGATATTGCCAACGGCCTGGCGGTTGGGATCGCGAAGCGGTATCTTGAACTGGTACCACTTAATGTTTTCTACCTGGTTGTTGGCCAGTCTCACGCTGGTTTCCATTACGTCAGTAATGTAGTTCTGGCCCGGTACCATATCTTCGGGCCTCAGGCTTACACGGTACTGGAAGTAGCGTTCGGCTTCATTAAGGGTTCCGTCGCGGTTAATGTCTTCGGTGTTGGGCAGGTTGGTGGCGGCTGTGGGATACGGTTCGGGCGACTGCTCCGAAGTGGGGCTGTTGCGCTCCATGCCATTGTACCTTTTGTAGCGATCGAGGATGCTTACCTCTGCTGCATCGAGATTCGAGCCCCGGTAATATTGGTAAAGATCAGAGGATGGATCTTCCAAAGCCACCTGGTAGGCCTGTGAGTTGGTGCCAAACAGGTTGGCAATCACATCAAGAAATTGCTCCCTGAAAAACCTTCTCTCATCTTCCACGCTGAGGCCGTCCAGGCCCACATCCTGAAACTGGCGCGAGGTGGGTTCGTTGTCGAAGGCGTTAACAACAGCCTGCACAGTAGGTACATAACCCCACATGGTAGAGTCTAGGTTGATCAGTTCATCGGTAACGGGTAACCCGTTTTCGAAGGCCTTGCGACCATCGCGCAGCACATCTTCCGACACATCGCCCAGGTTGAAATAAAGGTCACCGCCTGTATGTTCGGCGTTATACACAAAAGGATCCATTACCCAGAACTCAATGTATTCGATGTTCGAGGCTTCGAAGTCGGTGGTTTGCAGTCCGCGCATAATGCCACCCCAGCGTGTTTCGGGTGCAATGAGTGAACCATCCTGTGCCACCCCACGGCTATATGGCGAAGGCATGGCATCGTAGTTATATTGCCCGCGCTCGCTGGGATAAAAGGCCATATTCATGATGGGGATGGGCGAGGGGATACCGGTGGGACTTTCCTTGTTGGGCCAGATCTCCGTTTCGAGCACTTCACGCACAAAATGGTTGGAGCGCTGGTTGGCGTCGTTGCGGAGATGGGTTGGCGTAAGGTTGCTGAGCCGGGTAAACAGCGGGTCGATGATGTACCATGCCAGGCGGGCCACGTTGTAGCGGAAGGCCAGGTCGGTGCCGGGCACCCCTTCGGGAAACATACCCTGGATGGTCTGGTGCTGGGGCGTACTGGCAATAAACCAGGTCTGCACGTTTTTCAGGTCGATAGACGATTTGCTTCCTTCAAAATCGTCGATATAGGCGGTGCCGGCACTGCCTATGCGGCGCGAGTGCCCCGGTATCAGGTGCGCAAATTCCCCGTTGAAGGTAATGCGCGAAGGAGTATTGCTGCTGTAGAAAGGCAGCTTATCCAGTATCTTGGTGAGCATCAGCGACTCGGTGGAGTAGGTGGTGTTCATGCCCCAGATGGTATTGGCAATGGGCTCGTCGCCATAATTCACCTTCTGCGTAAGCGGCCTTTCCGACAAGCGCATGATGGTGGCTCCCACGTTGAAATTATCGTTGATGCGATGGTTTATGTGGGTACCCATCAACGTTTTAGTCTGTATGTTGAACAGGCTGGCGCTTTCGAGTGAAATGCGAATGGGGGTGCCCGAATTCAGGTAAGCTTCGTTAATAATCCTGACGCGGCCCAGGGTGTAGTCAACGGTATAGTCAATGTTTTCGGTAAGCGGCACCCCGCCGGCTGTTACTACCACCGAGCCGGGGGGCACGTTAATGGCATTGAGCGGAATCTCCGAGCCCGACGACGATTTGTAGGTTCCTTCGAGCATAAAGCGGTTGCGCTCAGGAAACTGTTGTGCCCTGTATTTGGTGGTGGTGTAGAGCGAGTCGAAGGCATATTTGTCGCCCAGGTCGGGGTCCTGCAGTTTAGCGCGCAGGTGCGAGCCAAAGGGCTCCACCACCGGGAAATAAATGCGGCCATTGGAAGAGTTGATGGTACCTCCCTGTGTGGCGGCAAAATCCACAAAGTCGAAAATACCGTCGGGAATGGGGTCGAGCTGGGTGTTGAGGCGGTCGAGGCCCATAACGCGGATCAGCGGCTGTCCGGCCACCGGCCCCTCATCGAGGAAGCCTACGTTTACGCCCAGCTCTTCGCTGTCGTAGAGAATATTCAGGCGGAAATCCTGGGGGTTGATCTGGAAAGCCCCCAGGCTGTAAACGTTTTTCATCATCAGGTCCCATATGGGCAGGCGGGTGTCGACGGCAGTGCTTTTCAGCAGCTTCACGATCAGCGAGTTGGGGGCGTTGATCTCGTTGGAGAATTCACCCACCTGATAGGTGTTGTCGTCGCCGATTATGGTGTACTGAAACGCCACGGCAAGCACCTGGTCCGGGTTTACGGCCTGGTTAAGCGAGATGAAACCCAGCTTGGGGTTGTAAGTATATTCGTTGGAACGAAGCAGACGGGCATTTTCCACGTTTTCGAAGTCAACCCCCGACACAAAACCCTCGGGCCGCTGCTGAAGGTAGCTGTTGGCGGTCGAGAGGTTCCGTATTGGAGAGCTGGCCATCTCAGCGTAAATATTATTTGAGCTGTTGGATGGTGCTGCTACGTTTCCGCTTATCACAGCCGGGTTGTGGGGGTTGAACTCGCCCAGGTCGGCAAAAGAAACAATGTTTCGGTTGTTTTCGGTGGCGGCTCCAATGTTGGTAATCCAGACTTCGAGGCGCGTAATGTTGACGTTCGAGTTAATAATGGGCAGCCTGGAAAGGGCGTCATCGTAGTTGTTTCTGAAATACTGCCCGAAAAAGAAGTGCCGGTTTTCTTCGTAAGCATCGGCTTTGATTTCAAATTGGGTGGTTTGTGCACCGCCAGCAACCTCTATGGTCGACGATTCGGTTTTTTGTTGTGAGAACACACTGGTAACGGTGGTATTTCCGAAGCGCATCTGGGTTTTGAAGCCAAAAAGGCCCTGGGTGCCCGAAATAAGCGTTCCCGGAAGGGGGAGGGTCACATCGCCGGCTTCTATCAGCTGCAATATTTCGTCTTCGGTGCCCCGGTACTCCACCTTCATGCGGTTTTCAAAGTCGAAGGTAGCCTCGGTATTGTAGTTGCTCTGAATTTCAATCTTTTCACCGATCTTGGCCTGCACGCTGAGCTGTATCTTTTGCTGGAAGTCGAAGTTGGTGGTACGTCTGCGCTTCTCGTCGAGCGAGGGGTCGTCGCGGCGGTTCGACATGACGCCGAAGATCAGTTCGGCCGAGCCGGTGGGCCGGATATCTATGGTGCTTCCGCCAAAAATACGGTCGAACAGCTCACCGCCGATGTAAATCTCAGGAATAACGCCATCGCGGCGTTCGAAGCCCTGGGGAGTGGCTTTCTCGCGCCAGTATTGCTGCAGGCCCCGGTCGAGGTCATATTGAAGATAATCTTCAAAACTCATATAAACGGGCCGGCCAATGATGCGGTCGCCCACCCTGCGGGTTTTTACATAAAAGCCGGTGGCAGGATCGTAGGAAATGTCGGTGGTGACATTGGGCGGGTCGGAGAAATACAAGCCACCCGATGGGGTGCCGTCAAAATCATACTCGTCAGCATCATCAAACGGAAAAGGCAGGGTAACGGGTGGCACGGGTTGCAGGGTGTCCTGCGCAACCACGGGCTGCTGTGGCACAAACACCGGCGCAGCATTGATGGATGAGGCGTCGAGCGCAAACAAAGCAAGGGCCCCGAACAACCAGGCCCCCATCATTAAAATTACAATTCGCCTTATAAACACCAATGTTGTATACGATTATTGCTCTATATCAGAAACTTTTTAGCGCCTCCTTCACAAGCTCCTCGGTGGTAACCGGGGCTCCCTGCTTCTTTTTCAGAATGGCAGCAAGGGCTTTCTGGGCCGCATTTTTTGCAAAGCCAAGCATTACTAATGCTGATAACGCTTCTTCGTGCATAGTATTGTTTGTAAAAACCAAATTCTCATCTTTAAAAACACCCTCTTTTTCGAGGCGGTCGCGCAGGTCGACTACAATGCGCTGGGCCGACTTGGCGCCTATACCTTTGATAGACTGCAGCATGGAAGCATTATTGCTGACAATGGCGCTTTTTACCTCGGCGGGCGACATGGACGAAAGCACCATACGGGCGGTGTTGGGCCCTACGCCGCTCACCGATATCAGCAGCCTGAACAGCTCCCGCTCCTCCTCATCGGCAAAGCCGAAAAGCAGGTGGGCGTCTTCGCGAATTACCTGGTGGGCAAAGATCTTAACCACTCCACGATCGGGCAGGCGCGAGTAAGTGTGCAGTGAAATATGCAACAAATAACCCATCCCGTGGCAGTTGACTACCACATAAGCTGGGTTCTTTTCTTCGAGGCTACCTTCAATAAAAGCAATCATGCCTGAAATTTTTGCGCTTCAAACAATACCGTGACCCGGTTTGCCGGGTCACGGCAAAGATATACAGAAAATAATATGGCTGAACTACGAAATATTATTGTTTTACGCTTTCAATAGCCTTGTGCAGGGCCTGCTCCACCAGTTCTGCCGGGGGTTGGGCAATAAGGCCGTGTTCCACAAGGAATTCGGTGGTTTTGCGTGCATGGGCAATGTCGGCCTTGGCCTGGTCGAAGGCTTGCTGCCAGGTCATTTCCTTGCGTGCTACCCCATCTTTTATAGCCTGCATGGCTACATCGGCGGCTTCTACCGGAAACACATCGGGCTCGTCCATCTTGGCGGTGATGTTTTCAGGGTCGATGCCGCGTTTCTCTGAATACCTTGCAATGGCATTGGCGGCGGCAATAGCCATGTTGTCGGTAATTTTACGGGCCCTCACCATAAGTGCGCCCTTCAGGATGCCCGGGAATCCCAGGGAGTTGTTTACCTGGTTGGGGAAGTCGCCGCGGCCGGTGGCCACAATGTAGGCGCCGGCTTCCTTGGCGGCATAGGGATAGATTTCGGGCACGGGGTTGGCGCAGGCAAACACAATGGGCTTGTCGGCCATGGCCTTTATCCATTCGGGCTTCACCACATCAGGGCCGGGCTTCGACAGCGAAATGAGCACGTCGGCATCCTGCATGGCATCCATGATGTCTTCCACAAAATCGGGGTTGGTGATCTGGCAAAGCTCCCACTTGCGGTAAAAGCGCTTGTCGGCCTGGATGTCCTTGCGGTTCAGGTGCAGGGCTCCTTGCGAGTCGAACATGATGGCCCTGGCCGGGTCGGCGCCGGCCGAGTGAATAATTCTGGCAATGGTGGCATTGCTGGCACCCGCACCGTAATAAACGATCTTCACATCTTCAATTTTCTTGTCGACGAGCTTCAGGGCGTTGATAAGGCCTGCAAGGGTAACGCAGGCTGTGCCCTGGGCATCGTCGTGCCACACCGGAATGTCACACTCCTCGCGCAGTACATCGAGCACGCGGTAACAGTTGGGCTGCGAAATATCTTCCAGGTTTATGGCGCCAAAGCTGTGCTGGCACATCTTTACAAACTCAATGATCTTTTCGGGATCGTTCTTGCCATCCTTTCCTTTGCTGTCTACGCAGAGGGCAATGCCATCCACCCCACCCAGGTATTTCATCAAAAAAGCCTTGCCTTCCATAACACCCATGCCGCCGGGAGGGGTACAGTCGCCGTCGCCCAGCACGCGGGTCGAGTCGCTCACCACGGCCACCAGGTTGCCCCGGTTGGAGAGTTCATACGAGAGGTCGTTGTCTTCGCGAATGGAAGTCGAGACCTTCGACACCCCCGGAGTGTACCAGGCGTTAAACCAGTTAAAGCCCAAAACCGGGGCCTTTGGCACGGTTTGCATCTTCCCGTTGTAAAACTTATGGGCCTTCAGCGCCAGTTCCTTATAAAAAAGGGTCTTGGCTTTGGCCTTTTGCTCCTGGGTAAAATCCTCAGGGAACATTTCGTCCAGGTTGTCGAGGGTCAGATTCAGTTTCTTCATGGGTTTTGGGTTTTTGTTTCGGGTAAAGTTATAAATTTTGGTTTTCTAAATAAATCCCATGAGTCAATATTTTTTAAAATTTTACTGAAAAACAGGCATTAAAAAACCGGGCTTGACAAGCCCGGCCATTTAACTTGGGTATTAACAACCTTAATTCATTTCAATAATTTGAAATAAGCTGTCGAGTTTGGGTGTAAGAATGATCTCTGTGCGCCGGTTTTTGCGGCGTGCTTCGGTGGTCTTGGCTGGGTCGATGGGCATATGCTCGCCACGACCTGCCACTACAAACCGCTGGGGTTCTATATTGCCATGGTTGAGCAGAATGCGAACAATAGCCGTAGCACGCAGCACGCTCAGGTCCCAGTTGTCGCGTATGGAAGCGCCCGGGCGCAGTGGCACATCGTCGGTGTGTCCTTCAATCATAATGTTGATTTCGGGGTTTCTTTCAAGTACCTTGGCCAGCTCCCGCAGGGCGTTTTCGCCGCGGCGGTCCACGGTGGTGCTGCCCGAGGCAAAAAGCAGGCTTTCTTCGAGTGAAACGTACACCTTGCCGTTTTTGATCTCTATGGTAAGGCCGTTGTTTTCGAATCCCAGCAAGGCGCTCGACACGGTGCGGCGCAGCTCCTGCACCACCGCTTCCTGGCGGTTTAGGATGTCTTCCAGCTCGTTGACGCGGGCTTCCTTGGCGGTAAACTCGGCCATCAGGCGGTTCAGGTTTTGTTCTTTTTCGCGCAGCTCATCTTCGCGTTTTTGCAGGTCTTCCTGGGTCTCCTGCAGGCGGGCAAGTACTTGCTGGGTCTCGGTGGCACGGCCGGCCAACAGCTTTTCGTTTTGCTCCTGCACCAGCTGGTAGGTGCGGTTCAGTGCTTCATAATTATGGGTCAGGTTGCGAATGTTGCTGCCCAGGCGAGTGGTGTCTTCAATCAGCATCCGCAGTTCCCTGTTCATTTGGGTCATGCGGTCGTTGAGGTCTTCAATGCGGTTTTCCGCAGCATTCTTGTCGCGGTGCAGCTGTTCATTTTCCATGGCAGTCGATTGATAGCTGGCCTCAAGATCCTGGTACTTGCGGGCAGGTACACAGGCGCTGGCCACCACAAAGGCCAGCAACAAAATAGTAAATAATTTTCGGTTCATAATGGATGTTTTTGGGTTTTGGCTCCTGATAAAAATTACCACAAGGTAAATCGGATGCATTCTTTGTAAAATTACAAAAAAAGCAAGGCCAATCGCATGAATGTTTGGCACGAATTAAAAGCTGTTATCTATCTCCAGCCAAACCGGGCAGTGATCGGAATGCACCACTTTGGGCATTATGCCGGCATCTTTGATTTTGTTTTCCAGGTTGTCGGTCACCATATTGTAGTCGATACGCCAGCCCAGGTTTTTCTGGCGGGAATTGGCGCGGAAGCTCCACCAGGAGTAATGGTGGGGCGCTTTTACAAAATACCGGAAGGTGTCGATAAAGCCCGCTGCCAGAAAGCGGGTTACCCATTCGCGCTCCTCTGGCAGGAAGCCCGATGATTTGGCATTGCGCACCGGGTCGTGAATATCGATGGGCTGGTGGCAAATATTGTAATCGCCCGAAACCACCAAATGGGGCCGCTGTTGCCGGAGCTCCTGCATATACTCAAGAAAATGATCGAGCCATTGCATTTTAAACGCCTGGCGTTCATCGCCGCTGCTGCCGCTGGGGTGGTACACACTCATCACCGACAGCGGTCCGAAATCGGCACGGATCACCCGGCCTTCATTGTCATAAATCGGGTGGCCCATGCCGTACTCCACATGGTCGGGCTCGGTAAGGCTCAGTATGGCCACCCCGCTGTAGCCCTTTTTTTGGGCCGAATGCCAGTAGCTGCGATAGCCCAGCTCCTCGAAATGAAAAAGCGGGATTTGATCGGGCTGCGCCTTGGTTTCCTGCAGGCATACCACATCGGGCTTTTCCTGATCGAGCCACTCCAGAAAGCCCTTGCTGATGGCCGAGCGTATGCCGTTCACGTTGTATGAGATTATGCGCATAATTAGAAAAATTTAAGCAAAGATAAAGGCTGGAGCTTAAAGTTCAAGGAGCAAAGGCCGGGGTATTGGTTAATTGGTTTAGACTAAAGCTGTTTTCGGAGCTTCTTTTTGTAGTAACCTGAATAAAGGCTTACTGCCGGGTTGTGGCCCGTTATCCGATCCTTTACGATAAAGGTGGTGACCGGCGCTTTGGAGTGTTTGCTGAACAGAATATCGTGTCCAATACATAACCCCACAATGAGGTTCAGATCAGTGTGCAGGTCGTTGAGCACCAGTGCCTGACCAATGGGGTTGCAAATGGCTTCGTACCGCTCTGCTTTTATTTGTATCAAACCGAAGTCTTTTTTGTCTATTCCTGAGAATTTGCAACAAATTGTATGGACCATAAAATTTCTTTCGAGAATTTCTGTCAGTATCTTGGCCTCATGGGTAAGGCCTACACAATGCGCAATTCCAATGCTCTTATATCCCATTTGTTCTGCAAAACCAATGATCTCTTCCAGCCGGGTCCATTGCATGTAATGCTCCGCCTCAATCTGGGTTGAGACTTCCAGCATTTTTTTGTTTTCTTCCTGTTGAAGGGCTTCGCGAACAGGGGCATCATAGGCGCTGAAATTCTGCCCGCGAATACAATCTTCGCCCTGATAACAAGGATAGCTTTTGCAACCTGCACAATTTACCATAATATCATTCATTTTATGTTGTATTATTAACTCATGTTTTGGGCTTTAATTATGCCCATTGCCTTTCAGTTATGAAGGTCAAACTTAGTAAAAATTTATAGCAAAGATCCCCGCACCAAGCATCAGGCCCATGGGCGGGCTTTTTTTCTACAAACAAATTTTCAGATCAGGAAGAAAATCATTTAACGGAAATAAATTTTTAATTATGTTTCTAAAAATCTTATCATAATAATTTATAACTTTAATAAAAGAACATTGTGTTTGATGGGGGTAATTCCATCATCGTCATATTTTTTTGACATTTCAATTGCAATGTGAGTGCGACAACAAAACAAACAGTTCAAAAAAAATTAATTTCAAAAAAGAAAAAACATGAAAAAGACCGGATTTAATGTGCTTCTAATTGGGTTGGTGCTAATGATTTCATTCTCAGCTTGCAAAAAGGATGAAGAAAAACCCAGGGAAAATGAATTGAGCTATGATGGGAAAACCTTTGGGCTTTCAATAGGCGATCTCGACTATTGGGGCGATTACTATGATTCAGGTTATTTTAATTTTGACGTTTATATCTATTCCAACACAAGCGACTTTCCTGACCAGGATAATTATATTTATTTCGAATTTTTCTCTTCATCGCCAACAGAACTGGTTTTAGGTACCTACACTTTCAATGCCACAAGTTATGCGCCCAATTCTTTTTCTTACGGTGAATTTGGTGTGGAAAAAGACACGTTTAGTGCTTATGGCGAAGTAACCGCAGGCACCGTGAAAGTAGCCAAATCAGGAACCAACTACGAGTTTACCATTAGTTGCGATACGGATACCGGTAAAAAGATAACCGGATTTTACAAAGGGCCAATGATATATTCTGATCAAACCAGCTTAAAAAGCGGGAAGACCAGAAAAAACCAATGATCGTTTCTCTAACTGCCCGGGCAGAACTTCGCACTGCTAATGAGTTGTAGCTCAGTGGGATGACGTTATTTCCTGAAGCTATACCAGGTCACAAGCCTCCGGTGGCATCCAATGGGCGTCTTTGCCGTCCCATTTTATGTTGCAGCCAATGGGGTTGGTCAGGGGCATGCTTAGGGGTTTGCCTGCCAGATGATCGCTCAGGGCGTTTTCCAGGTCAAACACGGTGGCTTTGGATGCCTCGCGCGGGTGGTCAATGGCCCTGCCGGTATAAATGAGTTTTCGGCTTTTGTCGAAAACGAAAAAGTGCGGCGTTTTCAGCGCGCCATAGGCCCGGGCAACCTCCTGGCTCTCATCGTGCAGGTAAATCCACGGGAATTGATGTTGCTCCATGCGCTTCACCATATTTGGGAAGCTGTCCTCGGGGTAAGTATTTTTGCTGTTTGCGTTGATACCCACAAACTGCACCCCTTTGTCGCGAAACTTCAACACGGTTTGCCTGGTCGACTCATCGCTGCCGATCACATAAGGGCAGTGGTTACAGGTAAAGAAAACGACCAGTACCGGTGCTTCATCGAAATCATTTAAACCATAGGTTTTCCCGTCGGTGGCCGGCAATTTAAATTCGGGCGCCTTTGCACCAATTGCAAGTGTGTATCCCATTTTGCTTATTTTTTTGATTTGTCTATAAAGTAAAGGTTTTATCAGGCAAAAAGTTTAAAAGGCAACCACTGTTATTCCATTCAGATGAGCTGATTGGTGCAGCGGCGCATCCTTTAATTCCCAATTTTTCTTAACTTAGTTGATCCATTCTTTTCACCACAAAACCCAAAATCATGGAAGTACTAAACGACACGATGAGTGACCATCAAAAACTGGGCGTAAACACCGAAGCCCTGATTCACCTGGAAGCCTCCCGAAAATGGACCTTGTTTCTATCCATCATGGGTTTTATTTTTATCGGCATCATGTTGCTAACGCCTTTCCTCTTTTTCAAGGCATTCAGGGTGGCCGACCTGCCCATGGCCTTTCCGGCAGCCATACCCATGTTTTCAATGATTCCGTTGTTTATCCTGGTGGTTATTTATTTTTTCCCGTTTTATTACCTGCTGCAGTTTTCGCGCTTTTCTAAAACCGCCATCCAAAACAAGGATGAGGCTTCACTGGCCAGTGCGCTGAAATACCTGAAGCTGCATTACCAATTTATGGGGGTGCTGGTCATTATCGGGGCCGGTATTTACGTGCTTGCCATTATCGGCCTGGTAATTGGCGGTTCCATTATGAGGGCCCTTTAAAAAATTCAGTTTTAAAAAAAGAAGCCGCTTCAAATGCTGAAGCGGCCTCTTCTTGTCAGATGGTTAACTGTTGTTTTATCTTACCACCAGTCTGCCTGAGAATGAGTTTTTTCCGGTGCTGAGGCGGTAGAAATACAACCCCTGCTTGTCCCTGCTGCCGGCAAAGCCGTTCCAGAAGTAAGTGTTGGTGCCAGGCATGGCTTCATGTTCCTGGCGGTACACCTGTTGTCCCTGCAGGTTGAAAATTTCAAGCGTTACTTTTCCTGCCGAATTCACGGGCACTTCAAACCAGAAGCCTTCGGCCGAAGGGTTGGGATACACCTTTGCCTCCCTGGCTTGCCCGGGCAGTGATTCGTTGGCGCTGAGCGGCAATCCGTGGGCCGGGAAGGCCACAGTGGAATACAGGCGGTACTCGCCGGGCTGCAGGCTGATGGCATCGGTGGTGTTGGAAACGTTGAGTGTCTGGTCTGAAAAATATTCATACCATGTGCCCGTTTGTTGAAAGTTAGGAACAGTAGTCCATTCTTCAATGCCGAAGTTACCGATAATGGTCACCTTGTTGTCGGGGTGGTTAAGGTGAATGCGCTTCACATTGCCGCCCAGGTCGAGGGTGAAATCTTCGGTGCGGAACACATCTTCCGAAGTTTTCAGGTTGCCCAGCAGCGAATACACGTCGTGCAGGCGTTTGCGGCGCCAGTCGTCGTAGTAATCCCAGCGCACCGGCTTGGGGTCGGTGCGGCAATCATCGCTTATTTGACCGTTGTGCGGACAATAGTTGATGGAGTAGTCGTAGCCCAGCTCGCCAAACTGCCAGATCATTTTCGGGCCGGGAATGGTCAGGAAAAAGGTGGCAGCCAGCTCAGCTCTGCGCAGGGCTGTTTCAAGGTTTTTAATGTTGTATTGGGGGTTGTTGCTGTTGCCAAAGCTTATGTTTTTGTAAATCATGCGCTCCTCATCGTGGCTTTCCATATAGCCCACCAGGAGCGGATCGTTATAACCCCTGGCTTGGTGAGAAACCCATTGAAAATTGCTGTTGTCGATCCATCCCATTGCGGCTTCCTGGTAGTTATAATGCAAATTGCCCCAAATCATCATACCATAATCGGCCAGCTCTTTTTCTTCAACGTTGTCGGTAAAGTGCTCCAGAATAACGTATGTATTGGGATTCACGCTCCAAATGTGGTCGGCCATTCGCTTCAAAAGGCCTACGCGCACTGCGTCGTAGTCCCAGCCTTGTCCGCCGGTTTGCACATTGGTAAAGCCCTTGGTGAAGTCGAAGCGGAAGCCGTCGACTTTAAACTCGGTAAGCCAGAACTCATTCACCCGATCAACAAATTCTTGCGTGTAGGGGCTCAGATGGTCGAAATCGGCGCCCCAGCACCAGGGCTCGTGCGGGCATTCTACATTATACCATGGATTGTCAGCCGAAGGCTCCCAGAAGTTCTCTGTAGAGTACATATGCACAAGGGGCGACTGTCCAAAACTATGGTTCAGCACCATGTCGATCACCACGGCAATGCCACGGCTGTGGCATTCGTCAATAAATTCCTTATAATCGTTTATGGTGCCATAAGCCTTGTCAGTAGCAAAGTAGAAGCTTGGGTTATAGCCCCAGGAGTTATTGCCCTCAAACTCGTTGATGGGCATCAGTTCAATCACGTTCACCCCCAGGTTTTGCAGATAATCGAGCGAATCCAGAACCGTCTTAATGGCGCGGGTATCCACAAAGTCGCGGATCAGCAATTCGTAAATGACCATGTCTTCCGGGGCGGGCGGGGCAAAGTCGGTCACCTGCCACTGGTATTCGGGCCTGGCCGGGTGCAATACGCTTACAATGCCACTGGTTTTCCCAGTGGGGTAGGGCTTCAGGTTGGGATAGTTGAAATTGTCGATCCAATGGTCGTTCCAGGGGTCGAGCACCTTGTGTGTATACGGATCGGCAAGCCGGATCTCACCATCGATATAATACTGGTAGGCATACTCGGTATTGGGCGTCAGGTCGGTAAAGGTTATCCAGTAATGGAAGCCATCGGGGGTGCGATTCATTAAATAGCTTTCGTCAAGCTCCCAGTCGTTAAAGTCGCCAATCACAAACACAAACTCTTTCAGGGCGGGCGGGTCGTGCAGCACCAGGGTCACGGTTTGGTCGTCGATATAATTTGCGCCGCTTATTACACCTTCGGGCAGGGCTGCAACAGGCACTGTACCTCTCACATAAAAATAGGTGGTGGCCTCTGCCGTTTCACCTTCTTCGTCTTCGGCTACCAGGCGCACATCGAAACGGCCGAAATCAGTGGCAAACCAGTTATAGGTAAGGCTGGCTTCAGTGGTTGTAGTAACCAGCTCATCGTTTAAGTATAGCGACATGGACACGGCATTGTTGCTGGTGCCAGCTATGACCACGGTTTCGTTAAGCTCATAAATAGGTTGCATGCCTGCCGGCGAAGTCAGGGTAACCACCAGTCCGGGCTGCACCACATCGAGAAAAAGGTCTTCGGTCTGTGGGCCACTGTCGCCTTCGCTCCTGAAAACAAAAGCCAGGCCGGTAATAACGGCTCCGGCGGGTACATTGTAAAATTCGCGTATGCTGGGACTTATCTCCAGTTCGTAAAGGTCGTTGCCAAGGCTAGTGAGCTGCGGCTGGTTGCTGTCGTTGCCCCAGTTGCCTATTACATACTGCCAGTTGCCGACCCCCTCGATGTTTACGCCGGTGTGGGCAAACACGTTGCCAGTGTAGCCGGCCAGACCACCGCCACCCTGGGTGGCATCAAAAGTGATAACCACCGATTGCTCGGCAGTGGGAAGGGGCGGGTTTGCGGTTATCTGCGCAAAAAGATTGCTCAGCCCCATAACACCAAGCAAAAGGCTTAAAAGAAAAGCTTTAGAAAAAAAGTTCTTCATAGGTTTTTATGAATATGTTGAAAACTGTATTGATTAAACAAGAAATGGTGGCCCGATGTTTATCCTTCAGGCAATACAAAAATACCTTAAATTTGTAATATGGCAGGAAATACGTTTGGAAGCCTTTTGCGTTTGACAACCTTCGGCGAGTCACATGGCCCTGCCATTGGTGGTATTCTGGAAGGTTTTCCTTCCGGGATTGAGATAGACTTTTCGCTGGTTGAAAGGGATATGGCGCGCCGCCGCCCGGGGCAGTCATCCATCTCCACCCCTCGCAGCGAAGAAGATCAGGTGGAGTTTCTCTCTGGTATATTTGAAGGTATTTCAACGGGCAGCCCTATTGCTTTTCTGATCCGAAACAAAGACACCCGCTCAAAAGACTACGATGCCCTGAAGGACGTTTACCGCCCTTCGCATGCCGACTTTTCGTGGGAAAAGAAATTCGGCCATCGCGACCATCGCGGTGGCGGCCGCTCCTCTGCCCGCGAAACGGCTGCCCGCGTGGCGGCCGGCGCCCTGGCAAAGATGCTGCTGGCAAAACACCATGTGGAAATATTGGCGTGGGTGTCGGCCGTTGGTCCGGTTGAGGCCATGGTGGATTATGAAAAAGTTGACACAGCAGAAGTTGAAGCCAATATTGTTCGTTGCCCTGACTCCGCTTCTGCAAAGCGCATGATCGACTACATTGAGCAACTGAAGGCAGCGGGCGACAGCACTGGTGGTGTCATTACTTGCCTGGCGCGCGGGGTTCCGGCCGGACTTGGAGAGCCAGTGTTCGACAAGTTGCATGCCGACCTGGGCAAAGCCATGCTCAGCATCAACGCGGTGAAGGGTTTCGACTACGGCAGCGGTTTTGCCGCAGCTGCCATGAAGGGCTCTGAACATAATGATGCCTTCAGCACTGGTGCACAGGGCAAGGTGGTTACCCTTACGAACCGCTCCGGGGGCATACAGGGTGGTATTAGCAACGGGCAGCCCGTATTTTTCCGCGTGGCTTTTAAGCCCGTGGCCACCATTGCATCGGCCCAGCAAACAATCGATAAGGCCGGGAAACCGGTTACTCTTGAAGCCAAAGGCCGGCACGACCCCTGCGTGGTGCCAAGGGCTGTTCCCATTGTAGAAGCCATGGCCGCACTGACCCTAGCCGACCACCTGCTGCGTAATAAAACTGCCCGATTCTAACCGCCTGCTTCATGATTTTCGTTACAACTGTAATTGGTTAACAATAAAAACACCTGCACTAACGCATTAAAATTTTTTAGATATGACAAAAAAAGCATTTAAGATCACCGGAATTGTTATCGGAACCCTTTTGTTGCTATTGATCATTCTTCCCTTTGCCTTTAAAGGTAAGATTGTGGAGCGGGTGAGAACAGAGATCAATAAAAACCTCAATGCCACTGTTGAGTTCGGGGCCTTTCGGCTTTCATTCATTCGCAGTTTTCCTGATGTGCTGATTCGTGTCGATGAGCTGAAAATTATTGGCGTGGGCCCTTTTGAAAAAGATACCCTGGCCGCCATTGGCCGCACCGGGGTTACCATCGACCTGTTCAGCCTTTTCCGCGAAAGCGGCTTTGAAATAAAAAGCGTGCGGCTCGACCAGCCCAATATTTTACTGAAAGTGCTCAAAGACGGTACCGCCAACTGGGACATTATGAAGGAGTCGGAGGACGATGAAGTCACTGAAGGTGATGCCTTTGTGCTGCACCTGAAACAAGCCCGGATAACGGATGGAAAACTGATTTACCACGATGACGAAATCACCACCTACGTGCTGGCCGAAGACATGAATGCGACCCTGCGCGGCGATCTGAGCCTTGACGTGACAACCATCAGCACGCGAAACGCAACCATTGGCGCATTCAGCCTGCTTTACGGAAAAATGCCCATACTTAATAAAATAGCTGTTGATCTTACTGCCGAAATAGAGGCCAACCTTGTGGATTATATTTATACTTTCCGTGAAAATGAAGCCCTTTTCAACGAGCTGCCGGTGCGTTTTGATGGCTTGATAGGCCTGCCCGAGGAAGGTATTCTGATGGATTTCACCTTTGCAGCCCTGCGGTCCGACTTCAAAGATTTTCTTTCCATTATTCCTGCCGTTTATTCCAAAAACTTCAGCGACCTGAGAGCCGATGGCAGCATGGAGCTTAATGGTTTTGTTAAAGGACTTTATAGTGATGACGAAATTCCGGGCTTTGGAGTTAAGCTGGGAGTGAAAGACGGCATGTTTCAGTATCCCGACCTGCCTGCTTCGGTGAGCAATGTGCAGCTGAGCCTAAATGTTGACAATCCCGGTAAGGATTTTGACCTGACCGTGATTGATATGCCAGCCCTTCGTATGAATCTGGGCGGCAACCCCATTGAAGCACGACTTAACCTGCGTACCCCCGTGAGCGATCCGCAGATCGATGCCTTGCTCAATGGTCGCATCGACCTGAGCCAGGTGCAAAATTTCTATCCGCTCGAAGCCGGCACTTCCCTGCGCGGGCTTATTGAAAGCGACTTGCAGGCGCGCGGCCGTATGTCGGCAATAAAAAGTGGCCGCTACAGCGAGTTTAATGCACAGGGACAATTCAAGGTAAGCGACCTGCTGTATGCTGCCGACGACCTGCCGCAAAACGTTGAAATTAACCGGGCGGAGTTTTCCCTCTCGCCACAGTACCTGAGCATGCCCGTGCTGGCCATGAAACTGGGTGAGAGCGACCTTACCGCCAATGGCCGCATCGATAACATACTGGGCTTCTTGCTCGATAAGCAACTGCTGACGGGATCATTTGAGACGCGCTCCTCCTTTTTCAACCTGAACCAGTTGATGGAGGAAACTCCCGAAGAAAAGGCCGACGAACCTACGGAACTTTCCATGATCAAGGTTCCCGAAAATATTGATTTCAGCCTGCGTTCGCGTTTCGACCGCCTGCTCTTTGGCGAACTCGATATTACCAATGTGGAAGGCCAGATCAGAGTCGCCGAAAGCCGTGCCGTGCTCGAAAACATTCGTATGAACCTGTTGGGCGGTTCGCTTGCCCTCAATGGCGCCTACAGCACCCGGGGCGATTTGCCCGAGATAGATTTCGGGCTCGATATCTCGCAATTCGATATTCAGCAGGCTTTCAAAGCCTTCAACACGTTTCAGGTGCTGGCCCCCATTGGCCGGTACGCCCTGGGCGTTTTCTCAGCCAACTTAAGCCTGAACAGCATGCTCGACAAGACCCTGAGCCCTTTGCTTGAAACCCTCACCGGGGCTGGCAACCTGCGGTCGTCCTCCATCAGCCTGCAGGGCAGCCCTGGTATGACCAAGCTTTCAGACCTTACCCGGGTGGACGCTTTCCGGCAGTTAAATATTCGTGATCTTTTGGTTGCATTTGAATTTCAGGATGGCAAGGTTGACGTAAAGCCCTTCGACCTGCGCTTTGGTCAGTCAATGGCCCAGGTGAGCGGAAGCACCTTTTTCGACCAGACCATTAGCTTCCTTATGAATATTGAGATGCCACGCGCACAGTTTGGCGGTGCCGCCAACCAGGTGCTCGACAATTTGGTAACCCAGGCTGCTGGCAAAGGACTGAATATTACTCCTGGTGAAACGGTAAACCTTGATGTGATCATTAAGGGAACCTTTACCGACCCCGAGGTTTCGTTTGGCTTGTCGGGCGTTATGGACGATGCCGTTGACCAATTGCGCGACCAGGTGGAGCAGCGCATTCAGGATGAGGTAGATGATGCGCGCGACAGGGTGGAGGACCAGGTGCGTGAAACCGTGGACGAAGCCCGCCAAAAGGTACAGGCCGAATTGGATGCCCGTGCCGCACAAGTCATGGAGCAGGCCAACCGCCAGGCCGATAACATTCGTCGTGAAGCCAATGCCGGGGCGGAACGCATTCGCACCGAAGCCCGCCAGCAAGCCCAGCGCCTCGAAGATGAAGCCTCAGGACCCATTGCCAAAGCCGCAGCACGAAGGGCAGGGGAAGCCCTGATTCGTGAAGCCGATCAAAGAGCGGCAAACCTGGAAGCAGAAGGCGAAAGAAATGCCCTACGCATTATCAGTGAAGCACAACTGCAGGCCGATCGCATACGCTCCGGAGAGGAGTGATGATTGCGGATTTATGAATGGTAATTGAAAAAATCATAAATCATCATTCCGCAATCATCAATTAAATAAGGTTTTCAAGAAAGGATTTCGCATTTACTACATACCGGGTATGCGTGCCGAAGCCGATCTGGCCTATTTCGTCGTGGGCCGTGACCGTAAACTTCAGCTTGTTGCCTTCCACTTCTATTAGCTCTGATTCGGCTGTTACTTCCATGCCCACCGGCGTGGCCTTAATATGGCGAATGTTCACTTCGGTACCTACGGTAATATACCCTTCGTCCAGGTAGGGTTGCACGCTCACATGTGCGGTGTTTTCCATCAGTGCGATCATGGCCGGGGTGGCAAAAACCGCTACAATGCCCGATTTGTATGCTGCAGCGGTGTCTTTCTCGCTGACTTTTATGGTTGTTAGGCCTGTAATGCCGGCCTTGAGCTGATGTGTCATGACAAAGGGTTTTTGCAAAATTAGGAAAATCCCATAAAAAAGAACCGCCCCAGCCGCAGGGCTGAGACGGTCTTTCACCAAAATACAGGATACAAATCAGGAGAACTAACTATCGGTTTTCGGCACGCTGCGGGCTCACGCCAGCGGGGCGCTTCACGCAGTCACCGGCTTCGGCCTGTGTGGTTTGCACGCTGGTGCTGCCACATCCGCTTTGCGAAGCAGCGGCGGTTTTCACTTCGGCGCTGCCACAGTCGCCGGCAGCAGAGGTACTTGCGGTCTGCACGGCTGTGCTGCCACAATCTGCTGCACTGCTGGCCTTTTCGGCAGTGCTTCCGCAGTCAGCGGCACTCGAGGTGCTGGCTGTCTGTACCGAAGCGCTGCCACAATCGCTGGCGCTGGTCTGTGTGCTGGCTGTCTGCACTGGAGTGGCAGGTGCGCAACCGGCATCGGCTGTCTTCTCAGCGGCCTTGGCTGCGGTTTCACAACAAGCTGCCTGGGCAGTGGTTTCTTTTACAACAGGCTCATTGGCGATCAGAATCAGTCCGGTTCCTGCAAAAAGAAAGAAACCGAATATACTTGCTAACAATGTTTTTTTCATAATCATTAGATTTTAAAGGGGTTGGTAGTGTTATTTTTATTTAGACCAAATTTAAATAAAATATTTTTTCAAACAAACATTTTATTGAAAAATTTCCAAAAAATATTCGCTAAAACATAAAAAATAACTTACTAACAGAGTTTAAATACCTTTTTGAGATGAATTATTTGCCTCAAAAAATGATGTTTTTACGGTTTAAAACCCTGTAAAACAACTGTTTGAAAATGAGTGTAAAATGTCCGGCAATTGTTCTCGTTTGCCGGATAGGCTGCCTTTGAAAAGGATTATTTTGCAGAAATGGAACTGTTTTCATGATTTTTGCGGGGTTTTCTGATAAATTTGCAAGTCTTATTCAAATAAAAAAGGATTTTCTGACCTACTCACCATAACATTATGAATAAAAAGAAATGGATATTGATCAGCCTTGGTGTGCTGATTGTTTTGGCGCTCTGGTATTTTTTGCGCTCTGAGCCTGTTTTGGTAGAAACTATTAAAGTGCCTGTTGAGAGGGGCGATTTTGTGGTCAGCGTCTATACCAGCGGCGAGCTGGAAGCCAAAAACTCGGAGAACATTCAGGGCCCATCGGGTTTGCGTACGGTGAACCTCTGGAACGTGCAAATTGCCGAGCTGATACCTGAAGGCACCGTGGTGGCTGAGGGCGACTGGGTAGCCACGCTCGACCGCACCGAGATCAGCAACCGCCTGAAGGATGTGGAAACCGAGCTGGAAAAGTTGCAAACCATGCACACCCAGACCATGCTCGACACCACCATGGAGCTGCGCAATGCCCGCAACGACCTGATCAATCTTCAGTTTGGTTTTGAAGAGGCCCAAATTACCCTGGAGCAGTCGCGGTTCGAACCGCCGGCTGCCATTCGCCAGGCCGAGATCAACATGGACAAGGCCCAGCGTGCTTACGAGCAGGCCAAAACCAATTACGACCTGCGCCTGGAGCAGGCCCGCGCCAAAATGCAGGAAGTAACGGCCTCGCTCAACCAGGTCAAACGCAGGTACGACAACCTGATCGCCGTGATCGACGAATTTGTGATCTATGCGCCCCAGGACGGTATGGTGATTTACCGGCGAAACTGGGACGGAAGCAAAATAACCGTGGGCTCCCAGATTAGCACCTGGGACAATGTGGTGGCCACCCTGCCCGACTTTTCGGTGATGATGTCGCGCACCTACGTGAACGAAGTCGACATCAGCAAGGTAAAAGTCAATCAGAAAGCTGAAATGGTGGTGGATGCCTTTCCTGAAAAGAAATTTACGGGCTTTGTGACCGAGGTGGCCAATATTGGCGAGCAGCGCCCCAACCAGGATGCCCGCGTATTTGAGGTCAAGATTCAAATCAATGAGTCGGATACCATTTTGCGGCCGGCCATGACCACAAAAAACACCATTGTTACACACGTGGAAGAAGATGTGCTCTTTGTGCCCATCGAAGCCATTCATGGCAGCAACGACCTTACTTGGGTGTATCTGCAGTCGGGCAACCGGGTGGTAAAGAAACAGGTGAATGTTGGCATACGCAACGAAAACCAGATCATTATCCTGGAAGGGCTGGAGGAAGGCGACATGGTGTTGCTGACCATACCAGAAAATCCGGATGAGCTGCGCCTGGTGGAACTTTAAAAAATCCATGTAATGGAGTATTTCGAAAAGTATTTCTATAACCTCAACATTGCTTTCGAGGCGGTGGTGGCCAATCGCTTCCGGTCGATGCTCACTGCCCTGGGTATCATCTTCGGGGTGGCGGCCGTTATCGCCATGCTGGCCATTGGCAACGGGGCCCGCCAGGAGATTCTCGAACAGATGAAGATGGTGGGGGTTAACAACATAATAATTCGTCCGCTCTTTGCTACCGACGAGAGCCAGGATGAAACCCAGCGCGGAAGATTCTCGCCGGGTCTTACCCTGGCCGATGTGGAGAGCATACGCAGCATAGTGCCCACGGTGCAAAAAGTGAGCCCAGAGGTGGAGATCAGCACCTTTGCCATGAACGATGGCATACGAAGGCCCATCAGGGTGGGGGGTGTGACGCCCGACTACTTCGATGTGTACCGCCTGAACCTGGCCCAGGGTAACATGTTTACTGAAGAGCATATGCGCAACGGCGCGCCAGTGGCCATTATCGGCAACAACATTCGCGGCATCTTTTTTGGCAATACCAACCCCATTGGCAAACAGATCAAGGCTGGCACCAACTGGCTCACAGTGATCGGCGTGGTAGAAGACCGTATGGTGTCGGAAGACGCCATTGAAAACCTGGGCGTGAGTGAGTTCAACAACGTAATTTATACGCCGGTGCAAACTTTGCTGCTTCGTTTTGAAGACCGCTCGGCCATAAACATTGCCCAACTGCAACAGCAAAGCCGCAGGGGCGGTGGCCGTGGCCGTGGCAATGTGGTGGTTATTGGCGGAGTGGCTGCCTCGGCCGACGACGAAAAGGCCCAGAACTACCATCAGCTCGACCGCGTCACGGTGCAAGTCGAAAACTCCGGGCAACTCACCCCTACCGCCGAACTGATTCAGCGCATGCTTATTCGCCGGCATTACGGTGTGGAAGATTTCGAGGTAATCGTACCCGAGTTGCTCCTGAAGCAGGAACAGCGCACCAAAGACATTTTCAACATTGTGCTGGGCGCCATTGCCGGCATCTCGCTCATCGTGGGTGGTATTGGCATTATGAACATCATGCTGGCATCGGTTATGGAACGTACCCGCGAGATTGGCATTCGTCTGGCCGTGGGCGCACGTAAAACCGATGTGGTGTTTCAGTTTCTTTCCGAATCAACCATTATCAGCATTGGCGGTGGTATTCTAGGTATTTTCCTGGGCATCGGACTTTCGAGGGCCATCATGCATTTTACCGATATCCTCACCATCGTTTCCCCGGAGTCCATCCTGATCTCCTTTGGGGTGGCTGCCACCGTGGGGATCCTTTTCGGCTATATGCCCGCCCGTAAAGCCGCCGAAAAAGATCCGGTTTCATCCCTGCGTTACGAGTAATCAGGTTTGGCCTTTTTTGAAAAATTTCCGATTTTTGTTTTCAGAAAATAAATTAATAAAAAAGCCATACCTATGAAGAAATTTGCCGTTGTACTTTCCGGAAGTGGAGTTTTTGACGGGGCCGAGATCCACGAAGCCACCCTCAGCATGTACGCCATTAAAAAGCAAGGTGCCGCCTACGATGTGTTTGCACCTGATGTGATGCAGCACCATGTGATCAATCATATTAACGGAGAAGAGATGCCCGAAAGCCGCAATGTGCTGGTAGAATCTGCCCGCATTGCCCGCGGAAAGATACAGCCGCTGAGCAAATTCAATCCGGCCGGTTACGATGCACTCCTGTTTCCCGGCGGTTTTGGTGCTGCCAAAAACCTGAGCACTTTTGCCTTCGATGGCCCTGACTGCAAAGTGAATGCTGATGTGGAGAAGGCGGTGAAGGGCATGCACCAGGCAGGCAAACCCATTGGCGCGCTCTGCATCGCACCCGTGCTGTTGGCCCGCATCCTTGGCAAGGGCGAGCTCACCATTGGCCAGGACAAAGGAACGGCTGCGGCGGTGGAAAAAATGGGCGCCACCCACAAAAACACCGGGCACGGAGGGGTAGTGCTCGACAAGGCCAACAAGCTTTTCACCACACCCTGCTATATGCTCGATGCCGATATTGCCCAGATCGGCGAAGGTGCTGAGAATATTGTGCGGGCGATGCTGGTATATTTGGGCGAATAAAGGATTTTCAGCCTTGATTTAACCCCAGCTTTTCTATTGCTGTCAAAATTATCTTATTATGATCAAAGGCCAATGGGGGTAGTTGCTGCAACAGAAACCACCGGGCCTTGGTGGCATCACTCCCGGCTTTGGGCAGGCTGTTTTCGTCAGCCCAAGCCGCAAAAGCCACGGTGATGGTGCGGTGGCGAGGGTCGCGGTCGATGGCGCTAAAGGCTCCCAGCTGCCCAAAGTGCAGGCCGCACAGCCCGGTTTCTTCTTCTGTTTCGCGGGCCACACAATGTTCCAGTGTTTCGTCCATGTTGAGGAAGCCACCGGGCAAGGCCCACATGCCCTGAAATGGAGCCGACCGGCGTTGTATCAACAAGATTTCTGTTTGCTTTGCCTTTCGGCGAAAAATAAGGGCATCGGCGGTAATGGCTGCCCGTGGATATTCGTAAATAAAAGGCATGGCAGGTTTTAAAAATGCATTTTATGGTAGTCGCTCAGTTCGTGCTTTTTGCGCTTGATCACCTCTTCGGTTTTTTTGGCAATAAGGATAAAAACCTCCATCTGCTCTTCCTTAAACCATTGCACGCTTTGCTCATCCCCCTGTGCCGCATCCGATAGCTTCACCAAAAAATCGAAGCCATGCTGCTTCAGCCAGAAATAGGCTTTCTTGTCGTCCCAAACGGCTTTGGTAAAGGCGGCAAAATGCGGGTATTTATGCTTCATCAGCCAGTCGAAAGCTTCCTTATTTAAATGGATGGCGTTGGCAATGGCTGCCAGCTCCGGGTAGCCGTTTTCCATGAGCCAGTAAAGTATCTTGTGGTTTTCATCGATGGCTTCGGCAAGAGCAGCAAGTATTTTAGGCGGATAGTTTATCATGGTTTGTCAACTTATCTTAACAGGTACATTTTTCCCATTTCACGGTGGAAGAAACGGCTGGCTGAAGTGGGGTTCAGTTCGATACTTTCTCCGTTAATGTTCGTAATGATACGGTAGAGGTACACCCCGTTGGCCAGGCGGTCGCCATAGGTGTCGGTGCCATCCCAGGCATACTGCGTAATGTTGCGGCCGATGCGCAGGGGCCCTAGCTCGCTCATGTCGATTTCGCGCACCACCTTGCCGGTGATGGTCATGATCTGAATGCGGAAGAAGGTGGGCAGCTCCGATCCGGTAAGGGTAAACACAAAGTGGGTGGCGGTGCTGAAGGGGTTGGGCCAGTTGAGCACTTCGGTGATGGTGCTGCGGTTGATCACTTCGAAACTCACCGTGTAGTCTTCCTGCCCCGACTCGTTGAGCGACTTGTCGGTGGCCTGAATGCGCAGGCGGTAGGTGCCGTCCTGGGTAAACTCAGGCTGAAACTCGATCAGACAGGTATTCTCTGGCAGGCTGGCCGGGAAGAAGCGCATCTGCTCGCGCCCGCCCTCCATGAAATGCAGGCGCTGTGGCTCGGGCTGCAGCGGGGTTTGCAAAAACACCTTCACCAGCGAAGTGTCGTTGAGCAGCAGGTACTGGTTCTCGTCGTTCAGGGTAATGCGAATATAAGGCTTGGGCGACACCACCTCTCCATCGAGAATGCGGATGCCGTCGAAGGTCACATCGAGCAATGGGTTGGCTTTATCGCGCTCCACATAAAAGGGCAGGCTGCCAATATTGTTGAAGTGGTACTGCTCCAGCTGGTCGTTGTCGGGGTTCACCTCCACCCAGAAGGTATTGTTACCTGCCAGTCCGCGGGTGGCATAGCGCACCGTGTCGATCAGGCTCTGGCCTGCCAGCAGGGGAGCCTGACGCGGATAGGTGATGGGATGTGGCTGACGCTGCTCGTCTACGATCCAGTAACGCACCAAGAGGCTGTCCATATCGTAGCTGCTGATGTTGGTAATGGCCGTGCTGAACACCAGGTCCTGCCCTTCCTGCAGGGTGTCGGCCACGAAAACAAAATGTTTGCCCGGGTCAAGGGCGGCTTCGGGGATGCCCTGGTAGAGCACCTGCCAGCGCTTCATCTGGGCAGGGGTGCGGTTTACCTCGTCAAACATATTTACCCGCAATTGCAGCAGGGGGTATTGTGCGGCATCGATGCTGTCGCCCAGGCTGTAAATATCGTTCATGCTTGCTGGCAGGGTTTGATAGAGCATAACCGGCTCGCCGCCGGGCTGCAAGCCGAAAATGTCGAGGCTTACCTGGTCGGTGCTGGGATCTTCCAGGCTGGTTTGCCGCCAGTGCAGCGACTCCCAGCTGCTGGCCGGGCCAACGAGCTCGGATTGAATAAAGCCGCGGTTCCAGTTGGTCTCCAGGCTGTCGGTAATTTGTATCAGCGAGCTAATGGTTTGCCCGATGGCTTCATTGGCCGAGCCAATGGGTTGGCCTTTCTGCCCCCAGATCAGATAGGGTAAATTGTTGGGAAGCTGGCGAATGAGCCCGCTGCCAAAGGCTTCAAAGCTTTGCTTCAGCTCTTCGGAAAAACTTGCTGCGTTGTGGTTGCGGTGGCTCCAGGCCATAATGTAATGGTCAGCAGGAATGCTGTCGAGAAATATTCTGACCCGTTCGCGCCACTCTTCGGTATGGGTGTAAAAGTCGAAGCCCGGACGGCTGCTGGTGGTGCAGTGGTTGTTTCCGAATTGTCCAACGCCTCCGCCCTGGTCAAAGCTTACCCAGTTCTCGCCGCTCACCGGGTCGAAAACAAAGAACACCATTCCATTGCCGCCGGTGCCCAGGCACGACCACACCCTGGTGAGCACCCCATTGACCCGCAGCCAGTTTTCATAGTATTCCATATAAGGATAAAAGCCCGTTTGCGCCGACACGGTAATGCGGTTGTTCTCGAAGTCCCACAAGCGCTCTGCAGGATTGTGGTTGACAAAGCGGTAGGTGTTCTGCCCGAACTGGTCGAAATGGGCCTGGCTCCAGCCGGTTTGCCCGTTGATGTGCTGGAAGGAGCTGCTGCGCCAGTTGTATTGGCCATCATAAATGGAGTCCTGGCTCACCCGCCAGAAATATACCATGCTGTCGCCCAGGCTGATGGGCGGGCTCCAGGTAATGACGCCGCCAGCATCGCTAAGCGTGTGCCGCAGGGGGTTGGTGAAGCGCCCGTTGGTGTCGAGTTCGAAAACATAATTGCGGGTTTCCCCGAAAGGGTTCCCTGCAGATGCCTTGAGGGTGACCTGCGGATCAGGAACCACCGCATATTTGGGTGGATACACCGGTTGAAGGTCGGCCGATTTGATAAGCAGGCTGGTGCTGGCCAGGTTGTTGGTCTCGTTCAGCTCGTCAATTTCATTGAAGGCATCGAGCATGGCGGTAAAGTGGTTCAGGCCAATGCCGTTCACGCGGTCCACCGGCAGGCGGAAGTCGATATTGCTCCGGAACAGGGGCGTGGGTACCCTTTGTATAAAGGTTTCGGAATTGCCGTCGGGCAGGGTGCGTATCATCTCCACCATCATGGAATCGGCAATGGCCTTGCCAATGTTGGTGGCCCTGATCCTGACGGTGAAGGTGTCGAGCTCGGCCGTTACATCCTTTGGGATGAAGGAGATGTCGGGCGGTGTCAGCTTGTAGTCGGGCTTGGGAAAACTGTTGATCACAATGGCCGGGTCGGAGTGAAGGACGGAAAAAAGACTGACATATTTCAGGTTCAGGCCAGGTCCTTGCATGTCCCTGATGGTTTCCTGCACGTTTCTTCCAATGGGTAGCCCGTAATAATCGCCCGAAAGGTTGGCAAAAAACTGGCTGGAGAAGCGGTGCAGTTCGAAAGAACCGGCCAGGGTGGTGGATCCTATGTAGCCAATGGCACCCTTGTTTTCGATCAGCACAAAGTCTTCGCTGGTGCTGTTGAAGGTGCCAAAAAGGTCACCCGAATAGCAGGAGTTGGCCGTGACGAAGGGGTAGCGGCCAGCGTTTTCGTATTCCGAGGGCTCATCAATGCTGATGTCGAACCCAATGCCGGTGGCATGGCCGAAGAAGGTCATCAGCGACACCCCGTTGTTGATGATCTGCCTGAGGCTGTCGCTCTGATTGATCTGTATGGGCTCGGTGCTGCTTTTCAGGAAGGTGCGCACATGTCCGCCAAAGTGCGGTGCTTCCAGGCTTTCCTTGTATTGCCGGAGGTAATTGTAAAGGAACACCTGTTCGATCTGGCTGGTGCCTCCGCCAAAGTGGAGGATCTCCTTCATCCACTCCTGGGGCTCCTGCTGGGCCGCTTCATATTCCATTACCTTGTTCAGATAAAGGCTTACGTGTGCGGGAGTGCGGGCGGCGATCCTGCCCGTGGCCAGGGCCGGGGCAAAGCTTTGCCCATCGAGTCCGGCAGTGATCAGGGCATCGGAGCTGCGGTCGCCAAAGGAGGGCACCATGTTCAGGGCATAGTTGGAGGCGTTGTTGCGGGCGTTGCGGGCATCAATGCCCTTGCCCAGCAAAAACAGGTATTCGGGCGGGGCGGCGGGGTTGCGGTCCATGACAAAGCGCACAAAATTCCTCAGCGCCAGCGGGTGCTTAAAGGTGCCCCAGCCGAACTGATGATACAGCTCTTCCACATCGGCCATGAGCACCTGGTGACCCGTGCTGTTGCGGTAGTTCATATATTGCGTAGCGGACTCCCACAGGCTCTGGTGGGTGAGCAGCAAGAAGTCTGCTCCCAGGTATGGCGCTGCGCCAAAGTTGCGGAAGCGGGCAAAGTGGGCCGGATTGTTGCTCACCGGGCGCACCTGGCTCACGGCCTTGATGCGTGC
>JAWLCS010000029.1:0-46846 GCA_041687035.1 Bacteroidales bacterium
TCGGGAGGGTCGGCCGGCACAGAGTTCTTCTTTTAATGAAAATAGGGCGATTAGCTCAGCTGGTTTAGAGCACCTGCCTTACAAGCAGGGGGTCGGCGGTTCGAATCCGTCATCGCCCACAACAATTTCGAAAGGTCTTCTGTTTTATTACAGGAGGCCTTTTATGTTTTACACCTATATATTATATAGCCAGCGCCTTGACCGCTATTATGTGGGTTCAACCAACAATCTGCAAAGACGCCTCGATGACCATAATCGTGGCAAGGATAAATATTCCCGAAAAGGATCTCCCTGGGAGCTTAGTTTTTTTGAAACCTTCTCCACCAGAAAGGAAGCCTATTCTCGTGAAATTGAAATCAAGCGAAAAAAAAGCCGGTCGTATATCGAACAGCTTGTGAGCCAGAACCAATAAGGACATGCGGTTTGACCCGATTTTTTACGAAACCTGCAACTCCCTCAGATAAAGCTGGATGGTATTTTCCAGCCCGAAGTAGAGGGCGTCGGATATCAGGGCGTGACCGATGGAAACTTCAAGGAGTTGGGGAATATGCTGTGCAAAATACCTGAGGTTTTCGAGGCTCAGGTCGTGCCCGGCGTTTAATCCCAGGCCTGCTTTGTGGGCTGCCTGGGCGGCCTTGATAAAGGGTGCAATGGCTTCTTCGCGGTTGTGGGGGTAGTTGGCGGCATAGGGCTCGGTGTAGAGCTCAACACGGTCGGTGCCCGATTCGGCGGCCCGGAAGATCATCTCCTCGTCGGTTTCGATAAAAATAGAGGTACGCACCCCGTAGCTTTTGATCTCGGCAATCACATCTTTAAGAATGTCAGCGTGCTTTATGGTGTTCCAGCCAGCATTGGAGGTCAGGGCGTTGGGCGGGTCGGGCACCAGGGTGGCCTGTGCAGGTTTTATGTCGGCAATGAGTTGAAGAAACTTCCTGGAAGGATAGCCTTCGATGTTGAATTCGGTGGTGACTACTGGCTTAAGGTCGTACACATCGCGCCAGCGGATATGGCGCTCGTCGGGGCGTGGATGCACGGTGATGCCCTGGGCGCCAAAGCGCTCGCAGTCGATGGCGGCTTTTACCACATCGGGCACACTGCCACCGCGGGCATTGCGAAGGGTGGCTATCTTGTTGATGTTTACACTCAATCGGGTCATGGCACTCAAAATTTAAACCGCAAGGGCGGCAGGGGCAATCTGGGGGCTGCCCTGAGCCTTTGCGGCTGTGAATAATGGGAGTTAAAATCAGAGCGGAAAACGGGATTCGAACCCGCGACCCTCAGCTTGGGAAGCTGATGCTCTACCAACTGAGCTATTCCCGCTGATTTGCAAAAGACCAAGCAATTTTTGCAACCTGATCCTGCTTATCAAAATTAATACAAAACCCTGAAATAACAGCCCGATTTATCTAACTGAAACGAATTTTTTAAATTTTGTTATTTTTCTTGCGGTTGAAATAATAAAAGAAATAATTTTTACCTTCACAGCAGTTAAAACATTGACCATGCTGGCAAAAGATCTGTTGAGCGATGCGGTAATTCCTCTTAAAACCTCAGATGAGGGGGTAAGCGCCCTTGCCTGGATGGATGAGCTGCGCATCATGCACATGCCCATTGTCAACAACGAGAAATTTCTGGGCCTGATTTCCGAGTCAGACATCCTCGGCATGAATGCCATTGATGAGCCCCTGGGAAACCACCGCCTGTCGCTTTCGCGGCCTTATGTGTTTTATTACCAGCATTTTTACGATGTCATAAGGCTGGTGGCCGCTCAGAAACTAACCCTGGTGCCGGTGCTTGATGACAAGGAAAATTACCTGGGATGCATCACCCTGACCCGCATTGTGGAAGAAATGGCCAACATCTCTTCTGTGCAGCATCCCGGAGGCATTATTGTGCTCGAAGTGAACGACCACGATTACTCCCTTTCGGAGATCGCCCGCATTGTAGAAAGTAACGATGCCAAGGTGCTCAGCGCGTATGTCAACTTTTTTCCCGAAAGCACCAGGCTTGAAGTTACCGTGAAGGTGAATAAAATTGACTTGTCGCCCATTATACAGACTTTTAACCGCTATAATTACATTATCCTTGCTTCTTTCTCGGAAGAGAGCAAGTTCGACGAATTGCTCAACGATCGCTTCGAGTCGTTGATGAACTATTTGAATATTTAAGCCCTCCGGCACCTATGTTTGTTCTTCCCCGCTTAAGTTTCCTTCTGCTTTTTGCGCTTCTGCAAATGCCGTCGCTTTCGCTGATGGCCCAGTCGAAGGTCGATTCGGTGCTGGTAAGGATCAGAATGGACCCCGCCCTGCCTGTTTTTGAGGATGGCGCCTCGCCCCAGGTTTTTGTGAAAAACATCGAAATGGAGGGAAATGAAATTACCCGCTATGGCATTATTATGCGCGAGGTGGTTTTTGAAGAAGGCGACAGCCTTACCCTCACCAACCTTTTTGATGCCATGCAGGAAAGCCGTGAAAACCTGCTGAACACCTCCCTCTTCAATTTTGTGGAGATGGACCTGGATTATTCGGAGTTCCCCGCCATAACGGTCAATATGCTTTTCGTAGAGCGCTGGTATCTTTGGCCCTTCCCCATTCTGGAGCTGGGCGACCGTAACATCAACGAGTGGCTCAACGACCCCGGTCTTCAAAAAATGAATTACGGCGTTTACCTGGTGTGGGACAACTTCCGCGGGCGGCGCGAAAATATCAAGCTGCTCTTCAAAACTGGTTACCGTCATCTTTATACCCTAAGCTATACCAAGCCCTATTTCGATGCCCGCAAAACCCTGGGTTGGGGCATGGAGGCAGGCATATCCCGAAGCCGCGAGCTGGCTTATATGACCACGGGTAACCGTCAGCAATTTATTAAGCTAAATGATGAGTTTGCCTATCAAAGCTGGTATTTTAATATGGGCCTCAACTACCGGCCCGCAATCAGAAACACCCATTCGCTGAGGCTGGGCTACAATCACTTCTCGTTTTCCGACACCCTGCTTGTGCTAAACCCTCGTTATAGCCCGGGAGGAGCAGCCGACATTAACTTTTTAAGCCTGGACTGGGAGTTTAAGCACGACTTCAGAGACCTGAAGGCTTATCCACTGAAGGGGCATTATTTCGATGTGCGCCTTACTCGATTTGGTTTGGGGCTCTTGCCCAATGAGGAAATGGACCTCACTACCCTGCAAACGTCTTACCGGCATTTCTGGCAAATGGCGCCCCGCTGGTATTTTGGAACCGGAGCCAATGCCAAGATAAGCCAGGGGCTTACCGATGTGTATTTCAGTCAGCAGGGGCTGGGCTTTAATGCCGACCTGGTGCGCGGCTACGAAAACTACGTGATAGATGGGCAGCACTTCCTGGTGCTTAAGTCGAACCTCAAATATGCCCTGGTGCCGCAGCGCAGCGGCCGCATTGGATTTCTGCCCTGGGAGCATTTCGGCCTCATTCACTATGCTTTTTACCTAAATCTTTTTGCCGATGCCGGTTATGTGGCCGATCGCCACTTTAACGGAAACAATTACCTTAACAATACCTGGCTTACCGGTGCCGGCATAGGCCTCGATTTTGTTACCTATTACGACAAGGTGTTTCGCACCGAGTTTTCCGTAAACCGCCAGGGCGAAGCCGGACTGTTCTTTCATGTGATAGCGCCTATCTGACAGATAGCCGGCATACCTAAAAACGAGCTATCAGACTTTAATACGAAAAAAAACTTTTATCTTTAAGCCTTTTTTAGGTGAATCTGCGCTGAATCAGGGCCCTGCGCCCAAGTCGCAATAAGGCCGGCCTGTTTCTGAAATTGCTTTTGGAAAAGAACTATCTGTGTTTCTTGTAACCCTTTTTATTGAATAATATGAGCAAGCACCCGCGTTTAAGTTTTTGGCAAATCTGGAACATGAGTTTTGGGTTCCTGGGCATTCAATTTGGCTTTGCGTTGCAAAATGCCAATGTAAGCCGCATTTTTGAAACCCTCGGTGCCGACATCGGCAGCATTCCTATCCTGTGGATTGCCGCACCGGTTACCGGACTGATCGTTCAGCCCATCATCGGGCATATGAGCGACAACACCTGGAACCGGCTGGGCCGCCGAAGGCCTTTTTTCCTGGTGGGGGCCATACTGGCTTCATTGGCGCTGATCATTATGCCCAACAGTCCCTTTTTGTGGGTGGCCGCCGGCATGCTTTGGATCATGGATGCCTCCATCAATATTTCCATGGAGCCTTTCCGCGCCTTTGTGGGCGATATGCTGCCAGCCGAACAGCGTACCAAAGGCTTTGCCATGCAGAGCTTCTTTATTGGCACCGGTGCCGTAATTGCAAGTGCCCTGCCTTACATTCTCACCAACTGGCTCAACATTCCCAACGTGGCCCCTGAGGGGCAAATTCCGCTTTCGGTGAAATACTCCTTTTATATCGGCGCAGCCGCCTTTTTTGTGGCTGTGATGTGGACCGTGATCAGCACCAAAGAATACACCCCCGAACAACTGGCCAGCTTCGAAGCGGCAAAAAGTGAAGAGGACCGGCTGAAGCAGCACGAACGCGATCAGCTTTTGCCTGCCGAAAGGTTCCTGAAAAGCGCTCCCATGTGGATTATCCTTGGTTTGCTAATGACCCTGCTGGTATATTTTATGAAGCTGGAGGCTGAGTTGTACATCCTTACGGCAGGCCTCACCATTTTTGGCCTCATACAGCTCATCACCGGAAGAATGATCGGTTCGGGCAACAATACAAACGGGTTTGTAGTAGTCATCAACGACCTGTTCCGCATGCCCAAGACCATGGGCCAGCTGGCTGTGGTGCAGTTCTTTAGCTGGTTTGCCCTTTTTGCCATGTGGATCTATACCACGGCAGCGGTTACATCACATATATACGGAACAAGCGACACTACCTCCGAACTTTATAATACTGGCGCCGACTGGGTGGGTATCATGTTTGCCGTTTACAATGGCTTTGCAGCGGTGGTGGCGTTCTTGCTTCCCGTTGTTGCCCGCCACACCAACCGCCGCATTACCCATGCCATTTCACTTATAGCCGGCGGTATCGGCCTCATTTCTATTTATTTCGTTAAAGACCCCAACCTGCTTATCATTTCTATGCTGGGTGTGGGCCTGGCCTGGTCGAGCATCCTCTCTATGCCCTATGCCATACTCACCGGATCGCTGCCTGCCCATAAAATGGGTACCTATATGGGCATCTTCAATTTCTTTATTGTCATTCCGCAAATACTGGCAGCCAGCATCCTGGGGTTTTTTGTCACCACCATTGCGGGTGGACAAGCCATCTGGGCCCTGGTGCTGGGAGGCATTTCCATGTTTATCGCCGCCATAATGGTGATTTTTGTGAACGATGAAGACGAAAAAAGAATTCAACAACAATAAGAAACCATCTTAACTCTTGATACAATGAAAAACGAACGTTCAAGCGGCATACTGCTTCATATAACCTCTCTCCCAGGAAAATACGGCATTGGCACCATGGGCCGGGAAGCCTTTGCATTTGTTGACTTCCTGGTGGCTGCCGGGCAAAAAATATGGCAAATTCTGCCCCTGGGCCATACCGGTTATGGCGACTCGCCCTATCAGTGTTTTTCGGCTTTCGCCGGAAACCCACTGCTCATCGACCTCGAAAGGCTGGTGGAGCAGGACCTGCTCACAAAAGCAGAACTGCCAACCGATTCCTTTAGTGACGATGCTGTTGACTTCGGACAGGTGTTTAACTATAAGTTTGCATTGCTGCGTAAGGCCTACGAGCGTTTCAAGGTCAACAACCATGAGGTGCGCCAGCTTCAGTTCGAGAATTTTACCAAAAAGAACGGGTTCTGGCTCGAGGATTACGCCTTCTTCATGGCCCTGAAAAATCACTTTGGTGGCAAGGCATGGTCGGAGTGGGACAAGGCGGTGAAAACCCGCGAAGCCGATGCTTTGGATCGCTACCGCCAGCACCTGGCCGATGATATCGGCTTTTACCGCTTTCTGCAGTTTGTTTTCTACAGGCAATGGCAGGAGCTGAAAGTGTATGCTAACCTCAACGACATCAAGGTTATTGGCGATATTCCGCTTTATGTGGCCGGCGACAGCGCCGATGCCTGGTCTAACCCCGGCATTTTCGACTTCGACAAAGAACTGAATCCGGTGACCGTGGCCGGCGTGCCCCCGGACTACTTCAGCGAAACCGGACAGCTTTGGGGCAACCCCATTTACAAATGGGATGTGCTGCAGGAGCAGGGATTTTCGTGGTGGATTGAGCGCGTAAAAGCCAACCTGGTGCTGTACGATATTATTCGCATCGACCATTTTCGTGGCCTGGCTGCATACTGGTCGGTGCCTTTCGGCGAAAAAACCGCCATCAAAGGCGAGTGGATCGAAGCGCCGGGGCAAGAGCTGCTCGAGGCCCTCTATGAAGCCTTGGGGGAGCTGCCCATTATTGCCGAAGACCTGGGCGTGATTACCCCCGATGTGGTAGAGCTGCGCGACGGCTTCGACTTGCCCGGAATGAAAATTCTGCAGTTTGCCTTCGACTCAGGAGAAGAGAACGATTTTATGCCCCACACTTTCGTGAAAAATTGCGTGGTGTATACCGGTACCCACGACAACGACACCACCCTGGGGCAGTTCAAGTCGGTGCGCGACAGCGACCGCCTGCTTATGAAAGAATATTTCGGGGTGGACGAGCGCGACCCGGCCTGGTCGTTCATTAAGCTCGCCTGGAGCAGCGTGGCCGACATGGCCATTGCCCCCCTGCAGGATTTGCTCAGGCTCGACACCGAAGCCCGCATGAACTTCCCCGGGAAAGCCTCCGGATACTGGAAGTGGCGCTATCGCAAGGAAATGCTCAAGCCCGACCATGCCCATGAGCTGCTGAAGATCACCCGCCTGTATGGCCGCAGATAAGGCTGCCTTTTTTGCAAAAGAATTAAAAACATCAGATTATGAGTCAAGTAAACATCGTTAAGCGCGCCCTGGAAAGCCTGGAAAATTGGGACAAAAAAAACCACCTGCTGGTGGGCTTCGATGGCTTTGTGGATGAGATCATTCATGTGGTCGACAAGCGTAAAAACCACGAAGAATACCAGCGGATAAAAGACATCAAGGCTTTTTCCGAGCGTATTGCTTCTGTTGCCGGCCTTAGTGCCAACATTGAGCTGGTGCCCACTCAAACCAAGCTGGGCGGTAATGGCCCCATTATGGCCAACGCCATCATTGCGCAAGGGCATGAAGTCACCTATATCGGCGCCCTGGGCAAGCATTTTATTCACCCTGTGTTTCGCGAGTTTACCGACCAGTGCAAAAAGGTGGTTTCCCTTACTGAACCCGGATACACCGACGCCCTGGAGTTTTTCGATGGCAAGATCATGCTCGGTAAAATGAACAACCTGGTGGAGGTAAGCTACGAAAACCTCCTGGAAAAAATGCCCGAAAGCGACATTGTCGCGCTGCTCGAAGAGGTTCAAATGGTGGCATTTACCAACTGGACCATGCTGGCAAACCTCAACTCAGTGCTCGAAGGATTCGGCAGGCTAATGCAAAACCTGAAGAAAAAGCCCAGGGTATTTATCGACCTGGCCGACCCCAAAAAGCGCACTACCGAAGATATTCGCAAGGTGCTGGGCATCATATCAAATCTGCCCTGCGAAACCGTGCTCAGCATGAACCTTAGCGAATCGACCATAATCAGCCTGGTGCTGGGCATCAAGGAAGATGAGATATTGTCGAGGGCTGTTCAGATTCGCGAACAGATGGGCATTTCGGGCATTGTTATTCATCCGGTAAATGGTGCAGCCATTGCCCACCAAAGAGAAAGCGTGTGGATTGAAGGTCCCTACACCTCAAAACCAAAACTGACCACCGGGGCAGGCGACAACTTCAATGCCGGCTTCTGCAACGGATGGCTGGGCGGTTTCGAACCCGGACAGTGCCTGGCCCTGGGCGTCAGCACCTCGGGCTTTTATGTGCGAAACGGTAAATCGCCCTCAAGAGCCGAATTGCTGAAGTTCATGAAAAAATGGACCGAAGCCAACTGCGGCCCGATATAAGGTAAAAATCGTTTTGATAAACTGTCCGCTTACGTACAAAGCTATACGTAAGCGGACATTTTTTTGTCCGCTTTTTTTGTGGCCTATTATCCATTGTTTTTTGTAAATAATTGTAGAACAATGTTTTATAATCTTTGGCACGCGCTTGGCTAATGGATTGACAGAATACAAACAAAAACAACCTCAAAAAAATAAAAAAAATGAAAACCAAACTTATAATCACCGCCGCCTTGATTTTTTCCGCTTCTTTTTTGGCCAGTGCCAGCGCCCCCAAAAGAATGCTCACTTTTTACGATTCCATGGGACGCAAGCTTTCCATGCCGGTAAAGGCAGAAGAAGAAATTGAAGCATTTCCCTTCGACGGCCAGGCTGAATTCAAAAGCCTTCGCTCCATGGAGGTAAACCGCACCTTCGACCTTTCTGGTATTACCAAGCCCGAAGCAGAAGACTCCGACATTCCATTTGACCTGGAATACATTTTTAAGCAAGCCACCAAATAAAACATAAAGAGAAGAACTAACCTGAAAACAAGTCGCTTTCGTTCTCCTTCTTATTCCCTCTGATTCTCTTTCATTGTTTTGGTTCCGGGCTCCTGCAATTTTGCAGGGGTCCGGTTTTTTTTACCCGCTCCAGGCTGGTTCGGTGCAAAAACCCTAACTTTAACCACCAAATGTATTTCAAATACCTTGTCAAGAAAATGTTGTATGCACCGCCCCGATGGCTGCAGGCCCTTACTGCCGGTTTTCTTGTATGGCGCCTCCCTTCCGGGGAAAAAAAAATTTATCTGACCTTTGATGATGGCCCCGAACCGGGAGTTACCGAAAAAGTGCTGGAAATTCTGGCACACTACAATGCCAGGGCCACCTTTTTCATGTCGGGAAAAAATGTACGGGCCCATCCTTACCTGGTTAAAGCAATACTTTCCGGTGGCCATACACCGGGAAACCATGGCTGGGAGCATTGCAGCGGTTGGAAAACCACCATCCGGAAATATGTTGCCAATACCGGGAGAGCTGCTCCCTTAACCTCGGCACGTTTGTTCAGACCACCTTACGGACGCATCTGGCCATGGCAGGCAAAGGCATTGCGCAGAAGAGGTTATCTGGTCGTTATGTGGTCGGTGCTTAGCCACGATTACGAGGTGCTGACCGACCCGGCAGCTGCTTTGCATAGGGTCGTTTCCCTCACAGAAGACGGCAGCATAGTGCTGTTTCACGATTCCGCGAAAGCGGCCGGCAACTGTCTTTTTATGCTGGAGGGGCTGCTGCAGCATTTTTCCGGGCTGGGATATTCATTCGAAGCTTTGCCTGTTGTACAGAAACCCGTCCACACAGGGCAGGCATCTGCAAATTATTGATATTTTTGCATGGACGAAATTTTTCGGGGTTCTTTTAAGAAACTTATGCCAATCATTCGAAGCCTAACCGTGGCGCTTCTGCCTCCGGTCATTTTCATTGCTGCAGGCTTATTTTTGTTTGCCTGTGCCAACGTAGTGAGCCCCGCCGGCGGGCCACGCGATGAAACGCCGCCCGTGGTGCTGAGAAGCACCCCGCCCAACTTTTCTCCCAATTTTGTGGGTGGTGAAATCCGGATTTACTTTGATGAGTTCGTCGAGCTAAAGGAAATCAACCAGAAACTGCTTATCTCGCCTCCACTCGAAAAACAGCCCGAAGTAAAACTCAGGGGGCGCTCGGTAATTATTGAACTGGAAGAAGAGCTGCGCCGGAACACTACCTATAACTTTTTCTTTGGCGACGCCATTGTGGATATTACCGAAGGCAATGCCATCCCGAACTTCCAGTTTGTGGTCTCCACAGGGCCTTTTGTTGACTCCCTGTCCATTGCAGGGCGCGTTACAGAGGCTTTCAGCCTGAAACCCGCCGAAGGGGTGTATGTTATGCTTTACGATGAGGTGTACGACTCCATACCTTACCTGGAGCGGCCGGTTTACCTGGCCAAAACCGATAAGGAAGGCCGTTACAGCATCAGCAACATGCGTGAGGGAGAATACAAGATTTTTGCATTGCAGGATGTGAACTCTAATTTTAAATACGACCTGCCCAACGAGCGCATTGCTTTTCTCGACAGCCTCATTACGCCCGAGTATGTGGAGCCTCCGGTTGTGGTGGAAGACCCAGAGCACGACCACGACCATGAGCATGGCCACGAGCATGGCGCGCCTGAAGTAGTTCCCGGAACAATACCTGAAGGAGAGGCTCCTGTAATGCCCGGCCTAATTGAAGATTTCACTACCGACACAGACAGTATTGCCGGGTTTGAGCCATTTCCGGGTACCGTGCAGTATCACCTGAGGCTCTTTCTGGAAGCAGATACCGTGCAGCGAATCATGTCGTCCTCGCTGGTTCGCAGCGGCCTCATGCAGATGGTGTTCAGGGTGCCGTTCGATAGCGTTGAGGTACATGACCTGAGCGAGTCCTTGCCAGCCAATTGGTTCATTCCTGAGCCTTCAAATAACCGCGACACGCTGCTGCTGTGGCTGCTTCCGCCAGCAGCCGACACCCTTCATTTGCAAGTGTGGGATCGTGGGCTGGTGCTCGACACCCTGAAATTGTCCACCCGGCCGCGTGAAGCCAGGGGACGTGGTGCAGCTGCGGCCGAAACGATAGAAACCGTTGGGCTGCGCCTTAATGCCAGCCGGGGTAACAAGCTGCCATTCTTTGAGCCCCTCACCATTACAACAACCAACCCACTGCAAGCTTTCGACACCTCAGCCATAAGCATGATGACCGCCGACTCGGCAGCAGTGGAGGTAACTTTTGATTTTGCTGATGCCTTGCAGCGCCGGGTAAAACTGCTTTCACCCCTGGAGCAGAACGAAAGTTATCTTATTGAAATACTGCCCGGTGCATTTACCGATATTTTCGGGCTCACCAACGATACCCTAAAAGCCACATTTTCAACAACACAATTTGAAGACTATGGCTTCATTATCCTGACCCTGGATGTAAATCAGCCGCCAGCCATTGATGAGCAGCCGGAAATCCCAGGACAATTCATCCTTCAATTGCTTGACAAGGATGGTAAGCTGCTGCGCGAAAAATTTATTTCCGGCAGCGGAATTTACGAGTTTACCAACCTGCTTCCCGGGAACTATGGGCTACGCCTTATACATGATTTGAATAAAAATGGCCAATGGGATACGGGCCACTACCTGAGAAAAATACAACCCGAACCGGTGTATTTATATGATGGCATGTTACAGATTCGACAAAACTGGGAATCGGAAATGAACTGGAATGTTAATTTGTGAACAACTCCCCGTAGAAATTGACCTTCTGATATAATCAGTTTTTAGTCTGGTATAAAGAAAGAAGCTTTTTATCTAATTTTTCTTTTTTCTGGTGATTGTGTTCGGTTAGAAAGTTTTTAAAGTCTAACTTTGCGCCAAGTTTAAACCTAACATTTTCGCTATGAAGCTTTCTCATATTGAACACATCGGAATCGCGGTAAAAAACCTGGAAGAATCCATTACGTTTTACGAAGAGGTGCTTGGCCTGAAATGCTATGCCATCGAAGAGGTTAAGGATCAGCGTGTTAAAACCGCTTTCTTTATGGTTGGACAAACCAAGGTTGAATTGCTCGAATCCACTGACCCTGAGGGACCCATTGGTAAGTTTATTGAGAAAAAAGGCGAAGGGGTGCATCATCTGGCTTTTGCTGCCGAAGGTATTGAAGGTGCCCTGGAAGAACTTCAGAACAAAGGGGTGCAGCTCATCGACAAGGCGCCGCGCAAGGGTGCCGAAGGGCTCGACATTGCTTTTCTCCATCCGAAATCGACTCATGGAGTACTTATGGAACTCTGCGAAAACAAAAATAAATCCTAATCATATAAAATAATTTTTGTATGTCTTTCGAAAATAAGATCAAGGAACTTCTGGAGAAGAGAGAGCAGGCCAAACTGGGAGGCGGGCAGAAACGAATTGATGCCCAGCACCAGAAAGGCAAACTGACTGCACGCGAACGCATTGAACTGCTGCTCGATGAGGGAAGCTTCGAAGAGTTCGACATGTTTGTAACGCACCGCTGCCACGATTTTGGGCTGGAAAAACAACAGTACTACTCTGATGGTGTTATTACCGGTTATGGCACCATCGATGGGCGTTTGGTTTATGTTTTTGCCCAGGACTTTACCGTTTTTGGCGGCTCGCTATCGCTAGCTTACGCCGAAAAGATTTGCAAGGTTATGGACAAGGCCCTGAAAATGGGTGCGCCCGTTATTGGCCTTAACGACAGCGGCGGGGCCCGCATTCAGGAAGGTGTGAACAGCCTGGCTGGTTATGCCGAGATTTTTCAGCGCAACATTATGGCTTCGGGCGTGGTGCCCCAAATCAGTGGCATTTTCGGACCTTGTGCCGGCGGGGCCGTGTATTCGCCCGCTCTTACCGACTTCACCATTATGACCAAGGAAAACAGCTATATGTTTGTGACCGGTCCGAAGGTGGTGAAAACAGTTACTGGTGAAGTGGTTACCGAACAGGAGCTTGGCGGAGCTATGACCCACGGCACCAAGTCGGGTGTTACCCACTTTATTGCCGATGATGAGCAGGAAGGGATATTGCTCATTCGCAAGTTGCTCAGCTTCCTGCCACAAAACAACCTCGAAGAACCGCCAGTGGCACCCTGCGATGACCCAGTCGACCGCCTGGAAGACGAGCTCAACTCCATTATCCCCGAAAATCCAAACAAGCCTTACAACGTTAAGGATGTTATTTATGCCATTGTTGACTACAATGAGTTTCTCGAAGTGCAGCGCAACTATGCACCCAATATCGTTACCGGCTTTGCTCATTTCAACGGCATGCCCGTGGGTATTGTAGCCAACCAGCCCAACTATTTGGCAGGTGTACTCGACATAAACGCTTCACGCAAAGCCGCCCGCTTCGTGCGCTTCTGCGACGCTTTCAATATTCCGCTGGTAACCCTGGTGGATGTGCCCGGCTTTTTGCCCGGTACCACCCAGGAGTATGGCGGTATTATCATTCATGGCGCCAAATTGCTCTTTGCCTATGGTGAGGCCACCGTGCCCAAGGTTACCATTATCCTGCGCAAGGCCTATGGCGGCGCGTATTGCGTAATGAGTTCCAAGCACCTGCGCGGCGACATCAATTATGCCTGGCCAATGGCCGAGATCGCCGTTATGGGCCCCAAAGGTGCCATCGAGGTGCTTCGCAGCAAAGAGATCAAAGCCCTGGAGACCGAGGAGGAGAAAACCAACTTTGTGGTGGAGCAAGAGAAGGATTACCTCGACAAGTTTGCCACCCCCTACCATGCGGCCAAGTTTGGTTATATCGACGATGTGATTGAGCCGCGCAACACCCGCTTCAGGGTAATCAGGGCGCTGCAATCGCTGGCAACCAAAAAAGACCACAACCCGCCCAAGAAGCATTCTAACCTGCCTTTGTAAAAATGTCAGCTATGAAATTTGCTTTATTTATTCCGCTTGTTGCACCAAATACCGTCACCCCCGCTGTTATGGACGACGTGGACGTGTTTGTGCAAAACGACCCCTATGGTGGCATAATGGCCCTGCTGGGCATGAGTATTGTTTTCTTTGCCCTGCTGCTGCTTTATATCATTTTTTCGAACACACCGGTACTGTTTACCTTCTCTTTCAAACAGCGGCTGAAAAGCGCCCTGAGCTTCAAAAAGAAAGAACAAGCCCCTGTGGCGGCTCCTGTGTCGAAGCAGGAAGAACTATCGGGTGAGGTAAACGCCGCCATTGCTGCCGCCATTCACCTGTATCGCTCCGAACTGCACGACTTTGAAGATACCGTGCTGACCATTAAAAAGGTGTCGAGAAGTTATTCGCCCTGGAGTTCGAAAATTTACGGTTTGCGTAAGCCCCTTGCTAATTAACGGTTAAAAAAGGTAATACAGCTTGTAATTAACCTGACAAATAATTACAGATGAAGAAATATAAGTTTACAATACATGGTAATGTGTATGATGTGAGTATCCTCAATGTGGAAGAAAACATCATTGATCTTGAAGTAAATGGATCGTCGTACCAAGTGGAGGTCGACAAGGCCATTCAGCCGGTAAAGACTCCCAGGCTGGTACGTCAGCGGGTAGTGCCCGATACCGAAACCACCCCTGCAATGGGTACAGGCGCCAAAGGCCCGACTTCAGGAGCAGGAGTTATCAAGTCGCCTTTGCCGGGTACGTTGCTCAGCATCCTGGTTAAAGTGGGCGACCCCGTGAAGGTAGGACAGAAGCTGATGGTGCTCGAAGCCATGAAGATGGAAAATAACATTGACTGCGACAAGGACGGAAAAGTGGTCGCCATTAGGGTAAGCCCCGGACAGTCAGTTATGGAAGGTGATGTGCTGATTGAATTAGGAGCATAGTTATGGACAGCGGAATTTTCAGTTTTATTCTCGGACAGATCAGCGAATTCCTAGGCTATACGGCTTTTGCCCATATAACCGTTGGGCACGTGGTGATGATTTGCGTGGGTTTGTTTTTCATCAACCTGGCCATTACCAAGCACTACGAGCCTCTGCTGCTGATCCCCATTGGCTTTGGTATTCTCATTGGCAATATTCCCTTTGCTGAAAATACCGGACTGCAGATTGGCATTTACGAAGAAGGCAGCGTGCTTAACATGCTCTACTTCGGGGTGCAGCGCGGTATTTATCCGCCCATTATCTTTTTGGGCATCGGGGCCATGACCGACTTCTCGTCGTTGTTATCGAAGCCCCGCCTGGTGCTGCTGGGTGCCGCCGCACAGTTTGGAATTTTTGCAGCCTATTCGTCCTCGCTTATGCTGGGCTTCACGCCCGAGCAGGCCGGTGCCATTGCCATTATCGGCGGCGCCGATGGCCCTACAGCTATCTTCCTCTCATCAAAGCTGGCGCCCGAATTTATCGGACCCATTGCCATCGCAGCCTATTCATATATGGCCCTGGTACCGGTTATTCAGCCTCCTATTATGAAGTTGCTTACCACCAAAAAGGAGCGCCTTATTCGCATGAAACCCCCGAGGGCTGTGCCTAAGCAGGAAAAAATCATCTTCCCCATTGTGGGAATGTTGCTTACCACCTTTATTATGCCCACGGCATTGCCTTTGCTTGGTATGCTTTTCTTTGGCAACCTGCTCAAGGAAAGCGGGGTGACCAACCGCCTGGCCGAAACGGCACGCAACTCGCTCATCGACATTGTGACCATTTTCCTTGGACTTACAGTTGGCGCTTCAACCCAGGCCACCGTATTCCTTACCAAGGAATCGCTGCTGATCTTCGCACTGGGTGCTGCCTCTTTTGTGGTGGCAACCTTCAGCGGGGTAATTTTTGCCAAGGTTATGAACTTCTTCTCTAAGGAGGGCAACAAGATCAATCCCCTTATCGGGAATGCCGGTGTTTCGGCAGTGCCCGACAGCGCAAGGGTGTCGCAGCATGTTGGACTTGAATACGATAAGACCAATCACCTGCTTATGCACGCCATGGCCGCCAACGTGTCGGGTGTGATCGGTAGCGCCATTGCTGCAGGTATCCTACTGAGCTTCCTCACTTAAGAATCGAAAGGTTTTTGAACAAAAAAAGCACCTCGCGAGGTGCTTTTTTTATTTTCCCGGAAACGGGTATTTAAACTTTATAAAGGCCGTTTTTGATGGCAAAGGTCACCAGCTTCACGCTGCTGTCGACGCCGGCCTTACGGAAGAGGTTGGCCTTGTGGCCATCGACGGTGCGCTGGCTGATAAACAGTTTATCGGCGATTTCTTTTATGGTGAAACCCTTGCAAATCAGTTCGAGCACTTCTACCTCGCGGCGGGTCAGTTCTTCGCGCAGCTCCGGCTCGCGGGGTTCGTCCTTTGAGCGGCTTTTTACCAGCGAAGTGGTGAGGGTAGGAATGAGTTCGTCGGAGAAATAGTTTTTGTTTTCGGCCACTAGTGCCAGGGCTTTTTTCAACTCGCTTTCCTCAGCGGTTTTGAGCAGAAATCCTTTCACGCCGGCTTCGAGCATGCTTACCAGGTATTCCTCTTCGCCAAACATACTTATGGCGACAATTTTAAGGTCGGGAAAACGGCGCAAGGCTTCTTTGGTGGCTTCAATGCCGTTGAGCACCGGCATTTGAATGTCCATAAAAATAATGTCGGGGTTCAGTTTTTCGAAGGTGTCGAGAAATTCCTGACCATTGGTAGCCTCGCCGCAAATGGTTACTTCAGGCATTTCTTTCAAAAGCATATTAAGGCCCTTGCGGAATATGTGGTGGTCTTCCACGATCATTACCTTAAGTTTCTTTTCCATGGTCATAATTTTAATTTAAACCGCCGGAAGCAAATTGGTTTGGCGGCCCATGTTGGAGCAACAAATTTAACAGAAAAATCCAAATATATATAAAAACCACTAATTTAAAGGGATCTCCAGCCTGAAAGTGGAGCCTTTGCCGGCATTTTTCAGGGGCAGGATGCGCCCGTTGAGGAATTGGATGCGGGTCATAATGTTTTTCAGGCCGTGGCTGCCGGGATTTTTTTCCAGGGCATCAACAAAGTCAAAACCTTTGCCATCGTCCTGATAGCCCAGCTCCAGCTTTTGTCGGCCAACTTTAAGTTCAAGATATATGTTTGCTGCTTCTGCATGCTTCAAGGTGTTGTTTATCAGCTCGGTGCAAATGCGATAAATATTTATTTCGGTATTTTTGCCCAACCGTTCCATGGCGCGGTCGCCGGTCAGGTGAATGGTTACGGCGCCCGACCGCATCACCGACTGTGAGAATACCTCCAGGGCGGGCAGCAGGCCGTAGTCATTTAGGGTGCTGGGCATGAGGTTGTTGGCAATGCGCTTGGCGGCGGCTACCGCTTCGCCAATGTTGCTTTTTATCTCTTCGAAAAGAAACTGTTTTTCTTCTTCTGTTTTATTGGCCTTTTGAAGCAGACCCACGTATATTTTGAGGGTTGACAAAAGGGCACCCAGACCGTCGTGCACATCCATGGCAAAGCGCTTGCGCTCCCTTTCTTCTGTTTCAACGATGGCATTTCTCACCTCCTGTTCCAGCTCTTTCAGGCGCGTAATGTCGCTAATGGCAAGTACGTTGATCTGCTCATTACGATAAACAAAACGCTGGTGTTTAACCTGCCCGGAAAACCGGCTTTCGTCCTGACGGATAAATTCCAGCTCCCAGGGCCCATAACTGTTGCTTTGCAAAATATTGTGCAGGGCCTTAATACCCTCTACGGGCACCAACAAACTTACTGGCATGTCGATGAGCTGCTCGGGGTCGTGCATAAACACTTGCAGGCTGGCATCGTTTACTTCGATAATCAGGTCGTTTTTAATAAACAGCACGGCTTCGAAAGCAGCTTGCGAAAGTGCCTGAAACTTTTCTTCGGTTTGCTTGCGCTGGTCAATTTCCTGCTTCAGCTGCAGGTTTTGTTTTGAGATGATATCGGTTGAGCGCTTCAGGTCGAGGTGGTTCTTTACCCTGGCTTTGAGCTCGAGCCTGTTGAAAGGCTTGGTAATATAATCGACGGCTCCGGCTTCAAAGCCTTTTACCATCTCTTCGGCATTGCGCAGGGCGGTAAGGAAAATTACCGGGATGGATCGGGTCGCTTCGTTGGCTTTTAGTTGCCTGCATACCTCCAGGCCATCCATGCCCGGCATCAAAATGTCGAGTAGAATCAAGTCGGGCGTTTCCTTGTAAACAGCTTCGAGTGCCTCAGGCCCTGAGCTGGCTTCTACCAGCCGCAATGGTTCGTTTTTTAATATCTGCCTCAGCATCAATAAACTTTGCGGATCATCGTCGACCGCAAGCACCTGGTAGGACGAACTGTTTAACATTGGCTTTAATGAAAGGTTAATTTAATTACCTTATATGATTTGGCATAAAATTAAAAAAAATAAACAAAACATTGTTTTTTTACGCCCAAATTAAAATTTGTCTTACCTTTATCATTGGTTCTCTACCATATTTTCTGCCTTAAACAATAAAATTAGGTTTTTTTGTAATGAACGTCAGATATAATGATGCGCTTATTTTTTTTGAGGAAAAGGGCGCAGGCAATGCAGTAGTTTTTTTGCATGGCTTCACGGAATCTTCCTCAGTTTGGGAATTTTTTGTTGAGAACCTCTCTCGTTCTTTTCGCGTGATAACGATTGACCTGCCCGGGCATGGCAAGAGTGAGTGCATTGGAGAGGTTCACCCCATGGAGCAAATGGGCGATGCCGTTAAGGCCGTGCTCGATCATTTGAGCATTACCGAAGCGGTAATTATCGGGCATTCGATGGGCGGCTATGTTGCCCTGGCCATGGCAAGAGTGTATCCAAGTCTTTTCAAGGGGCTGGGTCTTTTTCACAGCACCTCCCTGGCCGACAGCGAGGAGGCGCGCGAAGGCCGCGAAAAAGCCATCAAAATCATAAGGGAAGACCATCAGGGTTTTCTTTTCAACTTTATTCCTGAGCTGTTTGCTCCCGAGAATCGCGAGCGCCTGGCAACCGAGATTGATACCTTGGTTGCAGAGGCAAAGAAAATGAGCCGCAAGGCAGTAATTGCCGCCCAGGAAGGCATGAAAAGCCGCAGCAGTTCGCTCGATGTGCTGATCAATGCTACCTTCCCCATAATGTTTATTGCCGGCCAGAAAGACACCAGGGTGCCTTTCGAAAACATCTGGGTGCAAATGGCCCTTACGGGCGAAGCCCACTCGCTTATCCTGCGCAATGTAGGTCATATGGGCTACCTGGAAGCGAAATACCAGACTTTCGATTTTACCCAGGCCTTTGTAAAAACCTGCTTCGGGCCCCGCTAAAAAATATTTATGCCGGACAAGCTGAAGTCCGGATTCTCGGTTGCTTTTTGTTAAAGTTGAAAAGGCCTGCTTTCCCTGGCAGGCCTTTCTTATTGTATTGTTTTTGGAGATTATTTCTCAAAAACCAGGTAGCTCCAGGGCTCCATTCGCAAGTTGGTGTCACCAGTAAATGTGGTAACCTCGCCGCTGAAAACATCGGTAAAGGTGCCTTCGTAGCGGTTGCCTTCAAGAGTAAATTCCTGGGTCTGGTCAGAAAGGTTAAGTACCACAAAAACCTGGTCGGCATCTTTTTCCCTAATAAAAGAAAAAATGGCCTTGTCGTTGCTGGTGAATATCCTTTCAATGGGGCCGCCGGCGGTGCCATTCCACAAGGCCTGGTTGCGGCCCTTGAGGTAGAGCAAGGTTTGGTAGAAGCCGTGATAATCGAAGGTACCCCAGTCGATTTGGTCTTTTTCGAAGAACTCAAGCATGCGGTCGAAGCCTGCTTCCTGTCCGTTGTAAAGCAGAATCATGCCCGGAATGGTGGCTGTGAACACGGCAAAGGCTTCCTTGGCCTCCCCCAGGCGGTCAAACTCGGTACCTGCCCAAGAGTTTTCGTCGTGGTTGGTAATGAAGTTCATTTTGTAGGAACCCAGCGGGAAGTTGCCCATGTTATCCTCAAAATAATATTTATCCAGTACCGACACATCGGCTTCACCCTGCGCAATGTTGTTCATTAGGTGATGCATTGACCAGCCATAGGCCATTTCGAAAGCATTTTCATGCAAATATGGTTTTTCTGCCTCGGCCAGCATAAAAACAGGCTTTATTTTTTCGAGTTCGGCCACTGCCTCATTCCAGAATTCGGTGGGCACCATGTCGGCCACATCGCAACGGAAGCCATCCACGCCAACTTCTTCTACCCAGTAGCGCATTTCGCCAATCATCGCCTCCCACAGTTCTTTGTTGTCGTAATTCAGGTCGATCACATCGGCCCAGTCTTCAATAGGGGGTGCAAAATTGCCATCTTCATCCAGGGTATAAAATTCGGGATTGGTAATGGTCCATGGGTGGTCCCAGGCAGTATGGTTTGCAACCCAGTCGAGAATCACATACATGTCGCGGGCATGAATCTCTTCCACAAGTTTTTTGAAGTCGTCGATGGTGCCAAACTCGGGGTTGATGCCGGTATAATCCTTCACGGAGTAATAGCTTCCCAGGGTGCCTTTGCGGTTTAGCTCGCCAATGGGGGTTATGGGCATAAACCACAGAATGTCCACGCCAAGGTCTTGCAGGCGGTCAAGGTGCTCCGCGAAAGCGTTGAACGTACCTTCGGGCGTATACTGCCGCACGTTTACTTCGTAAATACTGGCATTCTTGCTCCACTCGGGGTGGCTTACGGTGCTCACCAGCACTTCGGCCTCTTCCTGCGGCGGGGTGGTGGTGCCGCACGAGATCATGCCCAACACCAGCACTGCCATGGCTGTTGCAGTCCAAAGAGTTGTAAGTTTGTTGGTTTTCATTTTCATAATGGGCTTTATTTTGGTTTTAAAAACTAATCCATATCGATGGTGCGGTTCAGGTAATCGCCCACATCCATGGCCCTTGGGGTGTATTGCCGGCCAAAAAAGCGTGAAGAGATAAGAAAGTCGGCGGTGGAACGGTTGCAGGCCGTGGGGATGTTGTAAAGCACGGTGATGCGCAACAGGGCTTTCACATCCACATCGTGGGCTTGCTGCTGCATGGGGTCCCAGAAAAAGATCATCAGGTCGATGCCGCCTTCGGCAATCAGGGCGCCCAGCTGCTGATCACCGCCCAAAGGTCCTGATTTCATTTTGGTAAGACTAATGTCCCGGTGTGTTTTGCCTGTTTCCGGATTAATGAGGGCCTGTTCAACCAGGCGGCCAGTGGTGCCGGTGCAGAAAAGTTGATGGGCTGAAAGCGTTTCGCGGTTCCAGCCAATCCATTCCAGCAGGTCTTTCTTGCGGTTGTCGTGAGCTACCAGGGCAATACGTTTTTTCTGGCTTTTCAGCCGGGCCGGTACTTCAGCCCTAGTTCTTTTCTTTTCCATGGTTACTGGCTTGTGAGTATTTCAAAACTATTGGGTGCAAGGGTCAGACTTAATGTGTTTCCGCTCAGGCTGTATTGGGCACCGAAATTTCCCTGGTAGACTGAGCCTGCCAGGTGTGCCGGTAGCTCAATGCTTATGGTTTGGGGCTCGCGGCTTTTGTTGAATACCACCAGGGCGTTTTGTCCGAAATAGGATCGGGCATAAGCGTATGTCGTTTCTTGGGCCAGCAAGGTCTGGAAATCGCCAAAAACAAAGGCCAGGTTGTTGTTCCTAAGGCTGGTCAGTTTGGCAGTCTTTTCCTTCAAATCCTTTTCCCGGTCAGTGAGGTTTTCGAATTTCATGGGGCGGCGGCTGTCGGGGTCGCCGGCACCAGGTATGCCAATTTCATCTCCGTAGTAGATTACCGGAATCCCTGGAATGGTCATGATAAATGCAGTGAGCGAGGCCAGTTTGTCGTAGCCAACAGGGTCACCCACGCCCACTTCGCGGCTCCATCCGGCTTCAACATGGTCTTCATCGAAGCGAAGGCCACCTCCGGCCAGCGAAATAAAGCGCGCCATATCATGGTTTCCGGTAATGTTTCCCATCATATTTATGAAGCCATATTGGTTGAAGGTCTGGTGTATGGAAAAGTCGAGCATGCTGAAGGGCACCTCGTCGATGGCAAATGCAGAGCGCGCATCGAAATACAGGTTGAAGTCGAACTGCCCGTCGAGCAGGCCGCTGCCCACATAGCTGCCAATAAGTTCTCTATTGCCAAAGGTTTCACCGATCTGGAAGAGGCGATTGCCTTCCGGCACCATGTGTTCTTCCTTCAGTTTTTGGGTGAGGGCACGCCAGAATTCCAGCGGAATGTGCTTGGTGGCATCGTGCCTGAATCCGTCGAGGTTGTATTCACTGATCCAGAAAAAGGCGCTGTCGGCCAGCATCTGGATTACCTCAGGCCTAGAGAAATCGAGACTGGGCAGGAAGTCATCGAACCAGGTGGTAAGGCGCTGTTCATCCCACAACCTGAGGTTCCTTCTTCCATCGGGCAGATTCAACTCAGTGGCCCAATGCGGGTTCGCCTTGATCAGGGGATTCTCCTGATGGACATGGTTCGACACGAAGTCGAGCATCACGCTGATGTTATTTTGGTGCGCGGTTTCTACCATGCGCCGCATGGCCTGCTCGTCGCCAAAGCGATGATCGACGGTGGTAAGTGTTATGGGCCAGTAGCCGTGGTAACCCGTGTACTTGCGGTGGGGCGCCGGATACTCGCGGTAAGCTTCGTAGGGGTTTTGTGTAATGGGCGACAGCCAAATGGTGTTGATGCCCATGCGCTCAAAGTAACCGTCTTCAATTTTTTGGGTGATGCCTTCGATGTCTCCTCCAAAGAAGTTGGCACGTGGTGCCACCTCAGGGTCGTTTACCGGGTCGTCAATATCCGGATTGCCGTTGTTGAAACGGTCCACCATCATAAAATAGAGTATGGTTTTCTCCTTGTCCTGGCGGGTAAGGGTAGCGGGGTCTAGCACCGGGTGTCCGTTTTGTAGTGGAATAAGCAGGTCGTTTGAGGGCCCGTGTTCGTTATATGCCCTGATGCGCAGGTAGCTGCGTTCTTTCTCCACCGCATCGCCGGGGATCAACACTTGAAGGTTATTCTTGTGGCGCGAAACGTTTTGTCGCGGCAGGCGGAAGTTGTTCCAGAACACGAGAATTTCTTCTGCCTGGTTGTTAAAACCCAGGGTAATATTGAAATTGTTGTACGATTCGGGAAATAGGTGGGGGGTGAGGCTGCGGTCGATGCCGGGTATCGTAAGCAAAGAGTTAAAGCCTCCGGCATTGTTGTCGACCTGCACGGGGTTGGTGGGGTCGGTCGTGCTGCGGTCGTTGATCACCAGCTGGTAATGGTAGGCCCCCGGGTTGATGTTGAGCTTTTCCTGCCAGAGGCCATCGATCAGGTTGAGTGGCAGTTCGGCCCAGCTGGTCATGTCGCCACGAAGTGAAACACTTCTGAAGCGCTGCCCCTGGGGGTCAAAAACAAATTGATAGCGCTGTTTCTGGCTTTTCTCAAGAAAAAAGCTGTAAGCCTTTGTTCCCAGCCATACCTGCATTTCCGAAATAATTGGAATATCCTTCGTTAACTTTTCGATCTCCACGTAGGCCTTGTCGTCCGACAAAAGGAATTTCAGCCCGGGGCTGCCCGTTACAGAGTCGATACCAGCCAGTGAGGCCTGAAGGAAGTAATCGGAAAGCCACACCAGGGTGGTGTCGCCATCGAGCCTAACAGGTGAGGCAAGACCGTAAATATCATCCCCTTCGGGGAAAAGGCTGGCAGGTTTTGTGTTGCAGCCTGCCAGGACAATGGCTGCAATAGTTGCAAGCAGCAAAAAGGTCTTCTTCATAAGCGCTCCGTTTCTTTTATGGTTATCTGGCCTGAACCAGGTAATAGTTTTTCTTGCCACGCTGCACCAGGATGTGGCGGTTGTTGATCAGCTGGGCCGTGTTTACCACAAATTCGTCGTTAACCTTTTCCTTGTTAATGCTAATACTACCCTCTTTTAGCATACGGCGGGCTTCGCCTTTACTCTGGGTAATTGCCGTTTTCTCCGCAAGGAAATCGATTACTCCAATGCCGGATTCCAGCTCGCTTTTTTCCACGTCAAACATGGGCACGCCGTCGAAAACCGAAAGCAGCACTTGTTCGGGAAGCTTCTTCAATGTCTCGGTAGTGCCTTTCCCGAAGAGGATTTCTGAGGCCTCCAGGGCTGTTTCGTATTCTTCCTGCCCATGCACCCTTATGGTGATGTCTTTTGCCAGTGCTTTTTGCAGCAGCCTCAGGTGGGGCGCCTGTCGGTGCTCTTCGGTCATGGCTTCAATTTCGTGCTGGCTGAAAAGGCTGAATATCTTTATGTAGCGCTCGGTGTCCTCGTCGGAGCAGTTGAGCCAGAACTGGTAAAAGTGGTAAGGTGAGGTGTAGCGGGCATCGAGCCATACGTTACCTTTTTCGGTTTTCCCGAACTTGCTGCCATCGGCCTTGGTAATGAGGGGACAAACCAGGGCATAAGCTTCACCCCCGGTTTTGCGGCGTATCAGCTCAGTACCTGTGGTAATATTGCCCCACTGGTCAGAACCACCCATTTGCAACTTGCAGTTTTTGGTGCTGAACAGGTGCAGGTAATCATAGCCCTGCACCAATTGATAGGTAAACTCGGTGAACGAGAGGCCCGTTTCGAGGCGCTTCTTTACCGAGTCTTTGGCCATCATATAGTTCACCGTAAGGTGCTTGCCCACCTCGCGCAAAAACCCCAGGAAACTGAATTCTTTCATCCAGTCGTAGTTGTTCACGATCTCTGCCCGGTTTTCGCCGGTTTCAAAATCGAGGAACTTCAGCAGTTGGTTTTTGATGGCCTCCACATTGTGGCGTAGCACCTCTTCCGACAGCAGGTTGCGCTCCTCGCTCTTTCCGCTGGGATCGCCAATCATGCCGGTGGCACCACCCACCAGCGCCAGGGGCTTGTGGCCCGCCAGCTGAAGGTGCTTCAGCATCATGATACTTACCAGGTGGCCTATATGCAGGGAGTCGGCAGTGGGGTCAATACCCACATAAGCCGTTGTCATTTCTTTTTGCAGTTGTTCTTCCGTTCCGGGCATAATGTCGTGTATCATACCCCTCCAGCGCAATTCTTCAACAAAATTCATGAAAGCCTTTTTATTAGTTTGAAAAACAAAAAATTGATCTTTTTTACAAGGTTCAAAATTAATCATATTGGATGAATTTTCATCTTTGCCCGAAAAGCCTTTCCTTTGCAGTGTTTTTTGGCCAGTTGAACATTTAATGACAGTTCAAAAAACTTTGTACAGGCCTTTTTGTTCTTCTTTTTTATACAAATTCTTCTGATATGAACTTGGTTACCGGAGGTACCGGGCTGGTGGGCTCGCATTTGCTTTATGAGCTTGTTTCAGGCGGGAAAAAGGTGCGTGCCACTATGCGTAAAAACAGCCAGCTTGAATTGGTCAGCAAACTTTTTTTGTGGTATGATGCTGCCCGGGGGCAGAAACTTTTTTCGGAAATTGAGTGGGTGGAAACCGACGTGAACGACGTTTTCAGCCTAAGGGAGGCCTTGCAGGGAGTCAGCACTGTTTACCACTGCGCGGCCATGGTGTCGTTTTTGCCGGCTGATCGTCAGCAAATGATGAAGGTTAATGTAAACGGCACTGCCAATTTGGTTAATGCCTGCCTCGAACAGGGCATTGAAAAGTTTTGCCACTGCAGCAGTGTGGCTGCCATTGGGCAGCCCGACGAAGGCAAGCCCACGGTAGAAAGCCTGGTGTGGAAGACCTCCTCGACAAACTCATGGTACTCCATTAGCAAATATGGTGCTGAGCGTGAGGTTTGGCGCGGTTCGGAAGAAGGCCTGCCGGTGGTTATCGTTAACCCAACCATTGTTATTGGCCCGGGCGATACGGCCCGCTCCAGCGCCCAACTTTACCAGTCGGTAAAAAACGGCCTGAAATTTTACACCAAAGGAGTAACAGGTTTTGTTGATGCCCGCGATGTGGCCAGCGCCATGGTGCAACTTGCCGAAAGTCCGGTCGTGAACGAAAGGTTTATCCTTAGCAGCGAGAATCTCCAGTACCGTAAGGTTTTCGACTTCTTTGCAGCATCGGCCGGCGTTCAACCCCCTAAATATTTTGCCGGCCCCGTTTTGAGCGCTATTGCCTGGCGCATGGAGAAGTTACGCAGCCTTATCACCGGCCGCAAGCCCCTGATTACCCGCGAAACGGCCCGCAATGCCAACAATGTCAGGCTTTTTTCGAGCGAGAAGATACAGAAAGCGATAGGTTTTAAATTCAGACCTGTTGAAGAGGCAGCCAAAAATACGACGGCTTTTTACCAGAAATTTCCGGAGCTGGTGTAATCCAATCCCTGACCATCGACCCGGGGCTACCCATAGACGGCCCCGCTCCGCAGGACGAAGAAATTTTTTGTCAAAATCCTCCCCTCCGCTGGCAATCGGATACACCGCCCCCTCCAAAGCCTGCCTGCCGGCGAGGCAGGGGGGAGTTGGTGCTTAGTGACTTTTGTGTTGGTTTATTGCCTGGCCGCTACCTACTTACCCTGCGCTTTAAACTACCTCCTACCAACTACTGCTACCTACTTTCCCTGTGCCCTGAGCTCTGCGCACTGCGCAAATGACTACCGCTACCTACTTCTCCCTTCTCCCTGCACTTTCTATTCTCACTCTTTTCTGTTCATCCATGCTCGCGAGGCCATCGCCAGCAACAATAAAGCGCTGAAAAACACCGAAATTTTCCCGGCAACATTTCCCTGCAGGGCATAATAAGTGAGGCGGTAGTTTTGGTTTACGCTTTCGCGAATGGCCGTTTGCTGCCACCACTCGGTTTTTTTCATTACTTGTCCTTTTTGGTCAATAAACGACGATATGCCTGTGCTGGCGGCCCTCACGACGGGTTTTCGAAGCTCAATGGCCCGGAGGCGGGCATATTCATGGTGCTGGCGATGCCCGGGGGTTTTACGCCACCAGCCATCGTTGGTCAGCACAAAAATGATGCCTGCTCCCCGTCGGGCATATTCACTCATGTAGTCGCCGTAAATCGATTCATAGCAAATGACAGGAGCAAGCACAGGCTCGCCCGGTGCGGCCTGAAATACGTCACGTTGGGGCTGAGTCCCCATGCTGCCTGCGGTGCCTCCAAGGGCAGAAACCAGCTTGCCAATGGGTTTTAATATCGTAAAAAAGGGCATGCGCTCAATGCCGGGTACCAGCTTCGATTTGTGATAGTAGTCGAAGCCTCCCTGCTGTTCTATGAAAACCGCCGAATTGTATACATCATAGCTATTACTGTTGCCAGCAACAGGCCTGGCGGTGCGCGAAGCTCCCTGCCCATTCTCATAAAGCTGGTAGGTAAAGCTGCCGGTTACCCAACTGAGTTGCGGGTGGAGGTGAATAAACTCCCTGATCTGAAGCACGCTGCGGTTTATACCAGCCTGGTGCAGCCAAATGCCTTCGGGCAGGGCGGCTTCGGGCGAGGCCACAAAGCGGGTTTGGGGTCTAATGGCCTTGCTGGCCATGGCCATCATGGTTTCTACCCTTTGCATGGCTTCAGCGGGCGTCTGTGCGGGCTGGTAAGGATCATATGATGGCTGCACTATGACCACCTCCACGGGGTTGGGATTTTCAGTATAGCGCGCATGCATAATGAGCGAAATGACAAGCGGAATAACGAAGGTAACTATTGTCAGGCCTGCAAACCAACGAACTCGTTTGGCGATTCTACTCTGGCTGTTTAGCTCTTTGATAAGCATAAACAACAGTATGTTTACCAGCAAAACCCATATGGCGCCGCCAGATGTGCCTGTAAATTCGTACCACTGCACCCAGCGTGGCCAAGCAGCAAATACATTGCCCAGGTCGAGCCAGTTCCAGGTCAGGTCCCACTTCGAATGCAGGTACTCGAAACTCAGCCAGAAGAAGACCACCGGTAGCACTCCCTGCTTCCTGGGAAGCATGCGCCGCCATAGATGCATGAGCCACCATGGTATTGCCATGAAAAAGGAGTTGAGCACTACGGCCGTGATCATTCCCGGAATGGTGGCAAAAACAATCCACCAGGTGGTGAGCAAATTCCAGACAAAGAAAGCCAGCCAGGCATGCATGAAGAAGTCAACGCTGCGGCGATGGCCGCGTTCGTCGAACATCTGGTCTTCGACCCTTAGTAGGGGAAGCAGGGCAACTAAGGCAAGCAGAGGCAGGCCCCTGGCAGGCCAACTCGCGGCAAGCAGCAAGCCGCTCGCCAGGCTGAGCAAAATCATCCGGTGCTTCTTTACAAAACCTGATATGGGCATATGGATTATATTTTTGGGAATAAAATTAAGTAAAATTGATGGTTTTGTCCCGCGGGGGTCGGTTTAACGTTTTTTTTGACCAAATTCAGGATTTAAACTTTGTTTAAAACATCTATTTTTATAATTTTGGCGCGCAAAACTTCACTATTCATGGCCAAGAGCAAAAATACCGAGCAAAAAATTTTCGATGCAGCCACCGAGCTGTTTCTTGAAAAAGGCGTCGACCGTACCTCGGTGCGCGAGATTGCAAACAAGGCAGGGATAAACCTGGCATTGATGAATTACTATTTCCGATCCAAGGAAAACCTTTTCGATGCCATTTTTACCATGCTGGTAAAGAAAAATACCCGTAAGCTGATCAAGATTCTCGACAGCGACCTTGGCCTGGAGGAGAAGATCAGGAAATACGTGGAGGCTTACATCGATATGCTCACCGAGAATCCGCTGCTCGTTTCCTTTGTCATGGCCATTGTGCACCGTAGCCAGGAGCGCATCACCCAGATGAAGGCCATCAGCAGCCTTTACAGCACCCCGAAATTTGCCCAGCAGGTGTTCGACGAAAGTAAAAAAGGTAACATTAAGCCCACCAGCCCTACCCAGCTTTTTGTGGACATGCTGTCGCTGATCACTTTTCCCTTTGCCATTAAACTGCTCATCATGGATAAAACCAGTTACGATGAAGCGCAGTTTCAGGCTTTTATGGAAGAGCGCAAGCAGCGCATTCCCGACCTGTTGTTGCTAAGCATTAAGAAGGACGAGGAATAAACAATCCCGGTTTATTGGTTGGTGCCTGCGGCAGCGGCTTCAATATTATCACGCAGTTTTTCAAATTTGATCCTTGACAGGGGAGAACCTGCCTTTTTAAACGTTTGGTTAAACCCTAACCGGTCAAGGTTTTCCCAGTTTTTGTTTTCCCATTTTCTGATTGGTTCCAATGCACTGAACCCTGCCTCTGCGGTGGGTGAAGAGAACCGGTTGTGCGGACAAACATCCTGGCAAATGTCACAACCAAAAATCCGCCCCTGCATTTTTCCCCTGAATTCGTCTGGAATTTTGTCCTTAAACTCAATGGTAAGGTAAGAAATACAGCGGCGGGCATCCAGTTTGCCTGGCGCAACAATGGCCTGCGTGGGGCAGGCATCCATGCAGCGTCGGCAGTTTCCGCAGAAATCTTTTTCGAATGCCGCATCGGGTACAAGCTCAATATTGGTGATGAGTTCTCCCAGAAAGAAAAAGCTTCCCTTTCGGGGAATGATCAGGCAGCCGTTTTTGCCCGTCCAGCCAAGTCCGGCCTGCACTGCCCAGGCTCTTTCAAGCACTGGTGCACTGTCGGTAAATACCCGCCCTTGGTGCTGAGGGGCTAGTTCTTTCAACTTTTGCTCCAGCCTTCTAAGTTTCTCTTTAATGATAAAATGATAGTCAATACCGTAGGCGTATTTTGAAACGATATAGGAAGCCCTTGGGTTTTGCTGTTCTTTGGGGAAGTAATTCATGGCTACCACGATCACCGAGCGGGCGCCGGCCACCATCATGCGTGGGTCGAGGCGTTTCTCCAAATGGGTTTCCATATAGCCCAAGGCTCCATGCAAGCCTTCTTTAAGCCAGTCTTTCAGGGGTGTTTCGTGCTGGGTGAGCTTGCCTGCCCTGGCTATGCCGCAAGCCGCAAAGCCCAGGTGCAGTGCTTCCTGTTTAATGATGGTTGTGATTTCTTGTGGTGTGGAGCCTTGCATAGGCGGCTGCTTAGTCGAACAGGGTTCCTGAGCCGGGTGCCTTAATGCGGCCAAGGTGCTGGTAAGCGCGGGCAGTGGCTTCGCGACCACGCGGGGTGCGCATGATGTAACCTTCCATAATCAGAAAGGGTTCATACACTTCTTCAATGGTGCCGGCGTCTTCGCCCACGGCGGTAGCCACGTTGTTAAGTCCCACGGGGCCTCCCTTGAATTTGTCGATGATGGTGCTCAGAATCTTATTGTCCATCTCGTCGAGGCCGTACTTGTCGACGTTGAGGGCGCTGAGGCCGTAATGCGCAATTTCAATGTCGATGCTGCCATTGCCCTTCATCTGGGCAAAGTCGCGCACCCGGCGCAGCAGGGCGTTGGCAATACGCGGCGTGCCGCGGCTTCGGCCTGCAAGTTCGCGGGCGGCCTCTTCGGTAATGCTTACTTTCAGGATGCCGGCCGAGCGCTTCACGATGGTGGTGAGCAGGGCGGCATCGTAATAGTTGAGGCGCGAGTTGATGCCAAAGCGAGCCCGCAGGGGCGAGGTAAGCAGCCCCGAGCGTGTGGTGGCCCCAATAAGCGTAAATGGATTCAGGCTGATTTGCACGCTGCGGGCGTTGGGGCCCGTTTCGATCATAATATCGATCTTAAAGTCCTCCATGGCCGAATACAGGTACTCTTCCACCACGGGGCTGAGCCGGTGTATTTCATCAATGAAAAGCACATCGTGTGGCTCAAGGTTGGTGAGCAGCCCAGCAAGGTCGCCGGGCTTGTCGAGCACCGGGCCGGAGGTAACCTTAATGCCCACGCCCATTTCGTTGGCGATAATGTTGGCCAGGGTGGTTTTTCCCAGCCCGGGCGGGCCATGCAAAAGCACATGGTCGAGGGCCTCTGCCCGCTTGCGGGCCGCGCCAACAAACACCTTCAGATTTTCCACCACCCCATGCTGCCCCGTAAAGCTCGAAAAACTTCCGGGCCTGAGCGCATTTTCAAATTCCTTCTCGGCAGGGCTTAATTGGCTGCCATCAGGGTCGAGGTGGGTATTCATGGAGTGCTTTTTTGGCTGTATGATGTCGTGCAAATTTAATGATTTAATTGCTTGCAGCCCACCTTAGCTTTGGGGCTTACATTTCAAATATCATTTTTCTTATCTTTATCTTTTCTTTTGCCTCAATGAGCCACGCATCTCTTATTGAAAGAATATTTTCCATCGATCAGGGCAATGACTTTGAAGCCCTGGCCCTGGATGTTTTCCGGCATCAATATTTTCACAACAGCATCTATCGCGCGTTCTGCGATGCCCTCGAAAAGGAAATTACCGGAATAAATAGCCTTGAGGAAATTCCTTTTCTTCCCGTATCATTTTTTCAGCAGCACAGGGTGGTGGCATTCGATGATCCCGAAGCCCATGTATTTACCAGCTCGGGAACTACCGGCAGCAAGCCCTCCAGGCATTATGTGTACGATCCTGGAGTTTATGAAACCAGCTTCATGCGTGGATTCAGGCGTTTCTACGGCGAGCCAACCGATTATTGCATCCTGGCCCTGCTGCCCGGCTACCTGGAGCGTAGCGGCTCCTCGCTGGTTTATATGGCCGATCACCTCATTGGATTAAGCCAGCACCCGCACAGCGGGTTTTACCTGCACGATCTGGCCCTGCTGGCCGACAAACTTGCCTGGCTGCACCAAAAAGGACAGCGCATTTTGCTGTTGGGTGTTACCTTTGCCCTGCTCGACTTGGCTGAGAAATATCCTGTCAACCTACCCAATGCCATTATTATGGAAACCGGGGGCATGAAAGGCCGCCGCAGGGAGCTGGTGCGTGAAGAATTGCACAGCATCCTCCAGAATGCCTTCGGTGTGGAAAGTATTCATTCGGAATACGGCATGACCGAGCTTTTTTCGCAGGCCTATTCCAAAGGCAACGGTCTTTTCGACTGCCCCCCCTGGATGAAAGTATTGATTCGCGACACCAACGACCCGCTTAGCCTGCTCCCGACAGGCCGCAGCGGGGGCATCAACATTATCGATTTGGCCAACATCCATACCTGCAGCTTCCTGGCCACCCAGGATCTCGGAAAAATATACCCCAACGGACAGTTCGAGGTGCTGGGCCGATTCGATAACAGCGACATAAGGGGATGTAATTTGATGGTGGAATAGCGCAGAGCGAATTAGGTAGCGGTAGTTGGTAGGAGGTAGTAAAAAGCGAAGGGCGCAGGGAAAAATCCGTGTAATCCTTTAAAATCCGCGAAATCTAAAAAATAAACTCCAGCAAAAACCGGAATCCGGCCATGATAAGGAATGCGCCGCCAAAAATGGTGACGCGTTTGGCAAAAGCCAGCCCTAAGTTTTGTCCGCTGGCCAGGCCGAACAGGGTGAAGACAAAAACCGTGATGGCAATCAGAAAGGTAGCCAAAAAGATTCTTTCGTCCATGATGCCAAGCACCAATCCGGCCAGCAGGGCATTCATGCCGGTGGCCACCGAAAGGGCAAAGATGACCCGGGTGCTGTTGATGTCGAACACCTTTGTTTCGGGTCTTTTGCGCCAGGCCTCCATAATCATCTTCACGCCAATAATCATAAGGATTAAGAACGACGACCAGCCTTCGATGCCCTCTACAGTGTAGTGGGCCCAGCGGCCCAGGTAATATCCCGCGAAAGCGAAAACAAAATGACTGAGAGAGAAGGCCAGGGCTGTTTTAAGCGGGATTCCCGGCACTACTTTCCCCGAAAGGGAGCTGTTGGCAATGGCCAGGCCAAAGCAGTTCATAGCCAGACCGAGAGCAATAATAAAAAGGATCAGGATGTCCATGATGTCAACAATTTGGGGTTTGTCAGATTAAACCTACAGTTTTTTCCAACCAGAGTTTGTCGATCTCATCAAACGAATCGAAATCCTTGCTGTCAACATCCAGCACGCCAATGATTTGGTCTTCGGTGTTTCGAACCGGAATAACGATTTCACTGTTCGAACGGCTATCGCAGGCAATATGCCCAGGAAACTTATGCACATCGGGAACAATGATGCTCTCTTCCTGGTTAATGGCTGCCCAGCAAACGCCTGTATCTTTTGCCAGCAATTGGCAGGCCACAGGTCCCTGGTAGGGTCCAACAATCAGTTCACCATCATCCAACAGGTAAAATCCGGTCCAGAAGAAATAATCCATCTTGTTGCTGAGCACGGCAGCCACCGTAGCCATCCGCGAAAGCGTATTGCCCGGCTTGGCCAAAAGGCCCTGCAGTTGTTCATATATGCGCTGGTAGCGCCCGTTTTTGCGGTCTGTGTTCATAGAATAAATGGTTTTTCCCGCATCCCGAAAAGACGGGACAGGCGGTGCGGGATTGTCAGAGTTTACGAAAAATATTATCAGCTTTTGGTAAAAATGATAACAATAAATTCCCGAAAAAGTTGCTAGGCTTTTTCCAGTTCCACTGTGAAGTGGCGCATGATAGGTGCTTCAGAGACGATGCGATAGCCTTTTTTGATGGTTTCGCGGCGGTCGTAAATATTTTTCAGGCAGGCAGCCACATATTCCATGTGGTTGTTGGTATATGCCCTTCGCGGGATGGCCAGCCTGAGCAGCTCCAATGCCGGGTAACGGTTTTGGCGCGAGAGCGGATCGCGGTCGGCCAGCAGGGTGCCAATTTCTACGCTGCGCACACCGCCTTCAAGGTAAAGCTCGATGGCGAGGGTCTGCGCCTGGTATTCTTCTTTGGGAATATGTGACAGGAATTTTTTGGCATCCACAAATACGGCATGGCCACCGGTGGGTTGCTGAATGGGAACACCGTATTCCATGAGTTTGTTTCCAAGAAAAGCTACCTGGCCTATGCGCGATTCGAGGTAGTCGAATTCGGTGCCCTCCATTAGCCCCTGAGCCAGTGCGCCCAGGTCGCGGCCAGCCAAACCGCCGTAGGTGATATAGCCTTCGAACATGATGTTGAACATGGTGGCTTTGTCGAACAAGGCCTTGTCGCGGCAAGCGATAAACCCGCCAATGTTCACAATGGCGTCTTTCTTGCTGCTCATGGTGGCTCCATCAACATGCGAGAACATTTCCATCACGATTTCGCGAATGCTTTGGCTTTCATAGCCTTTTTCGCGGATTTTGATAAAATAGGCATTCTCGGCAAAGCGGGCGGCATCGAAAAAAACGGGGATGTCGTACTGACGGCAAAGTGCCGACACCTCGCGGATATTCTGCATGCTCACGGGCTGCCCGCCCGAGGTGTTGCAGGTAACCGTTATCAGGCAGAGTGGAATTTTATCTTTGGGATACTTCTTAAAGACCTTTTCCAGCTTTTCCAGGTCGATGTTTCCCTTGAATGGGTGGAGCAGGGTGGTGTCGGCGGCTTCATCGATGGTGCAGTCGATGGCGCGGGCGCGGCGGTATTCGATATGGCCCTTGGTGGTGTCGAAGTGTGAGTTGCCGGGCACTACGTCGCCCTGCTTGATCATAGCTGAGAAGAGCACGTTTTCGGCGGCACGGCCCTGGTGGGTAGGCAAAAAGTAGGGCATGCCCAGCAGGCTGCTGATGGTATCTTTCAACTTGAAATACGAAAGGGAACCGGCATAGCTCTCATCGCCCAGCATGATCTCCGACCACTGCATGTGGCTCATGGCGCCGGTTCCCGAGTCGGTAAGCAGGTCGATGAAAACCTGGTCGCTGCGCAGGTTAAACAAATTGTAGCGCGCCTGTGCAATCCATTCTTCGCGCTGCTGACGGGTGCTTTTCTTTAGGGGTTCTACTACTTTGATTTTATAGGGTTCTGCAAAAGGTAATTCCATGACGAGTCAATTGAAAAGTGAAAAATGAAAAGTGAAAAATTGAGAAAGGGAGGGAATGTCCAGGGCAGGGAAAGCCTTGGATGGTTAGTGCTGAAACTCGTCGCGGCGTTTGATGTTGCGGTAATCTTGCTTTATGGTCAAGGTGATGTACATAATCCTCAGAAAAGGGTGTGGATGCAAAAATAAGGATTTTTATTTTCATTGAAGAACTTCATGAAACTGGTTTTGGGAGGCTTAAGTTTTTGGTGGCATAATTCTTACAAACTGATTTATTCTATCTTTGTAAAACCTTTCCGGGGCCTGTTTCGTTTAAAATTTACGGAAAAGGCGTTTCAAAAAAAACATCTGTTATGAGTTGGTTTGCAGGCTTTATTCTAAGATTATTTGGCTGGAAGATCGAGACTGACGATATGAGTCAGATCAAAAAGGCCGTGATTACCATGGCGCCCCACACCAGTTACTGGGATTTTCCCATTGGCCGGCTGGCGCTTTTGAACCGGGGCATTTCCATAAAAACCATGATCAAAAAGGAGTCGTTCTATTTTCCTTTGGGTCCGATACTGAGGGCCTTGGGGGGCATACCTGTTGACCGGGCCAACAGCCATAGAACGGTTAAGTCGATCACAGATCAGTTTGGAAAAACCGATGAATTTATTTTGCTGATCGCCCCTGAAGGTACGCGCAAGCTCAACAAGCGGTGGAAAAAAGGTTTCTATTTTATTGCAGAGACAGCCAACGTACCCATTATTCTTGGATTCCTCGATTACAGCAAAAAGATTGCCGGTCTGGGTCCGGTCATTTATCCCTCGGGCGATTATGATGAAGACCTGAAGAAGATTCAGGCGTTTTATGCTGAAAAGGTGGCTAAAATCCCGGCGCAGTTCAACCTCTCGGCCATGTATCGCAAGGATAAAGGTGCCGCCGGAAGTTAATTGGTGCCGCTGGTAAGTCCTGCCAGGCTGAAGCGCAGAAATAAGGTGTGCTGCAGCAGGAAACGCTCGTTTTCGCCCAGGTTTATGCGGCTGTAGTTGGCGCTATAGCCCCCCCAGAGGGCAAAATTTTCGTTCACATCCATTTTTAGTCCAAGGGTGGCAAAGCCCCCAAAGCCTATTCCGTAATCCCTGATCTGATAGTAGGTGCTGGTGGGGTTGCGAATGGCCAAGGTCTGGCTTCTGACCCTGATGCGGTTTTCCTTTACTTTGGTGTCGGTAATACTTAAGCCTGTTTCCAGGAATGGGTGAAGATAGGAGTTCTTCGAAAGGAAAGTGTACTGAAAACTGAAACGCAAATCGAGCCGCTCTTCGGTGCCCCATATGTCGTAAAGCTCGATGTTGTCGCCCTGCACAAAAACCACCCGTTCGATTTCCAATGCAAACCTATCCTCGGCTTTGAGCCTGGCATAATTGAATTCGGCGTGCAGGCCAGCCCTGGGGCTGAAGTGGAGCGATCCGAAAAAGCCCAGCATTACGGCAGGTTTGTAGCTCATTTGCGTGGGAAGCCCGTTGTCGGCGATCTTAAAGTCGTATCCAATATCCTGGCGGATGCGGTTGTAGTTGTAAGTCTGGTTAATGATTGATTCTATATTGTGTTCGCCTGTGCCGTTGTAGTAATTGGCTGTGCCCGGGTGGGCCAAATAAAATCCCATGTTCATGCCGTAGTCGAAGCGCAGCAGGCGTTTCGTTTCCCGGGGCTTAGGCTCGTTTTCCAAGGGAGGCAGGGTCTGCTGGGCTTGCAGGCCAAGGGCCGTCAGCGACAGCAAACTTATTAAAAGCCAATGAAAACAGGTTGTGCGCAGGCGTTTCATGGCTTGTCAGATATTTTCGGCAGGGGGCTCCTGCCCAAAAGGTTTGAAATACTCTTTAAGCAAATGGCTTGCAGCCTGGAAAGAGGTGAGGTGATGCTCGTTGAGGGCGGCCTCCATGCGGGGCATCAGCTTCATTACTTCGGGATTCTGATAAAAACTGTTTACAAGGGCCTGGTTAATGGTTTCGAGCATGCTGAAGCGCTGCTGCTGGCGGCGCTTCAATTCAAAATGGCCGTTTTGTTTGAGCAGGGCGTCATGCCCGGCGATCATCTCCCATACTTTGTCGATACCCGTTTTTTGAATAGCTGAGCAGAGCTCTACGCGTGGGGTCCAGCCGGTGGGAGGCGGTGGAAAAAGATGCAGGGCATTTTCGTATTGTATCCTGGCAGCTTTGGCTTTGTTCAGGTTGTCGCCATCGGCCTTGTTTATGGCCATGCCATCGCACATTTCAATGATGCCGCGCTTAATGCCCTGGAGCTCGTCGCCGGCCCCGGCCAGCATCAGCAGCAAAAAGAAATCGACCATGGAGTGCACGGCGGTTTCCGACTGGCCCACGCCCACGGTTTCCACCAGCACAATGTTAAATCCGGCCGCCTCGCAAAGGATGATGATCTCGCGGGTTTTGCGCGCCACCCCGCCCAGCGATCCGGCCGAGGGCGAAGGGCGAACAAAGGCATTCTCGTCAACGGCAAGTTGTTCCATGCGGGTTTTATCGCCCAGTATGCTGCCTTTCGAAATTTCGCTGGAAGGATCGACCGCAAGCACCGCAATTTTATTGCCACGCGCGGTAAGGTGGGTGCCAAATGCTTCAATAAAGGTGCTTTTGCCCACGCCCGGCACCCCGGTAATGCCTATGCGAAGCGATTTTCCCGCAAAGGGAATGCATTTTTCAATGATTTGCTGGGCAAACTCAAAGTCGCGCTTCAGCGAGCTTTCAATCAGGGTAATGGCCATGCTGAGTATCACCCTGTCGCCGCGCAGAATACCTTCCACGTATTCTTCAACGCTGAGCTGCCTTGGCTTGCGGGACTTGAAAGCACGCACGGCCGTCTCATTAATGTTTGGCGGCTGCTCAATGCCAGCATTCACCTTCAGGGCCGAGCTTTCCTGGGGTCTTTCGGGAGGTTTTCTTTCGGTCATGCCTTTTAATAACAAGTAAACACAAAGTTAGCCTGAATAATCGTTATTGGCAAACCGTAAAAAACCCTAAAAAGGATTATCTGCAGGCAAATTTATGAGATATACATTTATTTATGATTTTTTGGTAAATTGCATGCTTAAAACCAACAAGGTGCTTCATCTTTTCATTAAAAAATTTTGAAACATGAAAAAGTCGTTTTTTTGTGGCCTGGCGGGCTTGCTGTTCTTTGTCCTCATTGTTTTTGGTAGCCGGCAGGCTTTGGCCTGGTCAGAGCATCCGCTGCTGATTTACCCCGTGCTGAAGACCATGCCTGTGGTGGCCAATGCGCCCGAAATTGAGGTGAAAAGCCTGCTGACTTTTCTGTTGCAGGAAGAAGAAGGTCTGGCCCGCATGCTTGCCGGGCAGGAGGCTTGGGCGCGCGAAAACATTGAAGCCTATGCGCCACGGCCCGACAACCTTGCCTTTGTTGCCACTGGCAATGCCGAAGACATCCTGCAGCGCTTCTTTTATGCCATCCGCATTAATCCCAATGTGAAAATGGCCTTGTACCACCACCTGCCTCCAGGCGTTGATGGTGGCGGCCGCGAAGTGATCAGTCCATATGAGCTCACCACCCTCGAAAAGTTGACAGAAATGCTGCATTCGACTTATCTGAGGCTGCAGGAGGGCGAGATGATCGCACCCATCCTGGTGCTGGCCTCGGCCAACAATGAGCCCGACTATGGTTTCGACCTCGGCCTTTTTGAAGACAACAACACCTATTGGGGAAATCTTTATGGCTTTGGCGAACAAACCTTCGGAAATCCCAACCTGGAATATAGTTCACAAGCCCCCTTTCATATGGGCTTTTATCACGAGCCGGGGATTGTTTTTGCCGCGGCACCCTTTTTAAAGCGCACTTTCGTGGAATATCGCATTCACCTCTACCAAACCCTGGCCGAATATGCCTTTGCCTCCGGGCAGGACTACTGGGGCTACCGCTTTATGGGCTGGGCCATGCACTACCTGGGCGACCTGAGCATGCCCTACCATTCCTCCGTTTTGCCCGGAGTGAGCGCCCTGCGCATGATCTGGATTAACCTGAAAGCCATGATTGGCTTCCCAAAAAGTCGTGATAATGCCGTGCAACTGGTGTCGAACAGGCACACCGTGTATGAGCAGTTTCAGTGGCTGGTATTGCGTGAAGCATTTGAAAATGGCAACTTGGAACACCCGTTCATTCAGGCCCTTGAAAATCCGGTTGAAACAAAACCCTTCGACCACACCTTCCCGCGCGAAGTAGTGGCCCGCGAATCCTACAAAAAAGGGAAAGCCACCACTCGCACCATGAAAAGAAGTTTTCCGAAAAAACTGGTTTCTGATCCTAAGTTCGAGGTAAGCGACAGTCCGGAGCTCGACAACCTTATTGCCTATATGAGCGCTGAAAAAGGCCCCGAAGGCGTGCAAAAAATGACGGAACTGATAGCAGAGCGCTTTTCGGCCTATAGCATGCACACCCGCAGCTTTGTCACTGCAATGCTTGAACCTACAGATTGATGAATTAGGATTTTGGATTTGTTTAGTTTCTCACTTTAAACATATTTCGCCAATGAAGACGTTGAAAAAAGTTCTGATCGGTATTGTACTGGTGCTTGCGGTAGTGCTGCTTGCTGCCACGTTGGTTGTGCGCAACATTTCGAGGAAAGCCTTGCCCGACTACAACCTTTCGATGATGATTGAAGGGCTGCGCGACGAGGTGCAGGTGTTTCGCGATGAGCAGGCCGTCCCGCATATTTATGCCAACAATGAATACGATCTTTATTTCACCACCGGCTATGTAATGGCCCAGGACCGCCTGTGGCAAATGGACTTCCTGCGGCGGGTTACCCAAGGGCGTCTGGCGGAGATCTTTGGCGAGGACATGGTGGGCAACGATCATTTTCTGAGGGCCTTGCGGATGCCTGAAAAAGCCGAACTGGTGATGTCGGATACTGACCCGGAAATCCTTGCGACATTCAGCGCCTTTGCCGACGGGGTAAATCGCTTCATTGAAATGAACCAGAAAAAACTGCCGCCCGAGTTTACCATCCTGGGCTATAAGCCCGAGCCCTGGCTGCCCATTCACTCGGTAAGCCTTATTGGCTATATGGCCTGGGACCTTTCAGGCTCGTGGCAAAGCGAGGTGATCATGCATAAGCTGGGCCAGGTGCTCGACAAGGAGAAGTTTGAGCAGTTGCTGCCCAACAAACAGCAGCATAAAACCTTTGTACACCCCAGGCTTGCAGAAGAGCCTGTGGAGGCCATGTTCAGCTTGCTCGACCACAATAACAGCCTGCGCGAAATGGGCATTGAAGTTTTCAGCGCCAGCAACAACTGGGCAATTTCGGGAGAAAAAAGTGTAACCGGACATCCCATTCTGGCCAACGACATGCACCTGGGCTTTGGTTCGCCCGGCATCTGGTATCAAATGCACCAGGTATTGGAGGGCAAGCTAAATGTAACCGGCGTGGTGCTGCCGGGGCAACCTTTCGTAGTGGTGGGCCACAATGAGCACATCGCCTGGGGTATGACCAACGTGTATGTGGACGATGCCGACTTTTACCTTGAAACCCTTGATGATAATGGCCGCTACCTCTTTAATGACGAGTGGCTCGACCTGGAAATAAGAAACGAGCAAATTCCCTTAAAAGGCGGCGAAACCGTGGAGCGCGAATTGCGCTTCACCCACCGCGGACCCATCATTTCCGAATTCAAGAAGGTGACCGACCAGGCCATTTCCATGAAATGGTCGGGTAACCTGCCCAGCAACGAAATGCGCACCATTTACCTGCTCAACCGTGCCCGGAACTGGGACTCCTTCCGCGATGCACTCAGCACCATGACCTCAGTGAGCCAGAACATCGTTTATGCCGATGTGGAAGGCAACATAGGCCTGCACACAGCCGTGGGTATTCCCATCAGAAACGATGGCGACGGATACTTCATTTTTCCGGGACATACCGATCAGTACGACTGGGTGGGCATGGTGCCATTTGAGGAGGTGCCCTACACCTTCAATCCGCCCGAGGGGCATGTGTCGTCGGCCAATAACCGCACCGTTGGTGACGATTATCCCCACTACATTGGCTATCAGTTTGCAGCTCCCTATCGCATCGATCGTATCCGAGAGATGCTCAACGAAAAGGATAAGCTGGGAGTAGATGATTTTAAGCGGATGCTGGCCGATTTCAAATCGAAAAAAGTGCAGAAATGCCTGCCCGATCTGCGGATTATTGTGAGCCAGGAACCGAACCTTAACATCCTTGAGAAAAAAGCGCTGGAGCTGCTCGAACGCTGGGATGGGGTGCTTACCGTCGAAAGTGGGGCCACCGCAATTTTTGAGCAGTTTTATATCACTTTCGTGAAAAATCTTTTGCTCGACGAGCTGGGCGAAGACCTTTACAAGGAGTTTTTAGGCGACCGGTCGGCCGTGAACAACATTGTGGAACACGTTTGGGCGGACCAGCATTCGAGTTGGATAAACAACGTGAACACCGATGTGAATGAAACCTTCGAGGACCTGGTCATCATGAGCTTCCGCGAAAGCGTGAAATGGCTCGAAGAAAAGCTGGGCAAAGATCCGGCCAAATGGCAGTGGGGCGATATTCACCAGATTACCATTGCCCACCCCATGGGGGCAGTGAAGATCCTTGATCGCGTATTCGGTTTGAATAAAGGGCCATTCCCCATGGGAGGCAGCTACCATACTGTGGCCCCTTATAGCTACAGCTTCCGTGACCCCTTTACCGTGGTTCATGGTGCTTCGCAGCGGCACATTTTTCAGCCCAATAACTGGAGCGAAAACTACATGATTATTCCCACCGGAAATTCAGGCATTCCGGCGAGCAAATACTACCTGAATCAGACTGAGCCATTCCTGAACAACGAATACCACACCATGCCGTGGCTGCGCCAGGAGGTGGAAGCCCGGGCAAAATACCGGGCGGTGTATGGGCCGGCACGTCAGTAAAAATTGGAGCGTATGACCTACCAATTGAAGATTCTTCTTTTTGCCCTGCTGATGGGCTTATCGACCCTTGCCTTTTCCCAGGGCGGTCTTGAGGACTTTAACCTGAAGCGGCAGCAAACCAGCATGGCCGGCATGTGGACGCTGGGTGGCTGGGCCGCTGCCAACTTCGTTGTGGGCGGCATAGGCTGGGCACGCGGAAGCGGCTCCAATATGTACTTCCACCAAGGCAATGTGCTGTGGAACACAGTGAATGCCGGCATTGCCGGAGTGGCCCTGTATTCGCTCTACAAGGCCGATCCCGGCAGCCTGGGCCTGTTCGAAAGCATAAAGGAGCATTACGGTCTCGAGAAGACCCTGCTTTTCAATGCCGGGCTCGATGTGGGCTATATGGCCGCGGGATTCTACCTGCGCGAAAGGGCAAAAACCGCCACCAAAAAACAAGACCTGCTCAAAGGCTACGGAAGCGCCCTCATACTGCAGGGCGCCTTCCTCTTTGTGTTCGACCTGGCACTATTCGGCATCATGAACCAACAATCAAAACAGCTGGAAACCCTGCTGTCTTCAATTTATCTGACACCGGAAGGGGTGGGGGTGGTGTGGAGGTTTTAGGAAAAAAGTTTGGAGTTCGGTGTTTGGGGTTCGAAGTTTAAGGTTCGGTTTCTGACTCCCCCTTTAGAGGGGGTTGGGGGGAGGTTCTTGATTACTTTCAGTGAGTTCTTTGCTTGCCAGCGGATCGGTTAACGATTGATGATTAACGAATAGCGATTTATGATTTTTGTTCAGGCTTTCTGGCAGGGATTTGCGATTTTGAAATTACCCCGCAGGGGTTAAATATCAATAGCCCCGGGTTTCAACCCGGGGTTTTTGAATGATGGAAAATTTTGGCGCTGCGGCAAAATAGATATTAGCACGCTTTGGTTCGGCGCAGCGCAATGGGATGAGGTTTTAGGTTAAAATGTTAGGGGTTCGAAGTTCAAGGTTAGCGTTGCAACTCCCCCTTTGGAGGGGGCTGGGGGGAGGTCCTTGATTACTTTCAGTGAGCTCTCCGCTTGCCAGCGGATCGGTTAACGATTGATGATTAACGATTAACGATTTGCGATCTTTATTACTACCTAATCACTTTGCCGGTAACCACTTCCAAGCCATCGGTTACCCGATACAGCAGCACGCTGCGGGCGGTTTGGGGCATGGGAACGAAGGTTTCAATCTGGCCGGGACTGCCGGGGCTTAGCTGCTCGCTGAAAACAATTCTTCCGTAAATATCGGCCAGTTGCAATTGCAGCGTGCGTTCGGTGGGGGCAAATATTCTCAACATCAAACCTTCGGGCTGATTGATGGCCGTTGCCTGCAAACGCCCACCCAGGCCATCAACCTGCACAGCCACCCATTGGCTGTATTCAAAACTGCCATCAAAGTCGGTTTGCTTCAGGCGGTAATACGAAATGCCCGGCAAGGGTTCCTGATCAATAAATTGGTAATGCAGGGTTTGGCTCGAATTGCCTGCCCCCTCCACAAAACCGATGATCTCCGCATTCACGGCATCGCGGCTGCGCTCCAGGGTAAAGAAATCGTTGTTGATCTCTGAGCCGGTGGCCCAGTGGAGCAACACTTTGCCATCCTGGTATTTGGCCGTGAAGGAGAGGAGCTCGATGGGGAGGGGGTTGTTAATTCCGCCACCAATACCCCAATCACTGAAACCTGATGTGATGCCGGTTCTTTTGATGATTGGATCAATGATTGTTCCATCGGGTTCAACATGAGTTCCTTCTTCAGTCCATGGATCATTGTCTGTCCTTTTTAGGGCGGTAAGTTGGCATAAATCGTAAATCCCTATGTACCCATTTGGGAAAAGAGTAATATCGTATTCACCTCCTGATAATTCGTCGGCTTCAAACCTCCAAAAACCCTGATAGCTTACAGAACTAACAAGAAAATCGCAACTACCAAGAATTGTTATATTTTCAGGCACCTCCCCCATTGATTCAGGTACAAACAAAGCAGAAAGTGAACCTCCTGTTGTAGGATTAACTATGGGATATTCAATCAATACAGGTAAATGATGGGGTGTATATACGTTATTCTCTATGTCGGTGACAATAGATGCTCCAAGTGGAAATAAAACTCCGGAAGCAGGAGGATCCGTTGATAAATGTCGCTTAAGTTTCCCGAAAATACTTCCTGAGAAATAATTTAATTCCCCGGTTTGGGTTACTGAAGTTCCCAGGGTTACCAAATGACCATTGGTGAGGATATTTCCCTGGTTCATGGTGAAGATGTGCGAAACGTTTAAATCTGAACCCAGCTGTATGTTAGCTCCCGAGTTGTTGATTGTAAGGTAATTAAAACGAAAATCGTTGGGTGAAGTAATATTTTGGCCAGAGGAGCCTTTAAAAATTATTGTCCCAGCCCCGGGATCAAAAACACTTTGGTTGGTCCAATTTCCGTAAACTTCTAATGCTGCAGAGACGTCAGTAAGATTAATATTAGCACCTGCCTGTATCAAGATGTTTCTGGTTTTGGCTGTACCAGTATTTATTTCGGGATAGTTCGAAATATTATCAATAGTTACATCTACTGTTTCATCTGGTACCTGGAGGTTATCCCAATTTCGGCAATTGTACCAATCTTCGTCAATTCCACCAGACCATTTACCAGCTGAAAAGCCACCAGGAGAGATGGGAAATGAGATACACTCCCCGGAATAATTTGTTAGAGATACTTCATTGTAGGCAGTGTTGCTGCTATAACTGGTCCAGTTACTTAAGTCATTAATTCTGGCAATCCACTCACCTTGGCTGGCGCTGGTTAATGGACCCGTATATTTTACCTTATCGGGGTGCAACACACCCTCTACGTCTGTGTGGTAACACTCTGTTCCCGGGGGTAAGGTTGAGCCATCTGTGCCTGGAGTATAATCTGGAGCGCTCTCCCAGCCTGTGGCTGTCCAGCCCCAAACCACATTTCCCGAATAGGAGGCATTGTGGCTATTTAAATTTCCAGGATTCCAAATGCCATTTTGCAAAATCCAAATTTGATCATTTTGATTTAAATTAAATTCTTTGTTACCATTTAAGGAGGTTATACTCCAATTGGCATTATCATTTTGGCCGCACTTAATGACCGAAAAACTTGAACTTGAATAACCGTTTCCCTGAAAGCAAATCGGGGTTCCAGCACCTAAGGGGCTGGTACCGTTATAAGTCATACGGATGGTGCCTTCAGTATTTCCCCAAAGGCCTTCGTAAAGCCTTTCATAACCATTATCAGTGAAATCTATGGCCGTGCCTGGCTCAATGTCTTTAAAGGAAATAAAACAAACCTCGTCAGCGCTTCCGGAGGATAGGTATTGAGTATTTACAGCAATTATGGCCAAATCCCCGCTTTCCAATACTGTAAAGTCATTTGGAGTGGCCGATATTTCAACTCCTTCGCTCCAGTCGGCACCTCTCCTGACAAAAATCCGGAAGAAATATTCTGTGCCATTTGTTAGTCCGAAAACGGTTTGCGGTTGGCTGGTGCCATTGAAAACTACAACACCACCACCGGGAAAGCCAGGGTTGCCACCATCGGTATAATTCAGCGAAGAAGAAATATAGGTTCCTGATGGAGTTCCGGTAATACTTGCCGTATGTACCACAATTATTACCTCATCAAAACAACCGGATGAAGGATTGTTCCAGCCGAGGGCTACCGACTCACTTAATGCGGTTGCATTTAGACCAGAAATATCAGGTACCCCAAGATTGTTGATTGAAGTAGTATGTTGACCAATTGACCAGTTGCTTCCCTGAAAAGTGTATGCCTGAATACGATAATCCTCGCCGGCGGTTAATCCGGTTACTGTTACGCTGTTTTCGGTTCCTTTGTAAACCACAAAACTCCTTGGATCGGTGGTTCCGTATATAAAACCTGAACCAAACTCAGAGTCAGCAAAAATGTCTGCAGGGTTAGCACTTAAAACATGTGGATAATTGGTGTCTTGCCTCATTCCAATTATTACTCCATCATAATTTCCAGAGGGAGCGTTCCAGGTTATGGTGGCTGAAGTTGCATCGGTGCAAGTTACTGTTAAACCGGTAGGTAAAGAGGGCCGGGTGGTGAAACTGAATGAAGCAGGATCATTTTCAGAATAATAAACCTCATTACCTCCACTGCAGTTGAATGGAAATATTTTAACATGGTAGGTTGTTCCACCTAAAAGTCCAGAAAGCGTAAAACTTTCTGTTGGGCCGGCAAAAACAACATAGCTGTCGTTACCCAAATCGTTGCCATCGCCAAAGGCCTGATTTGCCATATAGCTTGTGCCATCGCTTGGGATATCTATTACAGCTGCTCCTGCCCTGACAATCACCAGGCTGTAGGTGCCACTGCCCTTGGTAAACGAAATATTGGCTGAAATATCGGTAATACTTGCCGCAGAAAGGTTGCTTGCATGGGTTGTGGGAGCATTGCAAATTTCATCAAAACAAGTCCAGGTAATGTCATCAATTAATATTTGACGACTTCCAATTGATTCAAACCGAAGGGAGAAATTACCGGATATATTTATATTGTTTATTTCCCTTGTATAAACAGTCTCCATTGCAGGAAGTGTAAATAAATCTACTTCGATGTTATTGACAAGGACCCTAATCGTTCTGTTTGAAGCAGATCCACCAGTAAAATAGGATCGGACCTTGTATTCTAAACTCCCTATGCCTCCCGTAACACTAGCCTCCATAAACCTTGCTCCAGAATCTCTAAAACCGGCAGAAGGGTTTGTAATGAAATAATCTTCATCTGTTACGGTTCTTACTTCCATATAACTCCAGCTAATATTATCGTTTCCCCAAAATGAGCCACTACTGTAGGAACCTGTAGGTGCATTTAAATTGTCGAAACTTTCATTTCCGCAAACTTGAAAATAATCAGTTATGGTTATATCATCAATATTTAGCCTTCGGTTATCCGTTCCTGTTTCAGTTGCTCTTTTAATGCGTATCCGAATATTGCCTGGTATATTTACTGTCTCAGAAAAAGTTTGAACATCGTCAGTTGCCGATGCAGTAAAATCACTGCCAATTTGGGTCCAAACCAAGCCATTATCTGTTGAAAACTCAACCCTCCAATCTACTTGTGCATCAGTTCCATATCGCCTGTATTGAAAAGATATCGCTCCCAGACCGTTTGGCTTGCTTTCAATCATGGTCATTGATGATGTTTCATGACCCCTTAACCTTGCACTTCTGGCACCATTTTTCCAATCTGCGGCTGATGTTCCAATTAATACTTCGGTCAAATTCCAATTCAACCCACTTAAGGTCACAGTACCTGAAGCATATGCTGTCTTCGTTTCCCCCGGCCCTTCAAAATCCACCACATACTGCCCCCACCCAACCCCCGGTAAAAACACCGCAGCGGTGAGCAAAAAAGCAAATAAATATGGTGTGGGGCCTTTTTTCATTGCAAACCTTTAAACAAAAACAATTTACTGCGATGTGTTTTTCGCAGGGTATTTTTTGTGTCGGACAGAAAAAAGACTTCTTGGGAGGACAGAGCCTCTGGATAAAAAAAGGCCTGAAGACGAGGCCTTAATTTTAAAATCGATCTCAAATTAAATAAAAAAATGGAAAAATGCAAGGAAAATCAGCCCTAACCTTTTGGTTAAAGCCCTGGGCGAAAGGAGTCAGGCGCTGAATTCAGCGCCTGATTTGAAATGTAAGAAATAA
>JAWLCS010000030.1:0-46794 GCA_041687035.1 Bacteroidales bacterium
ATGTCGCGCTCATAGTCATAATACTCAAGGCGAGTTCCCAGGGCAAAGGATAATCTCTGGCCTAGCTGTGTCTGGTTATGTGCAAAAGCGCTGTAGCCCATTCCGGTGCGTATCTCATCTTCTTGAAGGTTGCCCGATGAAGCGCTTCCGGTTGTTCCGTTAACGCGCTGTTCGTAGGCTCTTTCAAACAGGAAACGACCGCCCGCTGTCAGGTGATTTTTTGTTTCGCCCAAGTCCCATTCGCTTTGCAGACGGCTTTCAATGCCAGCCACTTCGAACTGCCGGTTGCGGTTGCCGGTCGAATTGCGCATGTAAATGGCGCCTTGCGCAATACTCTCATCGCCCCAAGTAACTCCTGTGAAATTGGAGGGCTTGGGGTTGAGATTGCCTTGTGCATCGAAGCTGCTGTAAGCAAAATCTTGCCGCTGCCAGTTGCGGGTAGTGGTATAGGCATAGGCTGTGGTCGATAGCCGGGTGTTGTGGCTGAAAAAGTAATTGTGTATCAGCCCCAGTGAATAGCGCCTGATGCTGAGACGGTCGTCGGGAGCAATGCGCGCAAAGTCATACATTCCACCGGCATCATACATGGTTTGGGTTACTCCCACGTAAGTGGCATTTGAAATTTCATCATAAACGCCCAGTTTTACCGCCAGGTTGGCTTGTTGGCCCATTTGAAAACGGATCTTTCCGGTAAGGTCGTTCACGGTGAAGTTCATAATACCTATGCTGTCGGCTTGCTTGCGCAGATAGCTCACATAAAAACCTGTATTATCGAAGGTGTTGCCGTAATTGAAAAGGCCGGTGAAGAACCCACCCGTTGCTCCGCGAAGGCTCATGCTACCCTGGCTGCTCAGGGGCGGGTCAGGTGTAATGTAGTTTACAACACCACCAATGGTTTGCGGTCCGTGCAGGATGGAGCCGCTTCCTTTGAGGATTTCCATGCCGGCCATCCTGTCCATGGCGGGGGTAAAATACATTTCGGGCTCACCATAAGGGTTCAGGGCCACCGGAATGCCATCTTCCATAACCAGCACTGTGCGGCTGCGGTCGGGGTCGAGCCCGCGAATGCCAATGTTTACGCGCAGGCCAATGCCTTCTTCGTCAACCACATGCACGCCCGGCGATCGCCTGATGATCTCGTTGCCGCTTAACGGGTTGAGCTGATCAATTTGCTGCTGGTTAATGTAGGTAAGCGATCCGGGCACGCTTTCGAAAATGCCTTTTTTCTGGGCAATGATGCTAACCTGAGGCATGGAGTAGATGCGCTCTGGCATAACAAGTTGAACCCTGTTTAGGCTTCCGGGCATTACAAGGATTTCCTGACGTATGTCTTCGTAGCCAACCATGCTGGCACCAAGCATAAATAGTCCGGCTGGAACTTGTTCAAAGGTGAATATGCCTTCATGGTTGGTGGCGCTGCCAATTGATGTGCCCACCAAGCCCACATTTACATTTATCAGGGGTTGTTGTTTTTCATCAACAATCTTTCCGGTAATGCTGCTGTTTGCCTTGGGGGCTGATCCGCTTTCCGCGAAAGCGAAAAATGAAAAGGATATAACAAGAATAATGGTTTGAATGGCTCGGTTCATTGGGTTGGAAAATTATTTGTTGAAATTTTTTTCAAGGTTTTGGGGTTTTTAAGAACCCGTGGCAAAATTACCCTTGCCGTCGGCTATGGCATATACCCACTTTTCGGTATTTTGGGGTGTGTAATTACACTTTGATTAACTTCGCAGTGCCATGCTGGAAATTGTTTTCATACTTGTTTCGCCGGCCCGCGAAGAAAATGTGGGTGCCGCCGCCCGGGCGCTGAAGACCATGGGCTTTTCGACCCTTTGGCTGGTAAGTCCCCAGTGCAACCACCTTGGCGAAAGAGCCCGCGCCACAGCACACAGCTCGAACGATATTCTTGAAAAAGCGAAAGTTTTTTCCAGCCTGGGTGAAGTCCGCAACGGCATTTCGCTGCTTATTGGCTCGGCAGCCAAAAAGCGCAACGTGGCCGAAGATTACCACCGCGTGGAGGATTTGCCGGAAATCATAAGGGCCAAAGACGATACTGTACACAAAGTGGGTATTGTATTTGGCTCAGAAGAATCGGGCCTTTCGAACGAGGACCTTGCCCTGTGCGACCTGCTATCCACCATTCCGATGATTCGAAAGTACCCTTCGCTGAACCTTGGCCAGGCGGTAATGGTTTATGCGGTTTACCTTTCGAAGTTAAGCCTGGATTATGCCAGAAAAAAGAAAAGGCCAACCGGCGAAGATGAATTGCAGGTGGTGAAGCAAAAGGCCGCCCAGGTGCTTGCCGATGTGGGTCTGGATGCCGAAGGAAATATTTACCCCAGGATTATGGAACGCCTAATGCTGCTCGATAAGGACGACCTGAACCTGTTTCATTCGTTCTGCAAGTACTACCTTAAGAAATACCATAACCGCCTCAAATAAAGGGTTTATTTCAGCATCTTCCGTCCGAGGCTTAGCATGATCAGTCGCACCCTTTTCCCAAAAAGCATGGCTGAGCTGAGGCAAATAAGCGAAAATGCAAAAACGGTAAACGGCACCCCGATGAAGTCGGCCAGGGCCCCTGCTGCCAAACTGCCAAGGGGTGTTATTCCCATAAAGGTGAGGCTGTAAAGCGACACGATGCGGCCGCGCTTCTCTTCATCGGCAATGCTTTGCAACAGTGTGTTGGTAGCGTTAAAGTGCACGATCATGCCAAACCCGGTTATTGTCAAGGCCAGCATTGAAAGGGCTTTGAAGGGGGAGAGGGCAAAAACTGCCAGACCCAGGGCAAACATAATGGATGTGCGGAAGGTCAATGCCGGCACTCGCATCAATTCCTTTCGCGAGGCAAGGAAAAGCGCTCCCGAGAGGGCCCCAGCGCCCAGTGCTCCCGTAAGAAAGCCAAGCATTTGGGCATCGCCTTTAAGAATGTCTGCTGCAAATATGGGCATCAACGCTTGAAAAGGTAATCCGAAAAAGCTGCTGAAGATCAATAACAGCAGCAGATATCTGAGCGAGCGAAAATGCCAGGCGTACCTTAAGCCTTCCACAAGTTGCTGAAAAATGGAGCCAGCCCGATGCCGCTTTATGACTTTTTCGATCTTAATGGCCAAAAGCCCGGCAATTACTGCAAAAAAACTCACTCCGTTAATGAAAAAACACCAGCCTTCGCCCACCAAAGTAATAAGAAAGCCACCAATTGGCGGGCCTATGAAACGGGCAAGGTTGTAAAGGGAAGAATTGAGCGCTATGGCGTTTCCCAGGTCTTTGGGCTCCGTAATAATGTCGGGCACAAAGGCCTGCCTGAAAGGGGTGTCAAATGCCAGGATTACGCCGTTTGTAACGGCCAGTGCAAGAATCCAGCTTACGGTAATCCTGTCGGAAAGCACCATCCAGGCCAGAAAAAGGGCCACCATCATTGCCAGCACCTGTGTGAGAATAATAATCTTCCGGCGGTTCCAGCGGTCGGCAAGCACGCCGGCAAAAGGGGTTATGAAAAGGGAAGGAATCTGCAGGGCGAAAACAACAGAGCCTAATAAAAGGGCAGAACCGGTGAGCCGGTAAACCAGCCAGCTCATGGCAATATTCTGCACCCAAGTGCCAATGAGAGAAACGCTTTGCCCCCAGAAATAATAGCGGTAGTTGCGGTATTTCAGTCCGCGGAAAATATTACGGAACGAATCGGGGTTAATAAAATTTATACCGCGGAAAAACTGCATTTAATTCGTTTTGAAAAGAATGCACAAACTTACAAAAATAGAGACCTTCTCAAAAGTTGAAAAAGTTCTTTTGAGGTGACCCTTTGATTTACAACCTGTATTCTTTTTGTATTACTCCAGCTCTTCCATTATGATAATGCCATTGAGCATGGCATAAACGGTAAGGCCGGCCACCGACTTAATATTCAGCTTCTGGGTAATTTTTTTGCGGTGGGTCATTACAGTATGGGTGCTGATAAAAAGAGCCGCGGAAATTTCCTTATTGCTCAGGCCTTTTACAAGGAGTTTCAATACATCAATCTCACGGGCCGTCAGGCTCTGATCGGTGTGGGTTTCTTCGTGGGTACGTTCCTTCAGCAGGTTGTTAAGCTTACGCAAAATTTTGGCCCGGGTATCGTTGATTTGTATTACTTCATCAAAATGCCTCAGGGTATTCTCATCAAAAAGGCTGTAAACAATAGCTGCCAGCCTCACCTTTAAACCGGGGTTGTTTTTAAGTTTTTCGCGAAAACTGTTATCCACCATAGCCGGATTAACGAATAGTATATCCGGTTTGTGTTTCCTTACCTGCTCGAAAAGACTGTTCTGACATGGCGTTTCCCTAACTAACCCAAACAGCCCGCTGCTTTCTAAAAGCTGGACCATGCCTTTGCGGATAATTTCCGAGTTTTCGGCTATCATTGCATTTGCAGGCATTGGCTTAGTAGTTTAATCGTTTTTCGAGTTGCTCAACTACAGGTATCAGCACTTGGTCTTCGAGACGGGCGTGGTTACCCAAGTCCTGCTCCAGGTCGAAAAGCTCATTTATGATCCGAATACGAAGAAACTGGTCAGAGGATGGGGGCAAGTATTTAATAAGCAAATTTTTCAAATCAGAAAGCTTGTCTTCAATATTGGTATGCCGCTCCTCAAAAACACTGATCCCGTAATCCCTGTCTCTGCCTTTTATTTGCGGATTTTTTTCGCCTGAAACCAACTTCTTTATATATGGGAAGGCCACCTTTTCTTCGTATTCGATGTGCTCGGTCACTTCTTCAATGTATTCGTTGAAGAACCGCTCGAGCTGAGTTTTGGCAGGATGATCCATTCGTGCAAGAAAAGTGCTGAAAAGCGACTGGATCAGCGGAATCTTTTCCCTTATGTAATATTCGTGCGAGTTGGCAAGGTAAGTGAGCAGCAACTTCACATCCACATTTTTCAGTTTTTTATCCGGGAAATAAAGCGGGTTTAGGAAAATGTTGACCATTAGTAAGAAAAACTCCGTCTGAATGCCTTTTTCCTGGCAAACTTTTCTGATGGTCTGGTCGCCAAAGCCCAGATAGATGCCAAAGCGGTTAATCAGCACCATGCTGCGGGGGTCTGCAGCCACCAAGTCGGCCATTTTCATGCCAGCTCTAATTACATTTTCATTCATGATTTTCAAATTCGATGGCAAAGATACAAAAAAGCGTATTTCGATTCCGAAATACGCTTTTGTTTAGCTATAAACAGGTCTCGAGCGGATTATTCTGCCCTAAGGGCTTCTACGGGATTTGCCCGTGCAGCACTCCAAACCTGTGTGCTTATTATGGCAGCATTAAAAATAATGATAATTAGTGCCGGCACAATAAACCAAAGCGGGTTAAGCGATACCCTTAAAACAAAATGGTTGAGCCATCCATCCATGATCCACCAGGCCAAAGGGGCCGCAATGATAAAGGCGATAAGTACTAAGAAGGAAAATTCCTTGTTGAAAACCCACATTAAGCTTCGGGTTGAGGAACCGAGCACTTTGCGTATGCCAATTTCCCTCACCCGGCGTTCGATGGCAAAAGTGGCCAATCCATAAACCCCCAACAGGGAAATAATGAATGCCAGCACCGAACCAGAAGCCAGCAGGTTGGTCGATTGCTTCTCGCGGCTGTAAAGCCCTTTCAGTCTTTGGTCGAGCATTTGCAAATTTGGAAACCAAGTGGAGTCGAAATCATTAAAAACCGCCGAAACCTCTTCTCGTATCCTTTCAAGATTGTCGCTATCAAGTTTTAAATAAAAGGTTTGGTGATTGCGCCTTGCATACTTGAAAACAACTGGCTCGATGGGATTGTGAAGCGATTTGAACTGGAAGTTTTCAACTACTCCGACAATGGGGCCGGGCTGGTCGGAAAAACTGAGTTTAGAGTTTAGCGGGTCAGCAAGGCCGAGGGCTGCTACGGCGGCCTGATTCAGAATGTAAGCTCCCTGGGCGTCGAGCTCCGAGTCAGGGTAAAAATTCCTACCCTCCGAAAGACGCATTTGCATCAAGGGAGTGAACTTTTCGTCGATCATAAGGATATCGGCCTTTACCACAGGAGAAGCGCCTTTTCCGTGTTCGCTAACCACTTCTATGTGGTTGGTTTCGCCAATGACAAAACTGGTAGGAGCAACCGCAATTACTCCCTCGATGGCCTCCAGCCTTGCCAGCACATCTGGCAAAGCCCGGCGTATGGGAATGGAAACATCACGGGCAATCAATACGCTTTCTTTTTCATAACCCAAGCTTTGCTTTAGCATGAATCTCAGCTGCATGGCAATCACCAGCAATGAACTGACCAGAAATATGGTTATGGCAAACTGGAATACTACCAGCGCCCTCCGGAAAGACTGACCTTTTGTGCCTTTAACCATTTCTCCCTTTAGTATGTTTACGGGGTTGAACGATGAAAGATAAAAGGCAGGATAAATGCCAGCCAGGGTGCCGGTTAATACAAGCATGATAAAGAGGGTTATTAAACCCGGGGTTGTGAAAATTATCCCGGATTCTATGTCGATGCCAAGTTGCTGGGAAAAGAACCCGGAGAAATTTTCGGCCAGCACCAGGGCCAGCAAAAATGCCAGCAAGGTGACCAAAAATGATTCGACCATAAATTGCTTGATAAGCCCAGCACGAGAAGACCCGGCCACTTTTCGCAAGCCTATCTCCTTGGCTCGCAGCGAGCTTCGGGCCGTGGCCATATTAATATAATTGATCAATGCCAGCAAAAGAATAAATATCGACATGGCAGTGAATATTTGCACATTTCGCAGGCTGCCGTTGGCTTTCATCTCCCAAATAAGGTTAGAGGTCAAGTGAATGTCGGCCAGGTTCACCAAGCGAGTATCAAAAGGCATGCTGTCGCCTTGAAAATAAGGATTTGTCAACCCTGCCTCTTCAGATATTGCACTCAAGCTTTCTTCCAGATCACCTATCTGGGTATTGGGTATTAGCCTCATATAAGTAAAGAAACCGAAACCTGCCACCTTCATTTCATTGGGGACGTCGAGCATTGAAATAAGCCCGTTAAAAGCCATATGCGAATTTTCGGGCACATCTTCTATTATGGCTGTTACCCGATAGTTGTTCTCATAAACCTGAACTATTTGATTCATTGCCAGCAAGGGTGTTTCAAACAGTTTTTCTGCCAGGCTGTAGGTGAGGACGAGCGAACCATTCTCTGAGAGAGCTTTGCCTGGGTTTCCGGCAAGAAATTTAAAACTGAAAAGGTCAAAAAAGGTAGAATCGGCAGCAGCAATCATTGGGGTGTGTAAGATCTGTTCTCCAACATTCAAAACCGCATTGGGCAGAATATTCGTAAAACGGGTTATCTGCTCCACTTCCGGCACTTGTTCCCTTATGCGGTCGGCAAAGGCATACATGGCTGTTGGAATAGTAATGGATTCCTCGCTCCAAATGCTCATAGTATTCTGAACGCGGAAAATCCTCTCGTGGTCCCTAAAAAACCTGTCGTAACTCCGTTCATATAAAACGTGCATCCAAATTAAAAGTGTAATAGACAAACCCAGTGCCAGGCCCAGGATATTAATCCAGGTGTTTGATTTTCGCCGGAAAATGTTTTTTGAGGCTGTTTTGATGTAATTTCTGAGCATGATAAAATCGAATTGAAAATTATTCTGTTTTTAGCACTTCTGCAGGATTAACCCGGGTTGTTGCCCAGGTTTGCGTAATAACAATAAGGAGAGCGGTCAGGGTAAGTCCTGCCAGCGATACGGCCATGGTCCACCAGGGAAAGTCGATAGCATAGGCGAAGCCCTCCAGCCAGCGATGCATAAGCCAGTAAGCCAAAGGCAAGGCCACCAGGGCAGATATCGCGATCCATTTTAAGTACTCAAGGGACATTTTCAGCACCAGGCTTTTGCTGGATGCTCCAAGCACTTTCCTGATCCCTGTTTCTTTTTGCCTTTGCCTGGCTGCCAATGAAGAAAGGCCCATTATTCCAAGCATGGCAATAATAATGGCCAGCATAGTAAAGGCCATAAAAAGCCTGCCAAAGCTTCGGTCTTCTGTATATTGGGCACCCACCAGGGCTGATACATAATTATAAGTTAGGGTGTTGGCTGAGAAATGCTCTTTCCATTCTTTTAAAAGCGATTCGGTAACCAGGTGTGATGCTTCATTCTCAAACCGTATCAGGAGCCATAATGATGGAAGAAACGCGGGCATATCATCAATCACATTAATAAGGATTGGCTCAACTACATGGTGTAATGACAGGTAGTGGAAATCATCCACAATGCCCGAAACCCGGTAAGTTACTCCGCTACGCTCAATGGTTTTTCCCAGCGATTCGGTCCATCCAGCCCTGCGGGCAAGTGTTTTGTTTATGATTACATTTCCGGTTTCCAGGCCGCCATCGCTTTCAAAAAATCTTCCATCGGCGAGTCTTAGGTTTAAGGTGTTAAAATAATTTTGATCAACCCAAACCCTGTATGACATAAACCCCGGCTCGGCATCCTGCGGAACAATGCCCTCCATATAGGTCGTTCCGCCACCCGGGAAACCGCTTGCGAGGCTCTGAGAGGTAACCCAGGGGTATTTTTCGAAAGCCTGTTTCAGCAAGCGGGCATCTTCCCTGTTCGAGACCTGCACAGCAAGCAGGTTGTTGTAATCAAATCCGTAATCTTTGGTTTGCATAAAACGGATTTGCAATAAAATAACCATTGTGCAAACGATCAGGCCCATAGAAACGATAAACTGGATCAACAAAAGCAGGTTTCTGGGCTGAAAACGTCCGGGCATGCTCCAGAACTCACCCTTTAGGATTTTTACCGGTTCAAAGGAGGTCATATACCATGCGGGATATATTCCTGCCAGAAAACCGAACAATCCAACAAAAACCAGAAAAGCAACAAGATAGAACCACCAGGGTGTCTCCAAAAGGCTGAGTTGGATGTTTAGGATCAGGTTGAATGCGGGTAGAGCAATTTCGGTAAATAACAGTGCCAATAAGAAACTGATGGCAGTAAAAAATATGGTTTCAATGTAAAATTGCTTTCTGAGCATATGTTTGTGGGCTCCCAGCACCTTTCGCATGCCTATTTCCCTGGCCCGCTTCCCCGACCTTGCTATGGTCAGGTTTACGTAGTTAAAGCCGGCAATAAACAATACAAAAAGTGCGATAACCGAAAAGAGCCAAACCCTGCGAATGGTTCCGTTTTCCAGCATTTCGCCTGAATAATCGCTGTAAAGGCGAATGTTGACCATTGGAAAATAATGGAGGTCGATGCTAACCCCCATACCCTCGAACTTATGGTTAATTTTTTCGTAGGTCAGTTCTGCTGTTTTTTCCGTTAAGGATTCCAGGTCATAATCACCAGAAAGAAGCACGTAAGTATAATAAGCAATGTTGGCATCCCATTCAGTAAAATTGCGTCTGTTTCCCTGCAGGTGCGTGGCAAACGACAATAATGCTTCGAACTGAATGTGTGAGTTTTTGGGACAATCAGCTGCGATACCCGTAATGGTGAACCTGTTGTCGTAGTCATTTATCCGAACCATCATTCCCAGGGCATTTTGGCCAGGAAAGAGTCTTTCTGCAAGACTTTCGGTTATGACCAGCGAAAAGGGCTCTGAAAGCGCACTTTCCTTACTGCCCCTAAGTAATGGAAAGGAAAACAGTTCGAAAAAACTGTTGTCAGCGTAAAGCGACTGCTGCACGCTGGTAAAGCGATCGTCCTGCCAAATATTTATTGTTTGGTTTGAAAGACGCACCATGCCGGTTATTTCCGGAAAAACTTCGAGCAGATCGGGCCCTATTGCCGGGCTTGAATAGGGTTCCTTTTGTATCTCGCCTTGAATATCGATGGTTAGTCCAATCCGGTAAATGTTTTCTGAATTTTCATGAAAGCGGTCAAAACTCAACTCATGTTTTACATACAGGAAAATCATCAGGCAAATGGCCATGGCCATTGCCAGCCCGAAAAGGTTGATAGCAGCTGCCGAACGGCTGTTTTTTAGCTGCCTCCCCGAAATATGTAAGTAATGAACATACATTGTTTTTTAATTTTCCCTTTTTAAAGACCTTTGGTCCCTCTTTAAACTTATTCGGCCCTTATGGCATCAACGGGGTTTTTACGCGAAGCAATGAAAGTATGGTAGCTTACCGTAATTACAGCAATAATCATTGCCATGAAACTTGCCAGAATAATTGGAAGCACATTCATATTGATATGGTATACAAAGCTTTGCAGCCATTTGCTCATAAGGTACCACGTCAGAGGCCCGGCAATAATTGCCGCAATCACAACCAGCGTTAAAAATTCTTTATAGAATAAAAGGAGGATGCTGTATCCGGAAGAGCCCAGCACTTTTCGAATGCCCACTTCTTTTTTGCGCTGCTCGGTAAGAAAGGAGGCCAGTCCAAAAAGCCCCAGGAATGAAATGATGATACAGATCAGGGCAAAAACGGCAAATATGGTTCCCTGGCGCTCTTCGGCGTTAAATTGGTTCTGGAAGCCATGCGAAAGCGGTAATATGTTGGGCATGCGCGAAGGGTCAAACTCCCTAACCGTGCGTTCAAGATACTCCTGCACTTCATTGCTTTTTCCAGGCAAATATTGCACTATGATGCAGCGGTAAGTGGTTATGTTTTCAGAAAAATTTTCGTCAGCCTGCCCCCCCAAAAGAAGCATCAGGGGTTCAACCGGGTTTTCAAGCGACTTGAAGTTGAAGTCTTCCACAACGCCCACTACTGTAAGCCTGGTTCCCGTTTCTTCATTTGAGTCGTACTGCCATTCGATAGTTTTCCCTATCGGTTGGTCATGCCAGCCAAATTGCCTTACTGCCGCCATATTTACCAGAATAGCGTTGTTGACATCGGCCCGCAGGTCTTTTGCAAAGCCACGGCCTTCAATGATATTAATTTCCATTAGGTCAACAAAATCATGGTCAATGAAGTTGACTCCAATCAAAGCATCGACCATTTCATTTCCCGATTGTGCTCTCACGGCGTTCATAGTGTGCCCTTTTGCCGGAGCGTATAAGGTCTTGGCCGTTCCTGTAATGTTTGGGTTCTGCCTGATCATGTTTTCCAGTGTTTCCATTTGCCCGCGATGCTCCATGTCGGGAATGGTAATCACATACTTGTTTTCAGGGTTGAAGCCCAGGGGTTTGTTTTGCAAGAACTTTAATTGGTTGTGAATGGTTAAGGTGCCTGCAATGAGCAAGATGGAAACAGCAAACTGGAATACTACCAGGGCTTTTCTTAGCATTCCCGAACGGCCTTTGCTGAAACTGACGCTTTTCAACACCTTAACAGGTTTCATTCCACTAAGAAAAAAGGCCGGATAAATGCCAGAAAGGAAGCCTGTTAGCAGGGTGATTAAAACGACCTGCCAGAAGATGCTGCCCTGAAAAATGTTTGCAAGAACAAAGGATTTGTCTGAAAGGGTATTAAAGCCAGGCAGCAGTATTTCAATCAGTAAAAGCGAAAATACCAATGAAATGAATGCCACCAGCAACGATTCTGACAAAAACTGTATGATCAGCTGGCTTCGTGAAGCGCCCGTTACTTTTCGCATGGCTATTTCCCTTGCGCGCTTGGTTGCTCGGGCAGTGGCCAGATTGGTATAATTTACGGCGGCAATAACGATCAAAAACAAGGCTACCAGTGAGAATATCAGCAAGGTCGACTTGCTGCCCCCCTCAGGTGCATACATTACCTTGGTCAGGTGCAGTTTTTGCAATGGTACGGCCACAAATTCGGCCGAACCGCCAATCTGACTGCCGCCCGGGGCAATGTACTTATCGTTGAAGGCTTCCATGTTTTCCAGCACCGAATCAATGCTCGTTCCCTCATTCATTAACACGTAAGTGTAATTTTCATTAATGGACCAGAACATTTCGGGCGCCAGCGAGTAAAATTGCTGATGCTCCGACTGGTTAATAGTAAGCAGGCCCTGCAACATTAAATGCGAATTGTCGGGGAAGTCTTCAATGACACCTGTAACCTGGTAGCTTTGTTGGTTAATGGTCAGCGTTAGCCCAACCGGATTGACGTCATCAAAATATTTTTTGCTTAAGGATTCTGTTAAAACAACCGTCTTAGGTTCGGCTAGCGCCCCTTTGGCCTGACCGTGAATGAAGTTGTGTGTAAAAACATCAAAGTAAGTGGTGTCGACCAGGGCAAAGTCATTTTCAAGAAACTCCTTCTCAGCAATTCTGACCAGCATATTTTCCTGCCTGAAAATCCTGGCATATTCTTCCACCTGGCTAAACTCCAGCTTTAATGCCGGTCCCAGCGGAAAGGGTGTAATGGCAAGGTGGTTAAGTTGCCCCCCGATCATATATTTTCCATCAAGCCTGTAAATTCTTTCATACTTCTGGTGATACTTGTCGTACGATAATTCATGATTGATGTATAAAATAACCAGTAATGCACCGGTGATACCCACTGAAAGGCAGAAAATGTTTATCAGCGTGTACATTTTTGAGCGCGACATATTGCGCCAGGCGCTTATCAGGTAGTTTTTTATCATGGCAGAGGGGTTGCAGTTTTTTAAAAAAAGGGAGCAAAGAAATCCTTGCCCCCTAAAAACCAACAAAAAGCACAAGGAGCAACAAATTATTACGCACTGGTAGTCAGCACAAAGTCAGCGGTTTTGTCTTCGGTCACGATTTGTCCGTCGAACAGGCGAACGATTCGCTGTGCATACGAAGCATCGCGATGAGAGTGGGTTACCATAATAATAGTAGTACCGCTTTTGTTGAGGGTCTCCAGCAAATTCATTACCTCATCGCCATGGGTAGAGTCGAGGTTACCGGTAGGTTCGTCGGCCAGTATCAGGTGGGGCTTGGCCACTACGGCGCGGCAAACGGCCACCCTTTGCTGTTGTCCGCCCGAAAGCTGCAGCGGGAAGTGGTTTCTGCGGTGCATGATCTGCATTTGCTCCAGCACCTCCTCCACGCGTTTCTTTCTTTCCGAAGAGCTGTAGCCCAGGTAAATCAGGGGCAGTTCCACGTTCTCAAAAACACTGAGTTCGTCAATCAGGTTAAAGTTCTGAAACACAAATCCGATATTGCGTTTGCGCAGGTTGGCACGCTGCTTCTCACTGTAATTCGACACTTCGTTTTCAAGAAAAAAGTATTGCCCGGAGCTGGGGTTGTCCAGCAGGCCGAGTATATTCAGAAGTGTCGACTTGCCGCAGCCCGAAGGCCCCATAATAGCCACAAATTCGCCTTCCTTAATCTCGAGGGTCACTTTGTTCAGGGCTGTGGTTTCTACCTCTTCCGTCCGGAAAATTTTGGTAAGATCAACGGTTTTAATCATGGTTGCAATGTTTAAAAAGGTGATTGTGAAATTTTTTATTTGAAAATTAAACGGTCTTTGGCTCCGAATCCATCATACGATGAAACGATGACCTGCTCACCGGGCTCAAGACCTTCCAGCACTTCGTAGTGGTGGATGTTCTGGCGGCCTATTCGTATGCGGCGTTTTGTGGCCTGCGAGGCTGATGCATCGAGCACATAAATCCAGTTGCCGCCGGTTTCCTGGTAAAACCCTCCGCGCGGAATGATCAGTGCCTCAGCAATGCCGCTGAATTGCAGGCGCAGTTGTATGGTCTGCCCGCGGCGCAAAGCTTCAGGAGTTTCTTCGATAAAATGGAGGTCTACCTCGAAGGCTCCCCCGGTAATATTGCTGTAAATTTTTGATATTTCGAGCCGGTAGGTGTTGCCGGCATATTCAAACTCGGCGGGTTGACCTATGTAGGTGCGGCTAACATAACGTTCGTCGATGCGGGCGCGCAGCTTGAAACCATCCATTTGGTCTATCTGTCCCAGGTTCTCACCGGCATTCTTGGTTTCGCCCACCTCTGAATTAAACGAGGAAAGTTGTCCGCTGATGGGTGCACGAACAATGAGGTTATCCAGGTTGCGGTTTAACATGCGAATATTTTCCTGCATACGATCGATAGAGCCCTTTATGCTTGAGAGTTGGGTAACGGTGTAAACGGAATCGTGTTGCATGGTGCGCTTGGCAATGTCGAGACGACGCAGGGCGTGGTTGTAGTCCCTTTCAGCCTTTTCATATTCTTCGAGCGAAATGACGTCCTGGCTGTAAAATTGTTTCTTTCGCTCATAGTCCTTGCGTGCAATATCGAGCTGGTAATCGATATCGGCCAACTGGCTTTCGAGGGCAAACTTGTTTCGCTCCAGGCTAAGCTGGGTGTTCTGGTAATTGTTCAGCACCTCCAGGGCATGGTTTTCCTGCTGTATGTATTGCATTTCCATAGAAAGATTGGAGAGCCTGAGGATCTTGTCGCCCTCCTCTACCGTAGCCCCATCGCGTACAAAAATCTCTTCTACCCGTCCGCCAAAAACGGCGTCCACATAAATGGTCACCAGGGGCTGCACCACTCCGTCAACCGGAATAAACTCCTGGAAGCGGCCTTGCTCCACATGGGCAATGGTAATCTGTCCCTTGTCAACATAAAGGCGGCTGCCCTTATCGCGAAAGAATAAAAGATATATAATAAAAAGCCCGAAAAGAACCGCTGCAGCTATCACTGCGATTCTTTTTGGCGTCCATTTCTTTTTTTCAATTATCCGGTCCATAAAAATTAAGTAACGGCGTGAGAATAAATTCTTAAAAAGGATAGCCAATTTTATGCCAACAGCCTTAGGATACTTTAAATCAAACGATTAATGAAAGTACTTTAATTTTTGGTTTCAAAAAGTGTTCGAAATCGAGCAGAGGTTGTATCAAAACGAACAACCAAGGAACATATCAGCCTGTTTTGTATGTAAAAATTCTTTGCTAAAAATAAAAAAATCCTAAGAAAAACAGCTTTAAACTTTCGGGCTTAATTAAATGAATTATGTAATGCGCCCATCCGACCGAAATTTCCTAATTTTAAAGGCATAATATTTGCATGAAACGCAAAAGTTTTTCAAAAAAAATTAACCCCAAAAACCCATACAAATGAAAAAGATTTTTTTGCTTTCTGCCGTGGTCCTTATGATTGTTGCTGCAGGCTGTCAGCGACGCACGGTAAGCCGTATCGACCCCGGTCAGGCGGTCGATTTGAGTGGCCGTTGGAATGATACGGATTCGCGCCTGGTGGCCGAAGAGATGATTCGCGATGTGCTGAGCCGCCCCTGGCTTACTCGTTTTGAAACCCGAGCTGGCAGAGTGCCGGTGGTTATTGTGGGCGATGTGCGCAACCGCAGCCACGAGCATATCGATGCCGAAACGTTTATTCGCAATATGGAGCGCGAGTTTGTGAACAGCGGAGCCGTCCGCGTGGTGCAGGGCGCCGAGTTTCGCGAGCAGATCCGTCAGGAAAGGGCCGATCAGCAGGAGTTTGCCTCGCCCGAAACCATGGCACGCTGGCGCCGCGAAATTGGTGCCGACTATATGCTCACCGGCACTATGAACTCCATAGTGGATCAGCACCGCCGCGACCGCATCATTTATTACCAGATCAACCTGGAACTCACCGACATGGAAACCAACGAAAAGGTTTGGATCGGCGAGAAACAAATTAAAAAAGCGGTCAGGAATTAATCCCGTTTCCTTGGTATGAAAAAATCCCTGCTTGTGGTCTTGGTCTTCCTGTTGATGCTGACGGGCTGTCGCACCTATTACCAGCGCGAACAGGAGTTTCATGGCCATTTCCGTACCGGGCGCCTGGAGGAAGCCGCCCAGGCACTGGAAAGGAGCAGGGATGCTTCGCGAAAAAGAAATCAGTTGCTGCACCTGCTCAATCAGGGTGTAGTGCAGCATATGCTTGGCAATTATGCACGCAGCAACGATCTTTTTGAGCAGGCCTTTATTCTTGGCGAAGATTACCGCAAAGATTTAATGGATGAGGCCATCGCGCTATTTACCAATCCCAAAATGACTGAATACCGAGGCGAGGATTTCGAACTGCTGATGGTTCATTATTACAAAGCCATGAACTTTATTCAGCTGGGCGATCTGGATGCTGCCCTGGTTGAATGCCGCAGACTAAACATTAAGCTGGCTGCCCTCGAAGACAAATACTCCTCAAACAATCGTTACCGTCGCGATGCCTTTGTCCACAATCTAATGGGTATTATTTACGATGCCTCTGGCGACTACAATAATGCTTTCATTGCTTACCGCAACGCCTACGAGATTTACCGCGACGATTACAGCCAGATTTTTGGGGTGGATGTACCTGTGCAGCTTAAGTCAGATCTTATCAGGGCCGCTTTTCGCACCGGTTTTTCTGACCTGGGCAGGGAGTACGAGGAACTTTTTGGGATTCAAAACCCCGGGATTCCGGCGGCTGAACAGGGCGAACTGGTATTTTTCTGGCAAAATGGCCTGGGACCCGTAAAAGAGGAGCGGAGCATCAACTTCAGCATCATTCGCGGGGTGGGTGGCAACGTACAGTTTGTAAACGAAGAAATGGGCCTGTCCTTTCCGTTCTTTTCGGGCGGGCAGTCGTCGGGTGACCTCGGCGACCTTCGCCTGGTGCGGGTGGCCTTTCCTAAATATGCGGAGCGCAGTCCCGTTTTTGCCGGTGCTCGCCTGGTGGGCTCGCAGCAGCAAGCCGGTTTGCAACTGGCCCAGGATGTTAATGCCATTGCCTTTAAATCGCTCGAAGACCGTATGCTCCGTGAGCTATCGGGTGCCTTGCTACGGCTGGCCGTAAAACAAGCAGCTGAACAAAGCCTTCGCAGCCAGAATGATCGATTGGGGGCCGTTTTCAGCATACTGGGTGCCGTTACTGAACAGGCCGATACCCGCAACTGGCAAACTTTGCCCCACTCCATCCACTACGCTCGAATGGCACTTCCGGCGGGAGAAAACAACCTCGACCTCGAATTGCTCAACACCTCTCAGCAGGTTGCCCGAAGGGTGCCTTTAGAGGTTAACATAAACGCTGGCCGAACCACTTTCAGGAATTTTCATACTCTAGATGCAAAACCCCTGGGTGCCCGTTAAGGTTTGGCTAAAAAATCCGGTAACCAAATCCCCATTCTATGTAATCGGCCCGGAAGAGGTGCGATTTCAGCGTGAGGCTTATCAGCCATTTTTCTGAAAACTGGTGACGCAAGCCTGCCCGGTTGTATCCTTTCCCATCTTCATTGTTGGCGGCGTACAAATAAATTCCCTGCTGTATGATAAAGGAGGTTTTCCCAAACAACTGCTCATATGAAAAATGCATGCCCGGTTTCAGTAAACCTGCTGTGGTGGAGGGTAACTGGTCAATTCGACTTAGTAATTCCTTGTCAGAATACCCCCAGAAAAGATCAACTCCCAAGCCTAAGCTTACCTTTTGCGAAAGACGCTTGTTGAGTGTTGAACTAAGGGTAAATTCCGCGAAAGCCGGCCCACCGGGAGGATACAGCCTGGTGTAGCCTCCAGCCCCGAAAACTCTCAGGAATAGCTGGGTTTCCGTTTGCTTTGAATAGTTTCTTTGGGACAGTACAAGGCCGGGCTTCATATTATAGTTAATGGCAAATTTAAAAGCCGGGATGTTGAGGCCCTTGTTGGGCGTGCGGGCTTTGCCATTGCTGAAGTGCGTCATGCCAAAGCCTGCCCGCAGGGTAAAACCATCTGAAATGGCATAGCCCGCCTCCAGGCTGGTGTTCATTAAAATATTCAGGGGGTTGCTAATGGCAATATTCCCTTCGTTGTCGGGCTCGCTGTAATGGTTTGTGAGCCAGGCCGCCCCCAGCCCGTAGCGAAAATTAAGGCTCAGCTTGCCTTTCCGCGCAAGCGGCAATAATATATGCGGATAAGCACCGAAGGCCCGCCCCAGCACTTCGGGATAGCCCAGGTCGGCATACATAAAAGTTATGCCCATGTCTGGGAAATTGTAGGCGTGGTGCCAGGGTTTTGCTCCGTTAAGGGTGCCTGACAACCCCAGATGAAACATGGGAAAAAGGCCGGTGTGAAGCTGGTCCATGTTGGGGGCATGCGGCCACACCCAGGCAGCATAGCCCGCCCCCTCGATGCGTGAAAAAAACCCGCCCTTGCTTTCCCGCGCGGCTGCAGGCATAACGACCAGCAAAACCGGAAACAAAAAAAGGAATATCGAACGGCGCATTTTTGCCATCACTTGCCTGCTGCTTTTTATACAAATATATCCCTTTCCTGCCATTTAGCCTGTGGTTAATTGTTGCTACCTTTGCACAAAAATTTTGTTATGGATAAGCGACTTGCAGCATTTTCGGAGCTGCTCGACATCATGGACGACCTCAGGGCAAAATGTCCCTGGGACAAAAAACAGACCCTCGAAAGCCTGCGCCACCTCACCATTGAAGAAACCTACGAGCTGGCCGACGCCATACTCGAGAACGACCTGGATGAGATTAAAAAAGAGCTGGGCGATCTGATGCTCCACATTGTGTTTTACGCCAAAATTGGGAGTGAAGAGGGGGCTTTCGACATTGCCGATGTGCTCGAAGGCATAAACGAAAAGCTAATCAACCGCCACCCGCATATTTATGGTGATGTGGTTGCAGATACCGATGAGCAAGTGAAGGAAAACTGGGAGAAGATCAAACTGAAGGAAGGCAAAAAGAAAGTGCTTTCGGGTGTGCCCAAATCTTTGCCCGCCATGGTGAAGGCTTACCGAATTCAGGACAAGGCTCGCGGCTTTGGTTTCGATTGGGAGCATCCAGGGCAGGTATGGGACAAGGTGCAGGAAGAACTGGGCGAACTTCGCGAAGAAGTTGAAAAAGGCAGTAGCCACAAAAGAATTGAAGAGGAGTTTGGCGACCTGATGTTTGCCCTGATCAACTACTCCCGCTTTATCGATGTGAATCCTGAGAGTGCCCTGGAGCGAACCAATAAAAAATTCATCCGCAGGTTTTCATACCTCGAAGAGCAGGCTGCCCTAGCGGGCAAGGACCTCAAAAAAATGAACCTTGCCGAGATGGATGTCTTTTGGAACGAAGCCAAAGATTATGAATAGTTTTTTAGCCCCATTATTTTCGGTCTCAAAATACGTTCGATTATGCCTATGGTTCGAAAATGCTTGATGCTGGCATCCTTTCTCTTTCCTTTTCTTTTACAGGCCCAAACCTTTGAGGAGGAAGGCGAGGTGATGGGATCGTGGAATACCGATACGGTAAAGGTAACTGGCGATATTTTCTTGCCAGCGGGTTCAAGCCTTTTTATTGAAGCAGGTGTGGTGGTAGAGTTTCAGGGCTTTTATGGCTTTAAGGTCGATGGCAGCCTGCAAGCCCTGGGCACAGCGGCTTCGCCGGTAATATTTACCGTAAACGACACCACCGGCCTGCACAATGTATATGCCCCCGGTGGCGGATGGAGCGGCATTCATATGGTGGCTGAAAGTGAAGAGGATAACATTACCGCCATTTTCGACCACTGCCACTTCGAATATGCCAAGACCTGGCAGGAAGACAGCCTGCCGCACGGCGGGGCAGTGTATATTTCAGGCCCCATCAGCGCCAGCTTTCAGCATTGCAGCTTTTTGCACAACCGGACCTACCTGAGCGGGGGTGCCATCTATTTTAAAGGGGCATCACCCCTGATCGAAAATTGCTACTTTGATAGGAATCGGGCCGGCCACGAGCCACCCGTGGAAGAAAACTATGGCTATGGCGGGGCGGTTTGCGGAATAAACACCAAAGCTGCGATCCGCGGAAACGTCTTTTTCGACAACTGGTCGACCGGAATAGGAGGGGGACTTAGCATCGACAACGGCGACCCGCTGATTGAAAACAATATTTTCGAAGGCAACGACAGCCCCCTGGGCGGTGGCTTTGGCATACTGCGCTCGCAGGTGCTGGGCACCATCGCCAACAACCTGGTGGCAAACAATTACTCCATATTTTTTGGCGGGGGCATTGCCCTGATCGAGGTAAGGGCCAACTTGGCCAACAACACCATCGTGGGCAACTATGCCGGCTATGGCGGTGGTATATTTTTCAACTTCGAAGCTTTTGTTAAGGTTTATAATACGGTGATCTGGGGCAACTCAGCCAATGGCCAATACGGCCACTCGGTTTATATATGGGATGGTCCTTCCGTGCCCGACTTTTATTACTGCAACATTGAGGGAGGTCAGGAAAACTTTGATGGTGCTACCTTTTTGGGCGAATATCTGAATAACATTGACCTGGATCCACTTTTTAAAGAAGAAGGCGACTATCCCTGGCAACTTTCGCCTCAGTCGCCATGCATTAACTCGGGCATCGACGATCCGAGTTTTCTTGCGCTTCCGGCCCTCGATCTTTCTGGAAATCCGCGTGTGCAACTCGGCCGCATCGACATGGGTGCCTTCGAGGCCGACAGCATGGCTTCAACCAGTTTACAAGAACAAAAGCATCCTTCTCTGCAGCTCAATATTTTTCCAAATCCCGTAAGAAAATCAACCAAAGTTGAATTGCAGGTTGAAAAGGCAGGTATGGTGAAAATTTACTTGGTTAGCACCCGCGGGCAAAAGCTATTGGTGCTTCATGAAGGGTTTTTGGAGCCCGGCCGCCATCAATTTGCATTAAGCGTTTCTGAAGCGATTCCTGGCAAGGGGGTGTACTTTATTATTGGCGAAAGCATGCAGGAAAAGCTTGCTGCAAAAATGGTGGTTTGGCCATAGGATTATGGCTTTTCAGATTATTCCATTTTCGGACAGGAAATATTCAAGATCGTAGAAGAATGCTTCGTGTTTTCTTTGAACTTTGTCGCTAAGGCCGACAATGGTTTGTATCTGGCTCAGCTTGCGAATGTCTTGTTGAAACTGTTTCAGATCAAAAAAATCACTCATATTCCAGAACAGCAAAAGGTAGTCGGGCACGGGGACTTCTCCCATGATATGGCCTTCGGTACTTTTGTTGCTAAGCAAAAAAATCTGCATGCGGTATTGCTGGTAGTTGTAACTGAACAGCGAAAAAGCAGCCGGGTTTGTTTCTGAAAAATAAAGGGTAAAATCGCTGATGCGCTCCAGTTCAAAGCCAAGTTTCTGATTGAGCAGCCAAGCCAGGCGGTAGTCTTTCTGGGTACTGAAAACAGAAAAAACGGTAAAGGGTGATTCGTAACCGAGTTTTAAAGCTATTTTTTTTGCCATAATTTCACAAGCCCTTTTTTCGCCCGGGCCTTATGCAAAAGTAAGCAAGATAATGCTTTCCGCATAGAATCATTCGTCTTCATCGGAACTTTTGGCGATTTTTTCCCAAGCCTGGTTTGCCGCTTTCTGCTCGGCCTTTTTAATAGAGAAATCCTGCCCTTTGCCTACTACTTCTCCGTCCATTAACAGGTGCACCAGGTAAATGCGGTTCTTTTTACCGTTTTCAATTTCTTCGGCAAGCACAAAATCAGCCGTCTTTTTTTCTTTCTGGCTCCATTCAATAATCTTGCTTTTGAAGTTGATTTCTTTGCTAAGAAGCTCTTCAATGTCGAGGTGGCAGGCAATGATCTGGTTGATGAGAATCTTTTGGGTGAAACGGTAGCCCTTGTCAAGGTAAATGGCTCCGATCAGGGCTTCGAAGGCATCTCCCAGAATAGACGAGGCCGAAATGTTCCCTTCGCGGCTGGTCTGCACCAGTTTGTCGAGGCCCAGTTTTCGTGAAAGCAAATTGAGGTTGGTGCGGCTCACAATGCGCGAGCGCATTTCCGTGAGGAAGCCCTCTTCTTTATAGGGGAATTTCTTGAAAAGGAAGTCGGCAATAATGGAACCAAGCACCGCATCGCCAAGGTACTCTAACCTTTCGTTGCTGTGCTTGAATCCATTGGTAAGCGGAGTAGCCGCTGAACGGTGGCGCAGGGCCAGTTTGTAAAGGGCAACATTCCCCGGATTGTAACCGAAGATGTTTTTTATGGCCTCCCGCAGCTCTCTGTCGGAGGCATGATTTTTTCTTAAAATGGACGAAAAAAAACGCAAGATAAAAAACCTATTGCAAAAACTTTTTGAATGCAACGCAGGCATTGTGTCCGCCAAATCCGAAAGTATTGCTCAGTGCAAGGTTAACCTTGCGTTCTCTTGCCTTGTGAAAAGTGAAATCGAGTTTATTGTCAATTTCCGGATCGATGTTGAATTGATTGATGGTCGGAGGGACAATGTCGTTTTTCACCGCAAGAATGGTTGCAATTGCTTCGATAGCGCCGGCAGCACCCAGCAGGTGGCCAGTCATCGACTTGGTGGAGTTAATGCTGATTTTGTATGCATGCTCACCAAACAGGTTTACAATAGCTCTTGGTTCAGCAATATCGCCTAATGGGGTAGAGGTGCCATGGGTGTTGATGTGGTCCACTTCTTCTGGTTTGAAACCGCCATCTTCCAGGGTGTTTTTCATCACGTTCATGGCGCCCAGTCCATCGGGATGTGGGCTGGTCATATGATAAGCATCGGCCGAAAGGCCACCTCCAACCATTTCAGCATAAATTTTGGCTCCCCTGGCAATGGCGTGCTCATACTCTTCGAGAATGATGCTGCCGGCACCCTCACCAATCACAAAACCGTCGCGGTCTTTGTCGAAAGGCCTGGATCCTGTTGCCGGGTCGTCGTTGCGCTCAGAGATGGCATGCATGGCGCTGAAACCACCCACACCTGCTTCGTTAATAGCCGCTTCTGAGCCGCCACTAACAATAATATCAGCTTTCCCCAGTCGAATCAGGTTGAAACTGTCGACCAGGGCATTGGCTGCCGAAGCACAGGCCGAAGTGGTTGTATAATTTGGACCCCTGAAACCATACTTGATGGAAATGTGGCCGGCTGCAATGTCGGCAATCATTTTGGGTATAAAGAAGGGGCTGAAGCGCGGGGTACCATCGCCTTTTGCATATTCAGAAATGGCCTCAAGAAAAGTTTCCAGCCCGCCAATACCGCTGCCCCATATAATGCCCACACGGTCCACATTGACCTTTTCAGGGTCGATGCCTGCGTCTTTTATTGCCTCATCGGTGGCAATAACGGCATACTGGGCATAAGGGTCGTATTTGCGGATTTCTTTCCGGTCGAAATACGCTTTAAAGTCGAAATTTTTAATCTCGCAGGCAAACCGGGTTTTAAACTTTGATGCGTCGAAGCGTGTAATGGGAGCCGCACCGCTGACACCATTAAGCAAACCGTTCCAGAACTCTGGAACGGTATTGCCTATTGGAGTAAGAGCGCCTAATCCTGTAACTACTACTCGTCTGAGTTTCATTTAAAGCGCGTTAGGTTCTACTTATTGGTTTTTCTCAATGTAAGAAATAGCATCACCTACCGTGCTGATCTTCTCAGCCTGATCGTCAGGAATAGCAAGATTGAATTCTTTTTCAAATTCCATGATAAGCTCAACGGTGTCAAGTGAATCAGCACCCAAATCATTGGTGAAGCTGGCTTCAGCAGTTACTTCTTTCTCATCTACACCAAGCTTATCAACGATGATAGCTTTAACTCTTGTTGTAATGTCAGACATGGTTTCTCCTTTTTATTTGTTTAAAACAGGATGCAAAGAAAATTATTTAAACGCTAATCACCAACTTTTTCACTGGCTAATTTCACTAAATCACTGTAATCTATTGTTTTGCAATTTTTTGCGTTCAACTAAAAGCTTAGTTTTGCGGCGAAATAAGGCAAAATATCTTGCTTTTTTTTTGATTTTTTTGCCAAAAATTGGCCACATTTGTCAAATATTTAATTAATGTTTATCAATAATGCAGCAAAAAGGTACAAAAATTAGGCTTGCTATGATGGCCTCGGGCAGCGGAACGAATGTAGCCAATTTTATTGAATACTTCAAGTTGCACGATTTTATTGAGATTGCCCTGGTCGTATCCAGCGATCCGGATGCGCAAGTGCTCAAAAGAGCCGCCAAAACTAAAATTCCGCATGTGGTGGTCCGGCGTGAGCAGTGGGCAGACCAGGATTTAGTGCTGGGCCTTTTCAGGCAAAGCCATATTGATTTTGTGGTGTTGGCCGGATTTCTGCTGCTGGTGCCCGATTATTTGCTAAAGGAATTCCCCGAAAGGATAGTGAATATTCATCCGGCCCTTTTGCCAAAATTTGGGGGCAAGGGTATGTATGGTATGCGGGTGCATGAGGAGGTTATCCGCCAGGGTGAATACCAAACCGGCATCACCATACATTATGTGAACGAACGCTACGACGAGGGCGAGATCATTTTCCAGGCCGGATTTGACATTGAGCCTGATGATACCCCCGAAACCATTGCTGAAAAAGTTCATCAGCTCGAATACAAACATTACCCCCGTGTGGTGGAGGAACTTGTGCAGAATATAGAGCTCTGACAAAAGAAATCAGGAATGATCACCGCGATTGCCAGGCCGGAAAGCCTTTGGCCACAGATCATCATTCCTGAATCCTAAAAAACTATCCTGGTCTGTTTACCTAATGTGCTTCAGGGCTTCTTCTACTGCATCGAGCATAGGTTGGCTCGATATGGGGTTGCCCACGGCCAGTTTCATCCATTCCTGGGGGATTAGTTTTCCGGCGGTAAACATGCGGTCGGTTTGACTGCCCACATTCATCCCCTCCAGTTTGCCTTCGATCTGAAACTCGATAAGGTGCCCCAGGGGGTATGCGCTCAGGTAAAGCGGGTAACTGATCATATGCGAATAAATGGCCAGAATAGGCGAGTCCTGCACACCAAAAACTGGTGCAAAGTATTTGTTCCAGATATCGATGGCGATTTCAATGGTTCGTTCCTTCAGTTGGGCGGCGGTGGCGTTTGGATTTTCGTACATCCACTCCCACACGGCCATATCGACCAGCGAAACGCCCATGATCTCGTAGCTTCCCCAGAAATTGTCGAGGGCGCGAAGGTGATGTTCATCAGGGTTGCCGCTGCTGATGCCCAGCAGTTCGAGGTCACGCACCTGAAAGATGAAGGCCAGGGCTTCGGTAAATGCTGTGTTGGGCACTCCGCTCATCATGTAATAATCTACATCGTGCAGGGTAATGGTCTGTTCCACGTTATGGCCAAACTCATGCACGGCAATGTTGTATCCTTTGTAGTCCATACCATCTTGCCCGATACGTGTGCGCAAGTGCGAATTTTGCGAACGCATCTGTGCGCCCCAGGCGTGGCCTGCACCGCGCGAGCCTTCTACCACAATTTTTGAAGCAATGTAATTGGCCCGGTCGCGGGTCCACCCAAGTTTCACCATAATATTTGGCAGGTCGTTTTCAAAGGCTTCGCGGCTGGGGTATTTCCGGCCTACAATGTTGTTGAGTTCTTCTTCCGAAATAGTGCTGCGGGCTTTGAAACCGTCGTACCAGATATCGAAAGGCTGAAGGGAGCGGCCCAGGCGCTGGCTGATTAGCGCACCGACTTCTTTAGCAAGGGGAGAGCTAACCAGTTCAACAAAAAGATCCTCAACCTCCTGCTGAGTCAGTTCAAGGCCGGCATTGAAGGCGCGCTCAATGGCGGTGGGATAATTGGGCGAATAGGGGTCGGCTTGCTTTGCCGCATGGAAGTTGTTGAGCAGGTATTGGTAGCGGGTATCAGGCTCGGGTGTGGCTTCCACTTTCTGACCATCCTTAAATACTTCGTTGCTGTATGGGTTCCAGCTAAACTCGGGGTTGTTGATCACTTTTTCAGGGATATCCTGAGAAATAATACGCTGCATAACCTGGTAGATCATTTCCTGCTGCTGAAGTCCTTCGGGGTTTCCATATTGCGATTTGATCTCATCGCGCAGGCCCCAGTGGGTAATCAGGCGCAGGTTCTCGGGGAAGAGGGTTTCGCCAGCATCATTTACCAGCTTGCCCATTACAATGTTGTATTCCGAAATGTAGTTGTCCGACTCGGTGCTTATGCGCGAAGCCTCCTGGTTGATGGCCGAAGGCACACGAGAGGTATACACATCGCCCATGCGTGCGTAAGCCCACTCGAGACGGTTCCAGTTTTGCCCCATTTCAGCTTTTTCCTCCAGTTTGTAAAATGGGAAATTCAAAATCGTGAGGAAGGCGATCTTGTTTCCAAAAAAGTCGTCGGCGAGGTGGGCATAGGGCGAGTAGCTGCCAAACATAACATCCACGGGGGTTATTGGTCCCCAATCAAGGTGAAGCGGTTTGTTCAGTTCCAGGCTCATCTGGTTCATGTGTCCCCAGAGCACTTCATAGTTTGCCGAAAGTTTTTCAAACAAGGTTTTGCGGCCGGCATCATCGCCCTGGTAGTTTTCAAGACAAAAAGCCTCAAACTCCCCGGCAGTGCCGTCTTCGGTTTTCCAAAGTGCTGCCACCTGGCTTACCCCGCGATGAATAAGGTCCTGGCGGCTTTCGCCATACTTTTCGGTTAGTTGGTCAATCACCGATTTAACGGTGGCTTCAGGAATTACGCCCATTTCGTTTTGTTTTTCGCGGCTGACATCATTTGCACATCCAGCAAGTAGCATGGCAATCAAAATACCGCTAATGAACATTAATTTTTTCATAAAATACTATTTAAAAGGAATTGGTTGAGTGAGGGTAAAAAAAGTGAGTTTCATTGCTCAAATTTACTTCAATATTGGTTGAAAGAAGCAATTTGGTCCATGCTTTTTCTGATCTTCCTGCGTTTTTTGCTGTCGGCCGGATAACCAAGGGTAATGATCAGTGGTATGCGCTTGCTTTTTGGAATACCCAGCAGTTGGCGCACCATTTTCTCGTCGAACCAGCCTAGCATACAGGTGCCCAATCCCTGGTCGGCTGCGGCCAGGCAAAAATGTTCGGCCACAATGCCAATGTCTATCATAGAAAGGTCCTTGTCTTTCACGGTGCTGCCGATTTTCGAAAGCATTTTGGCCGGCTCGGCCACCAGTACCGCCATAACAGGTGCCTGCGCGGTGAAGCGGTTAAACTGCAATACCGCGCTGAAAGTGGCATTGGCCACCTGCAGGGCCAGCTCCCGGTCGGTAACCATTACAAATTTCCAGGGCTGGCTGTTGCAAGCCGAGGGCGCAAGGCGGCAGGCCTCAAGTATTTGTTCGATCTTTTCGCGCTCTACCGGACGGTCAGAGTAACGTCGGGTGCTCTCGCGTTCGTTTACAAGTTGAAGGAAGTTCATTTTTTTTTAATGCTTCTCAATGGGTGACTTCAAGTCACCCGGTGAGTATAGGTTAAGGTGAGTCATCCGGTGAATTTAATCTTAGTTGGTATATCACCTCCGTTGTGACCGGGTTGCGGAATAAAAGTTCCCTTTCGGTAATGAAGTCAGTGGGGCTTTCCTCGTGGAGCTTTGCCAGGGTTTTATCGTACAGTTCTTCTTCGTCGCGCTCAATGTAGAGATAAACGTTTCGGCCCGAATCCATTATGGTTTGCACATCAAAGGGCTCTGCCCAATATTTCAGGGTATTGTCCCAGGTGAAATAATTATACACGTAAGGATAAAGCTTGTCGAGGATGGGAGCGTACTCCAGGCGTTTTTTGTAGTTACCCCAAACGTGGCTATACGTAAGGGTGTATTCAATAAAAGGGGAACCATAGTTTTGTGATGTGATGATTTTATAGCTGTCCTTTTCGAGCAGTTGGGCATAGTGCCAGGTGGGCATCCGGTTTTCGATTTCATCGCCCATGGCCTGGCTTTTTATGGGCAGCCAGTGAAGGTTGTGCTCCACGCTCCAGAACAACAGCACTGCAATGCCAATATTAATGGCGATATTCATTATCCTTCCGGGAGAAAACTTTTTGATCAGCTCTGCCATAAGGAATACCATAAGGGGCGAAAGCAGCAATACCGGGATAAAATACCTGTGGGCATAGTGTTTTCCAACCATCAGCACCTGCACGGCAATGGAAACCACCACGGCAATGCCAAGCAGGGTAATTCGTTTTTCTGCTTTCTTGCGGAACCATGCCAGGTAGGCGATCAAACTGGCAGTCAGCGCCAGAAAAACATAAAAGAACCTATTCTCAAGATGAATCAGCTCGCGCAGGTTCGATTTTAATGAAGCGAAATCAACGATATTCGATTCGCCCCCGCCATACTGACCACTGTGAAAAAACAGGTCCTTGATCCAACCCCAGAAAATATTGAAACGCAAGGTAACCGGAAAGGCGATGACAAAGAATAATAGCAGCGAAATGCCCACAAAGGCCGCCTTTTTCTTCCAGCCATCCATGATCATAAAAGGGATGAACCACACGGGCAGAAATGTGAGTTTAATGGAAAGCCCGAAAGCCGATATCAAAGCAAACAAAAAGAGCTGATAATGGCTTACCGCTTCTTTCTGAAAATATACCTTTATGATCAGTACCGTTAGCAGCACCAGCGGGAATGGCATGATGAGTTCGGGGGCCACGCGTCCGATCAGGTCGTACCAGATCACTGGCAAAAAGGGTGCGGTTTGCACCAGCAGGGCATAGAAGATTGAGTTTGTGTATTGATAGGTTTTTTTGCCAGCATAAAACAAAAGCGCGGCTGTTAAACCAGCAATGAACAAGCTGGTAACTGAAAGGTACATGTCGGGATGCATAAAAACATCCTCCACAAAGGGCTTTGGCAGCCCCCTGAAGAACCAGATGATTCTGAACACCAGGGCAACCAGAACTTGCAGCGGGGTGCCGGGATTGTCGATATGGGCCAGCTTAAGGGTGCCTTCCGACAGGGTGAGCCCGCTCATAAAATATATGTATTCAGGGTCGCTCGATCGCAACGAGAGGTTGCCCAGCAGGTTGCGGAAATAAGCCCCGGCAATAAAATAAAGCACTGGCAGCAAATAAAGCAGGGCTTGTTGCGCTTTGGGCAAATTGTCAGTCAGCCTTTTCATAAATCTTGTGTTTTATGACCTTCCATTTTTGCAGACGGTATTGCACCGAGGTTTTCAAAACCCCAAGCCCGTAAATGGTGCTGTTTTTCATATTGATGCTCGAGGCATCGTCGAAATACTTGGTGGGGCAGGTGATCTCGGCAATGTCGAAGCCGGCATACCAAATCTGGGCCAGCATCTGGTTGTCGAACACAAAGTTGTCGGAATTGGCCAGGTAATTGACATTTTGCAGCACTTCGCGCGAGAAAGCCCGGTAACCGGTGTGATATTCAGAAAGTTTGGCGTTGAGCAATAGGTTCTGAAAAAAAGTAAGCCCGCGGTTGGCTACGTATTTTATCAAAGGCATGCCACCCCTGAGGGCACCCTTGCCAAGGATGCGCGACCCAAGCACCACATGATACAGACCCGAGGCAATCAGGTGGGTCATGGCCGGAATCAGCTTCGGGGTGTACTGGTAGTCGGGGTGAAGCATCACCACAATGTCGGCACCGATTTCGAGGGCCTTGTTGTAGCACGATTTCTGGTTGCCACCATAGCCCTTGTTTTTTTCGTGAACCACAATGTGCTTAATCCCAAGTGCCTTAGCCACTGCCACCGTGTCGTCGTGGCTCCGGTCATCCACCAGGATCACCTCGTCAACAATCGAAAAATCTATTTCCTCATAGGTAATCTCCAGCGTCTTTGCTGCATTGTAGGCTGGCAATACTACCACAACCTTTTTCCCGTTAATCATTCAATCCGATTTTTTGAACGATAAAAGTAAGAAGAAATTCGGGGAGGCAAGCGCTTTAAAATTTCAAAAAAAGGGATTTGCTGCCTCTAACTCTTTTCAAACAAACGTTCTGTTTGCCGATATTTGCCATTCGGTATTAAAATATGTCGTAAATTGCATTTTTAGTAGGGTCAGGTTTTTGCTTTTTAAAAAACAGAAAAGGAAATGGGAATCACATTGAAGGAAGTTTTTTCAAAACAAGAGCTGGATGCCTTTATCCGCTTCCCTGATCAACTTTATAATGGTTGCGGGTATTATATCCCGGCTTTGCATTCGAACCAGGAAGCTACTTTGTCAAAAGAAAAAAATCCGGCTTTCGAGCATTGCGAAGCCCGCTACTGGTTGGCATACAAGGGAAAAGATATTGTTGGAAGGGTGGCTGGCATCATTAACCACCGTTACAACGAGGAGCGCAACACCAAATTCATGCGAATCGGGTGGCTCGATTTTGTGGAAGATCAACAAGTACTCGAAATACTGCTAGGAGCAGTGGAAGGCTGGGCTAAAGAAAAGGGAATGGAGGCGATTCACGGCCCACTGGGCTTCACCTCGTTCGATGCATCGGGCGTGCTTATCGAAGGTTTTGAAGAGTGGCCCACCTCTTTCGGAAAGTACAATCATCCCTATTACGACCCCATGCTTCAAAAAGCCGGGTTTAAAAAGGATGTGGACTGGGTTGAGTTTAGCATAAATGTTCCTGAACAAATGCCCCAGCGAGTGTTGGCTGCTACCGAAATGATTAAAAGGCGCTACTCTGTTCGCAATGCTCCGCTCCGAAAACGAAAGGATCTCCTGGTTTATGCCCCCCGGATTCTTGATTTACTGAATAATGTGTATCACGACCTTTATGGGTTTTCCACCCTGACACCAGCCCAGATCGAGAACCTGACCAATGAATTTCTTTCGATGATTCACCCGGCATTTGTTTCTATTATCCTAAACGAAAAAGATGAGCTGGTGGCCTTTGGCGTTGTGATGCCCTCGCTTTCTAAAGCCCTCAAGAAGGCCAACGGAAAGCTCTTTCCCTTTGGCCTGCTTCGGGTGTTGTATGCCCTGCGATTCAACGACACGGTTGACATGTTGTTGATAGGTGTAAGACCCGACTACCAAGGCAAAGGCGTACATGCGCTCATTTTTGAGAAAATCGTGAAGACCTTTCACCGCCGGGGGATAAAACGGGTTGAAACTACCCGCGAACTCGAAAATAACCACAAAATACAGCAACTCTGGGCCGGTTACGAGTCGCGGCTGCACAAACGGGCAAGGTGTTATATTAAGGAAGTAAACAGTAAACAGCAAGCAGAAAACAGTATGCAGTAAAATTTAGGCTGTAAGCAACTCCTTGCTATTCTCAGATTGTTTTTCTGTAGCTGAGCACCGCCCAGGTGTTAAAAAATACTGCAAAACCTGCCAGTGACAAAAGGTGGCCCCACAAATCGGACAAACCACTGCCTTTCAGGTAAACCTGCCTCATAATCTCAATGAAGTATCTTAGGGGGCTCAGTCTGCTAAGCATCTGGGCCCATTCGGGCATGCTGCTAACGGGCGTGTAAAGTCCGCTCATCAGGATAAAGGCAATCACGAAGAAAAACATCATGAACATGGCTTGTTGAATTGTTTTTCCATAGTTTGAAATGACCAGCCCGAAACCCGATATGGCTAACACAAAAACGGATGCAAAAACATAAATGGTAAGCAGGCTGCCGGCAGGGATCAACCCCCAGAAAAGCCGCGCCACGCCAAAACTAATGGTCAGCACCAGGAAGCCAATAGTCCAATATGGGATTAGCTTTGAAAGGATAAATTTGAATTTGCTTACCGGGGTAACGTTCATTTGCTCAATGGTGCCGCTTTCTTTTTCGCTTACAATGTTTAGGGCTGGCAAAAACCCGCAAAGCATGGCCAGAAGCATAACCATCAATGCCGGAATCATGTACACCGGATACTCCATGTTTGGATTAAATCTGAAATGCGGAATGATCTCAATGGATGCAGGGCTCAGCCCGGTTAGTGATGGCAGCCGTTTTTCGCGGACCTCACCTCCAAATTCTGTCACGATTCTGGCGAGATAGGCACTGCCTAAACCGCCTTTTATGCCGTTCACAGCATTGGCCGAAATCATTACGCGTACCTGTTTTTCTCTCTCCAGGTCCCTTTCAAAATATGGCGGGATCTCCAGAATAATATCGGCCTGATCAAGCTCCACGCTTCGAAGTGCCCGTGAATAGTTTTCGTAAACCCGGGTTAGCCTGAAGTAGCCCGAAGAAGTTACTTTTTCGGCCAGTTGCCTTGAGTAAGGGCTTTGGTCATTGTCGATCAGCGCCAGGTTTATGTTTCGTATCTCGTAATTGGCAGCAAAAGGCAAAAGCAAAATTACCACCAGGGGAAAAACAATGATCATCCTTGGCAGGAAGGGGTTGCGTATAATCTGCTTAAATTCTTTTTCTATCAGGAACTTTAGCATGGTCAGGACAATCTGGTTTTAAAATTCTTTATGCTAAAAATCACCAACACAATAGCCATAAAAATTAATACGGAGATTTCCTTCAGTACCGAGGTAATGTCCGATCCTTTTATCATCAGGTTTTTGATAGCCACAATAAACCATTTGGCTGGCAACACCTGTGCAATGCCCCGAAGCAGCAGGGGCATGCTCTCGACCGGGAACATCATCCCCGAAAGGAGTATTGCAGGCATCATCAGCGCCATGCCCGACATCATCAGGGCAACCACTTGCTTTTTTGCCACCGTCGAAATAAATAATCCGAGCGAAAGCGAAACGAAAATAAACAGCAAAGAGACCATGATAAGCCAGAACAGGCTTCCTTCAACGGGAACATCCATTATATATACTGCAATAAGCAAAATGGTGGTCAGGTTTATCAGCGAAAGCAGAAAATACGGAACCATTTTTGCCAGCACGATCACCACTGGTTTCATGGGCGAAACAAGCAAAACCTCCATGCTTCCCTTTTCTTTTTCGCGCACGATAGAGATTGAGGTCATCATGGCACAAATCAGCATCATGATCATGCCCATAACGCCCGGCACAAAATTATAAGCTCCCTTCATTCCCGGGTTGAACAGCAATTTTACCTCTGGTTGAATAACGTATGGAGCATTCAATGGGTTGATAAGGTTGACCTGATAGTCCATGATAATGCTCGAAGCGTAATTCACCAGGGCTGATGCGGTATTTGGATCGGAGCCATCGGCCAGCAATAGCACCTTGGCTTCTCCTGTTTTTACCAGGTTTTCGTGAAATCGCTCACTAAATTCCACTACCATTTTTATTCTTCCTTCACGGAATAATCTTTCTGTTTCTTCCGGACTTTTTAATTGTTGATCAAGGATAAAATACTGGTTTTCGCGAAGTTTCTCAATGATAGCCCGGGTTGACTCATCTTGCGAAGGATCAACAATGACAATGCGGGCATTTTTCACTTCATTTGAGATGGCAAAACCGAACAGTATAAGCATGACCACCGGCAGTCCCAGCAGAATAAGGGTAGTCCAGCGGTCGCGAAGAATGTGGTACAATTCTTTTCTGACAAAAACGATAAAAGGGCTTTGCCTCATAATTTAATCCTTTCGGTTGGCGCTTCGCGCCAGTTGCTGAAAAACTTCGTCCATGTCAGCAGCGCCAAATTGCCTTTTCAGGTTTGCAGGGGTATCCAGGGCGTCAATACGGCCATCGACCATTATCGAAACGCGGTTGCAGTATTCAGCTTCATCCATGTAATGTGTTGTTACAAATACGGTTATGCCGTTGTCGGAAGCCTGGTAAATTAGCTCCCAGAACTGCCTTCGCGAAGCAGGATCAACCCCGCTGGTGGGCTCATCAAGAAATACAATGCTGGGCTCGTGGATAATGGCCACCGAAAAGGCCAGCTTCTGTTTCCACCCCAGCGGAAGCGATTTTACCATGGTGTTTCGTTCGCTTTCAAAGTCGAGGTTTCTCAAAACGGAGTCAATCCTTGGGTTAATTTCCCTGTCGGGGATGCCATAAATTCCGGCATACAGCCGGATGTTTTCCCAAACTTTCAGGTCTTCATAAAGAGAGAATTTCTGACTCATATACCCAATGCTCGCCTTCACCTTTTCGGGCTGCCTTTCAATGTCGAATTGTGCCACGGTTCCTTTTCCCGAGGTGGGTTTGCTCAAGCCGCACAGCATTTTTATGGCCGTTGTCTTTCCCGCACCATTGGCACCCAGAAAACCAAAAATCTCTCCCTTTTGTACCTCAAAAGAAATGCTGTCGACGGCCGTAAAGTGCCCGAATTTTTTGGTGAGATTTTCTGCTGTAATTACTGCGCTCATGGCTAAGCTGATTTATTCGTTTCGAATAAGTTCCATAAAACAATCCTCAATGCCGGCTTCAATTTTTCTTATTTCAATATCATTATGGCCCTGGCCCATAAGCAATGCCCTGAGGTTTTCCATTTCTTGCTGCTCGTTTTTTGCGGCATGTTCCGTTTTGCCAATCACGAGGTGGTAGGTTTCGCCAAAAGAGTAAAAAGCCTTAGCAGTTTTGAACTCGCGAAGGTGGTGGCGTAATCCTGACATGGCGTTGCTTTTTACAGCCCACAGATTGTCGCTGAACTGGCCAACCAGGTTGTTTGGTGTATCCACTTTCAGGAAGCGCCCATGGCGCATCAGGGCAATTCGGTCGCAGAGTGCGGCTTCATTCATGTAGGGTGTGGTTACCAATATGGTAATGCCTTGTTTTTTTAGGTTTACCAGCATGTTCCAGAACTCCTTGCGTGAGACCGGGTCTACACCGGTGGTGGGTTCGTCAAGAAACAGCAGCCTGGGTTTATGAATAAGCGCACAGCTCAGGGCCAGCTTTTGCTTCATGCCGCCTGAAAGATCGCCTGCACGGCGGTTTTTGAAAGGCTCTATTTGCTGGTAAATGTCGCTGATCAGCTCGTAGTTCTCCTTTATGGTAGCGCCAAAAACGGATGCAAAAACTTCCAGGTTTTCTTCCACGGTAAGGTCCAGGTAAAGAGAAAACCTTTCGGGCATGTAGCCTACGCTTTTTCTGATCTTCTTGTATTCCTTCACCACATCATAACCTAAAACCTTAGCCGAGCCATGGTCGGGCAAAAGAAGGGTTGCCAGCAAACGGATCAGGGTAGTTTTTCCTGAGCCATCGGGGCCAATAATGCCAAAGATCTCGCCAGACCCCACATTTAAGTTTATGTCATGCAAGGCAGGAACCTTTCCAAAGTTTTTGCTAATGTTTTCGCAATGCACCATTTTTTATAAATTATTCTTTATCAGGGTTGCAATGAAAGCTTGCCATACATTCCGATTTTCAGGTAACCATCGTTTTCCAGTGCCACCTTAATGGCATATACCAGGTTGTCCCGTTCATCGCGCGCCTGTATGGTTTTTGGGGTAAATTCCGATTTCTCTGAAATCCAGCTAACAGTACCGGCGTATTGGCGTGTTTCGTCTTCACCGTAATCGGCAAAAACACTCACCTGCTGTCCGATTTGCAGTTGTGTGAGCTGGCTCGATGATATGTATGCCCTGAATATCATGTTTTTGGTATCGGCAATTTTGAACAGGGGCTTTCCGGGTATGGCCAGCTCTCCGGCATGGGCGTATTTTACCAATACGCTGCCTCCAATGGGGCTCCTTATCACGCATTTTTCTAGCTGATCCTGCAACTGCGCCACCTGTATCTTTAGTGAAGCGGCTTCCAGCGAGATGCTTTGATTGGTTTGCTCCATAGTGGCTTGTTGGGCTGCCAGCTGTTTTTCGAGCAGGGAAATCTGAGACTTAATGTCATCAACCTGCTTCTGGGTTGCAGCATTGGCCTGCAAAAGGTTCTGAAAACGCTGCAGCTCATTTTGTGCTGTTGTGATTTGCTGTCGAGTGGCCGCCAGTTGTTTAGAAACATCCAAACGCCGGCTTTCAAGCGCTTTGATGCTGGCTTCCAGCTGCATTTTCCGCAGGTGCAGCTGCAAACTGTCAATTATGGCAGCCTTTTGTCCGGCATTCAAAAGCTGACCTTCCTGGATGTCGAACGCAAGGATACGGCCACTCGCCTCCGAAGAAACAATTACATCAACCGCCTCGAAGGTGCCCGAGGCATCAAACTTGTCTTTATTTCCGCCGCACGCGGAAAAAACTACTGAAAAAGACAGGATTACAATAATAAATTGCCAACTGGTGTCTTTTTCTATTTCCTGGAATTTTTCTTTCAGGTTCATGTTTTATCTTCTTTTGCTTAATTGTTTGTAATCCATTTTAGCTGGTGAATGGCCATGATCAGCTGAATCTCATGAAAGGCCCGGTTCTGCATGGCAAGGTTTTCGGCATTGATTTCCCTTACCAGGTCACTCACCGATAGTATTCCATTCTCGACTTTGGCTTCTGAGGCTTTTTTAATATTGCTGCGAAGGCTAATTATTTCATGGTCTGTTTTGAGAAGCTCACGCAATTTGTTTATCTCCCCTTGTTGCCTTTTAATTTCGAGATTTATGGAGAAAAGAAAACTTTCCTTTTGCAAGTCGATGCCTTCGTCTTGAATTTTAATGAGCTGCTTTTCATTTCTTTGGGTGTAAAACCCGCCAATATTCCATGAAAGTCGCACCCCGCCAATGTAAAAGGGCGAAAATTCATTTTCAAGCATATTCAGTCCCGGCTTGCCATAGCCGCCCTGCAAGAACAAGCCAAGTTTGGGCAAGTTTCTGGCTGAGATCATTTCATTTTTTGCTGCCGAGGTACCTTGTTTTGCATCAAAGAATCGGATTTCGGGCCTGTTGATTGGAAATTCAACGAACGCCAATTCCAACGAGGGTTTTTCAAGGCTGATTTCCTCATGTATTTCTTCACCGGTAAGGACTGAAAGCATTTGCCGGAAAGCCAACCGGGTTTCGGAAAGTTCGGTTTTTCGTTGAAAGGTGTTTAGCATTTCCACCTTGATAATCTCAAGATCGGTGGCATTGGCAATACCATTCTGAATATAAGCGCTGATTCGCTCTTGCTGTGTCTTGAGTTCGTTTTCGAGAATCCCCAGTTGCTTCAGGTTCTCTTCCAAAAGCAGTATACCGAAAAACACTTGGTTTACCCTTTCCCGGAGCTGGTGCAGTTCAACTTCAATTTGTTGCGCTTCAATTTCGGCATTGGCTTCGGCCAGTTTCTTTTGCGAACGGATTATCCCGCCGTCCCAGATAACCTGGTTTACTTCCGCAATCAGCTGGTACTGATCCTGGCTCAAAGGCTCAATGGGGAAATTTGGAACATCAAAGGGGATCCGCGTTACTTCCGATTGATAGGTTATTCTTCCAAAAATTGATGCCTGCGGCAGATAACCCCGGCCGGCATTGGTAATGTTATAAGCCGCAGATCTTTGAATTAACTCAAGCTGCCGTAACATTGGAAAGTTTAACCTGGCTTTTTCCTGGCAGGTTTCCAGTGCCAATTGCCCGGCAGAAGAAGAAGCCAAACCCAGGGTGATCGAAAAAATTATCAAGGCTCGTTTCATTGACAAAAAATTTTATGGCCGCAGGCTGTTTAAAATAATTCTTACATTTTCCTGCTTCCGGTGATCGACAAATTGGTTGTATGCGTTGTCATCAAAATTGGTAATGGTTTTAAGCATGGGTTGTGCCAGAAAAATAAAGGCATTAAGTGAAACCATTGAAATAGCCAGATCATAAACGGAAACAGATCGTATGTTTCCTTTTTCAATTTCCGCCTTAAGCTCTTTTTCAAAATGGGTGAACACGGTTTTTGGCAGGCTGTCAAGGCTGTTTTTCATAGAGGTTAGCCTTTTCGGATTTGTCAGTAATTCATTGATGATCAGAAAAGGAAGTTGCGGATTTTCTTTCAAAATATCGAAATGGGTTTCGATTTTCCGCTTTAGCTTTTCTTCAAAAGGTATTGCCGACTCATCAATTTGAAGAATGGCCGATAAGAAAAGTCTCGCCTTTTTTTCAAAAACAGCATCAAAGAGTTTTGCCTTGGTTCGAAAGTAATAATGCACAAGGGCCTGGTTGCAACCGGCTTCCTTTGCTATTTCGGTAGTCGATGTCATAGCGAAGCCTTTCTCCAGAAACAGCCTTTCGGCTGCTTCAAGGATGGCTTGTTCATAAGTGTTTTCCTGATTGGATACAGCCATTAATTAAATTATTTAATAGACTTATTAAAGTATCCAAATTAACGCTAAATTTTTGTCAAATCCTAAAAAAAGCAAGAAAAATTCCCAACAATATGCTGATGCATTTGTTTCTTAGATAAGATAAACTTTGGTTTGTTTTTTTTCAAACAATGATAACATCAGCCTGAAAAATAGGTGTTTTCCCCTGAAAAGTTTAAATTTGCAATACCTGCATTTATGATCACATTTGCAGATGTAATTTTCAAAAACGTACTTTTTTATATACACCAAAATCAAATTATTTATGTCAAACTATCACGAACCCGCAGAAGAATTATCACAGGAGGCGCGCAATTTTTCGCGTGCATTAAACAGCCTGAAAGAAGAGATTGAAGCCGTTGACTGGTATCATCAGCGCGTAGTTACCACCAACGATGCGGATTTGGCCGGTATTATGGCCCATAACCGCGACGAAGAAATTGAACATGCCTGCATGACCCTTGAATGGCTGCGCCGCAACATGCCCGGCTGGGATGAAGAGCTACGCAACTGGTTGTTTAAAGAGGGAGATATTATGGGCGCCCATGGCCACGATAACGATAATGACGATCACGACCACGATCACGAAGCTGCCCCAAAACCGGGCGGTGACTCATTGGGCATTGGAAAAATTAAAAAATAAGAAAGGAGAAAAAACATGGATATTTTAAGAAAATCATTGGCACCCATTTCGCAGAAGGCTTGGGAAGAGATAAATGAAACGGCTGTTGAAGTGCTTTCATCGGTGCTTTCGGCCCGCAAAATTGTTGATGTGGAAGGCCCCAAAGGGCTCGATTTTGCCGCCTTGTCCACCGGCCGCATCCAGGTGCCTGCCAACCAGAAAGGCGCTGTAAAATATGGCATTCACCAGGTACTGCCATTGGTAGAAGCACGCATTCCTTTCGAACTGAATGTGTGGGAACTCGACAACGTGGCCCGTGGCGCCGAAGACATTGATCTTGGCCCCATGGAAGATGCTGCCCGTAAAATTGCCCAGTTTGAAGAAAATGCCATTTACGAGGGCTTTAAGGCTGGCAATATTGCGGGGCTGAAAAATAGCTCGGACCACGAGGCCATTGCTTTCCCCGATAATGTGGAAGATATTATGGGTGCCATTACCCAAGCTTTGGCAAAATTTAAGGCCAACTCCATTGGCGGACCTTACACCTTGGTGCTCAACAGTGAAAAATGGCAACTGGTAAATAGTTTTGTTCGCGGTTATCCGCTTCGTAAGCAGCTCGAAAGCCTGCTCGGTGGCAGTATTATCCTGGCACCTTATGTTAAGGATGCCTTCCTGGTAACCGAAAGAGGCGGCGATTTAAAAATGGTGATCGGACAAGACCTTTCCATTGGCTATGAGTCGCACAACAACAAAACCGTTCAGCTTTATTTTACCGAATCATTCACCTTCCGGGTGGTTGATCCGGCAGCTGTAATTGTGCTTAAGTAAAAGTTAGTTTTTTATTTTTGAATAAAAGCCGGCGCAGAACTTCATCTGCTGCCGGCTTTTTTATGCCCTTCTCAAGCGGCTGTCCAAATGCTTTATATCTATTTGGCTTCCTTGAAATAATCTTCCATTACTTTTTTGAACTCGTTCATGTCCATATCGTACTTTGGTGTTTGTGAGCGTTTTTCTGGAAAGTTCTCCATGTGCAGTGTTTGTGTGGGGAATGCAAAGCGCACACCCAGTTTTTCGGCCAGACGGACAATCTCGATCAGGATTTCGTGGCGGGCCTTGAGTTCCTCGGGCCAGGTGGGCACATCGAAGAAAATGTAAAACATGATCTTTAGCGAGAAGTCGCCCATTTCGTTAAATTCGATAATGAAAAAGTCCTTGCGGGTTTTGGAGTGCCTTTCCACAATTTTGCGCAAGCCGAGCACAAACACCTCGATCAGGTCGGGAGGGGTGTCGTAGGTAACCGCAATGTGCATAAAGAACCGTCGGTACCTTCGCAGGCCATGATTGTCGATGGTGGCATCGGCCAGTTTGCCATTGGGTACGTAAGTCAATGAGTTTCTGAAGGTACGCACCCGGGTAGAGCGGAACCCCACTTCTTCAACGGTTCCGTCAATATCGCCGCTGCTAATCCAGTGCCCAACCGAAAAAGGCTTGTCAATAAAGATCATAAGCGAGCCGAAGAAGTTCTTAAGCGTATCCTGTGCTGCAAGGGCCAATGCAAGGCCGCCAATGGAAATACCTGCAAGTAAGGCAGTGATATTCACATCGAGGTTTTGAAGAATAAAAAGGCCACCCACTATAATTACAAAAACCCGCAGCACCTTTCTGATAAGCGGCACCACGTGGTTGTCGAGGCTGGTGTCGCTTTTTCCGGCCAGGCGCTCAAGGTAAAGCGAAAAAACATCGACCATCTTATAAAACACCAGGGTGGCGAAAAACGGCAATATGGCCTTAAAGGCGAATATGAAGTATTTTGAAATCTCGACAGGTAGCTGCAATACCGGGAACACGATCCCGATAAAGATAAAAACCATGAAAAGACTCAGGGGTTTTGCCACCGGAAGCAGGTAGGGCCTTACGAGGCGGTCGTAGCCCAGCTGCGAGGCCCCGCGAAACAGCAACCTGCTGAATAAAAAGGTAAGCAACTTGTGCAACAAGAAGCTCAGCAAAATAATAAAAAGTATGCCCAGGTGTTGCCAAAAAAACAGTCCTAATATTTGCCTGGTACCAGCATTGGGAAGAAAATCAAGGAAGCGGTCTATACCAAAGGGAAAAACCTCGCTGTGCAATTTGTCGATGGCATTGATGCTATGCGGGCTGTAAAGCCATTTGCCGTCTTTTTTCAGCAGGTAAATATCCTGTAGCTGTTCAACGGGCACAAAAATCTTGTTGCCAGTTACCGAATCGGTAAATTCGGGATTCTGGGGCATACGTTCAAGATCGATCAAATAGCCCCTGCCATCCATTACCTGTTTAAACTTAATGGCAATTTCGCGGGCTTGTTCCATTTCCATGCCCGGGTAAAGAAATGCCATGGCCGCCGAATCGGGATAGTAATAATTGGTTTGCAAAAAATCGAGGTGCGTGCGGATGCTATGATAGGGACTGCTCAGGTTGACCTTTGCAGGCTGATGTTCCGGAAAAAAATCAGGAGCCTGGGCCAAAGATGAAAAAAGCCCGGTAAAAAACAGAAAAAGTGTGAAAAATAAACGAAACAGACTTGAAATTAATAATTTAACTGGCATTTTATTTCCATTATAGAAAAAACAAAAACAGTCTTGCTTTATTCGTGTAAAAATACAGAAATGCCGTCAATTTACGAAACCCTTAAGGTTTCTATTCTCCAACGAATTTCCTGATATTGCTTCGTTTTCCGAACAAAACCAGTACGTCACCTTCTTCAAGCTCAGAGCCTGCATACACAAAATCGATGGCGTGTCCGGGATTAAAGGGTTCGGAAATGCTGCCACCAGTGCTACGATGTTTAATAATAGATACCAGGTTGAGCTGAAACCTGCCCTTGAAGTCAATTTCAACCACTTTCTGCCCCACATATCTTTTTGGCACCATCACCTCGAGTAACTGATGGTCCTGACCAATAGGATAAGAGTCTATTACATTGGGGGAGGTAATTCTTTTCACCAGGCGCTCGGCTGCCTCCATTTCCGGGTGAAGTATCTCTTCCACTCCCAGGGCTTTAAAAACGTATTCGTGCACAGGTGAGGTAGAACGGGTAATGAGCCTTTTTACACTTTTTTCTTTGAGCAGGGCTGTGATCATAACCGAGGCGCCAAAGTCCTCGCCAATGGCAACAATTACACCATCTGCTTCGGCAAGTGGAAGGTTTGCCAGGGCATACGGGTCTTTGGCATCCATGCAAATGGTATTTGTAATCCGTTCCTTGTGGTTTTCAACCTTTTGCATATTGGTGTCAACTCCTATCACTTCATTGCCCAAGTCTGTAAGCATGGCTCCCAGCGAAGAACCAAAATTACCAAGTCCGAAAATGATGTATTTCATAGCCCGAGGTTTTTAGTTAATGTAAATTTGTTCGGAGGGGAAACGATAGCTCCAGTTCGAAAGCTTTCGTAAGAATGCCACCAAGATGGTTAAGGTGCCAATGCGACCGATAAACATGGTAGCTGTAAGTATTAGCTTTCCAGTATCGTTAATTTGGGAGGTGATACCCAGGCTGAGGCCCACGGTGCTGAATGCCGAGAAGCTCTCAAAAACCAGTGCCTTAAGCGGTAGCCCGGGATTGGTGTAAGAAAGGCAGAAAATACAGCTTCCAATGACTATGATGGACATAATAATAATGCCAAAGGCCCGGTTGGTGCTGTCGTTGGTAATTTCGCGGCCGAAAATTTCCAGCCGGTTTCTTCCGCGTGCAATACTCGAAATATTTAGCAGTGCCAAGGCAAATGTGCTGGTTTTTACTCCTCCTCCGGTGGAACTTGGTGAGGCTCCCACCCACATGAGGAATAGGTAAAATAAAATGGTAGGCAAGGCAATTGCGGTCATGTCAACAGTGTTGAAACCAGCGGTGCGCGGGGTTACTGCTCCAAAGAAAGAGGTAACCAGCTGCCCGTACCAACCCAGTCCGCTAAGCACCCCGTTGCGTTCAAACAACCAGAACCCCAGGGTGCCGCCTGCGATCAGAAATAAGGTTGTTACAAGCACTATGCGCGTGTTGGCATTGATAACCCTTGGAATGTGGCGAAATTTTTTGCGCTGTGTCACTTGGTTCCAGGTATTTATGACGAAATACTTCAAAAAGGTATAAAAATTAATAACAACCGGAAATCCAATGCCCCCTAATACAATTAGCCAGGCAATAACCAGGTGCATGTTAAAATTATATCGTGCTCCCATGCCGGCATCAAACATGCCGTCGGTGAAAACCGAAAACCCTGCGTTGCAGAATGCCGAAATGGAGTGAAAGGCCGAATACCACACTTTTTCCAGGCCACTGTGTAAGCCAGCCGGGAAGCTCTGATAAATGAGAAAGGCCCCGGCAAGCTCCAGTCCAAAGGTGAAGCCTAATATTTTTACCAGGGTTTTATAAATTTTTCCCAGTTGTTCTTCATTAATGAAGTCTTTAAGAAAAATCTGATTTTGGAAAGAGTGAGAGCCTTGAAAAAAGAATCCGAAGAAACTGGTGAAAATCATAACGCCAAGCCCACCTAACTGAATTAGAAACAATAGGATGCCTTGGCCCAAGGGTGTGAAATAGGTGGCCGTGTCCACAACGATAAGTCCTGTTACGCATACGGCGCTGGCCGATGTAAAAACCGCATCGATAAAACTGATGCCGTCGTAGGTGGCTCTGGGCAGCAAGAGCAGGCCGGTACCAAAAACGATCAGAAAAAAGAAACTTCCAAGGAAAAGTAAAGATGGGTTGAACCTGATCCGAAGCAACAGCAGGCTGTTTTTTGACAGTTCAATGGCAAAAATAATGATCAGCAGCGCATGACTGAAAAACTTTGAGGAGAAAAAATTGGTCCAGGATTCAAATACGATTAACTGGTATTTATGAATAAAATGCAGATCGGTCGCAAGGATAAGCAAAAGCAGAATAACTAACTCGGAAAGGAGCAAACCCTTCGACCTTTTTTGAGAGAAGCCGAAAGCAAACCTGATGGCAAAAAGAAGGGTAAAAACTGGGAATATTATTCCGTATGCCTTGCGAACAAATTCTTGCCAGGAAGGCTCCTGATGAAAACCAAAATCATAAATTACCAAAACCAAGGAAAGAAAGCTGAAAAACAGCATCCATCTGTTGATCTTTTCTGGCAGGGCCCTTTTTAAAATAAACCACTGGTCGGCAATGCGCAGATATATAATTCGCAGGCGCATAAAAGTGCAGGTCAGGTTATGGTTTTAAGAAGAAACTGTAAAATTTCCCAACACCCTGGCAACGGTTGTTGAGCATAATCAGCAAGGAGTTGAAAACAATACTGATCAGAACGGTTGAATAGGTAATGTTTTGGATCAGCTCACCACCGGGCATTCCTGCCTGTGCCGGTAAAGAGGCCAGCACCGCAGCGGCAAGTCCCTTGGGTACCATCAGCGACATGATCACGCGGTCATTTATGGGTATCGATGGTCTTACCGATATTTTTACAATAGGAATCCGGAAGGTGTAAACCAGCAGGGTCAATAAGGCTCCCACTGCAATAGAGAAGTAGTCTGTCAGCACAATGGAGATGCCAATATACACAAAGAAAAAAGTTTTCAGCAGGAACACCACCTCAGAGAAAAATACCCGCTCAGTTTCGTTTAAGGTATGTGGTATAAATTTGGTGTAACGCTGCAGCATGGGTTTGGGCACCACATCGATATTGGCCAGGGTAATGCCAAACATAAGGGCAGCGATGGCACCACTGAAACCCATTAGTTCGGCTATTCCGTAAACTATGAAAACAAAGGCAGGCGTAGTAAAAATTGAATTTTGAAGGTTTCGGGCGCGGTTAAGCAAAAATGACCAGCCAAACCCGCCCAGCACCCCAATAATTGTTGAAAAAGAGAAACCAGCAATAATGCTTCCCAGCATAATGCCAAAGCGCAGTTCTCCAAGTTTAAAGGCTTCGAAAAACGTGAGGCCAACCACAACGCAAAGCACATCGCTTACGGCAGATTCAAGAATAAGGATCGTTTTCGAGCCTGACTGCAAATTCAATTGCCCCACCATTGGAATAACAATGGCCGAAGCCGTGCCACCCAGGAAGGCTCCCAGCATAAATGCGCGTATAGGGTCAAAATCGAATATGACCAGTGTGGCAATACCTATAATAATACTGCTTATTACAAAGTTTACGGTAGTAAGGCTTGCGGTACCTCTGATTGCTGTTCGCAACACATCGAACCTCAGGCTGGTCCCACCTTCAAATAGAATGATGACCAGGGTAATGTTGGCAAATACCCCGCCGATATGCCCGAAAAAGCGTTGATCAATGAGCCCTGTAAGTGGGCCAATGATCAACCCGATTATTATCAGCAACAGCACATCAGGCACCTTGTTGCTTCGAAAAAATTCAGCAAACAAGTGGGCAGCAAAAATCAACACCCCAACAAAAACAATGGTCAATGTGATTTGAATACCCATCAGGTTTATGGTTTATTAAGGTCTTTCTATGGCTTGAGGGACTTTGTTTTGTAAGAACCCTCCAAACCAAAAGCCGTTCAAAATTAACAATTAATTTGAATGGAATATTTTCACTGTTCCGGTTTGTCAGTCAATTATTCGTGCTTCAAAGGGGCAAACATTTCAAATTATTTTATCTTTGGTAAGATTAAACAAATAAACCGAAAGTCGTGGCAAAAGCAAAAAAGTTTGGTGCATTCGGCGGCGTTTTTACCCCATCCATTCTAACCATCCTGGGTGTGATCATGTACCTGCGTCTGCCATGGATAATTGGTCAGGCCGGTTTGTGGGCCACTTTAGGAATTATCCTGGTGGCGCACATTATTTCGTTGAGCACGGGCTTGAGTGTGGCTTCTGTGGCCACCGACAAGCGGGTGGAAACCGGAGGCAGTTATTTCATTATTTCCAGAAGCCTTGGCCTGCCCATTGGGGGCACACTTGGCATTGCCCTTTTTGTGGGTCTTTCGTTCAGCGTCAGCCTTTATCTTATTGGTTTTGCCGAAACATTTCTTTCGTATTTTGGATTTGAGGTAAGCCTTTTCACCATACGCATTGCAGGCTCCATTATCTTATTCCTGGTGGCCGTGGTTACGTTTATTAGCACCTCGCTGGCTATCAAGACCCAATACTTGATCATGACTGCCATGGTTCTTTCACTTATTTCTGTGTTTTTCGGGAGCCATGAATTTTCACCCAACGAACCTCTTTTTGGATCCATGAGCGGGGCTTTGCCCTGGATTGCCCTGTTTGCCATTTTTTTCCCAGCCGTTACTGGTTTTGAAGCCGGGGTTTCCATGTCGGGCGATTTGAAAGATGCCCGAAAGGATATTCCATTTGGAACCATTTCTGCCATTATGGTTGGCTTGGTGGTATATATTGGTCTTGCTTTTTTCTTCTCATTTACTGTTGATCGTGACTTGCTGGTAAATGACCCCAGGGTTCTCTTTCAGATTTCCTGGGTTCCGCAGTTGGTTATTGCCGGTATCCTTGGCGCCACTTTGTCATCTGCCCTGGGCAGCATCCTTGGCGCGCCGCGTATATTGCAAGCCGTTGCCATCGACCGCATTATCCCACGGTTTTTTGCCAAAGGTTTTGGCCCCTCAAATGAACCGCGTAATGCCCTTTTTCTTACCTATTTTATTGCCCAGGCAGGAATATTAATTGGTGAATTGAACGTCATTGCCCGTATTGTTACCATCTTTTTTATCATAACATATGGTTTCCTGAATATTACCTATGCCATTGAGAGCTGGGCCGGCAGCGATTTCAGACCTTCGTTCAAGATTCCGCGTTTTGTAAGTATCATTGGCGCCCTGGCTTGTATTATTGTAATGATCCAGCTCGACATTATTGCCCTGCTGGCGGCTTCGGTGGTTCTGATCGCACTTTTCCTTTTCCTGAAGCGCAAGGAGCTTACCCTGCAAACGGGCGACACATGGAACAGTGTGTGGACCTCTTTGGTAAAATCCGGTCTTGGCAGGCTTACGATAAGCAGCCGAGATCCGCGCAACTGGCACCCCAATGTGATTCTTTTCAGCGGCGGCGAGCAAACCCGGCCACACCTGATCGAAATGGGCAAATCGTTAGTGGGCAAATTGGGTATCTTCACCAATTTCGAATTGATTGAAGATCCAAAATCCGACGCTATTTTCCGCGAAACCGACATAGCCTCCATACGCAGAGGCCTGCCCAAAAAGGAAGGCATCTTTACCCGCCGCCATCACTGCCGCGATTTTTACGAGGGCATCGACCTCATCTCGAGGATCTATGGTTTTTCGGGTTTTGAGCCTAACACCATTCTTATGGGATGGGGCAGAAAAACCCGCGACCCGGAAAAGTTTGCCAAACTACTCGAAACTTTCAAAAAACAGGATTATAACACCGTTTTCCTCAGTTACAACCAGCAAAATGGCTTTGGAAAATTCAAACAAATTGACTTTTGGTGGACAGGAAATGGTCGCAACCTTACCCTTTCCTTGACCCTGTTACGTTTTCTTACCTCCAGTAAGGAATGGAGGACTGCAAAAATTCGCATAAAAATTATTAACCAGGACAGCTCTCAAACGGAAAGCCTTTATCACTTGGTAAACCAGCTTCTGGATCAATACAGGCTGCAAGC
>JAWLCS010000031.1:0-45927 GCA_041687035.1 Bacteroidales bacterium
TGGGTGGAAGAGGGGACTCGAACCCCCGACCCTCAGAACCACAATCTGATGCTCTAACCTACTGAGCTACATCCACCGTTTATTAGGGAGTGCAAATATACAAAATTTTTTATTTGGAAATATTGAGCCCATTTTTTTGTACAAAAAACACTCGCTTTTCAGCCTCCGAAAAGTTTCTTTATCCGCTGCCACCAGCTTGTTTTTTTACCTGTTTCATTATCAAGGGTTTCCCGCACATCCTGATCTGCTGCTGGCTGCTCTTGCTGACGCAAACGCTGGGTTTTAAATTCCTTTTCGAGCTTATCAAAATCAGACTTGCAATATACTTTACTCATAATAATTTCTTTTGGCTGACAAAATCAAAAAAATGTCAATATTTAACATTAGCTTAATATAAGTAAACCCCAAAACTTGCAAAAGGTTGGTATTTTTTGCGAAATTTGTCGCAGCATGGGGCAAAGGCCCCTGCATTGCCACCGCAAACGCCGTGCATGCCAATGTTCAGAAAAACCCTTCGCCGCGAAGGCATACAAAACTTCCTGAAGCTGTTTTCCAGCTCACTGCTGGCGCAGGGGCTTTCGCTGGCGCTTTCGCCATTGTTTGCAAGGCTTTTCACGCCCAATGATTTTGGGTTGGTGGCCCTTTACCTAGGCATTTTCAGTGTGCTTTCGGTGCTTGCCACCGCCAAATACGAGCAGGCCATCATGCTGCCCCGCTCCGACCAGGCGGCACGCTCGCTTTTCTGGCTGGTACAATTCATAAGCCTGCCGTTTGCCCTTTTTGTGTTACTCGCAGTATTGCTGGGCGGTGGTTTTATCGCTACCCTTTCGGGGAATGCCGCTCTCCGCCCCTGGCTGTGGTTTCTGCCCCTCAGCCTGCTCCTGCACGGATGGTTTCAGGGGGCCACCTTTTATGCCAACCGCAACAAGCAGTTTGGTGTGATGGCAGGCAGTACCCTGGTGCATTACAGCGTACTGAATGGCACCCGCGTGGCCACGGGATGGCTGGGCACGGCTTTCAACGGGCTGCTGGGCGCGCAGATCGTGGCACAGGGGGTTAGCACCTTTTACATGATTATGCGTTCGGCCCGCAAACTCTTCAAACCCGACGACGCCCTTTCGCTCGAACGCATAAGCCAGCAGGCCCGCATCTATTCGGGCTATCCGCGCTTCAATATGCTGCTAAACTTTACCAACAATCTTTCAGGTGCCCTGCCCATCTTTATGTTTACCCGCGGCTTCTCTGCCGAAGCGGCCGGACTTTATGCCTTTGGCTACACCTTCGTTTTCAGGCCGCTCAGCCTGTTTTCGCAAAGTACCCTGCAGGTGCTTTCGCAGAAAATTATTGAAGACTACCACCAAGGCAGGTATGTCTATCCGGCGCTCAAAAAGCTGGTGCTGCGCTTTTTTGCCCTTGGCATAATTCCTTTTACCTTGCTGGCCATTTTTGCACCGGCGGTTTTCAGGCTGGTGTTTACCGAAGAGTACCTTATGGCCGGCCGTTTTTTGCAGGTGCTGAGTCCCTGGCTGTTTGCCGTTTTTCTTACCAGCCCGCTGTCGTTTGTACCCGAGCTGTTTTTCCGCCAGAAAAAGGCCATGATCATAGATATTGTTTTGCTGGTACTTCGCTTCCTGGCACTGGGAGCCGGCATTTGGCAGCAAAACCTGTGGCTATCGCTCTGGCTTTTCAGCGGGGTAAGCTTTGTAGTGGTAAGCTACTGCCTGCTGTGGTATCTGAGCCTGGCGCGCCGCCACAAACCAGTCCAAATACCAAGCAACGAATCAAAAACTTGAGCCATGGCCCCCGAAGAGCAAATAAAAGTGCTGGTCATTCCTTCGTGGTATCCGCCCAATGGTGGCTATTTCTTTCGCGAGCATGCAGTAGCCCTTGCTGAGGCAGGCGCCAGGGTGGAGGTGCTCGCCGGCATTCACACCAGTTTGCGCACACTGAGGCCCGCCGATTTCTTTAAATCCCGCACCAGGCATTGCATCTCGTCAGAAGGCATCACTGAGCACCTGCGAAAATACTGGATCATCCCGTTTTCGAACAAACCTAATTTCCATGGCTGGGTAAACATGATGCTGCGATTCTACAAAAGCCATCAAAACACGCATGGCAAGCCCGATATCATTTTGGCGCACAGCAGCATTTGGGCGGGGCTGGTGGCGGCTTTTATCAAGGAAAAACACGGAGTGCCTTACGTAATTACCGAGCACCGCAGCCGTTTTGTTTACAACACAAAAGAGGCCATGCGCATGTTCGAGTCCTGGTTCTTTCCTTACCTGCAAACTACCTTCGAAGGCGCCGAAAGGGTAATAACCGTGAGCGATGCCCTGCAGCCCTTCATCAAACTAATTGCGCCCGCTGCAACAGAGCGGCTCCTCACCATTCCCAATATGGTCGATACCGATTTCTTTGTGCCGCCAAGCGAGCCTTTGCCTCAAAAACCCTTTACCTTTTTTTCCTTGGCCAATCTCATTCCTTTGAAGGGCATGGATACACTTATTGAAGCTTTTTCCCTGCTCCTTTCAAGGCAGAAAGGTGACTTCAGGCTGGTGATCGGCGGCGACGGACCCGAGCGCAGCAGGCTGGAGCAACTGGCTGAAAGCAAAAACCTCCGTAGCAAAATCACTTTCGTGGGAATGTTTAGTCGCGAGCAGGTGGCCGCGCATTTGCAGCAGGCTCATGCCTTTGTGCTGGCCAGCCATTTCGAAGCTTTTGGCGTGGTGTTTATCGAAGCCATGGCCAGCGGCCTGCCCGTAATTGCCACCCGCGCGGGAGGGCCTGAAAGCTTTATCCGCAAAAGCGAAGGATTGCTGGTGGAGCCTCAAGACCATGAAGCATTGGCCATGGCCATGGAAAAATTATTCGGGGAATATCATACTTTTGACCCGGAAGCCATCCGGCAATACGCTATGGAGCATTTTGGTCGCGAAAGTGTGGCCCATCAATACAATGAACTTTTTAAAGAAATCATTAAAAAATAAAGAAGATGAACCAGGTATTTTTGGTTTACAATTACAATTATTTCTGGCACACCAGGGAAGAGCTAAACTTCAAAGGCTTTTTCTTCGACCTTGACAGCAATCATTTTCATGAAAGTGTTGCCCTCGATGATTTGCATCCCATTAAAGAGCGTAAGGCCATCAGGGAAAAGCTCGAAAGCATTGACGGTCCTTTCTCCATCGTCAGGCAAACGCCCGAAGGTATTTTAATCTGTACCGGGACTATGAGCATTTTTCCCGTTTTCTATACCTGGGAGGATGGAAAGTGGCTGGTTTCCGACAGCTCTGACCAGCTGCTTAACATGAAGCAGGAAAAGCAATGCAACCACGAAGCTTTTGATGAGTTTTTGGGGGCGGGCTTTGTGCTGGGGAATGAAACCTTGCTAAAAGACATTTATAAATCGCGCGCTGCCGAGATATTGCTGCTGAAGCCCGATGGAACCATGGAATCGGAAATTTACAGTTATTTCCTGCCAAAGGCATTCTGGGGCGATAGTCTTACCGAACTGAAGGTAAAACTGGTTTATAAGCTGAAGAATGTTATTAAAAGACTGATCATATCCCTTAAAGACCGGTCGGTTGTGGTGCCACTCAGCGGAGGCTACGACTCGCGCCTGATCGTGAGTTTGCTGAAGCTGGCCGGTTACCAGAAAGTGATTTGTTTTTCTTACGGACGGCCCAACAAGGAATCGGAGCTGAGCGAGCGGGTGGCCAAAGAGCTGGGTTACCAATGGATCTTTGTTGATTACCGCAGCCTGAACACCAGCAACTTCCAGAACGACCCTGTATTTCAGGATTATTATCGCTATGTGGGCAATAACTACACCATGCCCTATCTGCAGGAATATTTTGCGGTGAAACACCTGAAAGACAATAACCTGATTCCTGATGAAAGCGTATTCATTCCCGGTCACGGAGGAGATTTTCTTGCCGGAGGGCATGTGAAAAAAGCTGCCAAGACAAAACGTGACCTGAAAAACCTGGCCCCGCATATTGCAAAAAAATATTTCCAGTTTATTCCACTTGGCAACAGTGCCAAAGATCAAGTAATAAAAAGGCTGGAGCAATGGTTTGCCAGCTACAATCCGCCCGAATGTGCCACCGATCCGCTCTTCAGCGTTTACGTTGAAGACTGGGATGTGAAGGAAAAACGCTCGAAGTTTATTTTTCAGTCGGCCCAGGTATTTCCTTTCTTTGGTTATGCCCTGCGGCTTCCTTTGTGGCACAAAGACTTGCGAAACCTTTTCAGGCAAGTGCCTTTCGACCTTCGCCTCAACCAGCAACTGTATTACCAGCTGCTCGAGGATGAATTTTTCAAGCCGCTGGGTATATTTTTCGAAGAGGAAGAAATGAAAGAGCCGCGAAAAATAAGCCTCGAGAAGCGTTTAAGGAAAATGCTGAAGCCCTTTGTGCCCGGAATGGTACTCGCCAGAAAATTGAAGGCAGCCGACTGGATGTGCTACGACAAGTTTACCTCTGAGTTGGAGAAGCAGCTAAAAAAAGAGGGGCAGGCACCCCTCAAAAACATTTACAGCTACAATGCACGCATTTGCAGGTGGTACCTGCAGCAGGTGCGAAAAAAGACCGATTGCAAAAATTAACTTCCGGCTGTTATGGGGTAACCTTTCCCTGAAAACTGGAGGAAAACTCGTCCAGGTTGGGATTGGTTTTGTACACATCCTCGTTGAAAAACACCAGGACGGGCTCCATGCGTGCCGGCGGGCGAAATCCCGGCAGGGCGTAGATCAGGCTCAGGTTCTCATCGAAAAAGGCAACCGAAGGATAGCTCATACGACCTTGCAGGATAGCTATGGCAAAATTGTGGGCGGCACGGCGCTGCCCTTGCTTGGCTCGTTCATTTTCGTATGTTACCCCTTTAAAAACAATAGGTTCGGTTTGCTCAGCATTGAGCTTCACAGCGTAGAAATGGGTGTTGAGGTAATCTACAATTACGGGGTGGGCAAAAGTTTCAGATTCCATACGCTTGCACCAGCTGCACCAGTCGGTGTAAATATCTACAAAAATCTTTTTGGGGTTCTTTTTATGCAACTCCTGGGCTTCTTCCAGGCTGAGCCAGTTAACTTTTTTTTCCTGAGCTGTGGCAGGCAATTGAAGCAACAGGCCTATAGCAAATACGAAAAGGGTGGTGATGAAAAGTTTCTTATTCATTGCAAAGATTTTTTTATCTGACTAAGTCAATTCTTACACTAAAATAGTGCCAATTAATGAAATAACGAAAAAAATGTTCTGACATTATAGACTCAGCCGGGTTAACATAAACAAGTAAACAGAGAAATAACCGTTTTGTTTTATAAATTTGCCAGCATAATCGCCCAAGGTGTTTAGAAAAAAGCAGCATGACATACAAGGCTCGCTGAGCCGGTTGGCCTGGCGGAGGTTTCGCCGCAATCCCCTGGCTCTCGGCAGCCTGATATTTATTATGGTTTCGGCCCTTGCCGCCATACTGGGATACCTTATTACCCCCGACAGCACCCCATTCGCCAACCACCAGCAACTGGAACTGGCAACCCATAAGCCCGGCCACACGGCCAAACTGCTGCTCATAGCTAAGAACCGGGAGCCAGAAAGAACAAACTTTCTCAGAAAAATGGTTTGGGGCCAGCCCGCCGAGCATACCAGCATTCCGATTCAGCGATACTGGTTTGAAGATGCCTGGCTGTATTACGAAACATACGCAGGTCAACCAGGCTATCCGGGGCTTGAAAACCGTGTTTGGCTCCCCGATGTACTTTTTCCTGTGGCACACGATCAGGAACCCGCACAGATGAACAACAAAGCGATTTCTTTTTTAACCCTTTCGGGTGAACGGCAAACCATGACCCTGGCGACCATGCAGCAGCAGGTTGAAAAACAGCACTTGATTCAGCGCAGATTTCTGCTGGGCACCGACCGCTTCGGGCGCGACATGCTTAGCCAGCTGGTTATTGGTACCCGGGTTTCGCTATCAGTAGGATTTATCGCCGTATTCATTTCCCTGGGCATCGGGGTTGCCCTGGGCAGCCTGGCAGGCTATTTTCGCGGCCGGCTCGACGACCTTATCATGTGGCTCATAAACGTGATTTGGTCCATCCCTACCCTGCTGCTGGTAATTGCCATAACATTTGCCATTGGCAAAGGATTTTGGCAGGTTTTTCTGGCAGTGGGGCTCACTATGTGGGTAGATGTGGCGCGTGTGGCGCGTGGTCAGGTGCTCAGTCTGCGCGAAAAAGAGTTTGTGGAAGCCGGCAGGGCAATGGGATTAGGCAGCTACCGGATCATCACTAGGCATATACTGCCCAATATCATGGGGCCAGTTATTGTTATTTCTGCCGCCAATTTTGCATCGGCCATTCTTATTGAGGCCGGGCTAAGTTTCCTGGGTATTGGCGTGCAGCCTCCCATGCCCTCATGGGGCACTATGATAAGGGAGCACTACGGCTATATAATTCTTGATAAGGGATACCTTGCCTTTTTGCCCGGTGTGATGATAATGCTAATGGTACTGGCCTTTATGATTACAGGCAACGGCCTGCGCGATGCCCTGGACAAAACCCCGCAGTTCTGAACAACTTACCAGGAAACTATGGTTCTGAGGTAGAATCGCAATTTGCCTTCGCCTTCGGCCAGAAAGCCAATGCCCAAGGGTTTGCCCGAGCGGCGTGCAATATCCATGAGGCCAAGCCCGGCACCCCCATTGGTTTCAGGCACCCTTTGGCGGCGTTTCGAAAGGTATGAGGATTTTAGTTCGCCAGAACCCATGCGATTAATTTCGCCAACACGCCGCTTCAGGTAATCCATTTGTGCCGGATCGATCAGGTTGCAGGTAATCAAATGAAAACCATCGCTGGCCTGAAGGAGCAAAAAACGCCCCTTGCCCTGCCCGGCCATACCCCGTTCAAGGCTGTAGTGAAGCACATTCTGAGCCATTTCCACAAAAACAGTAAAGGCGCGCTTGGCCAAAGAGGCGTTGCTGGTGGCGCTGACTTCACTACGAACCGCCTCACCAAGGCTTACAATGATGTCTTGATTGAAGTCGCCGTTGAATGCCAGTATCAACTCTCCGAAGGAGCCCGGACTGAAAATGTCGCGAAAAGTTTCAAGGTGCCTCATGAAAGAGCATAGAACTGATATACTATTGCATTTATCCGGTAAATGTATAGACTAGATTTATAATAACCAACAAATACAGAAAATTTTATTCTTTTTTGCCAAGCATGGGCACAAACCGAAATTGACCGAAATCGCTTAGTTCATATTTATCGTCATCAACTTTTGTAATCCGCATCATGGTTTGGGTGCCGCCAGGGCCAACCGGTACCACCATCATTCCGCCAATTTTAAGCTGTTTCAATAGCTCCGGCGGAGCCTCGGGGGCAGCAGCCGTAATCAGAATTTTGTCGAAAGGTGCGTAGGCAGGCAGCCCCTTATATCCATCGCCATAAAAGAGCCTGGCATTGTAGCCCATTTCTTGCAGCAGTGCCTTGGTTTTTACATACAAGCTATGGTGGCGTTCAATACTGAAAACCTTGGCACCCAGCTCAAGCAACACACAGGCCTGATAGCCGCTGCCGGTACCTATCTCAAGTACTTTTTCGCCTTTTTTTAACTCGAGCAGTTCGGTTTGAAAAGCCACGGTATAGGGCTGGCTAATGGTTTGACCGGACCCAATGGGAAAAGGCTTATCCTGGTAGGCAAACTCCACGAAAGAGGAATCGAGAAAAAAATGCCTCGGGATGCGGTCTATAGCCGCAATTACACGCTCATCCTTTATGCCCTTGTGGCGCACTTCCTCGGCAAGCTTGCGGCGTAAACCCTTATGGCGGTATGTGTCGATCATTCGAATTTACTCAAAAATGGTTCTGAAACAATGCGCTAAAATAATCATTAATTCTGTAATTCTTGTTTGAAATGCGGGGCCGAACAACGGTCTGAAAAGCCTGTTCCATCTTCCATTTTGGAAGCAGTATTGTGCGGTGCCGGTTTTTGGAAAAAAGCGGGGCAAAAACAGTTAATTAATTTACATTTGCAAAACATAACAAAACTATAAAACAACCATAGTTGTGCAAGTAAACAAAATTGGTGTATTAGGAGCAGGCCACCTGGGTAAAATTCACATCAAATGCATTTTAGAATCAGATCGCTTTGACCTGCTGGGATTTTACGATCCGAACGATGCCATTGCCGCCGAGGTGGAAGAGAAATTTGGCATTAAACGTTTCGATTCGGCCGATGAGTTGATTGAAGCATGCCAAATGGTCGACATTGTCACGCCGACTATTTCGCATTTCCACAATGCTGCCAAGGCCCTGAAGCGTTCAAGGCACGTTTTTATTGAGAAGCCCCTTACAACCACCCTCACTGAGGCCCGCCAGCTTATTGAATTGGCGCGCGAAGCAAGTGTTAAGGTGCAGGTGGGCCATGTGGAGCGCTTCAACCCTGCCTTTATCGCAGCCAATCCTTTTCTCGAAAACCCCATGTTTATTGAAACGCACCGCCTGGCGCAGTTTAATCCCAGGGGAACCGATGTGCCGGTAATTCTCGACCTGATGATACACGATATCGACATTGTGTTGCATGTGGTGCGCTCACCCATCAAAAAAATATCGGCCAGCGGCGTGGCGGTGGTATCAGAAACGCCCGACATTGCCAATGCCCGCGTAGAGTTTAACAACGGCTGCGTTGCCAACCTCACAGCCAGCCGCATCAGCATGAAAAACATGCGTAAATCGCGTTTCTTTCAGAAAAATGGTTATATTTCCGTCGATTTCCTGACAAAAGAAACCGAGATCATTCGCATGAAGTCGGCAGAAAATACCGACGATCCTTTTGCCATGATTATTGAACTGGGACCTGGCCGGGGAAAAAAGCAGATCCTGGTTGAAAAGCCCGAGATTCAATCCATTAATGCCATAAAAACCGAACTGGAAACCTTCCAGGCCTCAATTGCAGAAAACACCCAGCCAGTGGTTACCATCGAAGACGGATACCGCTCCCTTGAGCTGGCTTATCAGATCATGGAAAAGATTGACATCAATACCAGGGTACTCGGATAATTAACCTTACACAGTTTATAAAATAACCACAGGGCCGGATGTTCGTATCCGGCCGGTTTCTTTGTTACAGGGCAAACAATATGTATTATGTCTAAGCGTTATCAAGATATTATACCCTCCCCGTTCCTACATATTATTTATCTTAAACCAACATACCGAGCCGATGCCATAATATTATTCGCGAAACCAATACAACAGCATGGATAAAAGACTACAACGAATCCACCTTTTCCGTTACATCGCGTTCGACTTCCTTGCTGCCTCCCTGGCGTGGTTTTTTTTCATCAGCTTCAGGAAGGCAAACAACAACATCGGCCTTGGCGCCCTGAAAGAGCAATTGTTTATTGATGAGAACCTTATAGTGGGCTTGCTGGTCATCCCCCTGTTTTGGCTTCTCTTTTATTGGGTTAGCGGGGCCTACAAATCCATTTTCCGCACCTCGCGCCTGGGCCAGTTTGGCCAAACCCTTTTCACTTCGATAATAGGGGTGTTGGTCATCTTTTTTGTGGTGTTGCTCGATCAGGAAGTTAGCACCAGCGGCGAATATTACCGTTCATTTTTATTCTTGCTGGTCTTTCATTTCTTTTTCACAGCCACCTTCAGGCTGGTACTTACCACCATTCTTATAAAAAAAATCCACAACCGTGTCATCGGGTTTCGCACTATTATAATAGGAAGCCAGAAAAAAGCCCTGGATATTTTCAATGAACTGGAGTTGCAGAAAAAATCATCGGGCAACCATCTGATTGGCTACGTAAATGTAAACATCTACGATAAGTACCTTATTGAAGGCCAACTGCCTCGCTTGGGGTGGTTTAAGGACCTCAAGGAAATTTTAGAAGAGTACCAAGTAGAAGAAGCCATCCTGGCTATTGAACCACGCGAGCATAAAAATATCAGCCAGATACTCACAGAACTGTACCAATCGGATGTGGTCGTTAAGGTGATTCCTGAGTTGCACGACATTTTGCTGGGCGCAGTAAAAATGACCTCCATTTTTGGCGCTCCTCTTATTCAGATACAACCCGGGCTGATGCCTGCCTGGCAGCAATCGATAAAGCGCCTGATGGATCTGGTGATTTCGTTGCTTGGGCTGGTTTTGCTTTCACCAGTATTTCTTATTACGGCCATCATTGTGAAGGCGACCTCCAAAGGACCCGTTTTTTATGCCCACGAACGTATTGGTCTGCACGGCAAGCCCTTTATGATGCATAAGTTCCGCTCGATGTTTGTTGACGCAGAAAAAGACGGGCCCCAGCTTTCGTGTAAGGACGACCCCCGCATAACTCCTTTTGGGCGTTTTATGCGCAAGGTCAGGCTTGATGAGATTCCCCAGTTCTACAACGTGCTCATTGGTAATATGTCGCTGGTGGGACCCCGCCCGGAACGTCAGTACTATATCGAACGTATTGCTAAAAAAGCACCCCACTACCGGCTGCTGCAAAAGATTAAACCCGGCATTACCAGCTGGGGGCAGGTAAAATACGGGTATGCCGAAAATGTGGACCAGATGATTGAACGCTTACGCTACGACCTGCTTTATCTCGAAAACATGTCGCTGGCAGTCGATTTCAAAATTCTGATCTATACGGTTTTGATTATTTTGCAAGGAAGGGGGAAATAAACCCTTCAAAGCACCCCGGCTTCTATCATTTGCACTATTTCCTCAATCAGGCGGTCTTCCCCTTCGGGGTCGTACTCGGTTTTGAGATTGTATCCAAAAATGCGTCCCAGCCCCTGCCAGAACACCGCAGATATCATTCCGCGAAACTCTCTCACCACATCGTATGAGGTATGCCTGGTCTGCCTGTCGACCAGCTTTATTAGGATTAAACCCTGCGAGAAAGTGAGCCTTTTCAGGTCATCTTCAAATTGCGCGCGCAGTTCGTTTTCGGCCTGCTTCATGGCCCGCTTGCGCTGGGCCTCGCTGGGCAGGGTAGCAAGCAACTCGTTATACTCGTCAAATTTAATCCCGGCCAAACGGGCATACGGGTACACCCGCTTTACATTTTGCACCAGGCGGCGATAGCGGTTTTCGTCGGCACGGTTCTTAAAAATGCGGGGGGCAAAAAACGCCACGGGGGCCAGATCGATTACCAACAGGGTATCGTTGCCAACAATGCGGGCTTTTACCACATATCCCTGCGGAGCCGCAGGAACAGGGGCATCCTGGGCACTCACCCCAGAAACCGCTGCAAGCAGCAAAAAAAATAGGCTAATATTTGTGAAAAACCTCTTCATGCGATTGGCAAGGAATATGACAAGAAATATGCCAAAAAAAAGCGCTTGTTCTCAAAACAAACGCTAAAAGTTAATGAAAATTTTGCTCAGTTGCAAGCCCTGAACACCTTAGTTATGCCACTTTAAGTCTGCTCATTTTGTTTTTGCTGAGCTTGGTCGTGGCATATTCCAGGGTAATCCTGAATTCTTTTTCAGGCTTGGCCGAAGATGGAATTTCAAACATGGCATCAAGCATGATCACCTCGCAAATAGAACGCAGGCCGCGGGCACCAAGTTTGAACTCAATGGCTTTATCAACAATGAAATCGAGCACATCGTCGTCGATCTTCAGGGCAATGTTATCCATTTCGAACAGCCTGACATATTGTTTGATAAGGGAATTTTTCGGTACCGTAAGAATGGCCCTTAGCACTTCGCGGTCGAGCGGATTCAGATAAGTAAGCACCGGCAGACGGCCTACCAGTTCCGGAATCAGCCCGAAACTCTTAAGGTCCTGAGGCGCTATGTACTGAAGCATATTTTCGCGGTCGATCTGCTCTGATTTGTTCACTCCATAGCCAATGGCGTTGGCACGAATCCGCGAGGCGATTTTCTTTTCGATCCCATCGAAAGCACCGCCGCAGATAAACAGAATGTTTTGGGTGTTTACCTGAATCATTTTCTGTTCAGGATGCTTGCGACCACCCTGTGGCGGCACATTTACCACCGATCCTTCCAGTATTTTCAGCAGGGCCTGCTGCACTCCTTCGCCAGAAACATCGCGGGTTATGGAAGGGTTGTCACTCTTGCGGGCAATTTTGTCCACCTCGTCAATAAAAACAATACCCCTTTCGGCGGAAGCCACATCGTAATCGGCCACCTGGAGCAGGCGTGCCAGAATACTTTCCACATCCTCGCCTACATAACCGGCTTCGGTAAGCACGGTAGCATCGGCAATACAGAATGGAACCTGCAGCAGGCGCGCTATGGTGCGGGCCAACAGCGTTTTGCCGGTTCCTGTTTCGCCAACCATGATGATGTTCGACTTCTCGATCTCCACATCATCGGTTTTATCTTTCTTGACGTTGGTATGCCCAATACGCTTGTAATGATTGTAGACAGCCACGGAGAGCACCCTTTTGGCGTCGTCCTGCCCAATGACATACTGGTCGAGGTGATCCTTAATCTCTGCAGGTTTAAGCAGCTTAAACGAAGGGGTATTGGCCTTTCCCTTAAGGGCTTTTTCTTCGGCCACAATAAGGCCTGCCTGCTCCACACAGCGCTCGCAAATGTGTGCACCCACGCCCGAGATCAGCATATCGGCCTGCGCAGCATCCCGCCCGCAGAATGAGCATTTTTTGTTTTCTTTTGACATAACTTTATTACAAGGCTGCCGTTCTGTTAGCTGGTTTTCTTATTGGTTAGCAGCACTTCGTCAATCATACCGTAATCTTTGGCTTCCTGTGCCGTCATCCAATAGTCGCGGTCTGAGTCTTTGTAAACTTTATCGTAATCCTGCTTTGAATGCATGGAAATGATTTCGTACAATTCTTTTTTAAGTTTAAGAATTTCTCTTGCGGTAATTTCAATATCGGAAGCTTGTCCTTCGGCGCCGCCCATAGGCTGGTGAATAAGCACACGGCTGTGCTTGAGGGCAGTACGCTTGCCGGGAGTGCCGGCGCAAAGCAGCACGGCGCCCATGGAGGCAGCAATACCAGTACAAATGGTGGCCACATCGGGTGCAATGTATTGCATGGTATCGTATATCCCCAGTCCTGCATAAACGGAGCCACCGGGAGTATTCAGGTAAATCTGAATGTCTTTCTTGGGGTCAACCGATTCAAGGAATAGCAACTGGGCTTGGATGATGTTTGCCACATAATCGTTGATGGGCACCCCCAGAAAAATGATGCGATCCATCATAAGGCGACTGAAAACGTCCATGGTGGCCACATTAAGCTGGCGCTCCTCAATAATGGTCGGGCTTATGTAGTTGCCATACACTGAAGTGTAATTATGCAGCGTTTGGCTGCTAATACCCAAATGCCGGGTGGCATATTTTGAAAATTCGTCCTTTCTGCTCATCGGAAGTAATTTTTGTTAGAGCCTGTATTTTAAGCTGAAGCCTTTTCAGCCTGGTATTTTTCGGTCACTAATTTAACAAAATCATCAAAACTGATCTCTACTTCTTTCAGCTTTAATTTTTGCTTGTAAAGATCCATTAGCTTCTGATCAAAAAGATTGTCATAAACCTTTTTCATTTCCTCCTGGTTCTTCATAATATCCTTTACAAAGCCATCGATAACGCTTTGTTCCACGTTCTCCTGGCCGTACTGCCTGAGCTGGGCGCGCATAAACGACGACAAATGATCAGTAACCTCGTCGGGGGTTACTTCCAGGTTATTGCCAGAAATCAGGTGGTTTTCAATAAGCTGCCAGCGAAAAGTATCGGCCAGGGCCGGAAATTCGGTTTCGACCTGCTCAACGGTAAACTCTTCCTTGTTGGCTTCTTTCAGCCACTTTTTCAGAAATGTTTCGGGAAGTTCAAGCCCGGTAACTTCAAGCAACTTTTTCATTACCTCATTGCGAAAATGCTTGTCGGCATCCAGCTGGTATTGCTTGCTTACCTGCTCGGTGAGCTTCTGCCGAAACTCCTCTTCTGTTTTCACTTCGTCATCGGGAAGGGCTTTTTTGAAGAGATCTTCGTTCATCTCAGAAGGTTCAATCCTGGAAATATTTTCCACAGTAATTCGGAACAAGGGGCTGTAGTTTGCCAATTCTTCCTTCTTCACCCCGATCATTGCGGCGGCTTCTGTTTCGTTTTCAACGGCTTTGAGCAACTCAAACTCAGCGCTATCGCCAATTTTCATTCCGATCAGTTCCTTTTTGATCTCTTCATCCTTTACGAACTTTATCATCAGGTTCGATTTATGAGAAAGGCCATCTTCCTTCCGGTTACCGGCCAATTCCAATTCGGCAAACTCGCAAAATAGCACGTCTTCGGCTTCGGAAACCTCAGGCGTGATCATTTTTCCAAAACGGCGACGAATATCTTCGATATAGGAATTAATGGTTTCATCGGCCACCTTGATACGGTGGTAATCCACCTCAATATTATCAGCAAGCTCGAGTTCCACTTTCGGGGCCAGCCCTATTTCGTAGAAAAACTCAAAATCGGTCTGAGTATCCCAGTTAATTTTTTCAGCTGCTTCATGGTCGGGAAGCGGATTGCCCAGGATGTCGATATTGTTGTCTTTGATGTACTTGTACACCTCATCGACCAGCATTTTATTTACCTCTTCGGCCATGACACTTTTGCCGTACATTTTTTTAATCATGCCGAATGGCACTTTTCCGGGGCGAAAGCCAGGCATCTGGGCCTTGCGCTGAAGGGTTTTCAGCTCAGCTGCTACTTTGTCACGGTAATCTTCTTCTTTAAGTTCAACCTTAAGAACAGCTTCCAGCTGTCCTTTGTTTTCCTGAACAATATTCATAAAAGATGTTTATTTTTTTGATTAATAAAAGCTCTGGATGAAAAACAAAACCCCCCTCGGACAAAAGCCAAAATAGTCAGAAATGGGGTTCTGCCTGAAAATCAATATTTTGTGCGGATGAAGGGACTCGAACCCCCACGCCTTTCGGCACCAGATCCTAAGTCTGGCGCGGCTACCAATTACGCCACATCCGCCTTTCCGAAATGGGAGTGCAAATATACGGTTTTTTTCTGATTTATACGGGCAAAATAGGGTGTGTTACCCAGGTAAAAAAAATGATACCTATGAATCTTTATTCATGCATTTCCAGGGGCAATGAAAAAGTAAATTCAGAGCCTTTACCCTTTTCGCTTTTCACACTAATCTGCCCACCCTGCTTTTCAATAAACTCCTTGGTGAGCAACAGCCCGAGGCCACTCCCCTTTTCGTCGCGTGTGCCATAGGTAGTATGGATGGTGTTTACGCTCCAAAGCTGGTCCATTTGCTCCTGGGTCATTCCTACGCCATCGTCTTTCACCGAAATGTAGGCCATTTTATTGATTACACGGCCCGAAATTTCAATTTTCCCACCGGCATCGGAGTATTTCAATGAATTGGAAAGCAAGTTACGGATAACGGTATTGGTCATATTCTGATCGGCAAAAACCACCAGGTCGGGATCGACCAGGTCAACCAGCCTGATCTCCTTTTCACGTGCATTGCCCGAGAAAAGGTTAATATTATCTCGAATCAGATCATTCACAGCTATGTATTCGGGATGGAATTTCATCTTGCCCGTTTGGGTGCGCGACCATTGCAAAAGGTTCTCCAACAGGTTGTTGATCTTGAGTACTGACTTGTCGAGTTCCCTGGCCAGCTCCTGCAATTCTTCCTTGCCCAGATTCTGAATATCTCTTTTCAGAATGCGCGAAAAGCTAACAATGCTGGCAAAAGGATTGCGCAGGTCGTGCGAAATAATAGAAAAGAATTTATCCTTGGTGGCATTGGTTTCGATCAGATGCTTTTCCGACTCAATAAGGCGCTGGTTGGTTTGATTGAGGCGCTGGTTCAGTTCATCCACCTTTTGTTTTTGCTCTACCAGGGTTTTATTCAGCTCCATAAGCTTCTGGTTGCTCTGGCCAATCTCTTCCTTTTGTCTTTCGAGCAGTCGGTTCGAGCGGGTGATAAACAGAAACCGGTTATACAGCAGGAAGAGCAAAATCAGGATAAGCACCACTCCTCCCAGCAAAAAATTCTTCAACAGCCGTTGTTTTTGCAAGTTCAGTGCATTGATCTGATTCGTTTTTCGCAGCAGCTCAATCTCACTTTCCTTCCGTTCGCGATCGTACATCATTTGCATCTCCATGATGCGCTGCTGGCTCTCGCGCGTGAAGAGGCTGTCGCGAAGGTTCTGGTATAGTTCCTGAAAATTATAAGCCTTTTGGTATTCGCGCCGCAATGCCATTATGTTGGCAAGGTTCCGGTAGTTGTCGGCAATAATTCGCGAATGCCCTATTTTTTGGGCAATCTCAAGGCTGGTTTCAAAATAGTCTATTGCTTGGGTCAAGCGACCCATTTGCCGGTTCACCAGGGCAAGGTAATGGTAGGTCTGAGCCAGGCCGCTCTGGTCGTTAACTTCGAAATAAAGGTCGAGCGCCTGCTTCATATTCGACAAGGCAAATTCGGAATTGCCCATCAAATAATATAAGTAGCCAATATTGCTCCTGGTATTGGCAATTTCGCGCTTGTCGAGCAATTTTTCCCTAATGGTTAGAGCTTCAGAAAAATACTCAAGGGCGGTATCATAATTTCCTGTATTTTGCTTCACCACCCCAAGATTATTAAGTGAAAAGGCAATCCCCTTTTCGTCGCCCGTTGCACGCTTCACTTCAAGCGACCTCAAATGAAAGTCTTCTGCAAGCGCATAGTCTCCCTGGCTTTGATATACCAATCCAATATTGTTTAGAACGGGGGCAATTACAGAATTGTCTTCAATATTTTCCAAAATACGCAGGGCCTGAAAATAATTTTCAAGGGCTTTTTCATAATGTCCTTGCTCCCAGAAAACCAGGCCGATATTGGAGAACGTTCTGGCCGTACCCACCGGATCGCCTTCTCGCTGAAACATAATATTCGACTCCTGCAAAAAATCCATGGCCATATTAAAATTGCCAAGCTGCCAGTAAATAACTCCGATATGCCGCAGCGCATCGGCTGCTTTTGCCTGATGCTGGCCTGCTTCAGCAATTTCAAGGGCACTTTTCCCATACTCAAGCGCCTGCATGGGCTCTATCGACTTCAATTCCCAAGATATCTGCAGCAGGGCATTTATGCGAGTGGTATCGTCCGTTTCGGGCTGCGCAGCCAGCTGACGAAGACTGTCGAGCCGGCCCGAGGCAAGTGGCGATGGATTGTCAATGGCAAAAAGGACACCCCCAGCAAGGAGAAATAAAAAAATAATATTTCGAAAACCAACCATAATTTTTCCTTTTCCGTAAGCAGGATTATTATTTTTCCTGAAAAACAAAATTAAAGAATAAAACGGACAAAAAGCACTTTTCTGCCGCCGCTCAGGCATTTTAAAAACATAAAAAATGGACTCCTTCAAAAAAAAATTTCAATGGCAGAAAAATAGTTTGCAAGTCAACATGTCTAACAATCAATGAGATTCGATATTATATGTAATTAGTCTAAATAAAAATAAGGAATCTATGTCGTTTCAGCGTGTTTTGTAAAGTCTTTAATATGTATATTTAGGTACAAATTTTCTTAAACCGCGGTAAACCCAAAACGATGAAAGCACTGAAAAAATTGTTTCTTTTCTTGATGCCTCCGGAAAACTGGCGCCTGACGGTCATTATTCTCAGTGGCATCTTTACCGGGATATTTTTATTGGTGGTACACATATCCAAGGCAACCTCTTACCTTTCTGACGAGCCGGAAACCTGCATCAACTGCCATGTAATGTACCCGCATTATGCCTCGTGGTCGAAAAGCAGCCATAGCGAGGTGGCTACCTGCGGCGATTGCCACGTTCCGCAGGATAACTTCATCAGAAAATATTATTTTAAAGGAAGCGATGGCATGCGCCACAGCACCTATTTTACCTTTCGCTGGGAACCGCAGGTAATAAAAATAAAAAGTGCTGGCGTTGGCGTAGTGCAGGAAAACTGCATTCGCTGCCACCTCGACCTTGTTGACATGACCCAGCTGGTGGAGGTTACCAGTACTATGGCAGATGCTGGGGAAGGAAAACTTTGCTGGGACTGCCATCGCGAAACACCCCATGGTACTGTTAAGAGCCTTTCGGCTGCACCCCATGCCCTGGTGGAACGCTTGCCCACTGTGGTGCCCTCGTGGCTTGAGTGGCTCTTTGGAAGCGGCAATCGATCGTCGAAGGTTCAAACCCCGGGAGTTTCAGAAACGGATTAAACCTATCAAAATATAAAGCGCAAACCACTAAAACAACCAAACTATGAGCATAAGAGAAATTTCGCAGAAGAAACCCTGGCTAAACTGGGTATTGTTTTTCGCCACCGTAGTTATTGTATTTATTATCGGACTGCTGGCAGCCAGCATTGTTGAAAGGCGAAGCGAAGCCCAGCTTTATTTCCAGATGATCAACCCCATTGAAGAATGGGAGGCAAACAACGCAGTCTGGGGCGATAATTTTCCCCGTCAATACGAATCATACTCCATGACAGCCGATACCAGCTTTATGAGTAAGCACTTCGGCTCCGGAATGATTGACTATCTTGACAAATATCCTGAGCTGGTAGTCATGTGGGCAGGTTATGCCTTCTCGCGCGACTACAACCAGGGACGAGGGCACTACTATTCAGTAACCGACGTGCACAACACCCTGCGCACCAACGTTCCTCAGCCGGCCACTTGCTGGACCTGCAAGAGCCCTGACGTGCCCCGCATGATGAATGAGATTGGTGTGGCCGAATTTTACTCCGGCACTTGGGGCGACATGGGCCCCAACATTCAAAACCACATCGGATGTCTCGACTGCCACGATCCCAACACTATGAACCTGCGCATTTCGAGGCCCGCACTGGTTGAAGCATTTCAGCGTCAGGGCATCGATATTACCAAAGCTACACGCCAGGAGATGCGCTCACTGGTTTGTGCCCAGTGCCATGTGGAATACTACTTCGCGCAGCCCGGAAACTACCTCACCTTCCCGTGGGACGAAGGTTTTGCTGCAGAAGACATGGAGAAATATCTCGACAATGTTGAACATACCGACTGGGTTCATGCACTCAGCAAAACGCCCATGATAAAAACCCAGCACCCCGACTACGAGCTTTATAAAACTGGTATTCATGCCCAGCGCGGCGTTTCGTGTGCCGACTGCCACATGCCTTACAAACGCGAAGGCGGCATTAAGTTTACCGACCACCACTTGCGCAGCCCCCTTGCTAACGTGGCTGGCTCATGCCAGGTTTGTCACCGCGAAAGCGAAGCAGACCTGATAAAGAATGTTTACGACCATCAGGCCCGCGTAGCAGAATTAAGGCGTATTTGTGAAAAGAACCTGGCCACCGTGCACATTGAAGCAAAATATGCCTGGGATGCTGGCGCAAAAGAAGAAGAGATGGAAGATGTGCTTCAACGGATTCGCCATGCACAATGGCGCTGGGACTGGGTGGCTGCCGCCAACGGTATGGGCATTCACTCACCTGCCGAGGCACTCAGGGTGCTTGGCACCTCCATTCAAAAAGTGAACGAGGCACGCATTCTTTTGGCCACTATTTTCCACAAATACGGCCACCAATATCCGGTTGAGCTACCCGATATTTCAACCAAAGCAAGAGCCCAGGAATTTATCGGACTCGACATGGACAAAGTTCGCAGCGACAAGCAGGAATGGAAAAACACTGTGCTTCCCCAATGGCTCAGTGCTTTGTAAACTAAACCAAAGCACAAAAAAACCGCCCCGGAATGCCAGGGCGGTTTTTTTGTGCTTTGGCCTGGGATATTATTCAATATTCACACCCGAAACGGCTTCAGAAATATTCAACAAGGTATCGCCAATCTTTTCGCAGGAAGAAATGAGTTTGTTGAAATAGAAGGCACTCTTAACATGGGCTACGCCCTTCTCAATGTCTTCGATTACCTCTTCGCCCACGGCATCACGGAATGCGTTAATGCGGTCCTCCAACTCGATGGAGCGCGCCAGGTTCTGACGTGCAAAAACTTCGCCCTTTATAAGGTTTTCAATGGCTTGCTCAAAAGCATCGTTGGTCAGCTTAAACATCTCAAACAATTCGCTGCGCTGGGCAGGCGTAAAATACACCTTTTCTTCCTTCTTCTTGGCCAGCAGTGTCGACATTTTATAGCATACATCGCCAATCTTTTCTATCTCGGCACAAACCAGTCGCATGCGGCGCAATTCTTCGGCTGCATGTCCACTCAACTGCTTTTTCGAAACCTTTACTAAGAAGGTGGTAATTTCTACCTCTACCCTGTCGGTAATCTCCTCGTATTTGCTCACCCGCTCGCGTAATTCCTCAAATTCCTTTTTATCGGTTTCGATGATCATAGCAGGAATAAAATTAAACATGCGATGGGCCAGCTCTGCAAATTGCGTCGTTTCTTTTTTGGCCTGAAAGACGGTAAGCTCGGCAGCTTGAAGAAAGCCACTGTTGAAAAACTCCAGTTGCGGCCGCTCGAGGCGCTTGCCCCGGGGAGGTAAAATATGCTCTACAATAAACACAAAGTACTTAATAAAGCCTATGAGCAGAATAGTATTAAGTATGTTAAACGCCGTATGGAAAATAGAAAGGCCAATGGGCACCATACTTGCATTGGCAAACGGCGAAGCCAAGCCGGCCTGCACCATGTAATGATCAATCTGACCTACAAAGGGTTTGAAAACAATGAGCATCCAAAACACCCCGGTAATATTGAATAAGGTATGAGCCAATGCCGCCCTTTTTGCCTGGTTATTGCCCACCAGGGCAGCCAGGTTGGCGGTAATAGTAGTACCAATGTTTTCGCCCAGCACAATAGCCGCTCCGTGCTCAAAGCCAATCCACCCATTGGCGCACATAACCAGGGTAAGGGCCATGGTGGCACTCGAAGATTGCAGAACAATGGTTAGCAAGGTACCGATACCCAGAAAAATCAAAGTAGTAAAAAAGCCATAATCGGTTAAACGGCCCAGGGCTTCAAAAATCTCGGGGTTGCTGTTAAAGTCGGGCACAGAATTCTTCAGGAATTCGAGGCCCAGAAACAATAGCGCAAAACCAAGAAGAGTTTCGCCCGTTGAATTAAGTCGTTCGCGCGACATCATTAATAGCGGGAAGCTTATGGCAATCAGTGGCAGGGAGTAGGTCGCAATGCTTACCTTAAAGCCCAGCAGCGAAATGATCCAGGCGGTGGTTGTGGTACCAATATTGGCACCCATAATTACGCCCACTGCCTGGGTAAGATTGAGCAGCCCGGCATTGACGAAACTCACAAACATGACTGTTGAGGCCGATGAGGATTGCACCAGGGTAGTGACAAGAAAACCCGTGAGCACACCCATAAAGCGGTTGGAGGTCATGGCAGACAAAATGTTGCGCATCTTGTCACCAGCAAGCTTCTGAATACCTTCGCTCATGGTCTTCATTCCAAAAAGGAACAAGCTGAGCGATCCGAAAAGGGTAAGGAACTGTAAAAAGCTATAGTTCATATTTTCGCAATTTAGCTTTGCAGGGACCAAAATTACGCAAATCCACTCCAACAGCTGTTTGTTAACACAAACTTAATATTGAAACCTATTAGGGCACAGCCAAATTACAAAAAAATTGAATCAGAGATTTTCGCCAACCCTGACACCGAAAAAAAGGTCAAAAAAAATTGCACCACCCGATGTGGTGCAATTTCAATGAAATTCATTCTGTAAAAAATCACTGATTTAATTAAGCCTTATTGTTGCAAAACATATCTTTTTATTTCACGTCTGTTTTTGAATACAATAAGCTCGTTTCCAACATATGCCAGCCTGTATCCTCGCTGCCGCCTGTTGAAAATATAAACGTCGTAGTCCGATCGAATCATGGTATATTTGGGTTTGAAACCGCCATGCCAAGTCTTCTTGTAAATAACAATTGAATTGTTGTCATTTACGATACGGTAGCTATTTTCAAGGTCAATAACCTGCCCGTTCTGAAAAAAGTGCCTTCTGAAGATCAGTTGCGGCACATAAAAACCTCCGGGTTGAGGCAGTATCCTGGTTGAAAAAATCAGGCCACGATGTCTCAGGGTTGTATCAGTCCAGGACAAGGTATATTTCCTGAGTAAGCCGCGATTTACCACAAGGGTAGTATCGGTCGATTCAAGCTTAGTTCGGTAAACCCACCTGATAAGACCATCATACTCAATGTTGAATAAATCCGGTTCGCGGCGATAAACTCTCTCTGTGAAGGCCTCTCTGTCAAATTCCCTGATTATAAAATTGTCAGAGGTTCCCACCCCAAAAAGGTCAGGGACCAGCAAAGATAAGTTGCGATTCAAGTCGTAAAACAAGCCGTTGCCGAGGTAGAACCCAAGTGTCTGATAACTTTCTTCTTCTTCAGAATAAGATGAATCGGGGGTTCTTTCCAGGTTTTTCTCCCTTTCAATGTCAATGCGCATCTCATAAATATCGAAAGATGGCTGAAGGGCAATAGGTTCAAACGGCGTACGATCCAGATCGCGAAGCGCTGCCTTGTCGAGGGTGGCGCATCCTGACATAACAGCCAGAATAAAGGCAAAGAAAGCAACTCTTTGCAAGGAAATTGTAAACGTTTTCATGGTTTTCAAATTGCGGTTGAGTATTGAATAAAATTTAAAGAAAAAACATATGATTGTTTTTGTTTCTTTAACAAAAAGCATACCTCAACAGCAAACATATGAAGTTTTTGTAAAAATTTTCATACCCTTGCTCAATTATCATAAACCGCGAATAATTTACTGTCAATATTTGATCATTTTGGCAGAAAAAGGCAGGGCATCGCGTCCTTCGGCCCGAATCAGGTATATACCGGGGGCCAGACCTGAAATATCAAATACCACCACCTCACCTGCCATAAGGGTTTGTTCAGGAAGAGAAAGCAGGCGTTCCCCATTAAGTGAAAACAAGGAAATTATCATTGACTGGGAGCCATTGCCTATACGTAGTTCTAACAGGTCCTTTACAGGGTTGTTGAAAAAGAGCAATTGCCTTTTGGCCGTTGGCCGGAAAGTATTGACTGAAATTTCGCCGGTTTTAATCTTCATTATCACCGGAAGATGGTCCGACATGCCATAAAGGGCCTCAATTACCATTTGCGGGGCGCTGTTGTTGGTGGGATAAATAACCGACTGGTTGTATCGGTTTCCGTCCTGGCCCAAGGCATAATAGGAATCCTCGATGTAATGAAGCCCCATATATCCCTCCATGATGGCGTGGGAAGCAAGGACCAGGTCGTAGCGATCATCGAGTCCGCCGGTAACAAAGCAGTCGTGGCTGCCGGTGCGGGTACTCTGCGTGTGATGAAGGGCCATGGCGGGATTATTATACCATTGCCCGGGCTGATCTACCGGATCATAAAACCTGATCTCCTCATTTGGATGATAAGTAATGTGCTGAAAAGCCTGCTCGAAAGAGGCATTCATATTGAAATCGCCCATAAACATCAGATTTCCCCTAATGTTATTGGAGTTTATGTAAGCCATAACTGCCTGGGCCTCAGCCGTGCGGGTTTGCTGATCGGTGGCACTGCTGCCAGCCTTAAAATGGGCAACAACGGCTGTGAGAAACGTGGTATCACCAGCCTGCAGCCTTTCGTGGTCGTTGTAATAGAGGGTGTAAAGATTAATGTCGCGCAGAATATTGGAAGCCACCGCCTCAAAGTAAATGCTAAATTTATTGTGATCGTAATACAGCATGTTTACAATTGTGGAATTGGTGGTGTTGGTATAGGAGGCCCGGCTGAACCTGCTCTCACCAGCAGCGTTCAACACATTGTTCAGTATGCGATCCGCATTCCCTTCGCCGCGCCCGAGTTCATTTACCGTAAAAATATCGGGCTGAACATGATCAATAATCGCTGTAAGGTTATCATCTTTAATATCTACATTGTTGTTTTGCGAGTTGCAGAAAGAAGTGCTGATACCATAATACAGCAGGTTGTAATGCATTATGGTAAGGGTATCCTGTGCGGTTGAAAACCAAGAAATAAGGACAAAGAGGGCCGGTATAAATATCTTTTTCAATGGTATAATAAAGAGGTAGTGGAACAGAAAAAAGGAAAAAAAAGGGGCCGTACGGGCCCCTTTTTCCCTGCAGCAGCAGGATGAATTATTTTTTCAGAAATTTGAAGTCTTTCCCAAGATATCTGGCGGTTTCGCCCAGCATTTCTTCGATGCGAAGCAACTGATTGTATTTGGCAATGCGCTCAGAACGGCAAGCCGAACCGGTTTTGATTTGTCCGGTATTGAGTGCAACAGCCAGATCGGCAATAAAGGTGTCTTCCGTTTCGCCCGAGCGGTGGCTCATAACGGCCGTATACGAGTTGCGGTATGCCAGCGTTACTGCTTCAATGGTTTCTGTTAAGGAACCAATCTGGTTAACTTTTACCAGGATTGAATTGGCAATACCCTTCTCAATTCCTTGCGATAAGCGGTCAACATTTGTAACGAAAAGGTCGTCGCCAACAATCTGAATATTTTTACCAAGCTTGTCTGTCATTATCTTCCAGCCATCCCAGTCGTCTTCGGCCATACCATCTTCAATGGATACAATGGGATATTTTTTTACCCAATCGGCCCAATAATCAACCATTTGTGCAGGAGTCAGCTTATCACCGGAAGATTTGTGCAGATGATATACATTCTCTTCAGCAAGGAAATATTCGCTGGAGGCAGGGTCAAGGGCAAGGTAAATGTCTTCGCCCGGACGATAGCCTGCGTTCTCAATAGCCTGTAGGATAACCGTTACGGCTTCTTCGTTCGACTTAAGATTAGGCGCAAAACCGCCTTCGTCGCCCACGTTGGTAGAGTAGCCTTGCTTTTTAAGCACAGCTTTCAAGTTATGAAATACTTCGGCACCCATTTTAATGGCATGAGAAAAAGAGCTGGCGCCAATGGGCATGATCATAAACTCTTGAAAGTCGATGGAGTTATCGGCATGCGATCCGCCATTAATAATATTCATCATTGGGATGGGAAGTACATTGGCATTTACTCCGCCCACATAGCGAAAAAGAGGCTGGCCGGTTTCAATGGCAGCAGCTTGCGCTACGGCAAGCGAAACACCAAGAATGGCGTTGGCACCAAGATTTCCTTTGTTGGGTGTGCCATCCAGTTCGAGCATGGTTTTGTCGATCAGGGCCTGGTCGGTAACATAAAAGCCTTTAAGTTCATTGTTGAGCGTGTTGTTTACGTTGCCAACAGCCTTCAATACGCCTTTTCCAAGATAGTTTGCCTTGTCGCCATCTCTGAGCTCAACGGCTTCGTGAACCCCTGTGGAGGCTCCTGAGGGAACCATTGCACGGCCCATAACACCGTTTTCGGTAATCACTTCCACCTCAACAGTAGGGTTTCCCCTTGAATCGAGGATTTGTCTTGCATGGATGTTCAGAATTGCACTCATAATATTTTTTTTTAAGTTTAGGGTCAGTAGAAAGAATAAAATTACAAAAAATCGGACCGTAATAAAAGCAAAAGGATAAAGTGGCGCGGCCAACTTTATCCTTTTTGTGATTTATCCGGTCGCAAACATTGAATTACTTTTCAGTGTCTGCATCTTTGGTTTCTTCCGGGGTAGTTTGGTCTTCAGTAGCATCGGTTGCCTGTGCTTCGGGCTGGGCTTTTACCTCTTCGGCCTTGGGCTCTTCAGCTTTGGCTTCTTTAGCAGTTTTTTCTTCCTTCTCAGCCTTAGGAGCAGCTTTTTTTGCTACGGGGGCGTCGTCTTCGGTTTTCGTGCGACGACCGGCACGCCTGGTCTTCTTGGTCTGATCGCCTTCGGCTTTCTTAAGCAGGTTGGGGTTGTAATCAACCAGCTCAATCATACACATCTCGGCGCCATCGCCCATACGGAAGCCAGTTTTAAGAATACGGGTATATCCGCCCGGACGGTCGGCCACTTTCTGGGCCACCTCGCGAAACAGTTCGCTAACGGCATGCTTGTTTTCCAGGTAGCTGAATACCACGCGGCGCGAATGAGTTGAGTCATCCTTCGATTTGGTGATCAGCGGCTCAACATACACTTTCAAAGCTTTGGCCTTGGCAACGGTAGTGTTGATGCGTTTATGGAGAATGAGGGAAGCAGCCATGTTTGAAAGCATAGCCTTGCGGTGTGCAGATTTCCTTCCCAGATGATTGACTTTCTTTCTGTGTCTCATTTCAGTTATTCCTTATCTAATTTATATTTCGCAAGGTTCATTCCAAAGGTGAGGTTCTTCGACTTAATCAGTTCCTCGAGCTCGGTGAGCGATTTTTTACCAAAGTTGCGGAACTTCAGCAGGTCGTGCTTGTTGAGGGCAACCAGATCGGCAAGGGTTTCCACGTCGGCCGCTTTCAGGCAGTTGAGGGCACGTACCGACAGGTCCATGTCAACAAGTTTAGTTTTGAGCAGCTGGCGCATGTGCAATGAGGTCTCATCGAATTCTTCACTGGCGGCTTTCTCTTCGGTGTCGAGGGTAATTTTCTCGTCGGAGAAAAGCATGAAATGAACGATCAGGATCTTGGCAGCTTCCTTCAGGGCATCCTTAGGTGTAATGGAGCCATCGGTAAGAATTTCCAGAACCAGTTTTTCGTAGTCGGTTTTTTGTTCCACGCGATAGTCTTCCACCAAAAATGTAACATTTTTAATGGGGGTAAAAATGGAGTCTACTGCAATGGTACCTATAACAGGGTTCAGTTGTTTGTTTTCTTCAGCAGAAACATATCCCCTGCCCTTTTCAATGGTAAATTCGATTGAAAGGTTCACGCTGGTTTCCATGCTGCAAATCACCACCTCGGGGTTTAGCACCTGGAAATTGGCGAGCGAGGCATTGAGATCGCCAGCGGTAAGTGTTTCCTTCCCGGAAACATTGATGGTAAACTTCTCGTTTTCCACCTCTTCTACCTGCCTTTTAAACCGTATTTGCTTCAGGTTAAGAACGATTTCAGTCACATCTTCCACCACACCTTTAACGGTAGAAAACTCATGATCAACGCCTTCAATTTTCACCGAGGTAATGGCAAAACCTTCCAGCGATGAGAGCAGAATCCTCCTGAGCGCATTGCCAATGGTAATACCATACCCGGGTTCCAGCGGACGGAATTCGAACTTGCCGAATCGTTCGTTTGATTCGAGCATGATCACTTTATCCGGTTTTTGAAAAGCTAAAATTGCCATTATTGTTGGTTTTTGATTAAAAAAAGATTGATCATTACTTGGAGTAAAGTTCCACGATGAGCTGCTCCTTGATATTCTCAGGGATAGCTTCCCTTTCGGGCGTGTTCAGGAATTTACCCTGCATGGTTTCCCTGTCCCACTCGAGCCAGCTAAAGCTGCTTGGGCGGGCTGCCAGGGATTCAACAATAAATTCAAGGCTTTTCGACTTTTCACGGACGCCAATAATATCACCGGGCTTCACGGTAAAGGAAGGGATGTTGGTTACCTCGCCATTAACGGTAATATGACGGTGGCCTACCAGCTGGCGTGCGGCGCGGCGCGAGGGAGCAATACCGAGGCGGTATACTACGTTGTCCAGGCGTGCTTCGAGCAGTGCGAGCAGGTTTTCACCAGTAATGCCTTTCATGCGAACGGCTTTTTTAAAGGTGTTGGAGAATTGACGCTCCAGCAAGCCGTAGGTATACTTTGCTTTTTGTTTTTCGAGAAGCTGCACACCGTATTCCGACATTTTTTTGCGCTTCTTGGTCTGCCCGTGTTGTCCCGGGGGGTACTTCTTTTTTTCAAATGCCTTATCAGCGCCGAAGATGGGTTCGCCAAACTTGCGGGCTATTTTTGTTTTGGGGCCTAAATATCTTGCCATGGGTTGTTTAATTCTTAATTTACAAACACGAAAAACAAATGGTTATACTCTCCTTCTCTTGGGCGGACGGCAGCCATTGTGCGGCAGCGGGGTCACATCCATGATTTCCACCACCTCAATACCTGAGGCGTGCAGGGTACGGATGGCCGACTCGCGTCCTGATCCGGGTCCTTTAACGAAAACCTTCACTTTGCGAAGGCCAAGGTCGTAAGCCACCTTGGCAGCATCGCCAGCAGCCATCTGACCAGCATAGGGTGTGTTCTTTTTCGAACCCCTGAACCCCATCTTACCGGCCGACGACCAGGAGATAACCTGTCCGGTCTGGTTGGTAAGCGTAATGATGATGTTGTTGAAAGAAGCGAAAATGTGGGCCTGTCCGATAGGCTCAACCTTTACAACTCTTTTCTTGGCGCTCCTTGCGCCTTTGGTTGTTTTTGCCATTGTTTTTTAACTGTTTTTGCTCTGATCAAGGGGCGCTTATGCACCCACTTCAAAAAATTATGGATTACTTAGTTGCTTTCTTCTTGTTAGCAACGGTCTTTTTCTTCCCCTTACGGGTACGGGCATTGTTCTTGGTTTTCTGCCCCCTGAGCGGAAGTCCGATACGGTGGCGAATACCACGGTAGCAGCCAATGTCCATTAACCGCTTAATGTTCATCTGTACCTCTGAGCGCAGCGAACCTTCTACCTTGAATTTCTCATTGATAATATTACGGATCGCGGTCAATTGATCGTCGTTCCACTGTTCAACCTTGATAGAATGGTCTACTCCGGCCTCATCGAGGATCTGAACGGCTGTGCTCCGGCCAATACCAAAAATGTAGGTAAGGCTGATTACGCCTCTTTTGTTTCTCGGAATGTCAACTCCAGCTATACGTGCCATATGATTTTACCTTGTTTAATTACAGATTCTTATCCCTGACGTTGTTTGAACTTGGGATTCTTTTTGTTAATGACATAAATCCTCCCTTTCCTGCGAACGATCTTGCACTCGGGGCTTCTTTTCTTAACCGACACTCTGACTTTCATTTTTCAGTGTATTTGTGTGTGTTGTAAAATCTCTTACTTGTACCTAAATGTGATTCGACCTTTTGTAAGATCATAGGGCGACATTTCGACCTTCACCTTATCGCCGGGCAAAATTTTAATGTAATGCATACGCATTTTGCCTGAAATGTGGGCGGTGATCACGTGGCCGTTCTCTAGTTCAACCCTGAACATTGCATTGCCAAGGGATTCGATAACCACGCCGTCCTGCTGTATTGATGCCTGTTTTGCCATATACTCTTACCGAATAATGATTGAATTATTTTGGTTTTCCATCAAAGCTTCTTCAATATACTGAAACGTTGACAACACATCTGCTTTGCCCTTTCGCACCGCAATGGTATGCTCGTAATGCGCCGAGGGTTTGCGGTCGGAGGTTCGTATGGTCCAGCCATCGTTTTCCTGCACCACAAAACGCTGCCCCAGGTTGATCATTGGTTCAATAGCAATTATCAGACCTTCTTTCAGCTTCAGGCCTTTCCCCCTGGTTCCGAAATTCGGAACTTCGGGTGCTTCGTGCAGGTTGCGACCCAAACCGTGGCCTACCAACTCGCGCACTACGGAATAGCCTGCCTTTTCGGCATATTGCTGAATGGTGCCTGAAATGTCGCCCAAAGTGTTACCTTCAACGGCCTGCTCTATTCCGAGCAAAAGGCTCGCATGGGTAACTTTCAACAGCCGCTTGAGCGTTTCACTGATCTCACCAATGGCAAATGTGTAGGCAGAGTCACCATAGAAACCATTTTTCAGCACCCCGCAATCGACCGACACAATGTCTCCTTCTTTCAATTCCTTTTTGGAAGGAAACCCGTGGACAACCACTTCGTTTGGCGAAATGCAAAGGGTAAAAGGAAAACCGTGATACCCTTTGAAACCAGGTGAAGCACCATGATCGCGAATAAAAGTTTCGGCAACCTGGTCGAGATGCTGGGTGGTGATGCCAGGCCTTATATGCCGGGCTACCTCTGCCAGCGTTTTAGCAACAAGCAAAGAACTTTCCCTAATTAATTCAATTTCTTCGTTAGTCTTGTAATGAACCATTACTGCAGCTTTTTAGCCGGTCATCCCCATGGAAGATGAACGTCCCTTGATCCTTCCGGACTTGGTAAGTCCATCGTAATGACGCATTAAGAGATGACTTTCGATCTGCTGCAATGTATCCAATACAACCCCTACCATAATAAGGAGCGAAGTACCGCCAAAGAACTGGGCAAACTGCCCCGTTACGCCCATCAGACTGACAAGTGCAGGCATGATGGCCACAAAGGCAAGGAACAACGACCCCGGAAGGGTGATTTTCGACATAACATTGTCGATAAATTCGGCAGTCTTCTTACCAGGCTTAACGCCGGGAATAAAACCGCCATTCTTTTTCATGTCTTCTGCCATTTGGTTAGGATTAACGGTTATGGCAGTATAGAAATAGGTAAACAGAATGATCAGCACGGCAAAGGTGAAATTATACCAGAACCCCGTAAAGTTCGACATGGTGGCTGCAAAGCCTCCCAGCGACTCGGAAAAACCAGCCAGGGTAATGGGAATAAACATGATCGCCTGGGCAAAGATAATGGGCATTACCCCGGCGGCATTCACTTTAAGCGGAATGTACTGTCGTACGCCGCCATACTGTTTGTTACCTACAATACGTTTTGCAAACTGAACCGGAATACGCCGCGTACCCTGCACCAGCATGATGCTAAGCACCACTACGGCCATCAGAATGACAATTTCAAGAAGGAACACTACCAGGCCACCACCTTCTGTTGAGCGTGCAATAAACTCGCCAAAGAGGGCAAAGGGCAGACGGGCAATGATACCAATCATGATAATGAGCGAAATACCGTTTCCGATACCTTTATCAGTAATCCTTTCGCCCAGCCACATTACAAACATGGTACCTGCTATTAGAATGACCACCGAAGAGATCATAAAGAAGGCAGAGGGCGAGGTAGCAGCCGGATCGAAGGGCGAAATGGCTTCGGGAGGAAGCTGGCCAATAAGGTTTGCCAGGTAAGCAGGAGCCTGGGCACCGGTAATAAGCACGGTAAGGTACCTGGTTATCTGGTTAATCTTTTTTCGGCCGCTTTCACCTTCTTTCTGAAGGCGCTGGAAGTAAGGAACCGCTATCCCTAACAGCTGAATAACAATGGAGGCGCTGATATAAGGCATGATACCCAATGCAAAAATAGAGGCATTGGAAAAAGCACCGCCTGAAAACATATTCAGCAGCCCCAGAAGACCCTCCTGAGTTTGTGCCTGAAGTTGATCCAGTTGAGCAGGATCCACACCGGGCAACACAATAAACGAACCCAGACGGTAAATCAAGATAAAACCAAGGGTATTTATTATGCGGATGCGAAGGTCGTCTATCCGGTAAATATTCTGCAGTGTTTGGAAAAATCGTTTCATTACGCAGTATTAAATCTTGTTTACTTTTCCACCATTGGCTTCAATCGCTTTAACGGCAGTGGCCGTAAAGGCATGGGCAGTAACCTCAACTTTTGCAGTGAGTTTACCACGTCCTAAAACCTTAACCAGGTCTTTTTTAGAAACAAGGCCATTATCAATCATCACATTCACGTCGATCACTTCAAGGCCCTTTTCTTCGGCCAGTTTCTGAATCACGTCAATATTGATACCGGCATATTCAACGCGGTTGGGGTTTTTGAAACCAAATTTAGGGACACGCCTCACAAGCGGCATCTGCCCGCCTTCGAAGCCACCCTTGCGGCTGTAGCCCGAGCGCGACTGGGCGCCTTTATGACCTCTTGTGGAAGTTCCGCCTCTGCCTGATCCTTCTCCGCGACCAATACGCTTGCTGGTTTTAACGGAACCTTTTGCTGGTTTAAGTTTGCTTAAATCCATTGTATAGTGCAAATTAAAAATTATTGAACAAAACCAAATTATTCACTCACTTCTTCCACCAGGAGCAAGTGCTTCACAGCATTGATCATGCCCATTACCTGCGGGCTGCCTTCAACCACAGTGGGTCTGTTGAGCTTGCGCAAACCAAGGGCGATCAATGTTCTTTTCTGACGTTCGGGCCGGCCAATGCCGCTTTTCACCTGAACAATTTTGTATTTTTTCATCTATCAGTGTTTTTCAGATAACTGGTAATGCTGCCGGGCCCCTTGCGGTAGCCCATGCAACTCTTAACCTCTAAAGACTTTTTCGACCTCAATACCACGCTGCTGTGCAACGGTGAAAGGATCCCTGAGTTTGGTAAGGGCATCGATAGTGGCCTTTACCACACTGTGGGGATTTGATGAACCTTTCGACTTGGCAAGCACGTCGGTTACACCAACGCTTTCGAGCACCGCGCGCATGGCACCACCGGCAATAACACCAGTACCGTGCGAAGCGGGCTTAATGAGTACGCGGGCACCGCTGTACTTACCCTCCTGGGTGTGTGGAATGGTGCCTTTGTGCACAGGAACTTTGATCAGATGCTTCTTTGCATCGTCAATGCCCTTGCTAATAGCGGTAGTTACTTCCTTGGCTTTACCCAGGCCATAACCAACCACGCCATTTTCGTTGCCAACCACTACAATAGCAGAAAAGCTAAAGGTACGGCCACCCTTGGTTACCTTGGTAACACGCTGGATGCTAACGAGCCTGTCCTTGAATTCGATTTCGCTTGACTTTACTTTCTTGATATTCGCGTTTGTCATGTTCTTAGAATTTTAAACCGCCTTCGCGGGCGCCTTCTGCCAATGATTTTACTCGTCCGTGATACAAATAACCGTTACGGTCGAAAACAACCTTTTCAATACCAGCTTCTTTTGCCTTGCCAGCAAGCAGTTTGCCTACTTCTTTGGCAGCTTCGGTTTTGGTCATTTTCTTTTCGGCCAGTTCTTTCGAAATGGAAGAAGCTGACACCAGGGTACGGCCTTCCAGGTCGTTGATTACCTGGGCATAAATGGCCTTATTGCTGCGGAATACCGTCAGACGCGGACGATCGGTAGTACCATGCACCTTCTTGCGAATGCGGTATTTTATTTTAGTCCTTCTATTAAGTTTCTTAGTTGTTGCCATCCTGATAAGGAATTAAAAAATTTACAAAAATTACTTAGCACCGGCTGCCTTACCAGCTTTGCGACGAAGAACTTCGCCCTGGAAACGGATACCTTTGCCTTTGTATGGCTCAGGCTTGCGCAGGGAGCGAATCTTGGCCGCTACCTGTCCGATAAGCTGCTTGTCGTGCGATTCGAGAATAATGGTGGGGTTCTTTCCCCTTTCAGTAATAGTTTGCAGTTTAATCTCCTGAGGCAACTCAAAGAAGATATTGTGCGAATAACCCAGGGAGAGTTCGAGCAGGTTGCCTTCGTTTGCGGCTTTGTAACCTACACCAACCAACTCCTGAACAATTTTATAACCTTCGGAAACACCAATAACCATGTTGTTGATGAGCGAACGGTAAAGGCCATGAAGCGCCTTATGCCTTTTCTGTTCCGATGGACGTTCTACATGCAAAGTGCCGTCTTCAACCTTGATTTTAATATCTTGGTCAACGGTTTGTTTCAATTCGCCTTTGGGACCTTTCACGGTTACGACATTATTGTCGGAAACCTGAACTGTTACGCCCGCGGGCAGACTAATGGGCATTTTTCCTATTCTTGACATTTTTTCCCCTCCTTTAGCTTACGTAACAAATTACTTCACCGCCTACGTTAAGCACGCGGGCTTCTTTATCAGTGATCAAACCATTGGAAGTGGAAATAATGGCTATGCCAAGGCCGTTGAGTACTCGGGGCAGTTTGTCGGCGCTGCAATATTGACGCAAACCGGGCTTACTGATCCTGGTTATTTCGTTAATAGCAGGCACCTTGGTTACCGGGTGGTACTTCAAAGCGATTTTGATCATAGCAGGCATTTTGTCGTCCTCAAATTTATAGTTGAGGATATAGCCCTTTTCAAAAAGAATTTTAGTGATCCCCTTCTTGAGATTCGATGCAGGAATTTCTACAATCCTGTGATTGGCCTTCACGGCATTCCTTATTCTTGTCAGATAATCTGCAATTGGATCGGTTACCATTGTGTTTTAATAAAAGTTGTGTTTAAAAATTACTACCAGCTGGCTTTGGTCACGCCGGGAATAAGACCGTTGTTTGCCATTTCGCGGAAGTTGATACGGCTGATCCCAAACTGGCGCATATAACCTTTGGGGCGGCCGGTAAGCTTACAACGATTGTGCAGGCGCACGGGCGATGCATTCTTTGGAAGTTTCTGCAGCGCTTCGTAATCGCCCTGGGCTTTCAGTTCGGCCCTTTTTGCAGCGTACTTAGCAACCAGTTTTGCTCTTTTAAGCTCGCGGGCTTTGATTGACTCTTTTGCCATTATTCAATATTATTTTTTGAGGTTCTTGAATGGAACACCGAATTCGCGCAGCAAAGCAAAGGCTTCCTTGTCGGTTTTGGCACTGGTCACAAAAGTGATATCCATACCACCTATACGGTTTACCTTGTCGATGTTGATTTCGGGGAAAATGATCTGCTCGGGAACGCCCAGGGTAAAATTACCACGGCCGTCGAAGCCTTTTTCGTTAATTCCTTTAAAGTCGCGGATTCGCGGAAGTGATACCGCAATCAACCTGTCGAGAAATTCGTACATACGCTCCCCGCGAAGGGTTACGCGCACGCCAATGGGCATCCCTCTTCTGAGTTTGAAGTTGGAGATGTCTTTCTTCGATTTGGTTGAAACGGCTTTCTGGCCAGAGATCTGGGTCATTTCTTCCAGAGCGGCTTCAATAATCTTCTTATCGGTGATGGCATCGCCAACGCCCTGATTAAGACTGATCTTGAGCAGCTTGGGAGCTTCCATCTGGCTCTTATACTGGAATTCCTGCATCAGTGCAGGAACAATTTCCTCGGCATATTTCTGCTTAAGTCTCGGGATATAGCTCATTACTTAATTACCTCCCCTGTCTTTTTGGAAAAACGAACCAGTTTGCCTTTCTCATCGCGCTTACGGCCTATACGGGTGGCATTGCCTTTCCCGTCGATCAGCATAAGGTTTGAGATATGTATGGGGGCTTCTTTCTTAACGATACCGCCCTGGGGGTTGGCTGCGTTGGGCTTGGTATGCTTCGACACCATATTAACGCCCTCTACCAGCGCCCTTAATTTTTCGGGATATACTGCAAGTACCTTGCCTTCTGAACCTTTCTCGTTCCCGGCAATTACCTTTACGGTATCTCCTTTTTTTATGTGTAATTTGGCTTGCATAGCTCAGGTTAAATTTGCATTAAAGCACTTCAGGTGCCAAAGAAACAATTTTCATAAATTGCTTTTCGCGCAACTCGCGGGCTACGGGTCCGAAAATACGGGTACCGCGCATCTCTTCGTTTGCAGTTAAAAGCACTACGGCGTTGTCGTCAAAGCGGATATAGCTGCCATCGGCACGGCGCACATGTTTCTTGGTGCGCACAACCACAGCTTTCGAAACGGTGCCTTTCTTTACGTTGCCCGAGGGAATGGCATCCTTAACAGTAACGATAATCTTATCGCCAATGCCAGCATACCTGCGACGGGTTCCGCCAAGAACACGGATACAGAGTACTTCTTTGGCACCACTGTTGTCCGCTACCGCTAGTCTGGATTCTTGTTGTATCATAATTACTTCGCTCTTTCAAGTATTTCAACTAATCTCCAACATTTATTCTTGCTCAGAGGACGGGTTTCCATGATGCGAACGGTATCACCGATATTGCAATCATTCTTGTCGTCGTGAGCCATGAAACGGGAAGAACGCTTGACAAATTTCCCGTATTTGGGGTGTTTTACCCTGCGCTGAACCTCAACTACGATGGATTTTTCCATCTTGTTGCTCACCACAATGCCCGTTCTTTCTTTTCTGGGTGTTCTGGTTTCCATTGTTAAAAATTACTTTTGTTTTAGTTCTTCTGTTTCCCTTAGGTTGAGCTCGGTCATGATCCGGGCAATCGTCTTGCGATAAGCCTGGATCTTGAGCGGGTTTTCGAGGGGTGAAACCGCGTGATTCATTTTGAGTTTACGCAGTTGTTTTCTCTCTTCTACCAAACGCTCTTTGAGCTCACTGGTTGACATTTCACGTATTACGTTAGCCTTCATTTTTGTGCGTGAATTTTAAATTTTGCCAGCTTAACACCCCCCGTTCTTTTTTCCAGGGGGACTTTATTGGGAGAACATTCCAGACAGGTAACGGCTGCGTTGGTTTTGGTTCCCTGCAAAAAGGCTGCAAAGTTACAAAATTATTTCTGAATAAAAAACCTTATTATTCAACATAATCCCTTCTCACCACAAATTTGGTAAGAATGGGCAGTTTCTGTGATCCCAGGCGCATGGCTTCCTTGGCAGTGTCGAGGGTAACACCCTCAGCTTCAAAGAGTATGCGGCCGGGAGTAACGCGTGCAACAAAGTATTCGGGGGCACCTTTACCTTTACCCATACGAACTTCGGCGGGTTTCTTGGTAACGGGCTTATCGGGGAACACCCTGATCCACAGCTGGCCTTCACGTTTCATAAAACGGGTAATGGCCTGGCGGGCAGCTTCGATCTGACGGCCGGTAAGCCAGCAGCTATCGAGCGCCTTAATGCCAAACGAACCGAAAGAAAGCTCTGCACCACGCTTGGTGTTGCCCTTCATGCGGCCTTTCTGCTGTTTCCTGAATTTGGTTTTCTTTGGCTGTAACATTATTCAACAGTTTTTCTTTTCGACAAATCAAATATTACCTTTTGTTTTTCGGACGGCCCCTGAAACGGCCACCGCCGCCAACGCCTGCCGGAGCGGGTCTTCCCTTGGAAGGCTCCTCGGTGAAGGGGGTCAGATCGCGCTTGCCATAAACTTCGCCCTTGCATATCCATACCTTAATACCAATGCGACCATAAGTGGTGTGTGCTTCGGCAGTGGCATAGTCGATATCGGCACGAAGGGTGTGCAACGGAATGCGGCCTTCCTTATAAGTTTCGGTGCGGGCCATTTCGGCACCACCCAAACGACCACCAACGGTTATCTTAATACCTTCGGCGCCCAGGCGCATGGTGGAGGCAACCGAGGTTTTAACAGCACGGCGGAAAGAAATACGGCCTTCGATTTGCTTGGCCACGGTGGTGGCCACCAGGAAAGCATCCAGCTCGGGGCGCTTGATCTCACTAATGTTGATCTGCACCTCTTTCTGGGTAATCTTCTTTAATTCTTCCTTGAGCTTGTCAACTTCCTGGCCACCTTTTCCGATAATGATACCGGGGCGGGCAGTGTTTATAGTAACGGTAATAAGCTTTAATGTGCGTTCGATAATGATCTTGGAAACGCTGGCCTTTGTAAGGCGGGCGTTGAGGTATTGACGGATCTTTTCGTCTTCAACAAGTTTGGCCTCGTACTTGCGGCCACCATACCAGTTAGAATCCCATCCTTTGATGATACCAAGCCTAAGACCGATCGGATTTGTTTTTTGTCCCATCTGAAAAAGATTTAATCGTTTTTAATTTTACTATCAACAAAAATGGTAACATGGTTGGACCTTTTGCGGATCCGATGTGCACGGCCTTGGGGTGCGGGGCGCAGACGCTTGAGCGAACGGCCACCATCCACGTTGATGCTTTTAACGTATAGGTTGCTTTCTTCAATCCTCACGCCTTCATTTTTGCTTTGCCAGTTTGCGATGGCCGACAACAGGAGTTTTTCGAGCCTGTCGGAGGCATCTTGTTTAGAATACTTAAGTATTCCAAGGGCTTTATTGACTTCTTTACCCCTAATCATATCGGCTACCAGGCGCATTTTCCTGGGCGAGGTGGGGCAATTCCGGAGGCTGGCAAAATACTGAGTTTTCTTCTCTTCCTTGAGTTTCTCAGCCCTTAAGTGTTTTCTTAATCCCATTTTAAGATGAAATTTTTATTTTTTTGCTTTGTCTTTTTTACCTGCATGACCGCGAAAAATGCGGGTGGGTGCAAATTCTCCCAGTTTATGGCCTACCATATTTTCGGTAATATAAACGGGTATGAATTTGTTGCCATTATGAACGGCAACAGTCTGACCTACAAACTCAGGAGAGATCATCGAAGCCCTGGACCAAGTTTTTACAACAGATTTTTTGTTGCTGGCGGCCATGGCAAGGATTTTCTTCTCAAGCTTGACGCTAATAAAAGGTCCTTTTTTTAGTGAACGGCTCATATCAATAGTTTTTTCCTGTTACAACTGATTATTTCTTCCTTCTTTCCACAATAAGCCTGCTGGACATCTTCTTCTTGTTGCGGGTTTTGTAACCTTTTGCAGGCAGGCCTTTGCGACTGCGCGGGTGTCCGCCCGAAGCACGGCCTTCGCCACCACCCATGGGGTGATCAACGGGGTTCATGGCAACACCACGGGTACGCGGACGACGGCCCAGCCAGCGGTTGCGGCCTGCCTTGCCCGATACTTCGTGCATGTGGTCGGGGTTGGAAGTGCTTCCGATGGTGGCGCGGCAGGTAACAAGTACCATGCGTGCTTCGCCAGAAGGAAGCTTCAGGATGGCATACTTGCCTTCCCTTGACATGAGCTGGGCATAGGTACCGGCGCTGCGCGCCATTCGGCCACCCTGTCCGGGGTTCAGCTCAATATTGTGAATGATGCTACCCAGTGGCACATCGCGCAGGAACATAGTGTTGCCGATATCGGGCGTAGCTTTCTCACCCGACATAACGGTTTGTCCTACCTTGAGCCCATTGGGCGCAACGATATACCTTTTTTCGCCATCAGCATAAAAAAGAAGGGCAATGCGGGCCGATCGGTTCGGATCGTATTCGATCGAATTTACGGTAGCGGGGATACCATCTTTGTCACGCTTGAAGTCAATCAGGCGGTAACGTCTTTTATGTCCACCGCCCATATAGCGCATGGTCATTTTTCCGGAGTTATTCCTGCCTCCTGATTTGTGTTTACCAACCACCAGGCTCTTCTCGGGAGCGGAGGCAGTTATTTCTTCAAAAGCGCTGATTACTTTATTGCGCTGTCCGGGCGTGGTTGGTTTAAATTTTCTTAAAGCCATTTATCCTTAAATATTGCTGTAAAAATCAATGGTTTGACCTTCGGCCAGGGTAATAATGGCCTTCTTAAAACTATTCTTCCTGCCGCTCTGTAGGCCGGTCTTGGTAAAGCGGGTCTTGCGCTTACCAAGGTAAACCATGGTGTTGACAGTGGCTACCTCAACATCGTACATATCCTGTACGGCTTGTTTGATCTGAGCTTTAGAGGCGCGTTTATCAACAACAAACCCGAAGCGGGTGGGAAATTTTTCAGTTACCGCGGTCATTTTCTCGGTAATCAGTGGTTTAATCAAAACTTCCATGTTTGTCTTTAATTTAGGGGTCGATCTTTTTCCAACCCGTTACATTGTTTTTCTAGTCCAGCAAAATATTTTCAACTTCGGGCAGCGAGCTTTCCAGAATAAGCAAATGATCGGCATTGAGAATCATAAAAGTGTTGAGTTCTGATGCCAGGGCAACTTTTGCTTTGGGGATGTTGCGCGAAGAAAGTACAATGGTGCGGTCCACTTCGGGAATTACCAGCAAAGACTTCTTATTCTCAAGATTGAATTTCTTCAGTATCTCGAGATAATTCTTGGTTTTGGGCTCTTCAAACTGAAAAGACTCAAGCACCATAATGTTATTGTCTTTTGCCTTATAGGTAAGGGCCGATTTGCGGGCCAGCCTTTTTACTTTTTTATTTACCTTAAAGGAATAGTCGCGGGGCTGGGGGCCAAAGATGCGACCACCACCACGAAAAATGGGCGATTTAATGTCGCCTTTACGCGAGCCGCCGGTGCCTTTCTGGCGGTGCAGCTTGCGGGTACTACCCATTACTTCGCTTCTTCCTTTGGTTTTATGAGTACCCTGGCGCTGGTTGGCCAGGTATTGCTTCACATCCAGATAGATGGCGTGGTCGTTGGGCTCAATGTCAAAAATACTGTCGCTCAGCACCACGGTTCTGGCGGTTTGGCTTCCGTCAATGTTATATACTGCTAACTCCATCTTTCGAGAATTAAATATGATCCATTTGGTCCTGGAACAGAACCTTTAACAACAATTAAGTTTTTCTCGGGAATAAGTTTCATGATCTGAAGGTTGATCATCTTTACCCGATCTCCGCCCATACGACCGGCCATGCGCATACCCTTGAAAACCCTTGAGGGCCATGAGCTTGCACCAATAGAACCGGGCGCCCTGAGACGGTTGTGCTGACCGTGCGTAGCCTGGCCAACACCGGCAAAACCATGACGTTTCACAACGCCTTGGAAGCCTTTACCTTTAGAGGTACCTACCACATCAATGTATTCTCCCTCGATGAAAATATCAACCGTGAGCACATCACCAAATTTCTTCTGGTGGCCTTTCTCGAAACGGGAAAACTCAGCAACGTATTTCTTGGGGGTGGTACCGGCTTTGGCAAAATGGCCTTTCATAGCCTTGGTCGTCTGCTTTTCCTTCTTTTCATCGAAGGCAAGCTGAATGGCTTCGTAGCCATCCGTTTCCTGCGTCTTGACCTGGGTCACAATGCAGGGACCAGCCTCTATTACCGTGCATGGGATATTCTTCCCAGAGGCATCGAATATGCTGGTCATTCCAATCTTCTTTCCAATTAATCCTGACATTTTTCAGATTTTTCTGCTCTTTCAGCAATAGTTTAAAAATGTTACACTTTAATTTCTACTTCCACACCACTGGGCAGCTCAAGCTTCATGAGTGCGTCAACAGTTTTGGATGAAGACGAGTAGATGTCCAGCAGGCGCTTGTAAGAGCAAAGCTGGAACTGTTCTCTTGACTTTTTGTTTACGAATGTGGAACGTAAAACAGTAAAGATCTTCTTGTTGGTTGGCAATGGAATAGGACCATTAACAACAGCACCGGTTGATTTTACGGTTTTTACGATCTTCTCGGCTGACTTGTCAACCAGGTTGTAATCGTAAGACTTTAATTTGATTCTGATTCTCTGACTCACGGTTTAATTTATTTTGAATTAAACGATTATGCTTTTACACCAAACAATTTGAAAATTACATCGTCAGTAATATTTTTTGGGGTTTCCTCGTAATGCGAAAACTCCATGGTAGAAGTAGCCCTGCCGCTGGTAAGGGTACGCAGCGAGGTCACATAACCAAACATTTCTGAAAGGGGCACCTGGGCATCCACCACCTGTAGGTTGGCCCGTGACGAAAGTCCTTTAAGATGACCCCTGCGACGGTTAATGTCGCCCACCACATCGCCCACATATTCGTCGGGAGTTACTACTTCAAGCTTCATAATGGGCTCGAGCAGTTTGCTGCCGGCTTTTTTGCAGGAGGCTTTGTAGCCAATCTTGGCAGCCAGCTCGAACGATAGCGAATCGGAGTCGACAGGGTGGTATGAACCATCAATCAGACGAACCTTCAGGCTGTCGAGCGGGTATCCGGCAAGCACGCCATTTTGCATAGCCATGCGGAAGCCTTTTTCTACCGAGGGGATATATTCACGCGGAATGTTTCCGCCTTTTACTTCATCAATAAATTGCAAACCGGTAACGCCTTCGTCGGCAGGGCTGATTTCGAAAACGATATCAGCAAATTTACCGCGGCCACCAGTTTGTTTCTTGTACACCTCACGGTGATGCACCGTTTGGGTAATCGCTTCCTTGTATGCTACCTGGGGCGCGCCCTGGTTGCATTCAACCTTGAATTCACGCTTAAGCCTGTCGACCAGGATCTCGAGGTGCAACTCGCCCATGCCGCTAATCACGGTTTGTCCGCTGTCAGCGTCGACCTTAACTTTAAAGGTAGGATCTTCTTCGGCAAGTTTTCCAAGGGCCATGCTAAGCTTATCCACATCGGCCTGGGTCCTGGGCTCTACAGCCACGGCGATTACCGGTTCGGGGAATGTCATGGATTCGAGCAGCACGGGGTGCTTCTCATCGCAAAGGGTATCGCCGGTATGGATTTCCTTAAATCCAACGGCGGCGCCAATGTCACCTGCTTCAATGCGCTCAATGGGATTTTGCTTATTGGCATGCATCTGCAGTATGCGTGAGATGCGTTCCTTTTTTCCCGTAGAGGCATTCAGCACATAGGAACCCGACTCGAGGGTGCCACTGTAGACCCTGAAAAAGCAAAGCCGGCCCACATAGGGGTCGGTTGCAATTTTAAAGGCCAGCGCGGCAAAAGGCTCTTTGGCATCGGGATGTCGCAGTTCTTCCTTTTCGGTCTTGGGATTGAGGCCAGTAACGGCATCAATTTCGAGAGGTGAAGGCAGGAACTTGGCCACTGAATCGAGCAGCAGCTGCACTCCCTTATTCTTAAAAGATGATCCACACAGCACCGGACTAATCTTAAGGTCGATGGTAGCCTTACGAATAATGGCAATCATCTCCGCTTCCGAAATGCTATTTGGATCTTCCATAAACTTTTCGAGCATCTCCTCGCTTTCCTCAGCACAGCCTTCAATAAGCTGCATGCGCAAATCCTTTACATTTTCGCGCATTTCTTCCGGAACGGGTATTTCATTAAAAACCATACCCAGCGATTGCTCTTCCCATTCGTAGGCTTTGCCGGTAATCAGATCAACCACGCCCCTGAAGTTCTCTTCAAAGCCAATGGGTATCTGCACGGGCACTGCATTCATGCCCAGGCGTTCCTTAATTTTGGAAACAACGGTAAAAAAATCGGCACCGGCGCGGTCCATCTTATTGATGAAACTTATGCGTGGTACCTTATATTTATCGGCCTGGCGCCAAACAGTTTCCGATTGGGGCTCCACACCACCCACTGCACAAAAAAGGGCAATGGCTCCGTCGAGCACCCGCAGGCTGCGCTCTACTTCTACAGTAAAGTCAACGTGGCCAGGTGTATCAATAATATTGATTTTATATTGGTTATCCCTGTAGTTCCAGAAGGTAGTAGTAGCCGCTGAGCTGATGGTAATGCCGCGCTCCTGCTCCTGGATCATCCAGTCCATAGTAGCCGCGCCATCGTGTACCTCACCCAGGCGGTAGTTCACGCCGGTATAGAACAAAATGCGCTCGGTGGTGGTAGTTTTACCAGCATCGATGTGCGCCATAATGCCTATGTTGCGTGTATATCTTAAATCTCTGGCCATTTATTCAGTAGGGATATCAAAAATTCTTAGAAACGGAAATGCGAGAAGGCCTTGTTTGCATCAGCCATACGGTGGGTATCTTCCTTACGCTTATAAGCAGCGCCTTCTTCTTTAAATGCAGCAACGATCTCTCCGGCCAGTTTGGCTGCCATCCCTTTTTCATTGCGCTTACGCGAAAAGTTGATCAGGTGCTTAATGCCGATCGACATTTTGCGCTCGGGGCGAATCTCGGAAGGGATCTGGAAAGTAGCACCACCAATACGGCGGCTGCGAACTTCTACATTAGGTGTTACGTTGGCAAGGGCCTTTTTGAATACTTCCAAACCATCTTCCTTAGTCTTGGCGGAAACGATTTCCATGGCATCATAAAAAATATTGTATGCCAGGTTTTTCTTTCCCCTCAACATCAGGTTGTTTACGAAGCGTGTTACCAGCACGTCGTTAAACTTCGGATCGGGAAGCAGGATTCTTTTCTTCGGTCTTGATTTTCTCATTGTATCGTGAAAATTAAAGCTTGATCTTTTTCAAAGATTACTTCTTGGCCTTGGGCCTTTTGGTTCCGTACTTCGACCTGCGCTGGTTACGGCCGTTTACGCCGCTGGTATCCAGGGCACCACGAATGATGTGATACCTAACGCCGGGAAGGTCTTTTACCCTGCCACCGCGTATCAGCACGATGCTGTGCTCCTGCAGGTTGTGGCCTTCACCAGGAATATAAGCGTTCACTTCCTTGCCATTGGTAAGCCTTACCCTGGCAACTTTACGCATGGCCGAGTTGGGCTTCTTTGGGGTGGTGGTATAAACCCTTACACATACTCCGCGACGCTGGGGACATGAATCCAAAGCGGGTGACTTACTCTTGTAAGTAACCTTTTGGCGTCCTTTACGAACCAATTGTTGTATTGTTGGCATACTGCAATTTAATTTGTAAAAACTTCGTTTTTATTTATTTAAAGTCAATCCTCTCTAATTTTGGGAGTGCAAAGGTAACCGTTTATTTTTGAAAACCAATATGGTTTCACAAAAATTTCTTCCTGCATACCCGTAAAACTTGAAAGCCCCCCGGTCTCTATCGAGATCAAAACTCAGAAGTGTGCTGTAATTCAATTACATCGATCTCCCTTATTTGAGGGGCACAAAGATAGGAAAGTTTTTACAAAAACGCACGCTTTTTTTAAGGGTATTTTTTAGATTTTGAACCGCTAAAAAACAATAAAAAGGGTGGTTGTTATAAAACACAACAACCACCCTCTCTATTACTTGCAACTTCTATTATTCTATAGGCTGAATTCTCCCGGTTCCCTTAAGTCAAAAAAGTCGCTCTAAAACCTGTACGCCGCCCGCTCCATGTCGCGCAGATTACGGAACTTGCGTGGCGGGTCGAGGTGTTTCTCCAAAAACTTGTATATTTTGAATCGTATCTCCCGTCCCTGGCTGTGGTCCATGCGGTCGAAGCTGTGCCCACCGGGAATGTCTTCGAATATCTCGTATTCAAAACGCTTGTTTTCTGCTTTTAGGGCGTTGATCAGGTTAACTACTTCCAGGTAATGTACGTCTTCATCAATAGTATTTGTATGGATAAGCAGCGGCACCTGCAGTTTGCCGGCATGTGCAACTGGCGAACGGCGGAGGTACTCTTCCATATTCTGGTCTATACGCTGCCCTATATGGTATGGGGCCGAAAAGAACCCTTCATAATCGGGTCTTTTGTATCCAATGCGAAAGATCAGGTCGCTCACGGGTACACCGGCAAACACGCACTTATAATCGCGCGGGCGTTCAAAAGCATTCATAAGTGAAATCATGCCACCATGGCTCCAGCCCATCAGCCCTACCCTGTTCTTATCTACAATGGGATAGTTGTCGATCATATATTGGCGGCTTACATCAGTGTCGTTATTTTCGAGGCCGCCATAGTCGATCAGCTCGTAATGCCCGCGACCATATCCGGTGCTTCCGCGGTACTCTGGAGCTACTACTATATATTGTTGCGCCACCAGTTCGCGAATGATGTGCGTATAATAGGTATTAAAGTCGCTGTGCACCCCGCCATGCGGAAGCACTATAAGCGGGTATTTTTTGTCGGGGTCAACATCCTTTGGAATAAACACATACGACCAGAACTTAATGGGGTTTACCTCGGGCAAGGTGGTGCCACTGCCCTGCCGAGCCGGGGGCGGACCGGCCATAAACACCTTGTCGATAAAGGCCACATCGCCCACGCGGTCGAACCAGCGCACATCGTCGATGGTTTTTTCGAGCACATCGAGCCGGTGCCTCAGGTTGCGAAACTCGTTCAGCAGCGCCTCCTGACTTTTCATTAAATCTTCGTTGGTAACCTGGCCCCTGGCACTGAACGTGATAGCAGCGATCACGATTATCAAAATTAAATACCTTGAAAAAAAACGGATGAGATGCATGTTGTTATGTTTTGGATTAATGAATAATGGGCTGTAAATATAGGAAGGTTTTTATGCAAAAAAAATCAAAACCGGTTACAATGTTCTCTAACGGCCAAGGGCCATTTTGCCTATCTTTGCATCTTGCCTGAAAAACAGCACCAAATTTATGACCGATTTTCTAAACCAATTAAACGAACCGCAGCAGGAAGCGGCAAAAGCTACTGAAGGGCCGGTAATGGTTATTGCAGGAGCCGGCAGTGGAAAGACCCGCGTACTCACCTATCGCATTGCTTATTTGCTCAGCCTGGGAATTGAACCTTTCAACATTCTTTCACTGACTTTTACCAACAAGGCGGCCCGCGAAATGAAGGAGCGCATTGCCCAGCTGGTGGGACCCTCAAAGGCCAAAAGCCTGTGGATGGGAACCTTTCACAGCATCTTTGCCCGCATCCTTAGGGTCGAATCTGACAAACTGGGTTTCCCTGCAAATTTCACCATTTACGATACCGACGACAGCAAGCGGCTGATCAAAAACATAATAAAAGAACAGAACCTCGACGACAAGACCTACAACCCCGGCTATGTGCTGAGCCGCATATCGAACGCCAAGAACAACCTGATCGGTCCCATCGACTACAACGAGGATTTCGA
>JAWLCS010000032.1:0-13712 GCA_041687035.1 Bacteroidales bacterium
TGCTGAAGTAATGGAGATCATAGGTCGTGACCTTTTGTTTTTTGAAGAAAGCGGTGGCGGGGTCACTTTTTCTGGCGGAGAGCCGCTGCAACAACCAACATTTTTGCTTGAGCTGCTTGCCCTTTGCAGGGAAGCCGGCATTCACACTGCGGTGGATACTTCAGGCCATGCTTCCGCGGAAACGTTTAAAGAAGTGGCTGCAAAAACTGAGCTGCTTTTGTTCGACATAAAAACCACTGACGATAAAAAGCATGAAGAATTTACTGGCGTAGGCAACGAGCTGATATTAAATAATTTTCATTCCCTTAACGGGAAAGGCCCTTCGGTAATCGTTCGCATACCGGTGATCCCGGGCTTTAACGATACCGTGGAAGAAATGCAGGCAATAAGCCAGCTCCTGAAATCAACCCAAGCCAAGATTGAAGCCGTGAACCTCCTGCCCTATCATCGCCTTGGCCGGCAGAAATACGAAGCCCTCGGCATGCAACAACCACCTGCTTTTAAAACAGAAACAACCCCCGGGCATATGCAGAAGTTATTGAGCGTTTTTGAGAAAGCGGGGTATAAGGTGAAGCAAGGAGGTTGATTGGTAGATTAGTAAATTGGTGGATTGGTTAATTTGTGAGAATTTGTGTTTTTTTATTTGTGGAAATTTGTGGATATGGTCTTGGTCAGAACTCCGAACCCCAAACAATCCGCGTAATCCGTTAAAATCCGTGTAATCCTTTTTACCATGAACAACCGGGTAGCTTTTCTTCGAACCCAGAGCCTTGAGGCTGAAAATGTGCTGAGCCATGAGCGGGCAGTGCTGGTGACGCAGTTTTACCGTCATCTATTGCCCGAAAACGAGCCGGTTGCTGTGCAGCGGGCGCTGTGCTTTCAGCATATCCTTGAAAACAAGAGCCTGTATATCGGCCAGGGTGAGCTGATCGTAGGTGAGCGCGGTCCTGCGCCCAAGGCCACCCCCACCTACCCGGAAGTGACGCTGCACTCGCTCAAGGACCTCGACATACTCAACTCCCGGCCTAAAGTTTCCTTCAAGGTTTCGGATGAGACCCGACGTGTTTATGAACAGGAGATCATCCCGTTCTGGAAAGGGCGCACCAATCGCGACAAGTTGATGGCATTGATGAGCCCCCGCTGGAAAAGGGCCTATGAGGCAGGCATCTTCACTGAGTTTCAGGAGCAGCGCGCCCCCGGACATACCGTGCTCGGAAAGAAAATGTTTGGCAAAGGCATGCTCGACCTGATCGCAGAGTGCGAGGCCGTCCTTGCAGGTCTCGACTATTTGCGCGACAAGCAAGCCAGCGAAAAGGCGGCTGAGCTCAAAGCCATGAAAATCGCCGCCAAGGCCCTGATCAGTTTTGCCTATCGCCATGCCGAAACGCTTGATGGACTGGCCGCAACAGAAAATGACCAGGCAAGGCGCCGTGAACTCCAGCACATGGCTGCCCTATGCCGCAGGGTGCCGGCCCATGCCCCGCAGACCTTCCACGAAGCGCTTCAGCACTATTGGTTCATACACCTTGGAGTGATTACCGAGCTGAACCCCTGGGACTCGTTCAACCCCGGGCGGCTCGACCAGCACTTGATGCCTTATTATGAAAAGGAATTGGCGGCTGGAACTCTTAACCGGGAGCAGGCGCGCGAGCTGCTGCAGTGCTTCTGGGTGAAGTTCAATAACCACCCCGCCCCGCCCAAGATGGGAGTTACCGCCTTGGAGAGCAACACTTACACCGACTTTGCACTGATTAACCTGGGTGGTGTTAAAGCCGATGGAAGTGACGCGGTAAATGAAATGACCTATCTGATACTGGAGGTCATCAAAGAAATGCGCCTGCTGCAGCCCAGCAGCATGGTGCAGGTGAGCAAGAAAAATCCCGACCGGTTTATTTACAAAACGCTCGACATTATCCGCACCGGCTTTGGGCAGCCCTCCATTTTCAATACCGATGCCATAATACAGCAGCTGCTTCGCCAGGGCAAGGACATAGAAGATGCACGTAACGGCGGCGCTTCAGGCTGTGTGGAAACGGGTGCCTTCGGCACCGAAGCCTACGTGCTGACCGGCTATTTCAACCTGGCAAAAATACTTGAAGTGACCCTGAACAACGGTTTCGACCCGCGAACCCAAAAGCAGATCGGACCAAAAACCAGCGATCCGGTCAGCTTCAACACTTTTGAAGACCTGCTCCAAGCTTTCAAAATACAGATACAACATTTTGCCGATATTAAGATTGAAGGCAACCTGCTTATAGAGCAACTGTTTGCCACCCAGTTGCCTGTGCCTTTCCTCTCGCTGCTTATCGATGACTGCATTGCCAATGGCAAGGACTACAATGCCGGCGGGGCGCGCTACAACACCAGCTACATTCAGGGTGTGGGTCTTGGAAGCGTAACCGACAGCCTTACCGCAATGCGTTTTCATGTATTTGATAATGAGGCCATTTCCATGGAAGGCATGCTTGAAGCCTTGCAAAACAACTTTGAAAATTACGGGGAGTTCCGCAAAGAACTGGTTTTCAACACACCCAAATACGGCAACGACAATGACTATGCCGACCAGCATGCCACCCAGACCTTCAATTTGTATTTTGAAGCGGTAGATGGACGTCCCTGTTATCGTGGGGGGAAGTTCCGCATCAATATGCTGCCAACCACCTGCCACATTTATTTCGGCAGTGTGACGGGTGCCCTGCCCGATGGCCGCCTGGCCGGCAAGCCGCTCTCGGAGGGCATCAGCCCTGTGCAGGGCGCCGACCATAAAGGCCCTACCGCAGTGCTGAAATCGGCCGCAAAGATCGACCATATCAAAACCGGCGGCACCCTGCTCAACCAAAAGTTCACCCCATCGTTTTTTGATGACCCTGAAAGCTATAAGAAGTTGACCGCCTTAATCCGAACCTACTTCAGGCTCGATGGCCACCACATGCAGTTCAACGTGGTTTCGGCCGATACCCTGCGCGAAGCCCAGAAGCATCCCGAGAAATACCGCGACCTGATTGTGCGCGTGGCCGGCTACAGCGACTACTTCAACGACCTGGGCGAGGACCTGCAAAACGAAATCATCGCCCGCACAGAGCATATGGAAGGTTAAGTCGGACACAAGTACCTCCGAAAATAGCCATCAGCCTTTAGCCAGATTGGGTGATTGAACAACATTCATAAGGATTTAGGGTAAATTTTCTTTATTTTTACACCCTTACAAACAGCCAGATTAGCTGTTGGATCTTTAAAAAATTGTTATGTTCTTCCGTTTTGCATACCATTACATCAAATCCTCTCTGAATTATTTTCTCATAATCTCAAAAAGGCTTTTCCCATTCTTTCTGGCCGGTTATTTTATTTTCTCGCTTCACACCAATTTATTGGCTCAGCAAATTGCCATAAACGAGGTTATGGCATCGAATGCATCGACCATTGCTGATGAAGACGGAGATTTTTCTGACTGGATCGAACTTTTCAATTTCGGCGAAGAACCCATTAACCTCCAAGGCTTTGGCTTGTCCGATAATTACGGCGATCCCTTTAAGTGGGTTTTTCCAAACGTTACCATAGAGCCCGGTCAATACCTGCTGGTTTGGGCTTCGGGTAAGGACCGGCGGCCCGTTCAGGGAGAATTCACCCCGGGCCTGATCAGGGAGGTTTATGCCGGCATACCGGGGACGGCTGTTGCGGATCTCACCAATCATATTAGTTATCCCGACGACCCAACAACCAGCAACATTGTTTTTAATTATTTTGAGGCTCCAACCGATGTTGCTGATCATTACGGACAAAGGGTACACGGTTTTATTAAGGCCCCCTATACCGGGGAATACAGGTTTTGGATAGCCAGCGACGACGACTCCCAACTTTTTTTGAGCGCCACTTCCAACCCCAGCGATTTGGTTATGATTGCTGAAGTGCAGGGCTATACCAGTCCACGTGAATGGCATAAATACCCTCAGCAACAGTCAGAATTAATTACATTATTAGCTGGTGAGCATTATTATGTCATGGCTTTGATGAAAGAACATGAAGGAGGCGACAACCTTGCAGTGGGATGGCAATTTCCCAACGGAATATTTGAAAGGCCCATCAATGGCCAGCATATTTTCAGGGCTGAAGCTGAGTTGCATACCAATTTCAGCATTAGCCAGACAGGTGAAGAAATCATCCTCACCAATTCTTCGGGGATATTGTTAAGCGGTCTCGAGCCAACCAATATCCCCACGGATATTTCTTATGGAAGAGCCCCTGATGGCACTGGTGATTGGTACTACTTTTCTGAGCCCACGCCCCAAATGCCAAATGAAGCGGAAGGTTTCTCAGAAGTACTCGAAACGCCCGTTTTCTCTGCATCTGGAGGGTTCTATTCCAATGATTTTAATATAACCTTATCTCACCCTGATGAAGAGGTGCAGATTTATTATACGCTGGATGGGTCAGTGCCTGATCCAAACAGCATCGATGGCACTACCTATCTTTACAAGAATCAATATCCCCGAAATCCGGGCGATCCTTATGGCGAATTCCTGTCAAACACCTATCAGTCCTATCTATATACTGATCCCATCTCCATTTACGACCGCTCTGCTGAACCGGATAAGCTAACGCAGATATCTACCACCTGGGATAGCAATCCAACATACCTTCCTGCCAGTCCGGTTAAAAAAGGTATGGTTGTAAAAGCCAGAGCAATAAAGTCGGGAGCAATAGCAAGCAAAACCGTTACAAACACATATTTCGTAAATAGCAATGGAATAAACCCCTATACCTTACCCCTTATTTCCATAAGCCTGCAAGAAGATGCATTTTTCGATTACTATACCGGCATTTATGTGGCCGGGGAAATTTTTGATCAATGGAGGGGAAATAATACCTGGGCTAACGCAGAGGGAGGATCACCTGCCAATTACTGGTTAAGAGGGGATTTCAATGAAAATACTGCTCATTTCGAGCTATTTGAAGCTGATGGTTCGGCCGCTTCATTAAGTCAAGAAATTGGGATAAGGCTGCATGGGGGCTGGAGCCGGGCATACCCCCTAAAATCGTTAAGGTTATATGCGCGTGCACGCTATGGGAAGTCATATTTTAATTATCCCTTTTTTCTTGATAATCAGCATAGTAGTTTCAGAAGGCTCATTTTAAGAAACTCAGGCAATGATTTTGAATCCACTTTTATGCGGGATGCAGCCATACAAAAAATTGTTGCCCATTTAAATTTCGACACACAAAGCTACCAGCCCGCCATAGTCTATTTAAACGGAGAATATTGGGGCATTCACAACATCAGGGAAAGATTTGACAAACATTACCTGGAAAGAGCTTATGGAGTTGACCCCGAAAATATTGACCTTCTGGAAAACAATGCCAGTGCCGACGAAGGAGATGCAGACCACTATAATTCCATGCTTAATTTTATCCAGGGCAATCCATTGAACAACATTTCAAATTTTGAATACATAAGCACACAAATGGATGTTCGCAGCTTTTTGGATTACCAGGTTGCCAACATTTTTTCAGCCAATACCGATTGGCCAGGAAACAACATAAAATACTGGCGATTGCGAACAAACCAATATGTTCCCAATGCTCCCCTTGGTCATGATGGCCGATGGAGGTGGCTATTATATGACACTGATTTTGGATTTGGTTTGGTTGGGGCAGTAAATCATAATACTTTACAGTTTGCGACAGATGCAAACGGACCAGCCTGGCCAAATCCTGGCTGGTCAACCTTTTTATTCAGAAAGCTTCTGGAAAATGACTCTTTTAAACTTGACTTTATAAATCGCTTTGCCGATTTACTCAATACCGCATTTCGCCCCAGTAGAATGGTAAGCATTATTAACGACATGAAACAGGCCTTGGAGCCTGAAATACCAGAACAAATCCACCGTTGGAAAAGACCTGGCTGGGGCAGTTTAAGCGGTTGGAGCAACCAGGTGAATGTAATGATAAATTTTGCCAACCAGCGAACGTCAATTCAACGCAATCATATTCGAAGCTACTTTGGCATTTCAAGCAACATCAATGTAACGGTAAATGTGAGCAATCCAGAAGGTGGTTATATAAGGATAAACACGATAAAAATCAATCCTGAAACCCCGGGAGTTAATGAAAACCCTTACCCATGGAATGGTATTTACTTCCACAACATCCCAATCCAAATTGAAGCCATTGCAAAATCAGGCTATGTTTTCAGCCATTGGGAAGGGGCAGCTAACGGAAATAATCCTCTGCTAAACATTACACCCACAGGAAATATTTCATTGACTGCATATTTCACCGAAAGTGAAGAACCCGAAAGCCAGCTTATTCATTACTGGCATTTTAACAACTTACCCGATGAAACGCTAACTTCCGTCGAATCAGACTTTTCGGAGATTAATGGTGCACTTATTTCTTATCCCGGAACAGGTGCCGGCTATATGGACAGAAGAACCCACCGGGCTGAAGATCCGGTTTCTAATCTTAATCTCCTGATGGGACAGGAACCCGACCAGGGAGCAGTGCTAAGGGCCAGAAATCCTTCTGACACCCGATCACTGATCATTGAATCCCCAGCCTCTGGCTATAAAGACATTAACCTGACGTTTGCTACCACCCGAACCAATAATGGTGCGACACAACAAGAGGTTTATTATTCAACAGATGGTGGCACGGAATGGTTTTTTACTGGCGAGAGCTATACCCTTCCGGTTTTGCCTGACTGGAATTTGATCAGCATCGATTTGTCGGGCATAGAAGCAGCTAATAACAATGCTGATTTGCAATTCAAGATTGTTTTTACCGGAGACAACACCAGTGGCTCGTCGGGCAACAACCGCTTCGACAACCTCTCGGTCTCTGGCGTGCTTTTCAGCAACTCAATAAATCAGCCATCCCAAAAACAGGATATAAGCCTGAAACCGAATCCTGCCAGCGATTTTTTCACCCTGGGCATTGACGCTGTGGGCAACCCCAACGGCCTGCTCAAGGTCTACCGTTTGGATGGAACACTAGCTTTGGAACAGATTATTTCACAGGCAGAAACACAGATATTTATTGGTAACCTCATGCCGGGCCTTTACATCATTCATTACATCAACGAAAAGGGAATTGCTTCAAAGCGCTTAATCAAGAATTAAATTTCTCAGACCCCATTTTGTCCATTTCGCCCTTCCATATTAGGTTTTCAAAAAAGCCAATTGTATATTTATACTTTCCTTTTTCTGGATAAACCATTCGGAGAGTAACTTTTCACCAAACAAATAAAAAAATGACCGAACAGGAACTTCAGCTTCGCAGGCTGGCAGAATTGATCAAAAAGAATTTAAGGCAGGTGCTTCTCGGGCTGATGGTATTTATTGCCCTGCTCACTTCCGTGAAAACGGTAGGGCCCGAGCAGGAAGGTATTGTGCTGTTTCTCGGAAAATTTAACCGGACGGTTCAGCCCGGACTGAACTTTATTGTGCCTTTCGGGCTCGAACAAATGTACAAAATTCCGGTGCAGCGCCAGCTCAAGCAGGAGTTTGGATTTCGCACGGTGGAGGCAGGGGTGCGCAGCCAGTATTCGAAAGATGCCTACCGCGATGAGTCGCTCATGCTTACCGGCGACCTTAACCTTGCCGATGTGGAATGGGTGATTCAATACCGTATTGTAAACTCATACAACTACCTCTTCCGCGTACGCGATGCCGAAGATGCCCTGCACGACATGGCCGAAGCCGCCATGCGCAAAGTTGTTGGGGATCGTACCGTGAATGAAGTACTCACCGTGGGCCGGCAGGAAGTGGCTTCGAGCGTGGAAGTGCTGCTGCAGCGCATGTGCAACGAGTACGAGAACGGCATCAGGATCGACCAGGTAGTGCTGCAAGATGTGAATCCGCCCGACCCGGTGAAGCCCTCGTTTAACGCCGTGAACGAAGCCCAGCAGGAACGCGAGACCCTTATCAACCGTGCAGAGTCGGAATACAACCGTGTGATACCGCGCGCCCGGGGTGAAGCCCAAGAAACCATACAGCTGGCCGAAGCTTATGCCTTGAACCGCGTAAACATTGCCACGGGTGAAGCAGACCGCTTTAGCTCGCTTTATGCTGAATACGTGAAAGCACCCGAGGTGACCAAAAAACGCCTCTACTACGAAACCATGGAACGGATACTGCCAAAACTCGGCAACAAAATTATTGTGGACGAAAAAGGTACCAATGTGCTGCCACTTTTAAACATCGACCAGGTAAGGCAAAGCAATTAATTAAAAAAAAGAAAAGAAATGAAGACCAAATTTATTATAATTCTTGTTTCAGTGGTGGTGCTATTGATCCTCTCCTTGAGCAGCATGTTTATCCTCGATGAAACCCAGCAGGCCATTGTCACCCAGTTTGGAAAGCCCGTTGGTGGCGCACGCACCGAGCCCGGCCTAAACTATAAGGTTCCATTTATTCAGAAAGTGCAGTATTTCGACAAGCGCTACCTGAAGTGGGATGGCGACCCCAACCAGGTGCCCACCCAGGATAAAAAATTCATTCATGTCGACACCTATGCGCGCTGGCAAATCACCGACCCCCTGCAGTTTTTTATCCGCCTCAGGGACGAACGCAGCGGGCAGTCGCGCCTCGACGACATTCTCGACGGCGAAACCCGCAATGCCGTGGCCAGCCATGAACTGCTCGACCTGGTGCGCTCAACAAACCGAACCCCGGAAGTTTACGAGGATTATTTGCAGGAGCTGGAAATTCTGGAAGACATCACTGTGGGACGTGAAAAGATTGAGGCCATGATCCTTCAGCGCGCCAACGAACGCACCTCCGATCTGGGTATTGTTATTCTCGACTTTCGCTTTAAGCGGATGAATTACGTGGCCGAGGTAAGGGAGCGTGTGTACGACCGAATGATCAGTGAGCGCAACCGTATTGCCGACCAGTTTCGCTCAGAAGGCGAAGGCGAAGCACGCAAAATTGAAGGCGACAAGGAACGCGACCTGGCGCAAATACAGTCGGAAGCCATCAGAGAGGCCGAAATGATTCGCGGCCGCGCCGATGCAAGGGCCACCGAGATTTATGCCGCTGCATACAACCGCACCGCCATGTCGAGAGACCTTTACAGTTTCCTGCGCGCCATGGAATCGCTCGAAAAATCGCTGGACGAACAAACAAGTATTATTCTTACCACCGACAACGAGCTGTTTAAATACCTAAGAAACACGCGATAAAATGGGTTAATCTGCTTCTGAAAAGTAAAAAGCAAGCCTTTTAAAATTTTCTTGTATTTTTGTTTAGCTTTTCATAAATTTAGTTAAACAAAAGCCGGGGTCGCTCGTTTATTGGTTATGATTTATAAACCAAAAAAATGAACTTTATGAAAAACCTCGGAAACGCAACTTTCGAAAATTTCGTTGGACTTGAGCAGGGCCTCAGTGAGATGGCTTATCAAATGGTAGCTCATGTGCTAACACTTGGCTATGCTGTTATGTTGGCCGCATTGTTTTACTTCATCCTTACCATTAAAACCGTTGCTCCCCGTTATCGTACTTCATCAGTTTTGTCGGTTGTGGTAATGGTTTCTGCTTTTCTTTTGCTCTATGCCCAGGCAAAAAATTGGACAACTAGTTTTGTATTCGACGCTCAGCTTGGAAGGTATTTCCTTGGAGAAGGTGCCGATTTGTTCAACAACGGTTACAGGTACCTTAACTGGCTGATTGATGTGCCAATGCTTTTGTTCCAGATTTTGTTTGTGGTAAGTCTCAAAAAATCCAATTTTGGTTCCATTCGCAACCAGTTTTGGTTTTCAGGGGCTGCCATGATCATAACAGGCTATGTTGGACAATTCTATGAGGTCTCCAACTTTAAGGTTTTTGCCATTTGGGGAGCAATCTCAACGGTATTCTTCATTCATATTCTTATTCTGATGAAAAGGGTGATCAATGAAGGCAAAATTGGCATTCCAGAACCGGCTCAAAAAACCCTGCAAACCATATGGTATCTCTTCCTTGTTTCGTGGATGCTTTATCCCGGCGCATATTTGATGCCTCACTTGGCTGGCATTGAAGGCGGATTGTTTAACGAAGTTGGAGTCGTTGGCCGCCAAATTACCTATACCATTGCCGATGTGAGCTCGAAAGTTATTTACGGTGTGTTGCTTACAGTGGTGGCGCGTCATCTAAGCCTGGAGCAAGGCTATGACGACGCAAAGGCCTTATAACCGATAACTTAAACCTTAATTGGTCGCTCTCACGAGAGCGGCTTTTTTTTGCTCTGCCCTTTCCAACCAAATTATTTTTTGCTTCTTAAAAGCAATTTATGATTAAATGCCTTAAATTTCTACTTTTGTTTTACAAGAGGCTTGGCTTAAGTTTAAATTATTACCCAAACAATGAAAGCTTTTCGAGTATTCTTTTTGGTCTTTCTATTTGTTTCCCTCTCAGGGTTTTCATTCGGGCAAATTAAAGATATTGGAATTCCATCCATTGTAAACCATACGAGAAGCACTTACAATGCCAGTACCCAAAACTGGTCGATAACCCAAAGCAGCAAGGGCTTCATGTATTTTGGCAACAATGATGGAGTCCTTGAGTTTGATGGAACCAACTGGACCATTTTCCCGGTGCCCAATAATTCTGTTATCCGTTCGGCATTGGCCATTGGCGACACCATTTACATTGGGGCCTTTGAAGAATTGGGATACCTGGCCCCTAACCAGGAGGGAAGGTTAAGTTACCATTCGCTCAACCATTTGATCCCCAGAGATTATTTGGGATTTGATGAGATATGGGGTATTTACAAATACCAGGGAAGTATTATTTTCCAGTCATTCAATTATATTTTTGTCTTTTCAGAAAATGAAATTGAAGTTTTTGAGCCGGAAGGCACTTTTAGCTTCATGCATTTTGTAAATGATCGTTTTTACATTGTAGATAATGATATAGGCCTGTTGCTTTTTCAAAATGACAGCCTCCAACTCATTAGCAACCATCCGGTCTTTTTCCGAAACGAAATCAGGTGCATTCTTCCACTTGAGAACGAAAACTTGCTTATCGGTACGTCCAATGAGGGGCTTTTTATTTTTAATGGAAAAACTTTAACTCCATGGAATTCAGAAATAAATGAATATCTGAAACTGAACAATCTTTTCTCAGGAATCGAACTTTCTGATGGCAATTTTGCTTTTGGCTCCATCCGAAACGGTTTATTTATAAGCAACCGGCAGGGCATTGTTTTACAGCATCTGAACCGCTACAAAGGCCTGCAGAACAATACCATTCTCAGTCTTTTTGAAGACGCACGCAACAACCTGTGGCTGGGTTTGGACAATGGCATTGACTACATTGAAATCAGCTCGCCACTTACTTCGCTCAACTACAATTACAACATCGAAAGTGCTTACAGCAGCATTGTGCATAATGACATACTTTACATTGGAACCAACCAGGGGTTGTATGCGGCCGAATTCTCCAAGGTAAGGGGCTCAGGTTCGCCCGAAGAAAAATTCAGGTTAATAAAAGGCACCGAAGGGCAGGTTTGGAACCTCCAACTAATTGACAACACCTTATTTTGCGGACATAATTCAGGCTGTTTTCAGATCGAAGGCTTCACGGCCCGACAAATCTCAGACATCAGGGGGTTTTGGTCGTTTCTGAAGCCTCCACAACTTGATAACATAATTTTGGCAGGAACCTATACCGGCTTGGTAAGATTAACGAATATTGACGGTCAGTGGGTATTTCTCGATGAGGTGACGGGGTTCAAAGAATCGAGCAGGAACATGTTTCTTGACCGGAAGAACAATCTTTGGATCTCCCACGGATACAGGGGATTGTTTCAGCTTAAACTTTCTGAATCTTTCGATGAGGTTACGCATGCCCAGCTTTTTACAGCCAGGGCAGGTCTTCCCTTAGACCTCCCCTACAACATCCAAATTATTAATAACGATATGGTGGTTACCACTCAAACGGGTTTATACCAGTTCGACCATGAGAATCAAATATTCATAAAGCCTGAAGATTTAAACCGGATTTTTGAGGCCAAGGAATTCATTGATAAGATTCACCAGGATGATAATGGCAACCTTTGGTATTTTACCAATCAATATATTGGGGTAATGCGCTTGCTCGAGGATGGCGCGTATCGCGATATTACGGCCCCTTTTTCAAGAATAAACGAAAACCTTCTGCCCGCTTTTGAGAATATTTACGTGCACGATGCAAGAAATGTTTTTATTGGTTCTCAAAAAGGACTCACCCATTATGATCCTACCATAATCAAAGATTACAGTTTGGTGGAAGAAGTTTTTATCAACGAGGCAGCTTTTTATGGCACGAATGAACCTTTTTGGTTTTTCCTCAGAGCTGAAAAGTCAAACGAGGCAACTAAAAAATTAGAAAGCATTCCCTACTCCAATAATTCCGTTACTTTCAGGTTTACCATTCCGGTATTTGAAGATTCCGACAAGATACTTTTTTCATACCGCCTAAAGGGTTTTGACGATAATTGGTCGGCCTGGGATGGGATAAACTTTAAAGAATACACCAACCTGAGGGAAGGCAATTACACGTTTGAAGTCAAAGCCATAAATGCATTCGGAACGGAGAGCAGAATCAAGTCCGTTTCCTTCTCCATAACACCCCCATTCTTGCGCTCCAGAGCGGCATTTATCCTTTACACATTAATTATCTTGCTGATCATTGCCGGCAATTTCTATTTCGTGCGAAGGAGACTGTTAAGAATCAGACAGAGGGAAAAATTCAGGCATGAAAAAAGGATGGCACAACGGGAGCAAATTTTTAAAGAGAAGACTGCCTTAAGTGAAAAAGAAATAATACAACTGCGCAACGAAAGCCTGCTTAGTGAAATGCAGCACAAAAACAAGGAACTGGCCAATACCACACTTCACCTTATTCATAAAAACAGGACGCTTACTGCCTTGAAAAACGACCTGAACAAGCTTCTGAAAAACTCACCTTCAGAAAAGCCTGACGCACAGGTGGTAAATAACCTTATTAAGAAAATCAACAAGGATCTGCGCAATGAAAAAAACTGGGAAGTGTTCAACAATTACTTTGATGAAGTGCACCAAGATTTTATTAAGCGCGTAAAAGAGAAACATGCCAATCTTACTCCAAAAGAACTCAGGCTCTGCGCATACCTCAGGATGAATATTTCAACCAAGGAAATTGCACCTCTTATGAATATCTCAATACGGGGGGTTGAAATTAGTCGTTACCGCTTACGAACCAAAATGAATCTTGATCGAAATACCAACCTCACAGAATATATTATGTCATTGTAAATGGGTTGAAATCTATTTTTATAAACATATACAAGGAATTACTAAAATTTTTTGCACCTAACCTACCCGATTATTTTCGGTGAGAAATCCTATTTTATATTTATTAATTTTTAATCTACTGATATTTAGCAATTTATTTTTACCTTGTTGTATTCTTGATGTAGTAAAAATTTTCATTGTTGAATTATTGTTGCATTTGTTTTTTTGGAAGCAATTACTATACCTGTTTTCTTTGTTAAAAAATTGTTAAGGCCTCAGTTTTTATATCAAAATTCCGCCATTTGCAAGAACTTTTCTAACACTAAATTACCCATAAACAATCTTTGATTTCTTAACCAAAAAACAACACAAAAAATGGAAAGACTTAAAAAACATTCAATGTTCAGTCGCGCGATTATACTCCTTGGAGTATTTTCCGTTTTCATGCTCTCCTCCTGCAAGGAAGATGATCCAATCATTGA
>JAWLCS010000032.1:13812-17059 GCA_041687035.1 Bacteroidales bacterium
CACTGATGTGCATGGGACCTGCTTCGAAGCAACGGCAGCCAACATGGTTAACAGCGACGGTGCAAATGTTAGCGCATGGCTCAGCGGAACCCATTCGTTCGAATACAATACGACTACCAACATGGTTACCCTGAATGGAATGGGCGCGTGGATGGGCCTACCCCAGCTGACCACCAATGGTGAACAAAATACCCCCGTTGCAAGCAAATCATTCAAAATCACCATTGAAGAACACGAGGGATATGATTTAATGATTGTACTTTATCAATACGATTGGGGAGTATGGGAGTTTTCTTATGCATCATACTCTAATCCGGCTCTTGAGCCCGATGTTGAAACCGAAGCGGGAGAATGGGGCGAAGATCTTACAAACATCACTCCTACCGAGCTTTTCCATACATTTGAATCTGAAGATAGCTTTGAACTGATCGGAGCAATTGGTGGCACTTCAGTAATTACCCCCGGTGAAGAAGATCCTGATGGAGGCACTACCAATGTGGGTAAATTCGAGAGAGTTGCTGGCGAACTTTACCAGGAGGCCCAGCTAAGAAGCACCCCGGATCTTTACGATATTCAGTTCGACAACTTCACTGAAGTTAGTATTGATATTTTCATCCCTTCCAGCACTGTGTTTGCTGATGGTGCCCTTCAAAGGCACATTGTATTCGGATTTGCCGACCTGAGCCAGACCCAGGAATGGTGGAACAGCCCCACACAATTTGTTGTTGAAGGCGATGATGTTGTTTTAGGTGAGTGGCACACTTACACATTTGATCTCACAGATGTTAAAGAGCGCGAGGACCTCGATATGATTTTCCTCGGCATTGGTGGCGGTGGCCATGAAGCAGGCGGTATTTTTTACGTCCGCAACCTGATTTTTGAATAGCATTCCATAAAACTATGGTCAGCGATTTGCTGACCATAGTTTTTTTTCCCTCCAATTCCCCTATTCGATGCCCGTAATTTTCCTCTTCCTGGTATTCCTTTTTGCAGCCTGCACCGATGATGTGATTCAGGATAATGAACCAACAAACCTGGTGGTAGAAATAACCCTGTCGGAAACGGAGGCCGGATTAGCAATAATTCAAGCCACCGCAGACAACACCATTGAGTATCAATTTCTGGTTGGACCAGACCCGAACCCCGTTGCAGTAAACACGACCGGCTATTTTGAGCACACCTTTTTGCAGAGTGGAAACTATCCTATTGAGATACGGGCCTATGGACAGAGCGGAAGATACCTCAAATACGAGCAATATTTGCTGGTAATAATTGATGATGTTTCGCCCGACGATGGTTACTCCACACCGCTTATTTACGAGGGGTATACCCTGGTTTGGAACGATGAATTTGATGGGACCAGCGTAAATACGAATAACTGGGTGTTTGAAACCGGCAACGGTTGCCCGAATCTGTGTGGCTGGGGCAATAGCGAGCTTCAGTATTACAGGCAGGAAAATACCTGGGTTGAGGATGGAATATTAACCATCGAAGCCCGCAGAGAAAACTTCCTGGGAAGCAGTTTTACTTCTGCCCGAATGAAAACGCAGGGAAAAAGGTCATATAAATACGGCCGTGTTGATATCAGGGCACTTTTGCCAAAAGGTCAGGGAATCTGGCCAGCGCTTTGGGCAATGGGCAACAACATTACCAATGTGGGTTGGCCGGCATGCGGCGAAATTGATATCATGGAAATGATCGGCGGTAGCGACAGGGAAAACAGGGTTCACGGTACTTTGCACTGGGACAACAACGGGCAACACGCCAGCGCAGGGAACTATTACACCTTGCAGTCAGGCACTTTTGCCGATGAGTATCATGTTTTTACCATTATCTGGGATGAGACCCAAATCAGGTGGTTTGTAAATGATGTTCAGTATAATGTAATAAACATCACCCCAGGTCACATGACTGAGTTCCATCAGGAATTCTTCTTTCTTTTTAATGTCGCTGTTGGAGGCAACTGGCCGGGTAATCCGGATACGACAACCATCTTCCCACAGCAGATGAAAGTGGATTATATCCGCTTATTCCAAAAAACCAACTAGAGGATCACGCTCAAGCCCAAAATTAAACTGATTACTGCCAATCAGAAATGGGAGAGTAATATAAAATAACCAACAAAACCTCACAACATGAAAAAAACATTTTTGTCCTTTTTATTTCTCCTGGTAGGAATAATGGGTGTTTCCTCCTTGCAGGCTCAGACCCTGAAAGGAGTTGTAAAAGACAGCCAGACCGGGGAAACACTGCCAGGGGCCAACATTATGATAAAGGGCACGACCCAGGGTACTGTCACCAATTTTGATGGCGAATACAGCCTTAGCCTTCCCGCTGGCACCTCAGTCATCACCTATAGCTTTATCAGCTATATCACGCAGGAAATTGAAGTTACCGTTGCTGCGGGCCAGACTATTACTCGCGATATTGAATTGGCACCCGATGTGGTAACATTCGAAGAGTTTGTGGTTATTGGTTACGGCGCCCAGAAAAAAAGGGTAGTAACCGGTGCCATTTCAAGTGTGGGTGCCGATGAAATCTCTTCTACACCCGTTTTGCGCGTGGAACAAGCCATGCAAGGCCGAACCGCTGGTGTGCTTGTCACCAACCTGTCGGGACAGCCTGGTGAGGCTCCTACCGTTCGTGTTAGGGGTGCCGGTACCACCGGCAATCCTGAGCCGCTGTATATTGTTGATGGACTAAAGGTGGAAGGCATTGACTACCTGAACCCCGGCGACATTGAATCGATCGACGTACTCAAAGATGCTGCTTCGGCAGCCATCTATGGTGCCAGGGCAGCCAACGGGGTAATCCTCATTACCACCAAAGGCGGTTCAAGAGGAAAAATGAACCTCACTTACTCGACCTACATGGGAATTCAGAATGCCGCCAGAACCATTGATATGCTTGATGCCGATCAGTATCGCATCTTAATGAATGAAGGCGCCAGGAATTCAGGACAAACCGAACCTTACGACCTGAATGAAATCCCGGCACACAACACCAACTGGCAAAAAGAGTTGTTTGAGACCAACGTGCCCATTACCAGCCACGAAATTGCTGTTAGTGGTGGCTCAGAAACATCGACCTATGCGTCTTCCTTATCATACTTTTCGCAACAGGGTATTATTGGTGGCGACAAATCGCAATTCGACCGCATCACTGCCAGGCTCAATACCCAGCATCAGGTAACCGACTTCATTCGTTTCGGAAATAACCTGGCTTATTCTCATATTATCAGGCGAGG
>JAWLCS010000032.1:17159-44274 GCA_041687035.1 Bacteroidales bacterium
TGGGAAAACACCCTTTCTTACACCAGAATGTTTGGTTTGCATAATGTTTCGGCCCTGGTCGGTACTACCGCAAGCAAGGACAATTTCGAAAACTTATATGGCTATAACTCCAATGTGCCCATTTTCGACCCCAATCATGTCTATATACACATGGCTACCGACGAAAACTGGCGTTCCGATGGAAGAGCCTCCCATGCTGCCCTGTTGTCGCAATTCGGAAGGATTCTTTATGATTATAAGAGTGTTTATGCCTTCAATGCAACCATCAGGCGAGACGGTTCTTCCAGATTCGGACCAAACAACCGCTATGGTATTTTTCCATCCCTTGGCGTATCATGGGTTATCAGCGAAGAGAACTTCTTCCCAGAGCTGGGTGCGCTTGACATCATCAAACTCAGGGCTTCCTGGGGAGTAAACGGAAATGAGCGCATCGGTAATTACCAGTTTGTATCCCTTATGGATATGAGCAGGGGTTATATTTTTGGTGGTGGCCGCGAATTTGGCGCTTCACCCCAGTTTATCGAGAATAAAGATATCCGCTGGGAAGAATCAGAACAAATTGACATTGCCATGGACCTTGGTGCTTTCAACAATCGCCTAACAGCAACTATCGATTACTACGTTAAAACCACCAAAGGCTTGCTCGAAAGAATACCGATCCCGGCACATGTGGGCAACGACCCGCCATTTGCCAATGTGGGTAGCGTACAAAATAAAGGGGTTGAATTGTCATTAAACTGGAGGCATTTTATGCGGGATTTGCGCTACTCAGTTGGTATCAATGCCGCCTACAACGAGAATAAAATGACCAAGATTGGCAATGAAGAAGGTGTCCTTCCCGGAGCTAACTGGGCCGTTGCAGGTATGGTTACCCGCACACAGCTTGGCCTTCCGATTGCCTATTTCTATGGTTATAAAACAGATGGCATTTTTCAAAACCAGGCAGAAGTATTTCAGCACATTAGCAATACCGGCCAGGTGCTTCAGCCCAATGCAAAACCCGGGGATGTTCGCTTTGTCGACGTAAACGGAGACGGTGTTATTAATACAGAAGACCGTACTATGATTGGCAATCCTACTCCAAAATTTACTTTGGGAAGCAACGCCAATTTCGAATACAAGCAATTCGACCTGGGATTCCTGATCGTCGGGGCTTTTGGCCATCAGTTATTTAATGGCATGCAACGCCAGGATTTGCCCTATACCAACCGCACTACTGCCATGCTCGATCGCTGGAACGGAGAAGGCTCCTCCAATACCATTCCCAGATACACCTGGAATGACTCCAACTTTAACTACAGGGTGTCTGATCTTTACATTGAGGATGGTTCGTATGTAAGGCTTAAAAACATTCAGCTGGGATATACATTACCTGGCAAGGTGCTTGAAAGAATCAAAGCCTCAACCCTAAGGGTTTACGTTTCTGCCGAGAACCTTATAACACTCACCAAATATACCGGTGCTGATCCCGAGATCGGAGCCCTGAGCTCATTTGACATTGGCATTGACCGTGGGGTTTACCCGCAGGCAAGAACCTTCCGTTTGGGTACTACGATTTCATTTTAATGCAAAAACATTAGAGACATGAAAAAAATAATTTCAATAACAGCCAAGACACTGCTGATCGTATTATTCTTTACCTCTTGCAGTGAAGATTTCCTTGACCTGAAACCCATTGATCAGGAAGTTTCTACCAACTATTACCAAACCCAGGATCAGGCTTTCAGGGCTTTGGTTGCCATTTACGATGTGTTGACCTACCAGTCAACCCCCGGCGTATCCTGGATGCCCATTATTACCGTTGCCGATGCATTATCGGATGATGCCTATGCAGGTGGTTCAGACCCCATCGATGGATTAAACTGGCAGGAACTGAACTCTTTTAATATTTCACCCACCAATCCCATTGTGCATGCCACCTGGATCAAAAACTACCTGGGCATTTACAGGGCAAACCTTTTCCTCGAAATTATCGATGGGATAGATGCCCCGCAGAACTTTAAAGACAGGACCATTGCAGAGGCAAAATTTCTAAGGGCATATTTCTACTTTGAGCAAGTTCGTTTCTTCGAGAATATTCCTCTTTTAACCTCTACCATTAGTGGTCCTTCCGAATACAACCAACCTCAAAGCGCCCCCCAGCAGGTTTACAATCAGATTGCACTCGACCTGGTGGAAGCCATTGAGGACTTGCCGCCATCTGTTTCTCAGGCTGAGGCAGGCAGGATAACCAAGTGGGCCGCCAAGGCCTTGCTGGCCAGGGCTTATCTTTTTTACAACGGGGTTTACGGGGCTGAAATGAATGCAGGCAGCACCACGGTAAACAAAAGTTTTGTTTTGCAGCACCTCGAAGATCTCATTTTAAATAGCGGTCACGACCTGTTCCCCGACTATTCCCACAATTTTAAACTTGTAGGCGAGTTTGGCATGGAGTCCGTTTTTGAGATTTCTTATGGCGACGAGCTTATCTGGTGGGATTGGGGTTATCCAAGAGGCGGAGGCGGAAACCTGGCTGCACAAATGCAAGGGCCCAGGGTTTCTGGTTCACAAAACTTTAATCGAGGGTGGAGTTTTGCACCCGTAAGCCATAAATTGGCCCTCGACCTTGAGGGGGACCCAAGGCTTCAATTCACCATTATTAAGCAGGAACAACTTGATGGCACCCTTACCATCGGCTACCAGCACACGGGTTACTTCTCAAGGAAATATACTTCCGATCGGGAACATTGGGGTTCTGACGGGCAGTTTGAACTGAACCGCACCGTCAATCACCGGGTCATCCGCTTTGCTGACGTGCTTTTAATGGCAGCTGAACTCGGAAGCCCAAATGCACAGACGTATCTCGACCGTGTAAGGACCAGGGTAAACTTGCCAAGCGTACCGGCAACGCTCGAAAATATTCTCAGGGAAAGAAGGCTGGAACTGTCGCTTGAAGGACTTCGCTATTTTGATGTGCTCAGGCAAGGCCTTACCTATGCCAATCAAACCCTGACAAAATCAGGCATCAGGGGACCGAATTATGTGGGCGACCAGATACTGTTCGATGTAACCTTTAAACCAGCCACAAAAGGATTCCTGCCGATTCCGCAAACGGAGATCGACCTCTCCAATGGGAATTTTGTGCAAAACCCTGGCTATTAAAATCCATTGCCGGCAAACCCGGCACATTAAAAATCACAAAACTCAAAACCAGCGCAAACCCTCAGGAAAAATGAACAGAAAAACCTACACCGTTTTTATTTCGCTGATCGTTGCCCTTGGAGGGTTTCTGCTGGGTTTTGACAGTGCAGTTATTTCAGGCGCTACGCCATTTTACCGGGAAACATTCGGGCTGAACTCTGGCTCTATGCTAATAGGGTTCTCCGTAAGCTCGTTGATACTGGGTGCCATTTTAGGAAATATTATTGCCGGAAAGCTGGCCGATCGTTTTGGCAGGCGCAGGATACTAATGACAACCGCTTTGCTGTTTACCATTAGTGCCATTTCTACTGCCCTGGCATTTAATATGGCTAGTTTCCTTATTGCCAGGATTGTTGGAGGAATAGGCGTTGGCATGGCCATTCTGGTGGCCCCCATGTACATTGCTGAAATTGCGCCACGCAAGTTGCGCGGAACATTGGTTACATTCAACCAGCTTAACATCGTACTTGGTATCTCCATCGCCTATTTTTCCAATTACTATTTTCAGCAAACCATTGCCGATTTCGATCTGAAATGGCGGGTCATGCTCGGGGTAGAAGCTATTCCAGCAGTACTGTATTTTATATTGCTGCTGTTTGTGCCAAGAAGCCCCAGGTGGTTGCTGCAAAAAGGCAATGAGCCCGAAGCCATTGCTGTACTCACCAAAGTGCATGGTTTAGAACAGGCAAAAATTGAATACAGGGAAATTACCAGCAGCCTTAGGGAAGAAGAAAAGAAAGAGAAGGGAACCTGGTCTGATGTGTTCTCGGGGCGAATGAAAACAGTGTTGATTATTGGCTTTGGAATTGCATTCTTTCAACAAATTACCGGTATCAATGCCATTTTTTACTACGCGCCCATGATCTTCGAAATGGCAGGCGGTGGCAAGGATGCGGCATTTATGCAGGCGGCAATACTTGGCGTCACTAATGTGGTAATGACCGTGGTGGCCATGTTTCTGATCGACACCCTCGGGCGTAAACCCTTGCTTTTTATTGGCACCACGGGTATTTGTATCTCGCTGGCCATCGTCGGATTTTCTTTCAAAAATGCCACATACACCATTGATGGTGCGTCTATGGAAAAATTAATGACCGAAGTAGTTGAAATGGAGGCGGCACCGGTTCATTTGGCAAACATTCAAAAACTCGATGAGCTGAAAGGAATACCGTTCGAAAATGAGGTGGCCTATTTTAGCCTGGTGAGGGAAAAGATTGGACAGGATACTTACAACAGCTTCAAGGAAATCATTCTGAAGCATTCCATTAGCATTAACTCTGTTTGGGTGCTGATTGGCCTGATCATGTTTGTTGCCTCCTTTGCCATCTCTATGGGCCCTGTTATGTGGGCCTTGCTCTCAGAGATTTTTCCCAACAAGCTGCGCGGACTGGCCATTTCCATCATGGGGTTCTGGAACTCTATCGTCAGCTTTTCTGTGGCAACGGTTTTTCCGGTTCAGCTTGAGTTTCTTGGCTCAAGTGCCACCTACCTCATCTATTCCTTTTTTGGGTTGCTCAGCCTGCTGTTTGTGTGGCGGTTTGTGCCCGAAACCAAAGGGAAGTCTTTGGAAGAACTGGAATCGAAACTTATTAAAAAATAGGGAGATGAAAAAGTTTAACATCCTGGCACTATTATTTATGGCGGCTTTATTGGTTGCTTGCAATAATGGGAAACAGGAAATCATAGATCCAATGAATGAAGGACCCTCTCATGTAGAAATGAAGCAAGTGGATGGGAAATATCGCTTGTTTGTAAACGGACAGGAATTTTTTGTAGAGGGAGCGGGCTGCGAGTTTGGACCATGCGAAGAAATTGCCGCACATGGAGGCAACTCCATTCGTACCTGGACTACCGACAATGGCCGCCGAACCGGAAGAGATTTGCTTGACCTGGCATGGGAAAATGGCCTGATGGTAATGATGGGGCTGAATGTGGCAAAAGAGCGCCACGGCTTCGATTATAACGACAAGGGAGCTGTTGCACAGCAACTGGAAAGGCTAAGGCAGGAAGTGCTTGAACTTAAAGACCACCCTGCATTGCTGGGCTGGGGTATCGGCAATGAGCTGAACCTCCGGTATACCAATAAGAAGGTGTGGGATGCCGTAAACGATATTGCCCGCATGATAAAAGAAGTGGATGGCAATCATGTTACTACCACAATGCTGGCAGGAATCGGCAAGGAAGAAGTGGATTACATTCGTGAGAATTGCCCCGATATCGACTTTCTATCCATTCAGTTGTATGGTGCTTTGATAAACCTTGAACAAAGGATGAAGGATGCAGGATACGATGGGCCTTACCTGGTTACCGAATGGGGGGCTGTCGGCCACTGGGAAATGCCCGAAACAGATTGGGGCTCACCCATTGAACAGACTTCAACTGAAAAGGCCGAAACCATTAAAAAACGCTACCAGGAGGTCATTCTGGCTGATGAGAAAAACTGTATGGGATCATATGTATTCCTGTGGGGGCAAAAGCAGGAACGTACTCCGTCGTGGTATGGACTGTATACCGAAAATGGCGAAAGAACCGAACCCATAAACTTAATGGAATATTTGTGGACCGGACAGTGGCCCCAGTATATGGCCCCAAAAATGATTGATTTTACCATTGAAGGTAAAGGCGGCCGGTTCGACAATGTTCATCTGGAGCAGAATCAGCAATACAAAGCAACAATCACTGTTGAACACCCCGAAATGGATAACCTTTCCGTAAGGGCGGAAATTATGCCTGAACCAAAGGAACTAAGCGAAGGCGGTGACTTTGAAAAAAGGCCAAAATCCCTAGGAGAACTTATCATTTCTGCCAGTACTTCTGAAGTGGTTTTTAATACACCACCCAATAGTGGTGCTTACCGCATTCTTATTTATGTGGTCGACAATCACAATAATGCCGCAACCGCAAACATCCCTTTCTTTGTGCCTTAATTGAACAGCTAACTGTTCATTTGTTTCTTGGGATTACCGTTAACATCCAATTTTGGGTAAATGGTAATATAGCCGGGCTTGCTAAAAACCTAAAGTCTTTGCAATACTATATTGTTTCTCAGCCTTTTTAAACAAAGCACCCTGCTTTAAATTATATTTACTGCCAAAACAAAAGTGCTCAACCCAGCCCCCACTGTAATCGCTTTATTAAACTCACTTACAGCAGTTTAAAACTTATGTTTCAAGATAAAATATTTCCCGACGGTTTCAGTATATATTATGTATATAAGCGATTTACCATTTACATTATTACATTTAGTGACTATTTAAGATTTACTACTTAAAATATTAATTATTCCTTAATGAAAACCTGCATGAAACAAATTATCTTTTTACTGACTTTCAGTTTTTCCCTTTCTCTGTTTGCCCAAAGTGGCCGGGTTGAGGTTGAAAAACAAGAGGACGGTTGGCGGCTGCAAATTGAGGGAGAAGCCTTTATGGTAAATGGTATGAACTGGGATTATTTTCCCATTGGTACCAATTTTATGTACAGCTTGTGGAACGAGCCTGATGACTTCATCAAAAAGGCGCTCGACGATGAAATGTCGCTGCTGAAAAACATGGGTGTTAACGCTATTCGTGTATATACAGGGATCCAGCCCAAATGGATTACCTACATATACGAAACCTACGGCATTTACACCATGCTCAACCATTCATTTGGCCGATATGGCCTTACACTGGATGGTGCCTGGGTTGCAAACACCGAGTATTCTGACCCAAGGACAATTGAACTCCTTTTAAAAGAGGTTACTGAACTTGTTGAAGAGTACAAGGACGTTCCGGGGCTTTTGCTTTATTTGCTGGGCAACGAAAACAATTACGGGCTTTTCTGGGGGGGCGCCGAAACGGAAGATATTCCGATTGAAGACAGGGAATCCACCATGAGGGCACGCCACCTTTACAAGCTCTTCAATAAGGCATCGTTGGCCATGAAAGCCATCGACGATACCAACCCGGTAGCGCTCTGCAACGGTGACTTATTGTTCATGGATATTATCGCAGAGGAATGCCCGGATGTGGATATTTTTGGGGTGAATGTGTATCGCGGAATTTCTTTCACCGACATGTTTGACAGGGTAAAGAACGAATATGATAAACCCATACTATTAACCGAATTTGGCTCCGATGCCTTTAATGCCATTACCATGGAAGAGGCACAGGGCGAACAGGCCTATTATAATGTAGGCAACTGGATGGAGATTTACGAAAATGCGGCTGGACTAGGAAAAGCAGGCAACTCAATTGGTGGATTTACTTTTCAGTTTAGCGATGGCTGGTGGAAATATGGCCAAACCAGAAACCTTGATGTGCACGACACCAATGCTTCATGGGAGAACGGTGGCTACCGTTTTGACCACATCCCGGGCGAAAATAATATGAATGAAGAATGGTTCGGCATTTGCGCCAAGGGCCCAACCGATGCTAAGGGTTTTTATCAGTTGTTCCCAAGGGCGGCTTATTACGCTTTAAAAGAGGCCCATAAATTCGACCCTTATGCACCAGAAACTTCGCTGAATCAGGTTCGCCAGCACTTTAACGGCATTAACATAGCCGATGCAGCCTTACAGGCCAGAGGCGACAAGGCTGCCCTTGAAGGAGAGCGAAACAGGGCCATTAGGTTGAGCCATTTTACGACACACCTTTCCACCTTCAGTACTGGCGGAAGCCTGATTACCACACCCAACGACCCTGTCCAGGGAAGCTTGACCTTTCCTGACCAACTGGGCTTCGATCACATGCAATCATTTTATGTGGGTGTGGAAGCGCAGCCTGCTGCTAACTTCAGGGCCAATGTTGAATTAAATGCGCTGGGAAATGTGGCACAGAACCCGATTGACGAAATTTTTTATGAAAACCGCGGAAGGCCTGTGATGCTTAGCAGCCCTGATGGAAACGTAAACATAGAATCATTAAACAGGGTTCAGATTTACAGGGCCAGTTACGAGTGGAACCACAGGTGGTTCAATCTCAACGGTTTTTATCGCACCGGACGCTACCACTGGGGCTACGAAGGCGATTTCTTTGGTCTTTACCCCGAATCGAATTACGGGCCGCAAATCGATATTTATAACGGTATTGCCCCCTTCGGTTTTGAAGTGGAGGGAAAAAGGGAGTTTAAGGATTTTAAACTGGCTTTTGGCCCGCAACTCTGGTGGGGCGCCAACCCTGCGCTTTTGTTGAAATATTCTAAAAACTTAGGCCAATTCAAATTTACCGGAATCTTCCACGAAGACCTTGACCAACTGGGTCTTACCGAAAGTTCCTTTGCCATTCCGCAGCCAAAAACCAGGCGATTAACCCTCCACGCAAACAGAAGTTTTGGAAAATTTGGTGTTGACATTGGTGGTATTTGGGGCGGTCAGCCTTTGCAAGGAAGGGATTTTCAGCTGGTAAGAGGCGAGGAAGGTGATTATACCATTTACCAGGATCAAATCAAACCCGAGGATAACTGGGGTGGAAAAATCAAACTGACCTATACCGGAGGAAGATTCAACTGGTATGCACAATCGGCCGTTATGGGACTGGTTGCCCAAGGCGGTGCCGACCAAACCATAACCTATACCGGCTGGAGATTGAAAGACAGTGGCAGCGGAAACCAGTACAACATCCTTTCAGGTTTTACATACCTTATCGGCGACTTACAGATTGCGCCCAACTTTTTGTGGCAAAAGCCCATCGAAGGCCCCATTCCAAATTCTGTTGCTGCCCCCGGAAGGCCACGTAATATCCTGGAAGACCCATTTGTGGTCAGATCAAACAGGGAGCAAGTGGCAGGTGAAATCTTATTTACCTACGACCCCACCCCTGGCACATGGATGTACGACTGGGACAGTGACCGTAGCGAAGATGCAGGGCTGGCATTTAGCTTAGGCTTCGTTTATCGTCATTTGCCCACCACCATGGATGCTGCCATTGGTATTTTGCCCGATGGACGCACCACCTTTGCCTTCCCTGGATCTCCGCCTGCAAAAGACCTGTGGGAAGTACACGCCAGGGTGGTTTCAAAAATAAATAAGGATTATGGCTTTATTGCCAACATTTATGGGGGCGATGCACAGGCCAACGGTAGCGACGAGCGTACCATAACCCGCTTTGGCATTGATTTGCGCACGATCTATAAAACCTTAAGATTCAATTCATTCGTCAGAATTAACGATTGGGGTCCGTATGACTATCACCGCGACTTTAACCTTACCTTCCCCCTGCAGCTAATGGCCGACGTTTCGGTTTCGCTGGGAAGACCCGACTGGTTTGAACTTCCCAACACCCGCATTGGCGTTCGTGGCACCTACCGTACCCTCGACAGGTATTCGCCTCGCTATATGCCAACGCAATCAATTGACGCTGCCGGAAACTTTGTGCCCGACCCCGCAGCGATTGGTTTCGACAATGGCAATGAGTGGGAAATCAGAACCTACATCCTCATTAGTATTGGAAATTAAAAAGCTGAAAAAAAATGAAGTCATATAAATTCATAAAAATCAAGCATTTTGTCCCAATTGGGATATTTATCATGCTATTTTGGGGCTGCGAACGCGAAATCACTGATTTGGGTCCTGCCCCCTACTCCAACAATCCCGAAGTGTTTATCGATGGTTTCAGTCCGGGATTAAATTATGCTGCCTTTGGTGGATCTAACCCAGCGGCATTCGATGTCGACAACGACGTAACATACAATAATTCAAGAGCTTCCATGAGGTTTGAAGTTCCTGATGCAGGCGACCCCAGGGGCGCTTATGCCGGCGGGGTGTTTTTCACTACCGAAGGAAGGGATTTGTCAGGCTACACCGCTTTAACCTTTTGGGCAAAGGCTTCACAGGCCGCAAATATCGACCTGATTGGATTCGGCAACGACCTGGGAGAATCCAAGTATCAAGTTTCAGTTTCCGATCTGCCCGTAAATTCAAACTGGAATAAGTACTATATTCCCATTCCCGATCCGGAGAAGATGAAGATGGAAAAAGGAATGTTGTTTTATGCGGAAGGCCCGGAAAATGACAAAGGCTACACTTTCTGGATTGACGAGGTGAAATTTGAAAACCTGGGCACCATTGCCCATCCTCGTTTTGCCATCCTTAACGGTGAAGATCAGACCGAAACCTCATTTATTGGGGTCTCAAAACAGATTGGTGGTTTGGTTTCAATTTTTAATCTGCCCACAGGCACGGACCATGCATTTAATGCAGCACCTGCATATTTTGAGTTTGTTTCCTCAAACGAATCAATTGCAACAGTTGATGCATTCGGGAATATCAACGTTGTTGGCGGACCCGGAAATGCTCAAATTACCGCTCACGTGGGCGATGTGGTTGCCGATGGTTCATTGACAATTAACTCTATCGGTAATTTCCAGCATGCGCCTACTCCGCCCCATGCGCCCGAAAATGTTATTTCTCTGTTTAGCGAAGCCTATACCAATGTGCCTGTCGACTACTATAATGGTTACTGGGCCCCTTACCAGGAAACCCTTTCGGCGGACTTTATTGTGGATGGCGACCGCGTGCTGCATTATACCAATTTCAATTTTGTAGGTATCCAATTCAGCTCACCAACTGTTAATGCAGCTTCAATGACGCATTTACGCATGGACATTTTCCTCCCAAATGCCTTGGGTGGAAATGCACAGATGAGAATTGAACTGAATGACAATGCTGGTGGCGGCGGTGGTTTGTACACCTTTACTATTACGCCAGCGCAGGCACAACAGTGGATCAGCCTGGACATACCTCTATCTAGCTTCGCGGGATTAACCAGCAGAAACGCCCTGTGGCAATTAATTTTTGTTGACGTAAATGGAAATATTCCAAACTTCTACGCCGACAATATTTATTTCCGCAAGTAATAATCATGATAGGTTTTACCTGTAATTCTTAAATAAAGAACAGATGAAAACAAAATTTGAATTTAAAATAATTCCCATTCTACTGCTGTTATTGGTTGCTTTTTGGAGCTGTGAACGAGACGATTTCCAGAAACTGGAACCGCGCAATTGGCAACTGGTTTGGAGCGACGATTTTGAAGGCCCCGCCGGGCAGCTACCCGACGCTTCAAAATGGGCATTCGACCTGGGCACCGGAGAGGGTGGCTGGGGAAACGAGGAGCTGCAATCGTACACCAACAATCCGGCTAATATTTCAAAGGATGGGCAGGGTAACTTAGTAATTACTGCCTTGCGAAACGGGAGTAGCTTCACCTCGGCAAGGATAAAAACCCAGGGTTTATTTGCCCAGCAATACGGTCGTTTTGAAGCAAGGATAAAAACGCCCTATGGCCCCGGCCTCTGGCCCGCATTCTGGCTGCTTGGCGAAAACATTGAATCGGTGGGCTGGCCCCAGTGCGGCGAAATTGATATTATGGAACTGCGAGGACAAGAGCCCCATATAATTCATGGATCCATTCACGGGCCCGGCTATTCTGGTGGCAACCCGATCACCAAAGGCTTTGGCTTGATCAATGGCAGGTTCGATACCGATTTCCACATTTTTGCCATTGAGTGGGATGAGGATAGAATTGACTTTTTTGTGGATGATTACTTGTACCAGCGAATTGAACGCGCTGATGTACCCGGTGAGTGGGTGTACGACCACCCGTTTTTTATACTCCTTAATGTGGCTGTTGGCGGAAACTATGTTGGATTTCCAACCCCGCAAACCCCATTCCCACAAAAAATGATTATCGATTACGTAAATGTTTATCAGGAAGTTAAGTAAATAAGGCCTTTCAAAAAACAATTTTTGACAAGAAAAAGGAATAAGCAGCAATGGAAAAAGCATATTCAGGGAAACCGACCAGCGCAGAAAATAAAAAAACAGAAATGTTGATGGTAGAACACGAAAATGAAAGCTACTTCAAGATTTCGAACCACGACGCCATGCGCCCCTTCTTTATGAGCATCGTTAGTGATTCAAATCACTGGATGTTTATTTCGAGTAATGGTGGTCTCTCTGCCGGTCGTAAAAACCCTGAATATGCCTTGTTCCCTTATTACACCGATGATAAAATAACCGAATCGGCCGACATTACAGGAAGTAAAACCATCTTACAGATTCATTTAAATGGTGACACCCAGGTTTGGGAACCTTTTTCTGAGCGGTTTACAGAAAAGTATGCCCTCAGCCGCAACCTTTATAAAAGCGTTCATGGCAACAAGATCATTTTTGAAGAGATCAACCATGACCTGGGACTGGCCTTCAGTTACCAATGGAACTCTTCCAAGGCATATGGGTTTATAAGAAAAGCTGCCTTAATCAACCTGTCGGATACTGATTACCAGATTACGCTCCTTGACGGCATTCAGAATATCATGCCATTTGGGGTGCCCAGCGATCTGCAACGATCGACCAGCAACCTGGTGGATGCCTACAAAAGGAGTGAACTGGAACCCTCGGCTGGCATTGGCATTTTTGCACTTAGCGCCATTATTGTTGACAAGGCCGAACCCAGCGAAGCCCTCAAAGCCAATATTGCCTGGTCGTTGGGTTTGGGCAAACCCAAATACCTGCTTTCCTCCCTGCAGCTGAACAACTTCAGAAAAAAGCAGGAGATCTCTGGAGAAAATGATGTGAAGGGTGAAAAAGGGGCCTATTTTGTTTCATGCAGCATTACACTGCCAGCCAAGGCTGAGAAAAAGTGGGAAATCATTGCCAATGTCAATCAAACCCATTCGCAGATTATCAGCCTTGGCAAAGAAATAAAGGACAACCCCGATCTCGACAAGCAAATCCGGGCGGATATTGATTCAGGAACCACTAGCCTGATTCAGTTGGTTGCAGGCGCCGATGGCCTGCACTGCACCGCCGATAAGCTGAACGACACCCGCCATTATTCCAACACCCTCTATAATATTATGCGCGGAGGAACATTCGACAATAACTACCAAATTGAGAAGGAAGATTTTGTTGAATATCTGTTAAAGGCCAATAAAGAAGTTATAGGCAAGCACCAGGCCTTCATTGGAAAATTGAAGAAAGTTTTCAGCCAGTTGGAACTGAAAGAGCTTCTGCACCAAACCGGAGACCCCGATTTAACACGACTCTCCTTTGAGTATCTGCCCCTGAAGTTCAGCCGCAGGCACGGAGACCCCAGCCGCCCATGGAATTATTTTACCATCAACGTTCAAAACGAAACCGATGGTTCTAAGATTCTTGATTATGAAGGCAACTGGCGCGATTTGTTTCAAAACTGGGAAGCATTGGCCCACTCCTATCCCGAATTTATTGAAGGGATGATTTTCAAGTTCCTCAACGCTTCCACTTTCGACGGTTATAATCCTTACCGGGTAACCAAAGACGGTTTCGACTGGGAAACCATAGAGCCCGACAATCCCTGGTCATATATCGGCTATTGGGGCGACCACCAGATCATTTACCTTCAGAAGTTTTTTGAGATCATTGAAAAACACCAGCCCGGTCATTTGCAGTCTTTGTTCGACAAGGATTGGTTTGTGTATGCCGCTGTGCCCTACCTTATCAAGCCCTACGATCAAATCCTGAAAAATCCGAAAGACACCATTGAATTTGACCATAAATGGGATGCTGCCATCAGAAAGCGGCGCGATTTACTTGGCGCTGACGGCGCCCTGCTTACTGCCAAAGACAAAGAGATTTACCGGGTAAACTTCATTGAAAAAATCCTGGCCACGGTACTGGCAAAAATGTCGAACCTAATACCTGAGGCCGGCATTTGGATGAACACCCAGCGACCCGAATGGAACGACGCCAATAATGCACTCGTTGGAAACGGCGTTTCAATGGTTACGCTATATTATCTGCACCGTTTCATGAAGTTTTTCCAGCAAATCGTTGATCGTTCAGAGCTGGAAAGCTTGAAACTATCGGGCGAACTGATTGAGTTCTACCACAGCGTGAGAGAAACCCTTCAGGAGTTCAGCCCCTTGCTGTCAAAATCCATGAGCAATAAAGACAGAAAAGCTATTGTGGATCGCATTGGAAAGGCGGCATCAGACTATCGTCAGCAAATATACCAGAACGGCTTTTGGGGTAAAAAAAGAACTTCGTCCATCTCAGGACTAAAGACTTTCACGCAGGTGTGCCTCGATTATATTGAGCATTCAATCCGGGCCAACCAGAGGCCTGACAAGCTTTACCACGCCTACAATCTTTTGACTGTAAAGGAAAACGAAGTTTCTTCTTCGCACCTGAGCGAAATGCTCGAAGGGCAAGTGGCGGTTTTAAGCTCGGGTTACTTAACCGCTGAGCAAGCTTTGGATGTGCTCGACGCCCTTAAAGGCAGCGCCCTTTTCAGAAAAGACCAATACAGCTATATTTTATATCCCGAAAAGGAATTACCGGGGTTTTTACAAAAAAACATCATACCTGAACCTGATGCACAATCATCAGAATTAATCAGAAGAATGCTTTTTGTCGGAAGAAGAGAAATCGTAGAACAGGATGTTCTGGGAGAAATTCACTTCAACGGCAATTTCAAAAATGCCAGGGACCTGGAAAACGCTTTAAATGCCCTGGCCGCCGGCGAATACAAGGAATTGGTAACGAAAGAGAAGAAGCTTGTACTGGAAATTTTCGAGAAGGTGTTTAACCATAAAGCCTTTACGGGCCGCTCTGGCACTTTTTACTCCTATGAGGGACTGGGTTCCATTTACTGGCACATGGTTTCGAAACTGCTCCTTGCCGTGCAGGAATGCTGCCTGAAAGCCATAGAAGAAGGGGTTGATCCGGTTATCGTTGGCAAATTGCTGGATCATTACTATGAGATCGAAGCCGGCATTGGCGTGCACAAATCGCCCAAGCTTTATGGCGCCTTCCCTACCGACCCTTACTCGCATACCCCCAAGCACAGGGGCGCTCAGCAACCCGGCATGACCGGTCAGGTGAAAGAAGATTTCCTGGCGCGTTTGGGAGAATTGGGCGTGTTTGTGAAGGAAGGACACCTTTATTTCGACCCCTGCCTGCTTCGAAAAGAAGAATTTTTGGCTGAAGCACAAGCATTTGAATACTACACCATAAAGGGCGAATTAAAAAATCTGAAACTTAAAAAAGATCAGCTTGGATTTACCATTTGCCAGGTACCCGTAGTTTACTCTGTTTCAGGCACTGAAAGCATCAAAGTTTTTTACGTCGACGGAAGCAATGAAAACATCAATGGCAAGGCTTTAAACCATAAAATAAGCAGCCTGATTTTTGGCCGCAGCGGAATGGTTGAGCGGGTTGAAGTTTCAGTAAATAAATAACCATGAGCAAAACCAATACGAAGCTATCCGTAAAGGAAAAGATCGGTTATGGCCTGGGCGATACTGCCTCCCACTTCGTATGGGATATGGTGGGCTTCTGGATCTTGATTTTCTATACCGATACTTTCGGAATATCTGCTGCCGCTGCCGGCACCATCATGCTCATTGCCCGTTTCTGGGATATGCTGAGCGACCCCTTGATGGGCATTATTGCCGACCGCACCAACACCCGCTGGGGAAAATTCAGGCCTTATATTCTTTGGATGGCTTTGCCCTACAGTATTCTTGCCGTACTTACCTTCTCCACCCCCGATCTGGGTGCCACCGGAAAAGTAATTTATGCCGGCGTTACTTATCTTTTGCTGATGACCGTTTTTACGGCCATTAATCTCCCCTACTCTTCGCTGGGTGCGGTAATGACCTCTGACTCTTACGAACGGGCCGGATTGAACTCTTACCGCTTTATTTTTGCCTTCGCCGGACAGTTTATCGTTACGGGCACGGCCCTTTATCTTGCCAGCTATTTTGGAAAAGGAAACATGGCCCAGGGCTACCAGTACACCCTGATGTTGTTTGCAGCCATCAGTTTTATCCTTTTCATGATCACCTTTAAAACCACCAGGGAAAGAGTTAAGCCACCCCCGCAACAGCAAAAAAACCTGAAGGAAGACTTTAAGAACCTATTCAGAAACCGCCCTTGGGTCATACTATTCTTTGTGGGTATCATTTCCTTTGTGATGTTTGCAATGCAAAACCTTTCCATCGCCTATTACTTCAAATACTATATCGGCAATGAGCAAAGCGTGCAGCTTTTTAACGTAATTGGCACCGTAGCCCTGATCGCAGGCATACCTTTTTCCAAACCCCTGGCAAAACGCTTCGGAAAGCGCAATGTGTACGTTGCAAGCTCCCTGATATCGGGTATGTTTTTCATTTTGCTTTATATCCCGGGAAACGACAACATCTATAGCATTTACATTCTGAATATCTTGGCAAAATTTACCTATGCCCCTGCCGTGCCATTGTTATGGACCATGCTTGCCGACACGGCCGACTACTCGGAATGGAAATTTGGCAGGCGCGCAACCGGACTGGTTTTTTCGGCTGCAACCTTTGCTCAGAAAGCAGGCTGGGGAATTGGAGGGGCCTTGGCTGGCTGGCTGCTGGCCGTGTACAAATTTGTCCCAAACATGGAACAAACAGCCACCGCGCTCAACGGAATAAAACTTATGATATCCGTATTTCCGGGCATGCTTTATATGTCGTGTGCCATACTCCTGTATTTCTATGCCATCGATCATAAAACCTGCCTTGCGATGCAGAAAGATCTGGACCAACGAAGAGAAGAAAATTAACCAGTAAAATTTCTGATATGAAAAAACTTCTTGCAATTCTGATTTCTTTCCTACTGGTCGCGCTATTGTTTTCGTGCAGCCAAAGCCCCGAAAAATCGGGCATTACAGCCGCTGAGATCCTGGGCAACCCCGAATATCAAGCCATTAGTTATGGGGGGTACCGGGAGCTCTCAAGGGATATACAGCCTACCATTCCCCAGCTGAAAGAAGACATGAAGATTCTTTCGGCCATGGGGATAAAACTGCTCAGAACCTACAATGTATATTACGATGAGACAGCCAACCTTTTGCAAGCCATAACAGAATTGAAGCAAGAAGATCCGGATTTTGAAATGTATTTGATGATGGGAATCTGGATCGACTGTAAAAATGCCTTTACTGACCTGCCCGACCGGATAAGGAACGAAGAAAGCGAAGAAAACGCTGCTGAAGTTGCCCGGGCCGTGAAACTAGCCCAGCAATATCCAGATATTGTAAAAATCATTGCCGTGGGCAACGAAGCCATGGTACACTGGGCCTGGGAATATTATGTGGTTCCCGGCATCATCCTCAAATGGGTTAATTATTTGCAGGATCTGAAGAAAGACGGTGAATTGCCTGAAACCCTTTGGATCACAAGTTCCGACAATTTTGCCTCATGGGGCGGCGGCGGAAGTGAGTATCACAATGACGATCTGAATGAGCTCATCAAAGCCGTTGACTTTATTTCGATGCACACCTACCCCATGCACGACACCCATTACAACCCCGATTTCTGGGGCGTGCCCGAAGAGGAAGCGCATTTGTCGGACCTGGAAAAGATTCATGCTGCCATGCTTAGGGCCCGCGACTATTCAAAAACCCAATATGAAAGTGTGGTGAATTATATGCAAAGCCTTGGGGTAGAAAAACCGGTACACATTGGAGAAACCGGCTGGTCCACCCAATCAAATGAGCATTATGGCAATGAAGGATCCAGGGCAACCGACGAATACAAATCGGCCCTTTACTACTGGCATACACGCGAATGGACCAACGATGCCGGCATTACCTGCTTTTATTTTATTGGATTTGATGAACAGTGGAAAGATGCGGAGAATCCGCTTGGATCTGAAAACCATTTTGGCTTAATCAACCTGCAAGCTCAAGCCAAATATGCCCTCTGGGATTTGCTTGATGCCGGCACTTTCGAGGGCTTGACCCGCGACGGAATGCCTATTACCAAAACCTATAATGGCGACAAGGAAGCTTTAATGGAAGATGTGAAAGTTCCACCTACCGACCTTGAAATTCAGGCACGTAAAAACCAAAATTGACATGCATATGAAATCCAGGATCCATTACCTCATTAAGTTAACTATTGTAATTGCCATTATGAGCAGTTGTACACAAAAAGAAACCCTGAATGTTCAGATTTTTGAGACCTCTGAAAGCGGCAACAAACTCACTGAGTTAAACGAATTTCCTGCCATTGAGAACGCAGTGGAGATTTCCATTGTGCCGGAAGAAAAGTTTCAGGAAATTACCGGCTTTGGCGGCTCTTTTACCGAGGCTTCTGCCTACCTGCTAAATCAGTTGAGCCAGGAAAACAGGGAGTTGATCCTTGAAGCCTATTTTGGCGAATCTGGCGCAAGATATTCTTTGACCCGTACCCACATGAATTCCAGTGACTTTTCACTGGGCAACTATTCTTATGCCCCTGTGGAAGGTGATAAGGAGCTGGAGCATTTTTCTATTGAAGAAGACGTGGACGACATTATTCCCATGATCAAGGATGCCATGGCCATTTCGAAAGATGGGTTTAAAATCATTTCATCGCCCTGGACCGCTCCCCCATGGATGAAAGACAACAACGACTGGCGGGGAGGAAAACTTCTGCCCGAGTATTATGACACTTGGGCCTTGTTCTTTTCAAAATACATTGAAGCTTACCGTGAACAGGGAATTGATATCTGGGCTTTTACCGTGGAGAACGAACCCCTGGGTAACGACTCCAATTGGGAAAGCATGCATTTTACGCCACAGGAGCAAAACGAATTCGTTAAGAACCATCTGGGTCCGCGCCTCAGAGACGACGGACACGATGTTAAAATCCTGGGTTTTGATCAAAACCGCGATGAGGAACTGAAAAATTGGGTAGATGCCATGTTTGACGATGAAGAGGCAGCCCAATACTATGATGGCACGGCGGTGCACTGGTATGCCAGCACTTTTGATTATTTTCCCGATGCCCTGCAATATGCTTACCGCAAAGCCCCGGGCAAACATTTGATCAATACCGAAGCCTGTATTGATGCTGAGGTTCCCCACTGGAATGATGATAAATGGTACTGGTCTAAGGAAGCCACCGACTGGGGCTTCGACTGGGCACCACCCGAGACCAGGCACATGCACCCCAAATACGTACCTGTGTTCAGGTATGCCCGTGATATCATTGGTTGCCTCAATAATTGGGTGGATGGCTGGGTTGACTGGAACATGGTCCTCGACCGCCAGGGCGGCCCCAACTGGGCAAAAAACTGGTGTATTGCCCCAGTAATTGTAGATCCTGAAAATGACGAAGTATACTTCACTCCCTTGTACTACACCCTGGCTCATTTCAGCAGGTTTATCAGGCCAGGTGCCGTCAGAATTGGCTTCACCAACCCTGATGAAGAGCTTCAGGTGACTGCTGCTCAAAACCCCGATGGAAGCATTGCTGTCGTCATCTTCAATCCAACAGAAGAAACCAGGGGAATCCGCCTGTCCTTATCAGGAAAAACATCTGAATTTTCCATAAGCGGAAAGGCCGTACAGACTGTTTTGATACCGTAAGGTGAAGAAAATATTGAAAAAAATATTGCATTAACCTAATATAAAACAAATGTCAACTTACGTAACCCCCCTGAAAGACAGAGTCCCTTTGGGGCAGAAAGCAGCCTTTGGTGCAGGCCACTTAGTCAATAATTTATTGCCGGGATCTTTGGGCGTTTTTATGTTCTTTCTGCTTACAGCCTTTGGCATGGACCCTTTCCTTGCAGGTTTGCTGGGCGGATTGCCGCGCTTTTTTGATGCCATTACCGACCCTATTATGGGATACATCTCGGATAACACCAAATCAAGGTTTGGCCGCAGAAAACCGTACATTTTTGTTGGTGCCATTCTTAGCGGCACTTTGTTTATGGTATTATGGCAGCTAAACCCGGAAAATTCGCAGACATACAACTTCTGGTACTTTCTGATCCTTTCAATGGTTTATTTGCTTGGTAACACCATGTTTTCTACCCCGCTCATCGGTTTGGGCTATGAAATGACCTTCGATTATAATGAGCGCACACGTTTAATGGGATTCTCCCAAACCATTGGACAAGTAGCCTGGATGATCGTGCCATGGTTTTGGGTGCTCATTGCAAACCCTAATTTATTTGATTCTCAAGCCATAGGCGTTCGCAGACTTTCAATAATCGTAGGATCAATATGCATGATTCTGGGTATGATGCCGGCATTATTCTGCAAAGAAATTGACCAGGCCAACCTCACCAACAGGGATGACCTGACCATTAAGAACATTGCCAAGAATTTCAAGAGCTTGCTGAAAAACATGGTGCAAATCTTCAAAAATGCATCATTTGTGAGGCTGTGTGGCGCCACCTTTCTGGTTTTTAACGGATTTCAGATGGTTGCTTCGTTCAGTTATTTCATCATTGTATTTTATATGTTCAAAGGCGACTACGGTATTGCCGGAACATGGCCCGCATGGTTTTCTACGGTTAGTGCCTTGGCCACTGCATTCCTTGTTATTCCCATTATTACCAAAATGGCCAACAAATGGGGTAAGAGAAACGCCTTTATTGCCTCCACTTTTATCTCTATGGTAGGATACACATTGAAATGGTGGGGCTTCAATCCTGAAAATCCATGGTTGATGTTTATGCCACTGCCATTAATGGTATTTGGAATAGGCGGGCTGTTTACCCTGATGATGAGCATGACCGCCGATGTATGCGACCTTGATGAGCTGAACAATGGCATGCCAAGAAAAGAGGGTTCTTTCGGAGCCATTTACTGGTGGATGGTAAAGCTGGGCCAAGGCCTTGCTTTGGTATTGGGCGGGCTGGTTTTGAAACTGGTAGGTTTTGACCAGAATTCTGCCATTCAAACCACCGAAACCCTCACCCGCTTACGACTTGCTGATATTATCATACCTGCCTTTACGGCTGGCCTGGCCATCTTGGTAATGTGGAACTACGACCTTACCGAGCAAAAAGCAAGAGAAATTAAAGATGAGTTGGTTAAGCGAAGGGGTGAGCTTTAACCCACCTGCATAAACAAGAAATTTGAAGTATTATATTTTAAAAAACAGACCAAATGTCATTCAGAGCAGAAAAATATTTAAAGTTCAGGGGATCAAAAGATATCCCTGCAGAGAATTTCCTCCTCGATAAGTCTGACGAAGATTTAAAGAATTTGTTCCTGGAAATCCTTCACGGAGGGGTTCATGGTTTTTGTTTCAGCCTTTATGAGGAAGGCCAAAAGCCCGGTGACATTATCCCGGAAACCCAAATAAGAAAGAGAATGGAAAAGCTAAAACCATTCACTCAATGGATAAGAACATTCTCTTGTATTGAAGGCAATGAACTCATACCCAAGGTAGCCAAAGAATTAGGTATAAAAACCCTGGTGGGCGCATGGCTTGGAAAAGATGCCGATAAAAACCAGGAGGAAATTGAAGGCCTGATACGCCTGGCAAAAGAGGGTTATGTTGACATTGCCGCCATTGGCAATGAAGTGCTTTACCGGGATGATTTAACGGAAGACGAGCTGCTTGAATTTATTCAAAAGGTGAAGAAGGAAATTCCAGGGGTGCCGGTAGGCTACGTTGATGCTTACTATGAGTTTGTGGTTAGGCCAAGAATCACTGACGCCTGCGATGTGATTTTATGCAATTGCTATCCATACTGGGAAGGCACTGACTTCCAGTATTCGCTGCAACACATGCGGCATATGTTCCATCAGGCCAAAATGGCAGGTAAAGGAAAAAGAACCATTATTACCGAAACCGGATGGCCCAGTCAGGGTGGAGGTCTGGGTAACGCCGTTCCTTCCAATTTGAATGCGGTGAAATATTTTATCAACACCCAGCTATGGTCGAATGACGAAGACATTGAAGTATTCTATTTTTCTTCGTTTGACGAATCATGGAAAGTGGGTGCCGAAGGTGAAGTAGGCGCATACTGGGGAATATGGGATCATTTGGGAAAACTAAAATTTGTCGATGAGCTTGTTTAAAAAACTTGGAATAAAACCCGGAAGAGCGCTTTGCTATTCCGGCTTCCGAAAAGGCCAGAATCCTGGTGGTGTATATCCTTCTTATGACGAGATTAAGGAAGATTTACTGATTCTTCAGGGCCATTGGAAATATCTTCGTTTGTTTGATTGTGATCAGCATTCCGAAACTGTGCTGGAAGTAATCAGCAAGGAAAAATTGGAATTTCAGTTGATGCTGAGTGCATATATCACCGCTGAAATGAATAACTTCAATTGCCCCTGGAATGGCGGCGTGTATTCGGAAGAACGGCTGGAGATAAACCGGGTTCATAACCAAAACCGGATAAACAGCTTGATTGAGTTGGCCAATCAATACCCTGATATTATTTTTTCTCTTTCAGTAGGAAATGAGGCATGTGTAGAATGGACAGACCATTATGTGCCCCAGAACAAAGTGCTGGATTATGTAAAACAAGTGAAAAGCCAAACCAAACAACCGGTTACTTTTTGCGAGAACTATGTTCCCTGGCTGGTAAAACTGGAAAAGCTTGCAGAAGAAGTGGACTTTATTTCCATACACACTTACCCCGTTTGGGAATACAAGCATATCAGCGAATCACTTAATTACACCAAGGAAAATTATTATTCGGTTGCAAAGAAGTACCCCAATAAGCCGGTAATAATAACTGAAGCAGGCTGGGCTACCAATTCAAACGGAAGGGGGATAAATCCTGAGAATGTTAATGAAGAATACCAAAAAATATATTTTGAGAACCTGATGGAATGGGCAGAAAAAGAAAATATCCTTACTTTCTTTTTTGAAGCTTTTGATGAATACTGGAAAGGCTCACCCGAACCCCTGGAGCCAGAGAAACACTGGGGCCTTTTTAAAATTGACCGTACGCCAAAACTGGCAGTAAAACACCTAAAGATCAAAAATAAATGATACCTTTATGTAAAACAGCCATTTAGGTATTTTCAACATAAACAACCTTAAATTGAATGTTCTTTTTTTAAACCCTTAAATCCAACTAACTATGAAGAAAATTACGATTCTTTTGATGATGCTTTTTGTATCGTCATTGAGCTTTGCTCAAAATGCGCCGATTACATTCGAGCCCGGCGAGCACGGGGCCGATTGGACTTGGACCGTTTTTGAAAACGGCACCAACCCGGCCCTGGAAATTATTGACAATCCCGATGCAACGGGCCCCAACGCCTCTTCGAAAGTGGCCAAATTCACCGCCCTACAAGCTGGTCAGCCATGGGCTGGTGTCGAATCTATGCAAGGTAATTTGGGAGAGTTCTACTGGGATGAAACCAACCGTATCGTTAAGATTATGGTATGGAAATCGGTCATTAGCGACGTAGGTATTAAATTTGACGCAGGTGCAAATCCAAACGACTGGTCTGCTGGCGAAATTAAGGTGGCAAATACGGTAATCAACGAATGGGAAGAATTGACCTTCGATTTTTCAAATTCAGCTAACCCACCAACAGAATTTGGCGGTTTGAAAAGAATTGCCATTTTCCCCGACTTTGATTTGGATGGCAGAGATCAGGACAATATTGCTTATTTCGACAATATCAGCTTCCACCCAAGCGGTGCCCCAGCTACTGAGCCTACCGTTGCTGCTCCTGCGCCAACCTTTGACGCAGCCAACGTAATATCCCTGCACAGTGAGCCTTATACCGATGTACCTGTTGACACTTGGCGTACAGACTGGTCGCAAGCAGCATACGAAGAAGTAATGATTGACGGAAGGCCAACCAAGAAATACAGTAACCTCGATTTCGTTGGCATTGAAACCGTTGCGAACCAGATTGACATCACAGGTATGACTCATTTCCATATGCACGTGTGGTCGACCGACTTTACATTGTTTAAGGTAAAGCTTGTTGATATCGGCCCTGACGGTGCGTTCGGTGGTGGCGACGACACCGAACACGAACTGGAGTTTAGCGCTTTGCCTCAAGGCGAATGGGTAAGTTTGAGCATCCCTTTGGCTGACTTCACCAGCCTCCAAAACAGGCAAAACATTGCACAATTAATTCTTGCTGGACAACCCTCGGGAGCAACCACGGTTTTCGTTGACAACGTATTGTTTTACAATGATTCAGGTCAAGCGGAAGGTCCCAACGCACCCATCGATTTCGAAACAGGTGGATTTGGTGCCGACTGGACCTGGACCGTGTTTGAAAACGACAACAACCCCGCACTGGAAATTATTGCAAATCCTGATCCATCAGGAGGTAACACCTCTGCAACAGTAGCCAAGTTTACTGCCTTACAAGCAGGACAACCCTGGGCTGGTGTCGAATCATTAGAAGGCGATTTAGGCGAGTTCTTCTGGGATGGCACTAACACCACCGTAAAAATAATGGTTTGGAAATCGGTTATCAGCGACGTGGGCATTAAGTTTGATGCAGGTGCAGATCCAAATAACTGGTCAGCTGGCGAAATTAAGGTTGCAAATACCGTAATCAACGAATGGGAAGAATTGACCTTCGATTTTTCAGGTTCACCTAACCCACCTTCTGAATTCGGCGGTTTGAAAAGGATTGCCATCTTCCCCGACTTTGACATGGATGGCAGAGCGCAGGACAATATTGTTTATTTCGACAATATAACTTTCTCCGGAGCAGGTAGTCCCGATGCACCTCCAGTGCCTGCAGGCTTGCTTGTTTCAAACATGATTGGCGATGATCCTGTTGGTGATGGAGAATTATTCCTTGCCTGCGGCCCCAACCAAGTAGGTGGAGACATTGTTTACAAACTTTTCTACTCAAAAACTGCCGAAGCGCCAACCGACCCCACCACAGCAACCGAATATACTTTTGGTACCACTGCAGGTGATGGTGATGGAATCAATGCTTTTGGCTTTGTGCTCTCAGGTCTTGAGCCCGGCACCAGCTATACTGCTTGGTTGTATCAGTACAATACTGACTTAGAATTATTTTCTAATGGCGCTGCAACTGGCACTGCTGTTTCTGGCGGCGGCGGCACCACACCCGATGCACCTACCGTAGCAGCTCCCACCCCTACCATCGCTGAAGCCAATGTTATTTCGCTCTTCAGCGATGCCTATACCGATGTAACGGTTGACACCTGGAGAACCGATTGGTCAGTAGCAGATTACGAAGAAGTAACCATTGATGGCAACCCCACCAAGAAGTATTCAAACCTCGATTTTGTGGGCGTTGAAACGGTGGCTAACCAGATTGACATCACAGGCATGACACATTTCCATGCGCATGTGTGGTCTGCAGATTTTACAACATTCCGCGTGAAACTGGTTGACTTTGGCGCTGATGCTGGTTATGGCGGTGGTGACGACACCGAACATGAAGTTCCATTCACCGACTTAGAACAAGGAGAATGGATTAGTCTGAATATTCCTTTAGTTGACTTCACAAACCTTCAGGGAAGGCAAAATATCGCGCAGCTAATCTTTTCCGGGCTGCCATCTGGCGCATTCACGGTTTATATTGACAATGTGTTATTCTATTCTGACGGAACCAGCGTAAATGAACTTGATCCTACCCAAAACCAGGTAAGGGTATATCCCAACCCTGTCAGATCGGGCGAATCGGTTACATTAAACGCACAGGTAAAACAAGTCGATGTATTTGACCTTAGCGGTAGAATGATCTTGTCCTCAGAATCTTCCGTAATAAATACCGCTGGCATAAACCGCGGTGTGTATTTCGTAAGAATTCACACTTTAGATGGTGGCTTACAAACCCAAAAGCTGATTGTGAACTAAAAATTAATTTCATTTCTTATGAGCCGTCCGTAAAAAGACGGCTCATTTTTTTTATATTGCAGCAAGTTTAACAAACATTGCAACCGCCGTGAAAACCCGGTCAAGTTATTTTCTCCTGCTTTTATTTTTCACATTAACTGCTTTGGGGCAAAGCTTGCCTGAAAAAGGGGTGCCTCTTCTGGGAAATTTTTCTCCTGCCAGTTTCGACCATAAAGGCAAAATATGGGACATTGAATCTGCTCCCAATGGCATTGTGTATATGGCCGCCGACCAGGGGTTGCTCGAATATGATGGAAAAACATGGAACAGTTTCAGGGGAAGCACAGGTTTAACCCGCTCACTGAAAATTATTAACGATTCGACCATTTATACTGGTTCAGACCTGGACTTTGGAATATGGAGGAAAAACGAATTCCAGGCCTTTGAATACACCTCTTTGTACCCTTTCCAAGAGAACCTTGCTGAATTGAGTGAAGAATTTTGGAAAGTTCACCAGGCAGATGAAAACATTTTCTTTGTCTCCTCTCAAAACATTTATGTTTTCAGAAACGACCAACTTACCAAAATCGCAGCTCCCAGTAAATTCAACGGAAGTTTTGCCGTAAATGACTCCCTGTATTTTGCAGATGAAACCCTTGGCTTGTTTATTTTAAAAGATTTATCGCTCAGGCAGGTGTTTTCCTTTCCGGCAGGCCAACACTTTTCCATTTCAGGTATTTATCATGATGGCAACGATAAGGTTATTGTCACGCGTGATTCGGGCTTATTTCGCTATTCATCAGGTAATCTTACCCCAGTAAAAAATACTTTATCAGAAACGTTAAATACGGCCACCGTTTTTAGTTTTGAACGCATTGAAAATACCCACCTGGCTTTTGGAACCGTGCTAAGGGGTTTACTGGTCACTGACCTGGCAGGAAAGATTATTCACCAAATCAACAAAAACAAGGGTTTGCAAAATAACACCATTCTGAGCCTGCATTACAGTCCTTCCGGAAAACTCTGGCTGGGAATGGATTACGGAATTTCGGTTATCGACCTCAATAACAACATCACGTATTTTGTTGATTACAGGGGCGATTTTGGCACCGGCCATACCGCATTGCTCAAAAACGACATGTTCTACCTTGGAACCAACCAGGGCCTTTATCAAACTCGTTGGGATGACCTAAACAATGATGCAGAATTTATCAGGTTTCAACTCGTTTCAGGTTCTGAAGGACAGGTATGGACCCTGGCAAACATAGAAAACGATTTATTAGTTGGTCACGATCAAGGTTTATTTACCTTAAGCGGAAATTCCCTTCGCAAAATAAATGATCAGCGGGGAGTCTGGACTATTCTCCCTTACAAGGATTACTTATTGGCAGGCAATTACAACGGGAT
>JAWLCS010000033.1:0-9808 GCA_041687035.1 Bacteroidales bacterium
AAAATGAAAAATTTACTGGTTACCGCTCTGCTTCCCGTTTTGCTAGTCCAGTTTATTTCGGTGGCACAAGAAGGCTCTATTGGTGCATCGTCCGAACCAATACAGGTAACAAAACTTACCCACCCCATAATATTTGACGGAATACCCGATGAGGAAGCCTGGCAGGAAGTCCCATCCCTGCCTATGGTCACCATTTTTCCCGCTTTCGGCAAAGAACCGAGCGAAACATCTGTAATTAAGATTGCCTATGATGACGAATATTTTTATGTTTCCGGAATACTGAACTATAATGATATCCGTAACCTTAGGGCCGTTGGGAAGAAAAGGGATTACGGCGACAGGTCGAGCAGTTGGTTTGGGTTCATCCTCGATACCTTCAATGACCGGGAAAATGCCGTTGCCTTTATGACAAACCCCAATGGAACCAGATCGGATGGGAGTATTAAAAACGATTGCGAAGATGAAAGCAGGGATTTTAACGGAAGCTGGAATACATTCTGGGATGTAAAAACTGCCATCACCGATGAAGGCTGGACAGTTGAAATGCGGGTTCCATTTTCCAGCCTCCGGTTTCAGGTAAGCAACGGTAAAACCCTGATGGGCCTGCTTATCGTAAGGTGGAGCCCTGCCATCTCAGAACTTTCAACCTTTCCGCAAGCCTCGCCAAAATTAAGCTCTCCTTATTACCGCCCCTCCCTGTCAAGGGTAATTGAGTTTGAAGGTTTGCAGGTAACCCGGCCTCTATATATCACACCTTACGTTATAGGCGGATTAAGTCAGCTCAACCAACTGAATGAGGCCGGCAACGCTTACATTATGAAAACGGATTATAAATATGATGCCGGTGGCGATGTTAAATACAGCATAACCAATAACCTGACGCTTGACCTTACCATCAACACGGATTTCGCCCAGGTGGAAGCCGATGACCAGAAGATCAACCTGACAAGGTACTCTCTTTATTTTCCTGAAAAGCGGGTGTTCTTTCAGGAAAAATCTGATGTGTTTGATTTTTCCTTTCTGGAAGGGAACAATTTGTTTTACAGCAGGAGGATCGGGCTGCATCAGGGGAACGCGGTCAGGATTTTTGGCGGGGCAAGGCTTACCGGCAGGATCGGGCAGTGGGATGTAGGGTTTTTGGATATGCAGACAGCCTCATTTGAAGAAAACCCCAGTGAAAACTTTGGCGTACTGAGATTGAAAAGAAGCGTTCTGAACCAGAACTCCTATGTGGGGGGCATGGTTACCAGCAGGTTGGGAATGGATGGCACCTACAACCTGGCTTATGGTCTGGATGGGCTATTCAGGCTGACAGGTGATGAATACCTTAACCTGAAGCTGGCGCAGACTTTCGAAGATGAATCTGACAACAATCCTTTTGAATTATCTCCAACCAGGCTGTTGCTTCAATGGCAACGCCGCAGCCTGGTAGGCTTAGGCTATGATTTTGCTTATACTTACGCCGGAAACACTTATTATCCGGGCATTGGATTTGAAAGAAAATTGAATTTTCAGGGACCTGTTGGCAACATTTTGTATGGCTGGCTGCCCGAGGGAAATACATTTTTGAGATATTACAGGCTCTCGCTTTCAGGGCATAATTACTGGAATACACAAAGCGGCCAGCAGGAAACCACAAATGCAACGACCACATTTTACTGGGAAGCAAGAAAAGGATTCGGGGGTAATGTGTCGGCCTACTGGTTTGCTGAAGATCTTTCAGAAACGCTCATTTTAGGGAATTACCAAGCCGAAGTACCCGCAGGGCATTATTCATTCATGTATTTTTCTTCAGGCTACTCTACTTCCAGGGCTAAAAATCTTTCCGGTTCCATATCGGCAACGGCAGGCTGGTTTTATGATGGCTGGAGGCTTTCATTTTATGCCAATCCGAAACTGAAAGTGGGTACTGACTTTGATTTCGGACTCTCCTATTACCTCGATTATGTTGATTTCCCCGAAAGGGATATGAGCTTTACCAATCATATTTTAGGTTTTACTGGCCTAATGACATTGACTACCACAACCTCACTGGCCACTTTTATTCAATACAACACTGCAATAAAGAGAGTGATCGGAAACCTGCGGTTCAGGTACAACCCCCGCGAAGGAAATGATTTTTACATTGTTTATGACGAAGGTTTGAACACCGACATTCACAGGCTTACTCCCAGCCTACCCTCCTCTACCGGCCGAACGATTCTGTTGAAATATACCTACACCTTTAAGCTTTAGTTACCAAACCAAATTATTAACAAAAACAGGAGGTTATGAAAACAAAACTGATTTCCATTCTTGCCGTTTTTGCCATACTATTGGCAATACCGGCATGTGAAGAAAAAGATTTCGCCCTGCAGGGGCCGGAAAGTGAACTTTCTATCGACCTGAAAGCCGGGAAACCGGGTTCAAACGTGGTTATGCGTGTTATTGCAAAAGGAGCTGCTCTCCATGGGACAAATGGTATCTATTTCGGGCCTGATGGCAAACTTTACATCGCTTGTGTTGTAGGGCGCGAAATCGTGGTTATGAACCCACTTAACGGGAAGATTATCAACCGTCTCGGCCCCGATGCAGGTGTGGAGGGTCCGGATGATTTAATCTTCGGGCCGGATGGCTCCCTTTACTGGACTGAGATCTTGCAGGGGAGGGTTGGCAAGATGACTCCTGGGGGTATTGTGACCAAACAATTCGTGGCACCGGGTGTAAACCCCATTACCTTCTCTTCCGATGGTCGTTTGTTTGTGGCGCTGGATTTTATGGGCGACGGGCTCTACGAGCTCGATCCAAACCTGATCGATCCTCCCAGGCCTATCATCGAAGCCACACCTGATAACCCCTTTCCACTTGGCTTCCTGAACGGGTTTGACTTCGGCCCCGACGGGCGTTTGTACGGGCCCCTTGTTGCAGCAGGCATGGTGGTGAGCATTGATGTCGGCATGCCCGGAGACCCTCCTTCATTGAGTCCGTGGACGGATGGAACCATACAGGTAGTCGCAACCGGATTCAGGTGGCCTGCTGCGGCCAAGTTCGACCCCAATGGGCAACTTCACTTAGTTGATCAGACAGGTGAAGTGTTTCAGGTGAACCATCTGACCGGAGCAAAAACGGTGATTGCCAACCTTGAGCCCGGACTGGATAACCTGGCCTTCGACTCCAAAGGCGACCTATTTATCTCGAATGCCGATAATGGCTGGATTATAAGAATTCTTCCCAGCGGACAGCCTCGTACCCTCAGCCCGGGTGGAATGATCTCGCCTATGGGAGTAGCGGTTCTGCAAGGAACAGGTGGAAGCGACGCAGTGTTTGTAGCCGATCTCTGGAGGTTGCGAGAGTTCGACGGCCTTACCGGCAGACCGCAAGGCATTTTTAAGGGGTATCTGATACCGGAAGAAGGGTCCCTAACTACACCTTACACCGTTTCGGCGGACGGAAACCACCTGGTGATTTCCTCCTTTTTCAGCAGCGCGGTTCAGGTCTGGGATCCGCGAACGGACCTGGTACTGGAGCATTATCCTATGCCATTACCCCTCAACGCCATTCGGTTCCAAAATGATTTGGTTGTTGCCGATCTTGGCATAGGCGGGGTTGTATGGGTTAGTGATCACGCGATGATCCTTCCGATAGACGGTGCAAGCGTGTTCCTGCCTGCTGGCCTGGCCACGGATGGCCAGACGCTGTGGGTCGCCGACTGGGCAACCGGAATCATCTGGCAAATAAGTTTCGAAGGCAAAACTCCACTTACGCCCGTGCCTGTGGCCTTTGGCCTGTCGAATCCCGAGGGGATGGCCCTGGATATTGACGGCAGCCTGCTGGTGGTGGAAGCCGGTGCACAACGCCTCTCCCGTGTTGACCTCACCACCGGAGAAGTTAGCATCATGGTCGATGGTTTGGAGCTTGGCTTGGAAAGCCCTCCAGGGGTGCCGCCCACATGGGTCTTCAACGGCGTGGCCGTGGGTCCGTCGGGGGCTATCTACATCTCGGGCGATGTTAAAAATGTCTTATACCGCATCTGGCCAAGGTGATAAATGTATTTTCAAGCAAAATGAAAACCTATTGATGTAATCTTGAATGAACACGGATAAGCTGCGGACTTAAATAACTAAATGAAAGGAGGTGTAAAAAAAATGTATAAACAAAACTTTAATAAACTGATTGCGCTTTCTGTTATACTCACTATTGTTTTCTTCATGAGCGGAATGGTTGCCCGGGCACAACAGAAATACCAGATTGCAGGCAATGTGACTCAAGCTATCATTGATCAGGAAAGCAACATCATAGATAATGATTTTGGCCATAGTCTTCTTCTGGTAAAAATGGAGGGCGTTAATTACAGCACGGGTGAAAAAGAGTTTATGGATGGAGCCCGGATAATTTCTGTAATATTTTCTGATGCTGAAAAGTTGAGTGCCACGTCTCAAGGATACTCAAAATGGACAAAAAAGGGTGATGTTGTATATTTTAAAATTGAAAGTAAAATAACTACCACCCTTTCTGAAGATGGAGAGCCTCTCACAACAGTTGAAGGAAGGTATTCTTCAATTAAGGGTTCAGGGCAATTTGAGAACATCCGCGGGAGTGGCACCTTTAAGGGGAGATACATATCGGGCTATATTCTCACTTTTGAATGGGAAGGCGAATACTGGATAGAGAAGTAATTCTGTTTTTCACGAATAATGTCCGCAGCTTATTTTTCCGTTAACAGCTTTCACTAACCATTAATTTAAAGGAGGATAAAAAATGGAAACAAAAAATACGATTCAGGTTTCTTTTGTAATCCTTTTGATCCTTATGATCATTGCCTTGGGTTTAGAAGTCTTCATCGCCTTCTTTTTCGAGAGATTTGTGAGCCAGCCCGGAAATCTGTTTTACGGGGAGCAGGTAGATTTGTTTATTTATAACAGCCATGCACTGGAAAACCATTATATAAGGGTACTCGCTGGTTTTGCAAGCCGTTATGGCATTGCCGCCTGCCTTGCCTGTTTAATGATTCTGGTTCTTGCCTTCCGGAAGGGGAGGAAGTGGGCCTGGAGTGGGGTACTGATTATTTCTTTGTTTGTCTGGGGATCTGTCCTGATTGAAAACATTCCGATTCATAATGCAATAATTTTCACGATAGGCCTTTTAGGCCTGCTCATCGTAATGGCTGCCTTGATGTTTTCGGCCAGGGAATTTTGGGGTGAGAAAGAAGGGATCAACCTATAAAAATGCAAGCAGAAATCAATTTAAAAAGTGAATACTGGTGGTTCTGGTTTGTTACCCTGGTATTTATTCTAGCAGCCGTTTTCGGTTGGGTAACCGCTTATTACCTGGTTATGATCATAAGCTTGTTTCATGTCCTCTTTTTTCTTGTAAAGGAGAGAAGTGTGATGGCATTTCCGACCCAAATTCGCTTGATTTACTTTTTGATTACCTTATTTGGTTTATGGACAGATGTAAGGCTGGTGGTTTATTTCCTTTTACTATTGGGCACCTCCATGGTTACCTTTCTGGGACGCTGCAGCATCGCCCTTCTGCTGAAAAGAATGCCCTGGAATAAGGAACGGGAAGTTAGGCTAAATTAATTTTTAAGTTCAAAAAATCAGGGTTTCTTAATTTCAGGCTGACCTTTAACTTTTAACTCAAAAACGTCCTCCCTGCTGTAATGTCCGATGACATCAAAATCCATTTTGCTTCGGACCACTTCGTCGAGGTCAATTTCGGCAGTAAGCAAGCCTTCCTCGTTGTATAATGGTCCTGCAAGGACTTTCCCCAGGGGGGAAACGATAACACTCCCTCCCCTGCTGAGTATCTCCGGCCGGTCCTCTGCCAGATGCGGCTGCAGGTGCTCAGGATAATCTTTTTTAGTAAAATACTGGTTGCAGCCAATGACGTAGCATCTGCCTTCCATGGCAATATGGATCATGGTTGAGTTCCAGCTGTCGCGGGCATCTGCCGTTGGTGCCACATATATTTCAACACCTTTATTATACATGGCCATTCGTGCCAGGGGCATATAATTTTCCCAGCAGATCAATCCCCCCAGCTTGCCAATTGAAGTATCGAATGCAAGCAGGGAGGTGCCGTCCCCCTCACCCCAAACCAGTCTTTCTGCTGCGGTAGGCTTTAATTTCCGGTGTTTCCCCATCAGGGATCCATCCGGACCGAAATACAACAAGGTGCAATAAAGGGTTTTGCTGATGAGATCCCTTTCTGTTACCCCCATCACTATCATTAGGTTGTGTTTTTTGGCCATCTCCCCTAGGATCCGGGTTTCTTCGCCCGGGACTTCCACGCTGTTTTCCCAAAATTCTTTGAACTGATCGCGCCCGGCTTCTGTGCGGCTTCCTACCACCGTACCAAAGCCAAGTCCTGCAGGATATGCAGGGATGAAACTCTCGGGAAAAACCAGCAGTTTAAGCTGTTCTTTTGCCGCTTTCTCAATCCAGCCGAGGGCTTTCTCCAGGGTTTGTGCCTTATTGAAAATGACAGGGGTAGCCTGAACACAGCCCACTTTATATTTTCTCATAAGAAGGACTATTATTTTAATCCATTTAATTCGTTTCAAATTTAGCAATTTATCTTCACCACCTTCCTCCCGGCTTCTTCATCAAGGTTACTCCGTTTCGTTTAATCTCAGTTTCTTAACCTAAACAATTAATACAAAATATCGTTTTATTTAATAAACCTTTGGTTTTCAATACAAACCTAATAAACCTGTCATGAAATCAGTTCTTCTTACCTTACTTGCAATCTTTTCGCTAAGTTTAATAAATGCCCAGGATTTTGCCCTGAAGCAGCTTGAAAACTCACCCAGGCATCATGAGTGGGTTGAAATTCCATCGGGCGACCGGACCTTGCACGCTTTTGTGGCTTATCCAGAGGTGAACACCAATACCCTTGCGGTGGTGGTAATTCATGAAAACGCAGGCCTTACCGATTGGGTCAGGAGTTTTTCTGATCAGCTGGCCGAAAAAGGTTTTCTGGTCATAGCTCCCGATTTGCTCAGCAGTTTTGACGAAATGCATAAAAAAACCAGCGACTTTGCAACAGGCGACGCCGCACGGAGTGCTATTTACCAGCTGAATCCGGAACAGGTTACCCAAGACCTGGAAGCTGCCAGGAACTTTATTGCAAACGACCCTTCCTCAAATGGCAAAACTGTAATTATGGGATTTTGCTGGGGAGGTGCGGAAACTTTCCGGTTCGTTACCAATAATTCCGAAGTGCTGGCAGGTTTGGTGTTTTATGGTAGTCCACCCAAAACCTTTGAAGAAATCCAAAAAATTAGTGTGCCTGTTTATGGATTTTATGGAGGTAATGATCAGCGTATCAACGCCACCATACCTGAAACCGAGGAATGGATGAAACAAGCTGGCAAAACGTTTGATTACGTGATTTATCCTGGTGCCGGACATGGCTACATGCGCCAGGGCGACAGCCCAGCAGCAACCCCAGAAAACGTCGAGGCTAAAGATCAGTCCTGGAAAAGGATCGTTGGGATTCTTGAGAAATTCTGACCATCGACTTTTTCCAGCCCTTAAATTCAATGCGTTTGAGAAAAACAGCTTTGCCTTCGCAAACAGGCTTCTTTTATTTTATCTTAGCACCATAGAAAACTAAATTCCTTAACAGATCTGGAATCATTTCTTGCGAAGGATAATTTTCATGATGCATAAAGTTAAAAACTGGCTAAACCGCAAATTTCCGCAGAATTTCGTCATCAGGAAACCGCTGGCAGGGGCCCTGATCATTTCCCTGGTTTCTCTGATCTTCGTGTTGCTTTATCAACCTCTGGGTGCCCACCCGGGTAAGTTGCTGGGCTTTGAACTGACCATGTCGGCCTACGTTTTAACCGGAGGACTTCTTGTGTTTCTTTTGGTAAAGGGGTTAAAAACCATCCCGTTTTTTTCTGATGAGCAGGAATGGAACATTCTTAAAGAACTTTCCGCCATTGTGATCTTGCTTCTTGGCTTTGGCGTGGCCGTTTTCTTTGGAGCATTCATTATTGAAGAGCCTGCTGATAGATGGAACTTTTCCACTTTTTTCGATTCTTTGATAAAAGCTGGTTTAGTGGCCATTATTCCACTTGGCTTTTTCACCCTAATCAATATGCGGTTCTGGTTTGGTGCAGATCAGGTTTGGGTTGCACCTGCACAACAGATTGCGGAGCCAAACCCCCAGCCTGAAAAGGAAATACGGATCTCATCACAACTCAAAAAAGAAGAGCTCCATTTTTTTCCAAACGAATTTATTTATGCAGAATCGGAAGGAAATTATGTGAACTTTTTCCTTTTGCAGGATGGAAAACTCAAAAAAGAAGTGATCCGCAATTCCATCAGCAATATTGAAGACCAATTGGCACACATCCCCTTTATTGTCCGAACCCACAGGGCTTTTATTGTAAACCTGAAAAAGATCACAATTAAAAAAGGCAACGCACTGGGTTACGATTTGAAACTTTCCGGGATTGATAATGAAATTCCTGTTTCGCGAAACAAGGTGAAGGATTTCAACCGCCTTTTCGAGCAGCTCAGCTAACCATTCATCACAGATTTTTGTCATTCATAACAAAAACGACCGGTGGCTTTTCCACTGGTAACAAATCCTTGCTATACATACCGGTAATTTGCATGTTTTGTTTTTCTGAAGAACCTTTGCAGTGTCGATTTGACATACTTCAAAAAACTCAAAACATGAAAAAAAGATTTTCACAAAACATTAGATTGATCCGGAGTCTTTTGGCTGTTCTTTTTGTCCTTGCCTATTTGCCACTGAAGGCCCAACAAACCGAAATCATCAGCCTGGGCCTGAGGCAAAACCCCAACCCCACATCAAGAGAAATAGTGGGTGAGATCTTGCAAGATGATGACCAGCAGGCGATTCCCTTTGCCAATATTGCCGTATTGGATGTTCAAGGATCTGAAATAATAGGGGGAGGCACCAGCTGCCTGGAAGGCAAATTTTCTATTGAGGTCAGGGAGCCTGGAAAATACAGGTTAAGAATCAGCGCGGTAGGTTTCGAAACTTCCTTTATGGATATCGAGGTTATGGGGGGGCGTTTACTTGACCTGGGAAGCATTTTTCTTCATGTGGAAAAAATCAGTCTGGGTGAGGTGCTGGTGGTAGCCGAGCGCATTAAGGCTTCGACGGGGGCTGAAACCACCACCTATTTTGTGAACCGGAACATGCTCAGCGCTTCAAACACAGGAACAGACTTGCTTACCCTGGTACCCGGGCTCAGTGTCGACTTCAGGAAAAACATTTCCCTGGAAGGAAGCCAGGAGATCCTTATCCTGGTTAACGGCGTACAACGCGACCGTGAATTTGTAGCCCAGATTCCGGCAAGTCGTATCGACAAGATAGAAGTCAGCAATCACCCATCGGCGCGTTTCGATGGCAGTGTAAGCGGCGTAATCAATATTATTCTGACGAAAGAAAAAAATGCAGGTTTTGAAGGCCATGTTAACCTGGAAATTCCAACAAAAGGCAATGAGGTTTACTTGTTCCCCGCTTATAGCTTTCGATACGGATCAGGAAAACTGAACTTTTTCAGTTCTTATACCGGCGAATTGACCAGTTTTGAGGTGGTGGAATCTTACCAGCGAATGACTTGGGACCAAAATGACATTACGCGCATTCATGCCATAAACCTTCTTCAGCAAAAAACCTGGTCGCACCGTTTTCATTATGGGATGGATTATTTTATTAATGAAAGGTCACAGCTGAATTTCTACGGGTATTACAATCCTTTTTCCTTTGAATACAGCGGAAATTCGGAACTAATTCTTAACGGTTCTGAAAATTCAGACTGGCGCGCAGAAAAGAAAGA
>JAWLCS010000033.1:9908-43005 GCA_041687035.1 Bacteroidales bacterium
CTACGGGTATTACAATCCTTTTTCCTTTGAATACAGCGGAAATTCGGAACTAATTCTTAACGGTTCTGAAAATTCAGACTGGCGCGCAGAAAAGAAAGATTACGACAAGAACCATGCTTTTTTCAACTCCCTGTTTTTAAAACACCATTTTGACGATTCGGGCCAACATGGCTTAACTGCCGATCTGAGTTTTTACACCATGAAAGGAGAGAATAGCAACACTTTCTCTAACGAGGAAACCGGCTATTCTCACCAGAATCAGACCTTGCCTTCACATCAGGCTCTAAGCCTTAAGGTCGATTACCAAAAGCCACTCCTGGCAAATCTGAACTATGAAACTGGCGTGCTGGCCAGGCTGGAAAAAATGGCTGACAGAGCCACCACCGATTTTAATTACAGGGAAAATACTTTTGCCGTATACAACACCATCGGCTTTAACAGAAAAGACCTCAGCCTGCTTGCCGGATTACGCCTTGAGAGGTCTGAGCTGGGCCAAAGCAATCAGCAGGAGCATGATTTCATGGCCTTTTTACCCATGGCTTCAATCAACTACCGCATTAAAAGCGGACATAGCATAAGGCTATCTTACAGACAGTCTGTCAGGTATCCCAGGTTTTACCAGCTAAACCCCATTCAGCAGGCAATTGACCCTTTCACCCTGCATTCGGGCAACCCCTTCTTAAAACCGGCCCGGCTGGAAAATCTTCAACTGGAACACAGCATCAGGTTTGGAAACCAGTTTATTTCCACAAGGGTATTTTACAGCCATTCAAGTGAAATGATCAGTCAGTTGAACAGCTTAAATTATGGCATCCTGGAGTCAAGTAACTTTAATCTTGGAAGTATGGCGCAGTTTGGCCTTCAGTTCACCGGTGCTTTTTCTATTGGCAAAAAAACGGGCATCAATCCTGTCATCAGGGTATTTGAGGTGAGTTCAAAACCAAATGCCTTTGGGGTTGATCATGGTTTACAGGCCAGTCGCCAATTAGGCTGGCATGCCAGCTTTTCGGCCTATACCATTTTGCCAGGTGAAATAACTGCAAGTCTCGTTTTCAATTATTCCAGTCCGGAACCCGACCTGCAACAAACGCGCTTCAGCGATCCGCTGTATTTCATTTCAGTAGAAAAAGACCTTGGAAAGGGTTTCCGTGCAGGCTTTGTCAGCGCCATTCCCTTTGCAGAAAGCTTTGCATACAAGGGTACTGATGTAAAAGGATCCGGTTTTTCTGATTATTCAACAGGGGAGATCATAATGTCAAAAATCCCTTTCTGGGTTAAGATGAATTACCAGTTTTCTTCAGGCCAGAAACGCCAAGCCATTGAACGCCGCAGGGAGGAAATTGAAAGCATCCAGCGAAGGGGTTTTTAAGCAACCCACCGAGAAGCCCAAAATATTTATGCCACAAAACCACCAAAGCACCAAATTATCACGAAAGCCAGTATAAAACATTTGATACTTTTTGTGCCTTTTCGTGTTTTTGAGATTTAGTGGCAAGAAAGTACTTTTGAGAACTTCTCTTTTTCACGGCCCGGAAAAAAATTTTGTATCTTTCAGGGCATGAAAAGAATCCTTAAACCCTGCTTTGCCACTGCAGTAATTCTTGCCATTGGCTTTCAAACATTCGCACAGCTTCCCGTTTACAAAAACCCTGAGTTGCCTGTTGAAGAAAGGGTTCAGGACCTGCTCTCGCGCATGACACCGGAAGAAAAGTTCTGGCAGCTTTTCATGATTCCCGGAAATCTGGATCAGGACAAGGAGAAGTTTCACCACGGGATATTTGGCTTACAGGTCAGCGCCACGGGCAGCACCGACGCTTCCAATCAGATCCTTGACTACCGCTCAGAGCTGGATGCCCTGGGCATGGCCCGCACCATCAATGCCATTCAAAAGCACTTTGTGGAAGAAACCCGCCTGGGTATCCCCATAATTCCTTTTGAGGAGGCTTTGCACGGACTTGTTGGCGCCCAGGCCACAGCCTTTCCACAGGCCATTGCGTTGGCTGCCACATTCGATACCGATCTAATGAGCCGGATTGCCACCGCCATTGCAAAAGAAACCCGCAGCCGTGGCATCAGACAGGTGCTTTCGCCGGTGGTCAATATTGCCAATGATGTTCGCTGGGGGCGAGTAGAAGAGACTTATGGAGAAGATCCTTTTCTGGCTTCTGAAATGGGCGTTGCCTTTGTTTCGGCTTTTGAAAATATGGGAGTTATTACCACCCCAAAGCATTTTTTGGCAAATGTGGGTGATGGCGGGCGTGACAGCTACCCCATTCACTTTAACGAAAGATTTCTGGAAGAAATACATTTACCGCCATTTGTGGCTTGCATTGAACGCGGGGAATCGCGCAGCATAATGACGGCATATAATTCCCTGGATGGCAGCCCGGCAACCGCCAACGACTGGTTGCTAAATCATTGGCTGAAAAAGAAAAACAATTTTCAGGGCTTTGTCATTTCTGATGCCAATGCCGTAGGAGGGGCCAACGTGCTGCATTTCACAGCGGCCGATTATCCTGATGCCTCAGCAAAAGCCATGAACAAGGGTTTGGATGTGATCTTCCAGACCGACTTCGATCATTATGAATTATTCATTCCGCCATTTCTTGATGGGAGGATTGAACAGAAAACCATTGATGAAGCTGTTGCCAGGGTCCTGCGGATAAAGTTTGAACTGGGGCTATTTGAAAACCCTTACGTGGATGAAGAGGATGTTTATCGCTGGAACAACATTCGAAGCAATAAGGATATGGCCAGGGAAGCGGCCATTAAATCAGCCGTTCTGCTGAAAAATGAAAAGCAAGTCCTGCCCCTCTCAAATGATATAAAAACCATTGCAGTGATCGGTCCCGATGCCATTGAAGGAAGGCTTGGCGGGTACAGCGGACCAGGCAATGGTATTGTAACTATACTTGATGGATTGCAGCAAAGAGCGCCGCAGGGTATGCAGATACTATACTCGGAAGGTTGCGGACGCGAATCGGCAGAATGGGTGGCAATTCCCGGCGATTATTTTTCAACTGAATTGGAAGAAAGAAAGGTTGACGGCCTTTTAGCAGAGTATTTCAATAATTTAAATTTAAGCGGAGAGCCGGTGGTTACCCGCATTGATCCTGCATTGGATTTCCGCTGGACCCTACTCCCACCCCATCCCAAAGTCAATTTCGACTTTTTCTCCGTAAGGTGGACAGGCAAACTCAAAGCCCCTGAAACAGGTGTGTTCAAAATTGGCCTTGAAGGCAACGATGGATACCGCTTATACTTGGATGGTCAACTGTTAGTCGATAACTGGAGGAAGCAAACTTACCACAGCACCTTGGCCGATTTCCATTTTGAGGCAGGGCGTGAATATGACCTGAAAGTGGAGTTTTATGAATCATCAGGCAGCGTCTGGCTGAAAATGGTGTGGGATGTTGGTTTGGATAAGAACTGGCAGAAAAAGATCAGTGAGGCTGCAAATTTGGCCAGAAAGGCAGATGTGGCCATTGTGGTTGCCGGTATAGAGGAGGGCGAAGGTTTTGACCGCGCCAGCCTGCGTTTGCCCGGCCTCCAGGAAGAAATGATCAGGCAAATTGCTGCCACACAAACCCCTGTTGTGGTGCTTCTGGTGGGTGGAAGCGCCATTACCATGTCAGAATGGATGGATCAGGTCGATGGCATCATGTATGTGTGGTACCCGGGCGAAGAAGGCGGACACGCCTTGGCAGCCCTGCTTTTTGGCGATGACAGCCCTTCGGGCAGGCTTCCTGTAACATTTCCTGTTGCCGAGGGTCAGCTTCCGCTGGTATACAACCACAAGCCCACCGGGCGCAACGACGATTACGGCGACCTTACCGGAAAGCCTTTGTTTCCATTTGGATTTGGGTTAAGCTATACCACATTCCAATACAGAGATTTAAAAGTAGACAAGCCGGAATTTCCCACTGGCGAAAGTTGTGAAATCCGTTTCACCATAAAGAATTCGGGAAACCATGATGGCGAAGAAGTGGTTCAGCTTTATTTGCATGACCGGCTGTCAAGCCTTGCCCGTCCCGTAAAGGAACTGAAAGGCTTCAAAAGAGTTTTTCTTAAAGCGGGTGAAGAAATGGAAATCCGTTTCACCATTACTCCTGAAATGATGAAAATGCTAAACCAGGAGTTGGAATGGGTCATAGAACCCGGTGAGTTCAGGCTTATGATCGGGGCATCATCAATGGATATAAGACTCAGGGAAATGATCAGGGTGTATTAGACCCCTTAAATTTTGGCAATAAGCCTGTTTCGTGGTATTTTTACCTCTCAAAACCAGCATTAACCTTAACCAGATACATTATGAGAGCGAAAGGAATCCTTTTTACCCTTGCCATTTTAATTTTTGCCGCCTGTGGCACCACCGAAAAGCCTGTTTCGGAATTTGCAGCTGTTAGTCAGGTAGATAAAGGCACCCCTGTTTCTGTTATGATGACGGCCTACAGCACCACCCTTCTGGCCGATGGCATTGACCATACGCGGCTGCGCGTGGCCATTGCCGACAGCATTAACCGTGAAATTAATACCGCCAGCGGCACCGTGCGCATTTACGTGGCAGGCGACGGAAGCCTTACCTTGCCTAATGGCACACCGGTGGACCTGAAAATGGACGAAAATAGCGAAATGTATGCCGACTGTATCCTGGAGGGCGGGCTGTGCGAAATGCGTTTTGTGGCCGGGCATACCCCAGATAAAGTCAATGTGGAAGCCCGAATGGAGGGACTTTGGCCGGGCGGACACGAGATACACACCATTCCGGCCGATATCGTGCAAATGAAACCCACACCCGACCAGCTTCCGACTACCAGCAAGCCTATTGAGCGAATGATCGGGGCTGACATTTCGTGGATTCCGGAGATGGAAGCCGAAGGCCGCCGTTTTTTTGACAATGGCGTGGAGAAAGATGGCATTACCCTTTTGCGCGACCGCGGGTTCAACTATATTCGCCTGAGAATATTTGTCAACCCTGAAAATGAGGATGGTTATTCACCCGGAGCAGGATATTGCGGCCTGCCCCACACCCTCGAAATGGCACAACGTGTGAAGGATGCCGGCATGGGCTTCCTGCTCGACTTCCATTACAGCGATTACTGGGCCGACCCGCAAAAGCAGTTTAAACCCAAAGCTTGGGAAGGACTCGATTTCGAAACACTGCAGGACAGTGTCAGAACATACACCATTCGCGTTATGCAGGCCCTTCACGATCAGGGCACCCCGCCCGACATGGTTCAGGTGGGCAACGAAATTAACCATGGCATGATTTGGCCCGAAGGACATATCGGCAATCCCGACCAGCTGGCAAAGCTGCTTATTGCCGGCGTGGATGGCGTGGAAGCTGTCGACCCCGAAGTGCCCATCATGATGCATGTGGCCCTGGGCGGACAAAACAAGGAGGCTATTTTCTGGTACGACAATATGATTGCCCGCGGGGTGCGCTTCGATATCATCGGACTTTCCTATTATCCGCGCTGGCATGGCACCCTCGACGACCTGAAATTTAACCTCAACGATCTGATGCAGCGCTACAACAAACCCCTTAACGTGGTAGAATACACCGATTATAAGCGCGAAGTGCACGACATTGTGTTTGGCCTGCCAAACGACATAGGCAAAGGGGCTGCCATTTGGGAGCCGCTGCGCTGGGGCGCCGTGGTTGTTGATCAGGAGGGAAACACCCTCGAAAACATTAAGGTTTTTGAAGACCTCAGAGACCAGTATCTGAAATAAGCGGTATTTTGACCAAAAAGCTCCTTGAAACATTAAATTGTCACAAATTTTTATAAATTTGATTGCAATTGCAGGGGGTTAGAATGTTCCCTTTACCAAAAAAGAAGGGTAACAAATGGATGCTGAGATACTTACCGTACTGTTGATTCTTGTTGTTACGGTGGCCTTGCTCGTTTCTGAGTTGGTTCGTATAGATGTGGTTGCCGTGCTCTGTATGCTGGCCCTTGCCTGGTCGGGCGCCCTCGAGCCCCAGGAAGCACTCTCAGGTTTTTCGAGCAATGCCGTTATTGCCATGATGGCGGTTATGATATTGGGACGTGGAATTGCCCGCACCGGCATCATGGACCGCTTTTCGCAATTGGTCATAAAAAGAGTAGGCAGAAGCAAAAAAAAGATCATTGGGGTTATGTCCGTTTCGGTGGGCATAATGTCGGGCTTTATTCAGAACATTGGTGCCGCAGCCCTTTTCCTTCCGGGAATTCTTGATGTTTCGCGCCGCTCCAAAATCCCTGCCTCGGCCCTGATCATGCCCATTGGCTTTGCGGCCATACTGGGCGGCACCCTGAGCATGGTGGGCAGCGGCCCCCTCATCCTTGTCAACGACTTGCTGCGCAATGCAGGCCAGGAGTCCTACGGACTTTTCAGCGTTACGCCCGTGGGCTTGCTTTTGCTGGCCTCGGGCATTGGCTATTTTTTCCTTTTCGGGAAAAAGGTACTGCCCAGCACCCAAACGCCCGAAGAATCAGCTACCGAGCAGGAAAAACTCATTGAAGCACTTCAACTTCCAAGCAACATCTGGCATTATGCCGTACCGGAACAATGCCCCTTGAATGAACAAACCCCTGAAAGCATCAGGCTTTGGGAAAAATACCATATCAACATATTGGGCATTTCGCGGGGTAAGGAAGTGGAGTATGCGCCCTGGCGGGAAACCAGGTTTGCGGCAGGACAGGAGCTTGCACTGCTGGGCAGCGAAAAGCATGTAAGGCTGTTTGCCGAAGAAAATAAACTGAGTCCTGTAACAGAGTCGGGCCGTTTTGCCAGCCTGCACGATCCCGAAAAATCAGGTTTTGCCGAGATCATTGTCCCCCCAAGGTCAGAGATTGTCGGAAAATCCATTAAAGAATATGCGCTTCGCAAGCGACATGCTGTGGAGCCCATTATGCTTTTCAGCAAGGGAGAAGAAATCAGAAGCGACTTTTCCAACCAGGAGATCAGACCGGGTGATGCTATCATCGTGTACGGTCTTTGGGAAAAAATTGCTGAAGTAAAAGGTGGAATTGATTTTGTGGTTATCACGCCCTTCAAAACAAATAACAAAGAGCAGTCGAAATCGTGGATCGCCCTCGCTTGCTTTGTGCTGGGCATTGGCCTTGCCCTGGCTGGTTTCCCGCTTTCTCTTGCATTTTTTACCGGTGCCATCTTAATGGTCTTATCCCGTGTGCTCAGCATGCAGCAAGCTTACCAGGCCGTGGAATGGAAGGTGGTATTTTTGCTGGCAGGTCTTATTCCCCTTGGACTCGCCATGCAAAAGTCGGGGACGGCAGAGTTCCTGGCCACGCATATTATGGGACTGGTAATAAACCTCCATCCTGTTTTTATCCTCTTTACAGTGGCCTTGCTGTCAACCTTGTTTTCGCTTTTTATGTCGAATGTGGGAGCCATAGTGGTGCTTGCCCCGCTGGTAATCAGCATGGCCACCATTGGCGGATTGGATCCTCGCCCGCTCGTTTTGCTGGCTGCCGTTTGTGCGGCCAACTCTTTCATTCTGCCCACCCACCAGGTCAATGCCCTGCTTATGACATCGGGCGGATATAAAAACCAGGATTATCTCAAGGCTGGTAGCGGAATGACGCTGGTTTTTCTTGCAGTGGTGGTTGGCTTCTTCTATGTGTTTATGGTTTAAAAAAGTAACACCCGAATTTAAAAACATTACTCACCAAAAAAGGATACAACATGTTATTAAAACAGGTTTTTGTTAGCAAAATCGCACACAGCTCTTATATTCTGGCAGGCGATGAAGTGTGCGCCGTTATCGATCCACAGCGCGATGTGGATGTGTATATCAAAGAAGCCCGTAGCATGGGGGTCGACATTACGCATATTTTCCAGACCCACCTGCATGCCGATTTTGTTTCGGGGCATATGGACCTGGCCAAGAAAACAGGTGCAAAGATCTATGCGCCCAAGTCGGCCAAATGCACTTTCGATCACGTGCCCCTTGCTGAAGGCGACAAAGTGGAAATTGAAGACATGGTGCTGAGTGTGCTAGAAACACCCGGCCACACCCCCGAGCACGTTTGCTATGTGGTTACCGACAAGAGCCGTGGCGAAAGCCCGGTAGGCGTTTTTGTGGGCGACACCCTGTTTGTGGGCGATGTGGGCCGCCCCGACCTCTTTCCCGACATGGCCGAAGAGCTGGCCGGCAAACTTTTCCACAGCCTTCACGACAAGGTCATGAAATTGCCCGACTTTTGTGAAGTTTATCCTGCCCACGGAGCTGGCTCACTTTGCGGCAGGGCCATGGGCGCCAAAAGAAGAACCACCATTGGTTATGAGCGAAAGTACAACCCAGCCCTGCAGATCAAGGACAAGGCAGCATTCATCAAGTCGCTCACCGAGGATATGCCGCCCGCACCCGACCATTTCAGCCGTTGCAGCGACATTAACCGCAAGGGCCCTGCCAGGGTAGCCGAATTGCATCCCATGGAAGAGCTTAACGCGGCTTCGTTCCGCGAGCAAATGAGAGACAAAAAATACCAGGTGCTGGATGCGCGCACCTATCATGCTTTTGGCAGCCAGCATATTGAGGGCGCCTGGCATCTCGACCTCAATGGCAACTTTCCCACTTTTGCCGGTTGGGTATTGCCCACCGACAAAAAGTTTTTGCTGGTGGCCGACGATTACCAAAAGGCCGTTGAAGCCAACATTTGGGCGCGGCGAGTGGGCGTCGACAGCATTGCAGGGTATCTTGATGGAGGTATGGTGGCCTGGGCTGTTTCGGGCTTTCCGGCACGGCATATCAAGCAGATATCGGCCAGCGACCTGCACGATATGGTGACTGGCCATGAAAATTTTGTGCTGCTCGATGTGCGCGCTCCGGCTGAGTTTGAGGACAGCCATATTGAGGGCGCCATCAATATCCCGGTTGCCGACCTGCGCGAAAGGTTTAACGAACTAAACAAGGATAAGCTCACTGTGCTGGTCTGCAGCTCAGGCAACCGTTCCAGCCTTGGCACCAGCATTCTCGAACAGCATGGCTTCAGCAAATTGTACAATCTTGCCGGCGGCATGACGGGTTACAGCACTGCAGGCTTCAGCAAGGAGTGCAAAATCTGCAGCAACCCGCACGGCTCAAGGTTTTTCACGAAAGTGACAGAAGTAAAAAAACACTGGGATTCAGAAAAATAAAAAACCACTCCTATGGAATTTCTTACGCAATTAAAATGGTCGCCTTATGCCGTAGGAATAGGCATTGGCGTACTGAGCTGGTTCACCTTCCTGATTTCCGGAAAACCGCTGGCCAGCTCCACTTCTTTTGCCCGTACCAGCGGCATGATTGAAAAACTTCTGCGTGGTGATAAGGTGGCAGAAAAACCTTACTATCAGAAAACTGAACCCAAAATTGAATGGCAATGGATGCTGGTTTTGGGTATTGCCATCGGGGCTTTCATTTCGGCCGCCATTTCAGGCGATTTAAAGGGCCAATGGGTTCCTGCGCTCTGGGCTTCAGCTTTTGGTGAAGGGACGCTCCTGCGGCTCCTGGTTGCTCTTATTGGCGGTATTTTTCTGGGCTTCGGTGCCCGCTGGGGAAGCGGCTGCACCAGCGGGCACGGCATCAGCGGCACACTGCAGCTGGCGGTGTCGAGTTGGATATCGGCTATCTGTTTCTTTAGCGGTGGTATCATTGCCGCCTGGTTCATTTATCATGTAATTGCATAGGAGGTGGCTATGACTGAAAAAACTGCTTTTGCAAGAATGGGCGAGAAATCACCCCTGCTATGGGGCCTGGGTTTCGGCATTGTGTTTGGCTTCCTGCTGCATAAGGGAGGCGTTACAAAATACGATGTGATTGTAGGTCAGTTGCTACTGATCGACTTTACGGTGCTAAAGGTGATGCTTTCGGCCGTGGTAACGGGTATGCTGGGCATCTACTTTATGAAAAGCCTGGGCTGGGTAAAACTATCGCCTAAATCGGGCTCAGTGGGCATCAACGTGATTGGCGGCCTGATTTTCGGCATCGGCTTTGCCGTGCTGGGCTATTGCCCCGGCACCATTGCCGGCGCCATTGGCAATGGCTATCTCGATGCCCTCACCGCCGGCCTGGCCGGAATCTGGATCGGCGCGGGTCTGTTTGCGGCCATATACCCCAAAGTGAAGGACGGCATACTGAAGAAAGGGCACTTTGGCAACATTACCTTTCCGGAGCTCTTTAAGGTAAACCAATGGGTGGTGGTTATAGCTGCTGCTGCCATCATTTTGTTATTTATTTTCTGGATGGAAAGCGCCGGACTTTAAAACCCCCGTGTTAAATACTTTTTTATGGAAAAAGGGAAATTGGTTGTAATTGGTGGGGATGCAGCGGGTATGAGTGCGGCATCGAAAGTAAGGCGCATGAAGCCCGAACGTGAAATCGTGGTGTTCGAAATGGGGAAATTTACCTCCTATGCGGCCTGCGGTATGCCTTATTACATCGCTGGCATGGTAGAAAGCCACGAAGACCTGATTGCACGTGAACCGGAGGTTTTCAGAGAAAAACAAAACATTGATGTGCGCACCAGCCATGAGGTGGTAAGGATTGACACGGGAAAAAAAAGGGTCCAGGCAAAAGACCTTGAGAGCGGAAAGCTGTTTTGGGAGTCATGGGATGCCCTGCTCATTGCCACCGGCGCCATGCCTTTGTTGCCCGACCTTCCTGGCATCCACGCCAAAGGGGTATTTGCTCTTTCCGGACTGCAAAGCGGTATTGATGTCTTTCAATTTCTTGAAAAGGAAAATCCCCGACGGGCCGTCATCGCCGGTGGAGGTTATATCGGCATAGAAATGGCTGAAGCATTGCTGGAAAGGGGCTTAGAGGTTAGCCTGGTTGACATGGCTCCGCAACTTATGACCACGCTGGATCCTGATATGGCTGCTCTCGTAGTAGATTATATGCGCGAACAAGGCATAAAGGTTTACCTGGAAGAAAGGCTGGAAAAGATTGAAACCGACAACGAGGGAAAAGTAAGCAGGGTTGTTACGGCCGGGCAAAAAATTGAAGCCGGGATGGTTATTCTTGGGCTCGGCATCCGACCCAATTCCGATTTGGCCAAAGAAGCAGGCATTGAGCTTGGCGCCAACAATGCCATCCGGGTGAACAAAAAAATGCAAACTTCGGCGGAGGGCGTATGGGCTGCCGGTGACTGCGCCACTTCCTTTCACCTGCTAAAAAAGGCCGAAACCCACATTGCACTTGGAACGGTGGCCAACAAACACGGACTGGTTGCTGGCACCAATATCGGTGGTGGCCAAGCCGAATTTCCGGGTGTGCTGGGAACAGCCATCACCAGGTTCAGGGAGCTGGAAATTGCCCGTACCGGACTTTCAGAAAAGGAGCTGAAAGAATCAGACATAAAGTATAAGGCAGAAACCATCGATAGCGCAACCCGTTCGGGTTATTTCCCGGGAACGGGAAAAATGACGGTGAAACTCCTTGCTGAAAAAGAAAGCGGACGCTTACTCGGCGGGCAGATCGTTGGTTTTGCCGGCGCGGCCAAAAGGATCGACACCCTGGTGGCAGCCATTACCTCTGGCATGACAGCCCAACAACTTATGGATCTCGACCTGGCCTATGCCCCACCCTTCTCACCGGTGTGGGACCCCGTGCAAACGGCCGCCCGAAAGCTCGTGTAGATTCTTATTCATTTTTACTGGTTGAAACTTTTTCTACTATTTATGAAAGCAAAGCTCAAGTATTTTCTGGAAATGCTGAAAACCAGTTTCTGGTTTCTTCCGCTGTTTATCATCCTTTTGTCCATCGGTCTGGCTTTTTGGCTGGTTTACACCGACACCCGGCTCAGCCCCGACCCAAAGGGCTTCCTTTCGTATTTCTTTTCCGGTGGGGCAGAATCGGCCCGCAAGGTGCTGAACATGATTGCAGGAGCAATGCTGGGTGTGGCAGGTACCGTGTTTTCCATCACCCTGGTAGCACTTACTTTGGCTTCCAGTCAGTTTGGTGCCCGGCTGCTGCGAAATTTCATGTACGACAGGCTCAACCAAATAGTACTGGGCACCTATGTGGCCACTTTTATTTATTGCATGCTGGTGCTGAAAACCGTTAAATCTGAAATGGACGCTGAATTTGTGCCAAACCTTTCGGTAATGGTTGCCATGATCCTGGCTGTTGCCAACATTTTTCTGCTGATCGTTTTTATTCATCATATTTCGGTAAGTATCCAGGCCGATCATGTTATTTCTGATGTGAACCATAAACTGGTAAAAAGTATAAGAACCCTTTTCCCCGAGGAGCTTGGCGAGGAACAGAACAATGAAGAAAAAAGCCTATCGCTTTACCAGGAGGTAAAAAAATCCTTTCCCAGTCCAGAAGTGGTAGAATGTGCAAGCAGCGGTTATTTGCAGGCCATCGACAATGATGGTTTACTTGATCTTACCGTCAAATTCGAACTATTTTTGTCGCTTAACCACCGGCCGGGAGATTTCCTGGTGGAGAATGAGCCCCTGGTGGTGGTTTACTCAAAAAAGCCCTGCAATGACGAGCTGAAAGAAAAGATCAGGGATACTTTTGTTATTGGAAAAGTAAGAACGCCTCTTCAGGATACTGAATTTTCCATTCACCAGCTGGTTGAGGTTGCAGCCAGGGCATTGTCGCCAGGCGTAAACGATCCTTTTACGGCCATAACCTGCATAGATAACTTAACTGCAAGCCTTTGTTATTTAACCGGTGTAAAATTTCCAACGGCCTGGAGGTACGATGAAGAAGGCAGGCTCCGAATGAGGGTAAACCCTGTTAATTTTGCCGGCATGATGGACGCCGCTTTCAACCAGATCAGGCAATACGGCAAGGATAGCCCATCGGTGATTATCAGGCTTATGGAAGGCCTTGTAACCATCAACCGTTTTGCCACGCTCCCCGATCATTCAAAAGCCGTTGAGCGCCATGCAAAAATGGTGTTGAATGCCGCAGAGGAGGCCATTTCTGAGGAGAACGACCTAAATGATCTGAGGGAACGTTTCAATAAGATAAAAGAGGCCTGATCAGATAAGAATATCTACGATTTCGAGCAGCCCCATGTTGATGCTTTTGTTCAGTTTAACGGTTTTGTTGAGGGGCACGTGGACAATGTCATTATTGGCAATACCCACCATGATGCTTCGCTGATCGTTCATAAGGGCATCAACTGCGGCCACGCCCATGCGGCTGGCGGTAACCCTGTCGAAGGCCGTTGGACTGCCTCCCCGCTGCATATGTCCGAGTATGGAAACCCTTACATCCACATCCTTAAATTTCTTTTCAACCATTTTGGCTATGTCAAAGATATTACCTTCCCTTTCACCTTCAGCCACTATGATAATGCTCGACCGTTTATCCTGGGTTCGTTTGGACATAACCTCCATAAGCTTCTCAATTTGCCCGTTAACTTCCGGAATAAGAATGGCTTCAGCTCCGCTGGCAATGCCACTTCGCAGGGCAATAAAACCTGCTTCACGGCCCATTACTTCAATGAAGAAAATACGGTTGTGCGAACTGGCCGTGTCACGGATTTTATCGACCGCTGCTACTATATTATTCAGGGCGGTGTCGTAACCTATGGTATAATCGGTACCATAGAGGTCGTTGTCGATGGTGCCGGGAATGCCTATCACCGGAAAATTATGTTCTTTCGATAAAAGGCTGGCCCCTGCAAAGGAGCCATCGCCACCAATCACGATCAGTCCATCAATTTTGTTTTTTTTCAGGTTTTCGAAAGCCTTGGCGCGGCCTTCTTTTTCCCTGAATTCGGGGCAACGGGCTGTTTTCAGTATGGTGCCGCCTGTTTGTATAATGTTACTGACATCGCGCGACTCCAATTTTCTGAAATCGTTTTTAATAAGGCCATCATAGCCTCGCATAATGCCATATACCTCCAGTCCATCCTTGATACCGGTTCGCACCACCGCCCTGAGGGCGGCATTCATACCCGGGGCATCACCTCCTGAGGTTAGTACCGCAATTTTTTTAAAGTTTTCCATATGCGTATCTGATTAAATGCTCTCCTTTTTCATATCCAAAACCGATATGTTATTTTTCAAAAAAATCCTTTTCCAATGCCTGCTGCACATTTCTTATCACTTCCGAGCGAATTTTTTCGGTAGATTGCTTCACGGTAAAGGTATCTATCCAGTAACTCACCGTTACATCAACCTTTCCTGCCGCAATGCCAGAGATATGTGCCGTTGGGATTCGCCGTTTCTTAATGATTGCCGGAGTTTTCAGCACCGCAGCCTCAATAATCTGCATACCTTTCTGATAATCTGACCCACTGGGCAGTCCAACCACAAAATCAAAACGCAGGTAGCCATCAATGGTGTAATTGAAAAGCGGATTTTTTATAAGATTGGCATTGGGAATATACACATCCTTGCCATCGGCTGTTTTGAGCTGGGTGTCGCGAATATTGAGCGCCACGACCACTCCGCGTACATTTCCTGATTCTACTAAATCACCCACCCTGAAAGGCCTTTTAAAAGCCATGAGAATGCCTGCCAGGAAGTTTTCACCAATGTCGCGCAGGGCAAAGCCTATAACAAATGCCGTTATTCCGGCACCTGCCAGGATACTGGCGGTTATACCTCCAAAACCAAGAATCCGAAAGGCAAGCAGTAGTCCAATGATAAACATAATGGCCCTGATCATAGTGGCCAGAAATTCGGCCAGGAGCGGGTCCTCCATTTTCCTTTTCAGCCTGCGATCCGTTAGCTTCCGGACCAGGTGGGCAAAAAACCATGCCGCTACCAGCACTACTGCAGCCAACATTAGTTTGGGCATAAAAGCCACCAGGGCATCGTAATATTCAAGGGTTTCAGATTTTATATCGGAAAAGAAATTCGAGAAGCGCTCCATGTTTAATTTATTATTTATCAAGATAACAACCCTATTTAGAACTATTGGGCAGCGGGTTGCTTTAAACAACTAAAATTAAACAAAAGAGGTCAATTGACACCCAAAAAGGCTGTCACAAATTTTATTCAGCCTCAAGTATCTGAAATGCAACCGGGAACAATAGGTCTACCCACAGGCGGTACATAATCCCTGAAGGATGCAATCCATCGGTTGCCAAAAGTTCAGGCCTGTCTTTTGCAAGGCGCGAAATTTCCGTCACATCAATGTAGGATACGCCAGCTTTCTGGCTTTCATCAAATTTCACTGCATTAAAAGCATCAATTTCACGGGCAATTTTTTCCCGGTCACGCCCCTGGGCAAAGGGAGTTACGCCCCAATCGGGAATAGAAAGAACCACTACTTTTTCTGGTTCACCTCCGGCAAAACCAATGGCCCGGTTTAAAAGAATAACAAATTCTTCACGGTAATTTTCAAGGCTGCGCCCCCGATACTGATTGTTCACGCCAATCAAAAGCGTAACAAGATCGTAAGGAGGATTTACCGTCGCATTGTCAATCCCGTTTGAAAGTTCATCCGTAGTCCAGCCAGTTCGGGCAATAATCAACATTTCATCAATTGGCAGACCCGCTTTCGCCAGGCTGTCTTTTAACTGATTTGGATAACGGAATTGCTCTGCAACGCCTTGTCCAATGGTATACGAATCGCCAAGTGCCAGGTAAGAATAAGTCATCGGCAAAATCTCCTCAAAATTAGGTTCAGAAGGTTCAGAAGATTCACAACTCCAAACAAAAAAAGTAAGCAAGCCCAGCAAAATAAAAAATCTCTTACTCATATTTTTAAAAAATAAAAAAAGAAACGTTTAAAGAAACCTGAAGATTCAGGTTAGACTAAAATAAGCAGTCCCGCAATAAAAGCCGTTAAACCACCCAGGTAGTAAGCCCAGTAATTTTTCTGACGCACCGGATTTTTGCCCCAAAGCCGGACGGTGATCTTGTACATCACTGTTCGGTTGCGCGAGACAAAGCTGTAGAAATGGTCAGATAAAAACCTGAACAGCCCCAGGCGCTTGTAAAGCGGCATAACCCAGCGATACCTGTCGCCATATTGAAACGCCTGGAAAGCCGCCGCCGGTCCGGTATATATCTTACCATCAAGATCAATAAAACGAATCGCTTGTTTAAAATATTTATATTCAATGTCAGGAAAGTTTTTTGCGGCCTCCTGGAAAGGACGATATTCCACCTTGTCGCCAGTAAACATTTTCCAGCGCAACACCCAGTAGTGACAGAAACCGCAGTTGCCATCCCAGGCCATCAATGGTTTTTCGGTGGGCGCGTGTGCGGTTTTATCCAGTTTGGTAAAAATAAGCTTGGGAAGCATGGTAATCAATTTTTCGGGTTTTTTAGGAAAACCTCAATGGTTTTTCATTATAGTAACAACTTAGCGAAAGCTATTGTTTTAACAGAGAAATAGCTTTACATAAATTTAATGATTATTTAAATACCTTTTTCCGAAAATCATGAGCAAATGAGGTTGTGTTGGTCTTTTAAAATAACAAATCATGCAATTCTTATTTCGCAACCGGATAAATTTCTATATTTGTTTATCATATTTTCCATTATTTCGAAGGGGAAATTTTAAGGAATAATCTAATTTACCAAAGAATCAAAGCTATGTTGAATCAACTACTTGAGATCGTAAAACAAAACGCCGAAGAGGCCATTATCAAGAACCCAGAAGTCCCCAATGCGAAAAATGACCAAGCCATGAAATTGGCAGCCAACTCCTTACTGAAGAGTCTGAAAAGCGAAGCTGGCGGGGGGAATCTTAATTCGGTTCTCGATATTTTCAAGGGTAGCGGAAACGTTTCTGGCAACCCTGTAATTAACAACATCACAAAAAATGTATCTGGTGAGCTGGCAAAAAAGCTGGGTATTAGCCAGGCAGCAGCAACAAGCATTGTCAATCAGCTCGTTCCGTTGGTTATGAGTCAGCTTGCAAAAAAAACCAACGATCCTAACGACAAAAGCATCGACTTGCAGTCTATTGCCAAAACGCTGGCTTCAAAAGGCGGTGCAGGCGGCATACTTGGTGCCTTGGGCGGACTTCTTGGCAAGAAATAATTCAAAATTTGCTAGTTTTACCTTTTTTTGTTTATTACCATGAAGAAAGATAATGGGAAGCAAAGAAAGGCGTGGGAAGAAAAAACCCTGAAAGAAAAGGCTTACGACATCATTTTTGAGTCGGATACCTTTTATGGCCGCCTTTTCGATGAGATTTTGCTGGTGCTCATCGTGCTCAGTATTCTGGCTGTAATGTTCGAAAGTATTCAGAGCTACAGGCTGAAGTGGGGTGTGTTGCTTGGAAAAGCCGAATGGTTCTTTACCATGGTTTTCCTGGTTGAATATGTAGTCAGGATATTGGTTTCGCCCAAGCCAAAAAAATATATTTTCAGTTTTCTGGGTGTAGTAGATTTTCTTGCCATCATACCCTCTTTTATCGCCTTGAGTATTCCCGATGCCCAGACCTTCATTATTATCCGTAGCATCAGGCTGCTCAGGATTTACCGCATTTTAAAATTGTACCGCTTTATCCGGGCAGGTAACCTTTTAGCTTTGGCCATATTCAACAGTTTGCGAAAGATCTCTATCTTCATGCTTTTCATCCTGGTCCTGGTTATTCTGCTCGGCACCATCATGTATGTGGTGGAAGGCGGGAAAAACGGGTTCTTCAGTATTCCACTCAGCATTTACTGGGCTGTGATTACACTTACCACCGTGGGTTACGGCGATATTGTACCGGTTACTAACCTGGGAAAGTTTATTGCAACCTTTATTATGCTCTTGGGTTACAGCATTATTGCTATACCTACCGGCATAGTGTCCATCGAAATGTCACGGTCCATAGTGGACAAAGAGGACAAATCGAAGTATTGCGAATACTGCAATGAGCCCAACCATGCCTTGGATGCACATTTTTGCCGCATTTGCGGAAGCAGGATCGATTAAGTTTCTAATTCTTTTTTAAACGTTTCAGGAGAAATTATTATGCGCTGGAAAGGACGTCGTGGCAGCGAGAATGTAGAAGACCGCCGAGGAATGAGCACAGGCCAGGTGGCCGTTGGCGGTGGTATTGCCACCATAATCATTGCGCTGATCGTCACCTTTATGGGAGGTGATCCATCAGAGGTACTGCAGCAAATGCAGGTGGGTCAGGAACAAACTTCAGGGCCGGTTACCGCCAGTGCCCAGGAGGAGGAAATGGCCGAGTTTGTGTCGGTTGTGCTGGCCGATACGGAGGAAGTCTGGTCCAAGACTTTCAGGGAAATGGGACAAACCTACCGGGCTCCCAAACTGGTACTTTTCCGCGACCAGGTGCAGTCGGCCTGTGGCTTTGCCAGTGCGGCCAGTGGCCCATTTTATTGCGGGGCAGACGAGAAGATATACATAGACCTTAGCTTTTGCGAGGTGCTCGAAAAACGCTTTGGTGCCTATGGCGATTTTGCCGTGGCCTATGTTATTGCCCACGAAGTGGGGCATCATGTGCAGAAGCTGCTTGGCATTCTCGACGAGGTACACAACCAGCGCCAGCGGATGAACCAGCGCGATGCCAATGCCATGACAGTGAAGCTGGAGCTGCAAGCCGATTTCATGGCGGGCTTCTGGGCGCACCACGCCCATAAAATGTTCAACATTCTTGAAGCAGGAGATTTTGAAGAAGCTCTCAGGGCTGCAGGAGCGGTTGGCGACGACGCCATACAGCTTAAAACCCAGGGCCGCATTGTGCCCGACGATTTTACCCACGGCACCTCAGAGCAGCGTATGGCTTGGTACAGAAAAGGTTTTACCACAGGCGATCTTGCCCAGGGCGACACCTTTAAAAGGGGAGCGGTTTAATAAAAGAAAATGGGAAAATCAGAGAATGGGAACGGGAAAAACACGATCAGTTCTGAGTGATTAAGTTCGTTTCAATCAGCAAATCGAAATGAATCACTACCTGATCGCGCACCCTTACCAGACCCAGAGCTGGCGAAGGAGGATCGATACCAAAGTCTGACATTTTCAATTCCTTGGTGCCAGAAATGGTGTAACTTAAGTTGCCGTTAGAGTGGTAATCTACCAACAAGTCGGTATTTTTTGTTTTGCCATTAATATTTATGGCAATTTCCACCCTGATCTTTCCGCTGTTTGGCCTTTGGGTGCTTGATACAGGTCTGGCTTCCAAAAGGTTGATTTTTATTACAGGGCTCTTGCTTCCACCCAGAGCCTGGTGCAGGTCTTTGTTCATTAGTCGGTTTCCGCAATCGAACGAGGTGACCTCGAGTCCCAGCAAAGCATCAGAGAAATAAATGGCATTGCTGCCGGGTAAAATATCTGCCATCATGTTTCCTCTTGGAATTTCGCTGTCAGAAACACACTCGTAGGCGTTCACATTGGTGGTTCCGGTGAGCAAAATCCTGCTTCTTTCATTCACGGTATAAGAATAAAAACTACCTGATCCGGCCAGGACCGAAGTCATGGAAAAAAGCATCAACAGGAAAAAGGCAGCGCTCATGATTCTGTATTTATAATTTAAAAAAAAGGCCGCAGGCTCTCCTTTCGGTGAACCCGCGACCAACTTCAAGTTTTAGAAAGCAATAGCAGCTTCCAGCATCAGACCGTTGAACTTCAGTTCATGACGGTAATCGGTATTGGCGAAATCATTATAATTCTGTTTCACATATTCGAGTTTTACCAACAGGTTCTTTGTAGGGAACCAGCCGGCAGCTACCTGGATGCGGTCAACGGAAACTTCACCATTGGCACCACCAAGGTCAGCATCAACCTTGTTAAAACGTGCAGCAACGAAAGCCTGCTCGTTTTCCAGGAAGCGGTAAACCACCTCGCCCGCAATTTGCGAAGCAGAGCGCTTGTCAGTTTCGGCATTGGTTTTTCCAGAAGATGTTTCGTATGTGGCAAAGAATTCAAGGCCTTTGAATTTCACAAAAGGATTGATCATAATAGAAGTCACTTCTCCAGTGAAATCAGGGTTCAGGCGTCCGGAGGTGAAGCGGTTGGCGGCGGTTGAAGCGTTAATGGCACCACCAGCCTGGAAGTTGCGGAAGTACTCAGGTTCAGCTACCATATAATAGCGCGAACCGGTGCGGTCGCCTGCATACAGGGTGTTGCGGGTCGTTCCGGGGTTGGTATAAAGGCTGGCAGAGAGACGAAGGCGTAGATCGTCGTTTACCTGACTGTCGTAGCCAGCTTTTGCCAACAAGGAGGGCTTGCGGGTAATCGGAGAAACATCTTTTACGTCGCCGTTGATAATACCGCTGGTCATACCAGCCATAAAGAACAGTTCGGGGGTTGGTCTGACATAGACTTCACCGCCAATTTCGGTGGCAAATGCATCCATGATCAGGTTTTCAACAAAGGGGTTGTGAAAAGTATTTCCGTTGTCACTCCTGCGGAATTGCTGGTCGCCATAATTTACTCCAAAGTGACCCACCTTAACGGTCACATAGTCGGTAAACCATTCGGGGTTGCCAAGGAAGGGCAGTTTGTCCATTTGAATGTATCCACCTTTTACCCAAAACTCGGGGTGGTGACGTGACGACATATAGTTTTCGAGCTTCACACGGATACCATCTTCAAGCTGAATATCGAAGTTCAGGTTGGCAGTTGCCAGGTTAAAACCATTACTCAATGGATATAATTGATTCAGGTTAACTTCTGAGTTTCCGAAAGGAACAATGTTTGCACTGGCTTCGTTGCTATGGCTTAGCATTTGAAATTGCTGGGTAAAGTTTCCGCCTACCCGAACTTTTAAACCGGTAAATGGAACCGTGTCCAATTTAGGAGCCTCAAAAACATGCAATCCACGCTGATCAGCATGACGGAAGAAAGCAATTTCGGGCTGATTTGCAAACATTGGGAAGGCCATTAGCATGATGAAAAGGCCTGCAAGGATACTTTTAACTTTTGTAGTCATAGTGTAAAAAAGTGAAGATTAAGATTAAAAGGGTTAATTGATTAATTTTTCAGGGTAACAGAGAAATCCACTTTCACATCGTCGGCAGTGCGCAATGCGCCCAACATAGCCCTTGGAGGCTCGAGCTGCCATGTGGTCATTTTCATTTCTTTTACGCCGGTAAACTGAACATCGCCATTGGGAAGTACCTTTCCGCGCACTACCACATCGAGCGGACGGCTGACACCACCCATGGCTAAGCTGCCTGCGGCGCGAACGGTAAAGTCATTTCCTGTTTGCGAAATATTATCCACGCGGGTCATACGAAAAACAATGCGGGGATTCTTATCCGACTTCAGGGTTTCAGCAATTTTTCGTGTCATTATATTGCCTTCAGATCCGGTAATTTCTGCTGCATCTATTTCAACTACCATGCGGTTGATACCTTCGAGTTTACCATTAGCAACAATTAATTCGGCACTTGTAGTCAGGCTGGGCACATCGGCGGTCCAGTCGTGCAGGTTCGAAGTACCCGAGATTTTAATTTCATGATTCTTGGCAGAGTAAAATGCCGGGGAGGATGCTGTTGCAGCAAAAACCACAAACAAGGCAAGCATGCTTCCAAAAAAATTTTTCATAACAGATTCGGTTTTTATGTGTGAAACTAATTTTTACTTGAACCGCAAATTCTTATTGCGGTGCCACTATACCAAATAGTGGCGCCCACAAAAAGCAAATTGCAGACCACTATTCAATAATCTAAGTATGAATATACATAAAATATTGTAAATCAACAAGAAAAGCCTCAATTATTTTTTCGAGGCTTTAAATTTAATGCAGGAAAATCGACGAGATTTCGACGATTTCGACGAGATGTCGCCGAAAAATTACTGATCCAGTTTAAGTTTTTCTATTCTGGATTTGAGTGTGGAGGCAGGAACTTGCAGCATCTGGGCTGCTTTTGCTTTATTGCCACCTGAGCGGAGCAGGGCATCCATAATGGCATTGGTTTCAACCTCTCGCATGATCTCATCGAGGGGTTTGCTTTCAAAATAAAAACATGTGTGGGGTTTTCCGGGGAATCGCACCTCCATAGGTAAAATATTTTTTGTAATCACCCCATCCTGAGCCAAAAGCACCAAGCGTTCCATTAGGTTTTTTATTTCCCTTACGTTTCCCGGAAAGGCGTATTGCTTTAAAATTTCGATAACTTCCTCATCAATTTTCACCGTATTGGCCTGTGAAAACTCTGCGGCGAAATGTTGCGCAAGCTGCGCAATATCTTTAGGTCTCTCGCGCAAAGGAGGCAGATTAATTGGAAAAACATTGAGGCGGTAAAAAAGGTCTTCCCTGAATTTGCCTTCGGCCACCATTTGCTTCAGGTCCTTTTTTGTGCTGGCAATAACCCTCACATCGATTTTTAGGGTTTCGCCCCCTCCTACTCTTTCAATCTCTCCCTCTTCGAGGGCGCGCAGCAGTTTTACCTGCAAATCGAGCGGAATATCATCAATGTCATCAAGGTAGAGCGTCCCTTTGTCGGCCATTTCAAAACGACCGGTCTTACTGGTATCTGCCCCGGTAAATGCGCCTTTTACGTGACCAAATAATTCGCTTTCAAAGATCTCGCGTGAAAGGATGGCACAGCTGACTTTAATGAGGGGCTTATTGCTGCGGTTGCTGTTAAAGTGAATAATATTCGTGAGCAATTCCTTGCCTGTTCCGGTTTCGCCGGTAATTAAAACGGTGGTGGGCTTGTCGGCGATGATCTTTACCAGTTCGAATACCTTTTGCGACTCTTGCCCCGAGCCCACGTAAGATGAGAGATCGAACTTCTTTTTTACCTGGGTGCGAAGCTGTTTATTCTCTTCCTTTACCGACTTTAATTCCCTGATCCTTTCTATGGTAAGCAGCATTTCTTCCATGCTGAAAGGCTTGCTGATGTAGTCGTAGGCTCCCCTTTTCATGGCTTCCACGGCCGTATCGACGGTGGCGTGTGCGGTAATCAGCAGCACATACGCCTCTGGCCGCAGTTTTTTAAGTAGGGCAATAAATTCCAGCCCGTCCATGCCCGGCATCTTCAGGTCGGAGATTACAATGTCCACTTCGGCATCTTTTTCGCGCAAGGTTTGCAGGGCGGCTTCGGCTGAAGCAAATTCGCGCACCAGGTAACCCGCATCGCGCAAATCGTCGGCAGTAGTGACCCTGATGAGCCTTTCGTCGTCAACCACAAAAATTTTTAACATCTTTATCTGTTCTGTTGATTTTCTTTAGCTTTTTCCGCGAAAGCGGCCAAAACCCATGCTTTAACTTTCTCCCTGTTTTGGCAACACTACCACAAATGTAGCTCCTTTTCCTGGTTCGCTTTCCACCAGTATCTCTCCGCCATGGTCCTGCACAATCTGATAAGAAACCGAGAGGCCCAGTCCTGTGCCTTCTCCCACTTTTTTGGTAGTAAAAAAGGGGTCGAAAACCTTACTCCGCAATGCATTGTCCAGTCCCATTCCGTTGTCGGAAAAACAGATTCGAGTATGGGTATCATTTTCTTTAATAAATATCTTAATCAGACCTTCAAGTCCCGGCTGGCTGGTCATTTTTTCGTTAACAGAGTCAATGGCGTTTATAATGATGTTAAGAAAAACCTGCTCCATGCGGTTGGGTGCCACATAGATAAAATGCGGACACATTGAATTATCTATATTGATAGAGATATTTTTCCTGCCAATGCGATAGCTCGCCAATTTCACGGTTTTACGCAGTATTTCGCAGGTATTGGTTTGTTCAAACTGGTGGGGACTCTTGCGGCTAAATGTAAGCAAATCCTGTATTACCTGCTCCATCTTGCTGAGCGACTCCTGCATGAGTTCGGTATATTTAATGGTTTGTTGGACATCGTCGGGCCGGCGTGCAATGCGGCCGAGACCAATACGCAGCCCGGCCAGGGGGTTGTTTATTTCATGGGCCACCCCGGCAGTGAGCGTGCCAATGGCTGCCATTTTTTCTGATTGCATCAACGATTGTTGCAGCTGGTTCATGGTGTAGTATGTTTGCTCCAGGCGCCTGAGCATGTGGTCGTAATTTTCGTAAAGCACATCTATTTCGTCCCTGCTGTTGAAAATTCTCCGTATCCTGTATGAAAGCCTCCGTGTAGAGTCCCGAATAATGGCCAGCCCCTGCTGAATGGTTTCGATGTTGATGGTTTGCGACTGGCTGCTGAGCACCTTTAAGGGAGTAGAAATGGTATAGGAAAAGAACAGGGCAGCCAGCAAGCCAAGCACAAAAAAAACACCCACCATGATCCAAAGGGTGGTTATGGTTTCATTCACGTGCTCAATAATTTCATTCTCAAGGATGCCTAAACGCACATAAGCCACACTGCGACTCAGGACAGGCACGCTGAAGTCGCGGATGTAAATGCTCTTGTCATCCTGGTCTCTAACAGACACAATGCTTAACTCCTCGCCAATGCCAGGCCAATTGGCGGTTTTCAATTGTGGTGGCACAAGGTCAGGAAAAGAATGTGCAAGCACCTCACCGTTTTCCGAAACGATAAATACATAGGAAATCGTCGCATCGATGGCCTTTATCTCGTTGATGAGTGAGTTCAGCCCGGCCGGGTCTTCCGACAGTATGTAGAATACGGCTTGCTCGGCCACGGCACGGGCAATAAAATAGCCTCTTTTTTCAAATTCGGTGTTGAGCGAGGAGCTCACCGAGTTGCGTACCAGCAGAGCATTGAGCAGACCAAACACCAGCACGGTAAGGCTTATGCCCAGGGCAAACTTGGTAAATAGCGGGAGCCTGACATTTTTCATTGTTCAAGGAACTTTCTTGCTTCGCGAATGCCATCATACAAGGTATCGCCGGAAATGATAAAACGGTCAACCTGCAGCTGGCTCATGATTTTGCGACCTTGCTCGTGCAGATGCATTTCGAGGAAAAGTGCTTGTATTTCAGAGCGAAGTGACCGGTCCAGACCACGGGCGTTGACAATGGGAGGAATACCAAAATAGTTGCTTTTCTCAATCAGGCGAATGTTTTGTATAGCTTCGGGTTGAAAATGCGAAAGATAATCATATATCAGCCCATTGACCGAAGCCCCATCAACCAGGTTGCGTGAAACCATCTGTATGCTGATGTCGTGCGAACTCGAATAAAGCACCTGGCTGAAAAATGCTTCAGAAGTGGTGCCCATTTCCTTGAGTTTGCCATCGATAAAAAGTTTACCGGTGAAACAAAGCGGATCGGAATAGGTAAAAGTTTTTCCGCGAAAGTCTTCGAAACGGTTTATCCCTGAATTTTGCTGGGTAATGACATAACCCTGGTAATAAGGTAAATCGTTGTGTACCGGAACCACCAGCAACTCTACCGATTCAGCACCTACTACATAAGCCCCCGAACAAATGAAGGCCACATCTACCTGATTCTCGGCAAGCAGCTGGTTCACCTCCTGGTAGGTCATGCGCTGCTTGAATTCTACATTAAGGCCGAGTCTTTCCGAAATGTAATCAAAAAGTTCCTTGTAATAAATAAAGCTTTCGCGTGGCGAAATTACGGTAGCAATGGCCACCCTAAGGGTTGGAATGCTGTCGCTGTCCGAAATCTCAGAAGCCTGCTGATCCTGGCTGAAATCAATGATAACGGGTTCTTGCCGGGGGCCATTACAGGAAAAAAGATACAAAAACAAGGGCAAAAAAATAACAGCTAATGGCAAAGCCTTGGATTTAAAAGGGATCATATAGAAAGATTTGTAATTTACAATCAACTAAGTTACAAAAATTGCAGTTGTGGTTTTGTCCTAAATCCCAAAAAGAAAACCCTGCTGAAGAACAACAGGGCTTTCATTATTTGCTTGTTAAATTAAGTTGAATCTGGCCTGACCAAAGTTTGACTTTTTACCTTCATTCTTTGTCCTTGTTTTCCTCTTCTTTTTCAGTATCTTCCTCGAAATATGCACCTTTATCGAACATTCCGACTTTATTATAAAAAGTCATTCGGGAAGCCTTCTCTTGGTTAAAGTTGCGGTTCATATCTTCCTCGGTGGCCATGTATTGGGTATGGTGATCAATGCCAATTGATATGGAGAAGCTTTCCACTTCGTGGTTTGCGCCCATGTAGGCGATAGTCCATCCCAGTTTTTTCAATTCATCCACCAGATTTTTTATGGCCGTATGGTTATACTCCACTGAGGCATTTTCCATTCCATCGGTAAGAATACTAACCAGCACTTCGGTATTCTTTTCGCCGGCTATGGCATCGCGCTGGCGGGTAAGTCCGCTGCCCATGGCATCAAAGAGCGGAGTGCAAGCACCGGGCTGGAAATTTTGCTCATTCAAGGGCTTCAGCTTTTTGGCTGGCTCATTAAACAGATGAGTCTTAATTCCATTGGAATTAAAAGAAAGGTAGGTTACGAAATGCTCTTGTTCGGGATGATCGTTTTCTGCCTGCTGGATGGTTTCGAGTATCTCGTTAAAGCCAATAATGGTGAATTTCTTAATCGCCTGCATTGATCCGCTCTCATCGAGTATGATCACATTGTAAACCTTGTACTTCTTTTTCATTGCTTTTACCTTTTTTGGTTAATAATTATTTTGTTGCCCTGCCCTGCTTTACATTTTTTGGTTAACTTTAGAGATGGTTAAAGAAAACGAGGTTTTTTGTAAGAATTTCCTTATAAAACGAAACCTAAACCAACCAAAGGCGTAATACAATACAAATACGCGTAACAAAATTACGTTTTTTAACAATGTAAACCACTAATTTACGTATTTTTGTTTAAATAAATTCACTTCCGTGGAAAACACCAATATTACCGGCCGTTTGAAAGCCATTCGATTGACGCTGGGGCTGAACCAAAAAGAATTTGGCGAACGCATGGGCATGGCCCTGACAACCTGGGCCAGCATTGAACAAGGCCGCAATTCACTCAATGACCGTGCCCGCCTGCTGCTCGAAAAGATTTATTTCGTCAACCCCGATTTTCTCGATACTGGTGAGGGTCCCATGTTTTTAAGGCCTTCGCAAACAGAAGAAAATGATTTCTTTGCGCCTCCTTCCAATTTTGATTCTTTAAAGGCCATGAATATGCCAAGGCCAAACCCTCCGAAAAATCGCAGGCCGATGGTACGAAATTATGACCCGGAGTTCTCTGATGCCGGAATCAGTTTTTATTCGGCCAATGAGTCCACCCAGCGATATGTGCCTTGCCCTGAATGCCATGAAAAAGACCTGGAGATTAGGCGGCTGCGGCAAATGATTGAGCGCCTGGAAGCCGAAGCCGACCACCAGCGCAAGGTAATTGACCACCTGATGGAAATGCAGCGGAACCAGCAAAAGCCCATCTGATCATTTTTTCACTTCTCATTTTTCATTTTTAACTTATCAATTATGGCCTTCAGCAGCAATCCCACCCTCATAGCCAAATCAGACGTTGAACTGCACATACAGCCCCGCATGGCCAACCGCCACGGGCTGATTACCGGAGCCACGGGTACGGGAAAAACCGTTTCGTTGCAGGTGCTTGCCGAATCGTTCAGCATGCAGGGTATTCCTTGTTTTATGACCGACATTAAAGGCGACCTTTCGGGAGTTGCCAAAGCCGGCACCCTCAATCTCCGAATTGCCGACAGGGTAGAAAAAATGGCGCTGGAGGGATATGAAAACCGGGCTTTCCCAGTGGTGTTTTATGATGTTTTTGGCGAACAGGGCCACCCCATGCGAACTACCATACTGGAAATGGGACCGCTGCTGCTTTCGCGGCTGCTCAACCTGAATGATACCCAGTCGGGCGTGCTTAACATCGTTTTTAAAATTGCCGACGAAAACGGCTTGCTGCTGCTCGACCTGAAAGACCTCAACGCCATGCTCGAATATGTGGGCAACAATCGTGGCCAGTTTACCACCAGCCATGGCAATGTTTCTCCGGCCAGTATCGGAGCCATAAAGCGCAACCTTATGATGCTTGAAGATCAGGGCGCGGCCAGCTTCTTTGGCGAAACGGCCTTCGATATTCATGATTTGCTGCAAACCGATGCCCACGGCATGGGCGTGCTCAATATTCTGACGGCCGACCGGCTAATGCATTCGCCCCGCGTATACTCCACCTTTTTGCTGTGGCTGCTTTCCGAGCTTTACGATCAGCTACCCGAAGAAACCCACATTGAAAAGCCCAAGCTTGTTTTCTTCTTTGATGAGGCCCACATGCTTTTTAATGACACGCCCCGTGTGCTGCTCGAAAAAATTGAACTGGTGGTGCGCCTGATCCGCTCCAAAGGCGTGGGCGTATATTTCGTTACCCAAAACCCCCTCGATGTACCCGACACGGTGCTTAGCCAGCTGGGCAACCGCATTCAGCATGCCCTGCGCGCCTATACACCACGTGAACAAAAGGCTGTGAAGGCTGCTGCAACCACCTTCCGACAAAATCCGGCCTTCAACACTGAAACGGTCATTACCCAGCTTGCGGTGGGCGAAGCCCTGGTTTCTTTTCTCGACGAGAAAGGGGTGCCCGGAATGGTTGAGCGGGCCATGATTTGCCCACCTGCCGCCCAGATTGGCCCCATCACACCCGAAGAGCGCGAGAGGATGATAAACAAATCGCCTGTCTTTGGCGTTTATGAACGGTATATCGACCGCGAATCGGCCTATGAGATACTCCAGAAAAGAATAGAAAAAGAGTTGCAGGCAAAAGCAGAAAAATCTGAAGAACCAAAGCCTTCCGAAAGGCAAATCAAAACCACCCGGACGCCAAAAAAACAACCCACCGTGCTGGAGGATATTTCCAGGCAAACCGGCCGGGCCATTACCCGCAACATTAGCAACCAGCTGGGCCGCGAGATCGTGCGCAGTATCCTGGGTTCCCTGTTCGGGGGTAAAAGAAAGTAATTATTTAACAAAAAGAAAAAATAATGAATCCTTCAATAGCCACTTTTCTTAAAAAGACTTTTTTATTCCTGATCATTTTTTCTTTAGCCGTTTCGTGCGGCAAGGACGATCCGCCACCTTACGATCCGGTATACCTTGAAAGTTACGAAACCATTAAAACCATAAGCAAGGAACAGATTCAGGCTTTGGTTGGATCAGGCGAACTGTTTCCCGCCGAAGCGGCAGCCTTTGTTCAGTTTGGCGTGAAGGCCATAAGAATTACCTACCACACCGTTGGGGTGAATGGCGAACCCATTGTGGCCTCCGGGGCGCTGCTGGTGTCAGAATCAAGCAACCAATTACCAATGCTGAGTTTTCAGCATGGTACCCTCTCCAACCCAACCGAGGCCCCTTCCCTTTTTCAGTCGGTTTATACCGAACAGCTAACGTTTTTTGCAAGCATAGGTTATCATACCGTACTGCCCGACTATATTGGGTACGGCGCCACAGTAAACCTTGAGCATCCCTATGAACACCGGGCCAGTCTTGCCACCGCTACCCGCGATATGATCAGGGCATCTTACGAGTATTTTAAAGTGGAACGGCTTAAGGAGCCTGACAACAGGCTATTTCTTACCGGCTATTCAGAAGGTGGCTTTGCTACCATGGCTACCCTGAAGCTGTTGCAGGAAGAACATTCACAAGAATTTACCATAACGGCTGCCACCGTTGGGGCAGGGGCTTACAACAAAACCGCCACGGCCAAATACGTAATCAGCTCAAACGAAAACCAGGAGTACATCAACACCTTTGTGTGGGTGTTGGATGTGTACAACAGGATTTATCCACAGTTGCAGCGCCCTTACAGCTTTTATTTCAATGAGCCATGGGCCTCCCAGATCGCTCAAAACGGAGTTTTTACCCCCATTGAGCTAAACCCCTCCCTCCTTTTCAGGGAAGATTTTGTGCAAGGCGTGCTTAACGGCACCGATACCGCCATGCTTTCTGCCCTGGCCGATAACGACTGTTTCGACTGGAAGCCCGAATTTCCTATCAGGCTTTATCATGGAAATGCAGACCGCCTGGTGCCTTACCTGAATTCTGAAACCGCCTTTGCAGCCATGCAGGCGCAGGGCACCCAGAATATTCAGTTAATTACTACCGAGGGCGGCACCCATGAAACCTCACTGGGCGACTATATTATGGGCACTTTCTCGTTTTTCTTTAATGTACAGGGTAAGGAAGCCCCGGCCTGGTAGTGCAGGAAATCAATTTTCAAAGCTGGCACAAAAATCCATTGGCAGACTAAACTTGCACACAAGCTTTCATTTGCTGGTAAAGGCAGGAAGGACGAATGGCGAAGATCCTCTTACCCAGCAAAAGGGCCTTTTCTTCAATAAATCTTTTTTCTTCTGAAATCTGGTCAAGGGTGGTTGCTGCAAGGTCTTCCAGCTCGGGTTCAATATATTCTTTCAAGGCTGATTCAAGCAAAACCAGGTCGTGATGGCGGCCAAGGCTTTGAGCCACATTTTTCAGTTCCTTTATCCAGGGTTTAAGCATGTTTGGCCATAAACCGGTCAACAGTTCTGCCTGGTACCAAAGGTATTTCACCTGCTTGCGCCATTCGTGCAGCTGATGATCGTTGAGCGTGGCCGTCAAATTCCGGTGCTGTTTTCTGGCTTCGGCATAGGTGCTTTTAATGCCCAGCAAAAATAATCCGGCATCCGTTTCCTCCGGCACCCAGGTACTGATTTCGGCCTGCATTTTCGATAAGCGGTGTATTACTTCACGGCAGGCATCGTCGAATGGCATTATGCCCTGATCCTTTTTCCGCTTATGCACCAGCCTGGCTTTGAACTGAACCAGGAAGGCACGCTCGGTGGCCGACTCCCTGGTTTTTATCATGGCCTTGAGCACCTCATTGATTACCGTATAATCGCGCTGAAAGGCCAGTGCCCTGGCCTGATCGCGGTAAAAATGATTAAGCCGCTGGTATTCGATATCGTTAATGCCAAATCGCCCGAGTCGCAACAGACTGCGTAAGCGTTTAAAGCACAGCCTTGCCTGATGTATACTGCGGTAATCCCGTTCCGGGTCCGCCAGCTGTTTCAGGGCCTGTCGGTTATAAAAGCCTGATAACCTGACCAGATTCTGACCAAAGGTTTCCTGAAAATGCAGTGCAGCAGGTTCCAAATCCTTTTTTTCTGAAAGTTAAGGATTTTATTGAAATTTTTCTTTTTCAAATAAAAAAAGCCCGCCACCAAAACAGTGACGGGCTTAAAGCGTAATATATTATTTACTAGGCCTGAACGCCCAATTGTATTTCACAGAAAATGCGTACTTCGTCGCTTACCAGCACACCACCGGTTTCGAGGGCAGCATTCCAGTTCAGGTTCCAGTCCTTACGATTGATCTTGCCGCTGAGGCTGAAACCGGCTTTATTGTTACCCCATGGGTCTTTCATAACGCCGCCAAACTCCACATTGAGGGTCACAGGCTTGGTCACGTCCTTAATGGTCAAATCGCCCACAAGTTTATAATTCTCATCGTCCACTTTTTCCATTTTCGATGATTTAAATTTCAATACCGGAAATTTATCTGACTCAAAAAAGTCGCCGCTGCGCAAGTGGTTGTCGCGGTCGGCCTGGTTGGTATCCACGGAAGCTGTTTTCGCTTCAAATTCAATTTTTGCAGTGGAGAAATCCTGACCTTCGGTTTCAGCACTGGCTGAAAATTCGCGGAAATAACCGGTAACGGTGGTGATCATCAGATGCTTTACCTTAAATTGGATTTCGCTGTGGGTTGGGTCTGCAGCCCATTTTGTTATTGACATAGCTTAAAAAATTTTATTAAAATTTTGGACTGTTAGCTTAACACCTAAATATGCAAATTGTTGAATGTTTTAATGGAATTTATTAAACAAATGAAATTTCTTACATTTGTCCAAAACCATATATTCTATGAAAGCAGCCATTTTTATTTTGCTCATCTCCATAGGCCTTTCTCCTCTATTCGGCCAGGAAAAGATTTCCTTTTTGCTTACCCAGCCCGATTTAAGCCGTGGTTTGCCGGTGATGCAGGCATTACAGCAAAGGGCTTCGGTTACGGCCTTCTCATCCGACCCCTTAAGCAATCAGGACCTTTCTGACATTATCTGGGCTGCCAATGGCATCAACCGGCCGGATGAAGGAAAGCGCACGGCTCCCTCGGCCCGCAATAGCCAGGATATCGACATTTACGTGATCAAGGAAGATGGCGCATATTTCTACAACCCGGCCGATCATTCCATTGAGCTGATAGCCCCCGGCGATCATCGCAATCTGGTGACCGGCAGGCAGGTAAACATGGCCAATGCACCCGTTATGCTGGTGTTGGTATCAGATATTTCGCGGTTTGCAGGAAGTGATGATGCGCTGAAACTTCGCTGGGGCGCCATGGATGCAGGTATTGTTTCGCAAAACATTGCCTTGGCCTGCGCCGGGCTGGGAATGGTTACAAGGCCCCGTGCTTCCATGGATATGGGTGGCTTGCGTGAACTGCTAAAACTCAAAGATTCACAGCACCCCATGCTGAACCACCCGGTGGGTTATCCGGCCAATTGATCAATACAAAAGCTTGGTGTTTAACCAGAGGGCCGGACCGCTCACATTGATTAAATAAACTCCTCGCTGGTTTCCGTTCAGGGGGAGTTGTATAAAAGATTGCTTCTCGCTCGTTTCCAGCTCGAATTGGTGCAACAACCTTCCGGAAAGGTCAAACACCCTCACTGTTGCCCTCTGAGGCTCCTGGAAGCTTAAATGAAGCCGTGGCATACCGTAACTATTTCTTTCAACCCATATTCTGTTTTCATTTGCTGTGGCTGAAAGCGCAGAGGTGACCAGGTTGAGATGTTGCCGCAGCAAATCAGAAAACTGTTCGGGGGTAACAAATACTACTTCATGCCCCAGCTCGGCATTATTTCTCACATTTTCCATAATAATATTCAGCCTGGAAAGGGTTATGTCGGCCGGATTTGAAGCACTTACCGTTGTGCCATCCTGCCTGAGACGCTGATAGCCTGCCAGCAAAAAGCTGGGCTTTGGCTTATTGCGCAGTTTGCCGATAATCCGCTCTGAAGAAGCGCCAAGGTCAGTTACATTGGCATAAAAGGTTTCATCATTTACATGATTGAAAAGCAAGCCACCGAAGTTGGTATATGCTTTTTGAGTTTGCAGGGCCGGATCGAACAAAAAGGTAAGATCGGTGCCGGTTTGGTGGGCAAAACTGCCGAGCCTGTTGAAATTGAAGTTGTTTGAGATTTCCACACCCCGATAGGTGCTCACCCCTGCCCCATTGTAATGTTTGTATGCATAAACTGCAGGAATGTGGTATTTCTGCAAAAGCTGGCTGCTGGTCTCAATGGCAGCGGGAAGATAGCTGTTGGGAAACATATCCGGATAGGCATAACCC
>JAWLCS010000034.1:0-40353 GCA_041687035.1 Bacteroidales bacterium
TACTTTTATCCTTTACTCCAAAGCAAAAAAGTAGGGCTATGACTGCACATTCAGATCATTTAGGGAAAGCTGTTTTTGAGTTTCATATTGCGGGGCGCATCCGCCAGGCTTTGCAGGTCGACGACAGCCTGTTTGCCACCGATGGGCGGGTGGTTTTTGCCGATTTCCAGGCAGTAAGAAACCTGGCCTATCGCATGAATAAGAGCCGGGCGCCGCAGCAGCATGTCTATCCGGGCGAACTTAACGCGGCAGGGCTGCTCGATGAGGTCTATCACCTGGTGCTGCGCGAGTACGAAAAGCAACTCAATCCCGGTGTTTTCCGGAAGGCTGAAAGCCTGCTTACTGAGAAGTTGGGCGGTGAAAAATTCCGACGCATTCTGCTCGATTTCACCCTGCAGTTTCCGCCCATAGGCGTTTACCGGGGTCGAATGACTGCTACAGGCTGGCTGAGCCAGCAAACCGGCGAGCGGCCCAACACCAGTATTAGCCTGGAGGAACTGCTGATGCTTATGCTGGCCAATTTGAACCCTGCCACCAAAAAGTTCAGAGACCTTTTCGACCGCAATTATCTTGAGAACCAGTCTGCATTGGATGAGCTGCTGGCCCTGCTCGGAGACTTTTTCTTGAAAGAACCGCCCTTTGGCCCCGACAAGCAGGACGTCATTACCTTGCTGAAAGCGCCTTTTTTTGCCGCTCCGGATGACCTGAACGCCCAGCTCGATTTTGTCATGACCCGCTGGAAGGCTTTGCTGCCCGAAAGTTTTATACTGCAAATCCTCAAAGGCAAGGACCTTATGAAAGAGGACATGCGCCTGGAAGGAGGCGAAGGTGGTATGCCCACCTTTGTGCCTCAATACAAAGGCTGGCAAGCCGAAGGGGCCTTTATTGGAAAGTCGGGCTACGACTATACCGGCGATGCGGCCAGAGACTACGAAGAGCATGAGGCCTTTACGCAAGATACCCATTGGATGCCGCGGGTGGTGCTCATGGCAAAGAACACCTGGGTTTGGCTCGACCAACTGTCGAAAAAATACCAGCGCGAGATCCGTCGCCTCGACCAGATCCCTGATGAGGAGCTCGACCAGCTTGCCCGCTGGCATTTTAACGGGCTGTGGCTCATAGGCATTTGGGAGCGCAGCAATGCCTCGCGACGCATCAAGCACATTATGGGCTTTACCGATGCCGTCTCGTCTGCCTATTCGCTGTACGACTACCAGATTGCCCACGACCTGGGCGGGGAAGAGGCCTACCACGACCTGAATGAGCGTGCCAAGGCCCGCGGCATCAGGCTGGCCAGCGACATGGTGCCCAACCATACCGGCATTTATTCGAAATGGGTGATTGAAAATCCCGATTATTTTATTCAGTCACGGGTGCCGCCGTTCCCGGCTTATCGTTTTAATGGAGAGAATCTTTCGGAGCACCCCGATATCGACATCCGAATTGATGACGGCTATTTCTCAAAGACCGATGCTGCCGTGGTGTTTCAGCGTGTGGACCGACGCAATGGTGATGTGCGCTACATTTACCATGGCAACGATGGCACCAATATGCCGTGGAACGACACCGCCCAGCTCGACATGCTAAAACAGGAGGTTCGCGAAGCCGTTATCCAGATGATCATGGAGGTGGCGCGCCGTTTTTCCATTATCCGCTTCGATGCGGCCATGACGCTTGCCAAAAAACACTTTGCCCGTTTGTGGTACCCGCGACCCGGAACCGGGGGCGACATCCCGTCGAGGGCCGACTATGCCATGACACAGGCGCAGTTCGATGCCATGTTTCCGGTTGAGTTCTGGCGCGAGGTGGTGGACCGCATGAACGAAACCATGCCAGAAACCCTGCTGCTGGCCGAGGCGTTTTGGTTCATGGAAGGCTATTTCGTTCGCACACTGGGCATGCATCGAGTGTACAACTCGGCCTTTATGCACATGCTAAAAAACGAAGAAAACGAAAAATATCGCGACCTGATTACCAACACCCTTGAGTTTGAGCCCGAGATTCTGAAGCGCTACGTAAACTTCATGAGCAACCCCGATGAGGAAACAGCCATCAGGCAGTTTGGTACCGGCGATAAATACCTGGGGGTGTGTGTGCTGATGAGCACCTTGCCCGGCCTGCCCATGTTTGCCCATGGCCAGGTTGAAGGCTATACCGAAAAGTATGGCATGGAATACCAGCGGGCTTATTACAACGAACTGCCGCAGAAGTGGCTGGTCGAGAAGCATGAAAATGAAATCTTTCCGTTGCTTGAGAAGCGATCTCTGTTTAGTGAGGTAGAGCATTTTAACTTTTTTGATTTTATTGACGACGCAGGCCATCTCAATGAAAATGTGATGGCCTACACCAACCGCAAAGGTCACGAAAGGGCCCTGGTGCTGTTTAACAACAAATATGAGCAGGCCTCTGGCCGCATTTTTCAGTCGGCACCCAAGCTCCGTAAAGATGGCCATGCCGGGCAGACGCAGACGCTCAGTCTGGGTGAAGCCCTGGCCCTGAGCAGGGACGGCAGGAAATATTATGTTGTGCGTGAGCATATATCAGGGATGGAGTTTCTGAAAAGCGGGAGCGACATTCATGACCACGGCTTGCACTGGCATTTGAATGGTTTTGAATACCGTATTTTCTGGCAGTTTTGCGAAGTCTTTGATGAAAATGGGGTGTATGAGCGCCTGCATTACAATCTGGCCGGACAGGGAGTTCCCAGCGTGGAACAGGCGCGGCACGAACTTGAATTGGAGCAGGTGTATGCAGCATTCGAACCCCTGTTTCAGCCCGATGTGATCGATGCCCTGGCCACCTCGCTGCAAGATCCGGAGATTCCGCTGCGCAGCGATGCTTCCTTGCAGCCGCTGTCAAGTCGCTTCGAAGCGTTTGCCACAAAAGTTGCCGATCATTTTGAATTGCCATCCTCGGTTGAGGTTGCCACTGCCACATTTTTTCATAACCTGCAATCGGTCAAAGCGGCTTTCCGGTTTGTGAAAGACCACGAAACGGTGCTTGCTGACAAAACCCTGGCCAGGAAAGCTTCTGCCAATGAAAGCATTCCCTTGCCAGGCACCACCATACCCATCCGCGAAAGCGCCATGCTTATCGTGGCCTTTTATGCCAAACAGGCGCTGAAAAAGCTCACCCCCGGCACGGACCAGGAAAAAGCCATTCAGGATGCCCTAATGTTGCGCTTGCCATTGCAAAAGGTGCTCAGGAGTACCGGAAGGAGCCAGCAGGAACTGGACCGGGACATCGACCTGCTCGACCTGCTGCTTGAAGCGGGCTTTGAGGTGTTCGATCTGCGGGAAGAGCTGATCAGCGGGATGTTGCCAAAAATGTTGAAGCAGCCCGGCATACAGGTGCCGGAAAGCAAACTGAAACTGGCCATAAAGCTGCTAAGCGACGAAAAGGTGAAAAGATATATTGGAGCCAACCTTTACCAGGAAACTTGGTTTTACAGCAGGGAGCAATTTGAAGAACTGCTTACCTGGCTTTTCTCCGCTGCCATTTTCGATTATTTTGTGGAGAAACGCAAAGGTGAAGACCTGCTTTCGGATGAAGAAAAGGCACTGCTTCTAAAGGCCGACCTCAAACTGCTGCAATTGATCCGCAGCCTGTCAGAAAATGCGGCGTATAAGCTTAATGTATTGAAAAACAGCATTGAAGAGCTTGTAAAGACCTGAGACCAAACTTATTTCTTAAACAATCAACGCGGGCATTATATGTTTGCGTTTTTTGTTTGTTTCGTTTAACGCAGAAAAATTGTCCCAAAAACAGGTAAATTCTACCTTTTATCAGGAGGGAGTAATTCAGTAATCTACGGATTGCCCGCCGCAAGGGATTTTATAGTTTTATTCCCTGAAAATGTGATGCTTTGCAAGGGCAGTGTGCCGCCGATGACAAAGCCTCCTTTTTTACCCATTCTATGAGAAAAAAGATTGAGATAATGGAAAAGGTAATTTTAAGAATCCGTCATGTCCTGCCGTTGGTGCTTATTTTATTGCTTGGGAGTGCTATGGCTACCGAGCCGGTTTTCTATCCCCGGCCAGCTGTTGTAAACCCCCAGAAAAACCTCCGAATGGCGGTTGATGTAAAAAACTTGGGCGACGAAGCAATTTGGTACGAGGACTTTGACGGTGGGCTGCCAGCAAGCTGGACCAGCACTGACTTGAGCGGGTACGTTAGTTTTACGCATTCCTACGAAGGACCGCAGGGCGGCTTCTCGCAAGGTGTGCCGGCCATTAACAGCAGCTCGGCTGCCAATGGTTTTATGATTTTGGACAGTGACCTTGCCAGCGAGGACAATTCTTCGGGGCTAACCGATGCTTACATTCAGAGCCCTCCCATCGACCTGAGCGGACATCCGCACGTAATGCTGTCGTTTCAGCACTTTTTCAGGTATTGCTGCAGCTTTCAGAGCACCCAGTTGCTGGTGGAAGTGAGCAACGATGGCGAAAACTGGGTGAGCTTTGATGTAAAAAATGGGGTTTGGCCCAACAACCTGAGCCAGAACGCCATTCACCAGCTGGTAAATATTTCGGAAGTGGCCGCAGGCCATGAGCAGGTGTGGATCAGGTTCCGCAAAATTGGCGCCTCACATTACTTCTGGATGATCGACGATGTTTCCATTAATACATACACTGCAAACGACCTGGAACTCTTTGCCGTTGCTTTTGGCGGTTATACCATGGTACCCGGCGGACAGCAGCAAGCGGTACATTTCAGCGGCATGATTCGCAACCTGGGTGGTAATACCCAAACCGGCGTGCATTTGCTTGCCGACGTGAACACTTATCTATACACTGGCCAAAGTGAGACACTGACACAGCTTGCCTCGGGCCAAACTACCACCCTTTCAACCCAGTCGGCCTTTACTTTTCCCGGAAGGGGCCTTTACAATATAAATTTTGAAGCAAAGCAAAATCAGGTCGATACAGAGCCTTCGAACAATATGTCTTCGGGCAGGGTGCAGATTACCGATACGATCTATGCCCGCGATGGCGGCATTTACCTTGGCGAAGGCATTCGAGCCGCGGTGGGGCAGGCTTTTGTTACCGGAAATATTTATGAAATTTTGCAGGATGTGCGCGCCACTTCCATATCGGTTGCCCTGCATGAGCTGACCCAGGCTGGTGCCAGCATTACGGCAAGGATTTACCAGCGACAGGGGTCAAATTTCTCCCTGCTTACGCAAACCACGTCTTATTCTGTGAGCCAGCATGACCTTTCGGTTCTGGCAAATGAGGAAGCGGTTTGGCTTTCACTGGCACTCGATGGTGAAGGGCTGATGCTCGAAGCCGGACAACAGTACCTGGTGGCCATTGGCTATGCCGGTGGGGCAGGCAACCTAATGGTTTCTTCGGAAATTCCAAGGGGGCTTCCCGGCCAGGGCGCTTTTACACAAATTGACGGCATGTGGCAAACCGAATCGCAGGTGCCCATGATCAGGCTCAACCTGGGAGATAATGTGGCAGACTGCGCGCCTTATTTTGAAGTAAATTCTACCGAGGCTTATTGTGGCAACGACGACGGGCAGGCGAATGTGATTCCGCTTACCGGATTCGGACCTCATACTTTTCTCTGGGATACCGATCCCGGACAAACCGGTGCTACGGCCATAAACCTGGGAGTTGGGCAAGTCATGGTCGAAATCTGGGATGCTTCCGGTTGTCACGATACATTATATGTTTCCATTGGTTCACAAAACCTTGAAATGGAATTTGAATCGCAGGCATCAGCCTGTGGTGCCCCCAATGGAGAAGCCACCGTGATTCCACTGGCTGGGTTTGGGCCCTATACCTTTAACTGGGAAACGGACCCGCCTCAGAGCGGTCCCACTGCCAGCGGCCTCCCTCCCGGCACCTATACCGTGCTGGTGACCGACAACATTGGATGCCAGGGAACGATTGAAGTGGTGGTGGAAGAAAACGATTTTTTGCTGGTCGACGCACAGGTGCAAAACCCGGTATGTGTGGCCAATAACGGGAGCATTTTACTGCAGCCCGAAGGCGGCAGCGAACCATTTGTTTATCAGTGGATTCAGCTACCCGAACTGGATGGCAATCTGGCCGAAAACCTGCCGGCTGGCACCTATACTGTAATGATAACGGATCAGTCGGGCTGTGAAAGTGAAATGGAGTTTGCCCTTGAATTTGAAGAGGTGGAACTGGAACTTTCTGCTGCCGTGATACCCGAAACCTGTGAGCTGAACAACGCAGCCATAGTGATTGAGGTGGATAATGCCACCGACCCCATAAATTACTATTGGAGCAACGGGGCCACGGCGGCTTCACTCCAGGACATAGGAGCAGGGGAGTATTCTGTTAACATTGTGGATGCCTTTGGTTGCGAAACAGAGGCCAGCTTCACTATTACCAATACCGGTCAGCTTCCCAGGGTATCCTCGTTCACAAACAACTCACCCGGTTGCGGGCAAAGTGGTGGTACTGCGCTTATTATACCTCAAAACGCCGAAGAAAACCTGGTTTACGAATGGTCGACCGGGGAAACTACTTCCAGTATTGAGAACGTGCCAGCAGGAATATATTTTGTGAATATTGTTAATCCCGCTGAAAACTGTGTGCTTGAATATCCTGTGCTGATAAAGGATGCCGGTGCGCCGGCAATCAACAGTGTGGTGTCGCCCATTCTTTGTAATGGCGATGCAAACGGTGCGATTACCGTAAGTGTGGCAGGCGGGCTCAACCCTGTATACAGCTGGGTGCATGGCGCTGAAGGGCAGACTATTACCGAATTGGGGCCTGGTACCTACATTGTTACCGTTACCGAAGGAAACTGCTTCACCGGACAGCAATTTGATATTGCCCAGCCGGAGATTCTGCACATTAGCTACCAGTTTGACGAGATTATGTGCAGTGGCCAGACTACCAGCATTAGTGTGGGGCCGTTGGGTGGAACCTATCCTTACAGCTTTTACTGGAGCAATGGGCTGACGGGCACACAAATGAACAACGTCTCGGGTGGAGACTATTGGGTGCAGGTAATCGACTTTCATGAATGCGCCTATAAGCTGCCATTAAATATTCATGAACCTGAACCCATTGAGGTGGAGGCCGACCTGGTGATCCCTGATGTGGGACAGAACAACGGCAGCATTCATCTGACAGTGAGCGGCGGTACAGGGCAAATAAGCTATAGCTGGAATACCGGGGCTACCACGCCTGCCCTCACCAACCTGCCCATAGGAACATATACCGTGACTATACTCGACGAAAATAACTGCACTGAGGTTATCTCCTACAATCTTAGTCCTGCCGGAATGGATGATGTCGTGGAATTTCCAATGGCCCTGTATCCCAATCCTGCACTGGATTACACCTGGATAGAGTTTGGTGATAATGCTGGAGAGCAGGTGGTTATAAGACTTCACGACCTTAGCGGAAAGACCATCCAGGAAGTGGCCCGCGGGCAATTTCTGGCAGGTGAAAGGCTCAGGATAGACCTGGCAGGCATTTCACAGGGATTTTATTTCCTTACTATAAAAGGATCAAACGTAAACTCACAGCTTAAACTCATTAAGCACTGAGTTGTTTTTCATAGATTTGGGAGCAGCCCGGCACTAATACTGTCGGGCTGTTTTTTTGCTGGCCCGCCCGCATTGTTTCGGTAAATTGGTTTATTTTTGCCTCTTTAAGAAAACAAAGCGCAGATGCTCAGCGAAATTGGCCATATGATCCGCAAGGAGATCACCTTGGAATGGAGGGAAAAGTTTGCCTTCAATGGCGTGCTGCTCTATCTGGTCTCGACGGTTTTTGTATGCTACCTATCTTTTGCGCGCATCATTGATGTGCCCACCTGGAACTCCCTTTTCTGGATTATCATGCTTTTCGCCGCCATCAATGCAGTGCTGAAAAGCTTTCTGCAGGAGCGCGACGGACGCCTGCTCTATTACTACACCCTGTTGAGGCCGCAATCGATCATCAACGCCAAGATTGTTTACAATGCCGTATTAATGGCTGCCCTTGGCCTGGCTGGCTTGCTGGTATTTATTTCCTTTATGGGAAACCCGGTTCAGAATATGCCGCTGTTTGTGCTGAATATGTTGCTGGGCGTTGCCGGCTTTTCGTCGGTGCTCAGCATGGTCTCGGCCATTGCCTCTAAAGCCCGCAATAACTTCACTCTTATGGCTGTGCTCAGCTTTCCGCTGGTGTTGCCTCTGCTGCTGGTCCTTATCAGGGTTTCGGCTGCCGCGATTGGGGGTGCCGGCCTGGTGGAGGAGCTCCACAATCTTTTGGTTGTCGTGTTGCTCACCGGCATTACGCTGGTGTTGTCAAATATTTTGTTTCCTTACATTTGGAAAGAATAATTCTGAACATGGAATTTTTAAAAAATAGTTGGTGGAAAATACTCGGGGTGCTTATACTGCTTTATGTCATTGCAGGAGGTTTGCTGTTTGAAGTGCCACAATTGCCGGTGATCCGCGAAACGGTCCGCAATATTTACTTCCACGTAGGCATGTGGTTCAGCATGATGTTTATTTTGTTCATGTCGCTTTTTTTTAGCCTGCGGTACCTGCGCTATTTTCGGCCTGACGACGACCTCAAGGCTGTGACAGCAGTAAAAACCGGCCTTGTATTCGGCACCCTGGGCTTGATTACAGGTATGATATGGGCTCAAAATACCTGGGGCAGCTATTGGGTAAACGATCCCAAGCTGAATGGTGCCGCCGTGGGTATGCTCACTTACCTGGCTTATATGGTTTTGAGGGGTTCGGTGGATGAGCACGACAAAAAGGCCCGTTTGGCTGCCGTTTATAATATCTTTGCCTTTGTGCTGTTTTTTGTCTTTATCATGATATTGCCTCGTCTATCGCAGGGTTCCATTCATCCAGGCATTGAGGGCAACCCGGCTCTGTCGACCGGCGACCTCGATCCCCGCATGCGAAAGGTTTTTTTTCCCGCTATAGCGGGATGGATGATTATGGCCTGGTGGCTGTTCAGGGTGTATTACCGCATTGTGCGGCTCAGAAAAAATATTGATGAACTAAACGAAAACGATTGAAATGATAGAATCGGGTGAAAAAATGATCGTGGTGGTAATGGTCTTGTCCATAATCCTTGCCGGCATTGCAGCCTTTTTGTTTTACCTTGAGCGCAGGCTCAACAAGGCCGAAAAGAAACTTGGCGAGCTGGAAAACCAGAAAAGAAGCTTGGGAAGTACTGATGTAAAGACCAGTTAAAAAAAGGAGTTAATTTCTATGAAGAAAACGCATATAATTGCCCTGATATTTATTGTGGTGGCCATTGGCGCCATTATCAGTACCGTTTACAAAGCCGACACCTATGCCAGCTTTGAAGAGGCACGCAAGCATCCCGGGCGTGAGTTTCATATTATTGGTGAACTCCTGAAAGACAGGCCAATAGAAGAACGCGTGGTAGATAATTCGCTGTTGCTTACCTTTTTCATGACCGATAACCAGGGTGGCGAAAGCAAAGTGCATTACCTTGGCGCCCTGCCGCAGGATTTTGAAAAATCGGACCAGGTAGTGCTGATCGGCAAGTTTGAAGAAGAGCAGTTTATTGCCACCAGCTTGTTGCTCAAGTGCCCCTCGAAGTATAATCCTGATGATCTGGAAATGGAAGAAACCACCTTTTCTTCACTTAATAAGTAGAAACAAAAAACCCGGGCAGCACCCGGGTTTTTGTTTGATTTATTTCAGTTTTTCAAATGCCTCAGGCAATTTTCTGATCAGTGCCAGCTGCTTCATGGCTTCGCGGGCATCCTGGGCGGGGCTGCCAAAATAGGTTTTTCCGCCTTCGAGCGTTTTTGAAATGCCCGACTGCCCCAGCACCACGGCTCCCTTGCCAATGGTGAGGTCTTTCTGCACACCCACCTGTCCCCAGAGTATCACCTCGTCTTCTACCACTACGCAGCCTGCCACGCCAACCTGGGCGGCAAACAAACAGTTGCGCCCAATGCGGGTGTCGTGCCCGATGTGGATGTGGTTGTCGAACTTGGTGCCCCAGCCAATGGTGGTGTCGCCTGTCGACCCACGGTCGATGGTGCAGCAGGCTCCGATCTCCACATGGTCCTCAATCACAACCCTTCCGCCCGATTCGAGCTTGTCGTAGTGGGTGGGGCGGCGCTTAAAATATAGTCCATCCGAACCAATAACTGCCCCGGCATGAATAATTACGTTGTCGCCAATAATGCTGTGGTCGTAAATGGTAACGTTGGGATGTATGAGGCAGTTACGGCCGATGATCACATTGTTGCCGATAAAAGTTCCGGGCTGAATGATGGTATCCTCGCCAATAATGGCCGTGGCACTGATGTTGCCGGTGGCGGGCTCGAAAGGCCTGAACTTTTTTATCAGGGCCACAAAGTCGCGGAAAGGATCGTCAGAAAAGATCAGGGCTTTGCCCGGGGGGCAATCCACTTCCTTGTTGATAAGTATGGTAGTGGCGGCTGAGTTCAGCGCTTTCTCATAATATTTAGGGTGATCCACGAAAGTGAGATCACCCTTTTTTACCATATGGATTTCGTTGATTCCGCTTACCGTGAAGCCGGGCTCGCCTACGAAGCGGGCCTCCAGCAGTTTGGCCACCTGCTCCAGTTGTAGGGGTGGGTTGAGTTGCATCAGCGGTTTTATTTAACGCGTTCTGAATAGGACTTGTCGCGGGTGTCTACCCTTATCTTTTCACCGGTTTCGATAAAGAGGGGCACGTTTACAATGGCGCCGGTCTCCATGGTTGCAGGCTTAAGGGTGTTGGTTGCTGTGTCACCCTTAACCCCGGGTTCTGAATAAACAATTTCCAATTCAACGAATGGAGGCAATTCGCAAGAGAGGGGAGTTTCGGTATCGGCATGAAAAACAATCTCCACCTCCTGACCTTCTTTCAGCAGGTCGGGCGCATTGATAATTTCCTCAGAAATAAAAGTCTGTTCAAAAGTTTCGGTATGCATGAAATGATAGCCCGACTCGTCCTTATAAAGGTATTGGTAGGGCCTGCGTTCAACCCTGGCAATGTTGATCTTAACCCCGGCATTAAAAGTGTTGGGAAGTACCTTGCCAGTTTTCAGATTCTTAAGTTTGGTGCGTACAAAGGCGCCGCCTTTGCCGGGTTTTACATGCTGGAACTCTACTATGGAGTAGAGGTCGTTGTTAAACTCTATGCATAAGCCATTGCGAAAATCTGCTGTTGTTGCCATAAAAATTTATAAATCAATGCGTTTTGTGAATTTCGGGCCACAAAAATAATAAAAAATTATGGGAGTGTGATAAAATGGCGCAGCGAAGTGCGTTTTTTTGCTAAATGCCAAAAGTCTGGCTTACCCCGGGATATTCTTCCGGGTTATGGTTGGAGCAAATTACGAAGGTGCGGTTTTTTCCGAAATCGTGCTTCAGTTGCTGATACCAGGCTACCGCATCGCTGTCGAGGTTGGCGCAGGGTTCGTCGAGCATCACCAGTTGGGTGCGGCTCATAATCGCCAGCAGCAATTTCACCCTTTGTTTCATACCCGACGAGAAATACCGGATCGCTTTGTGGCGGCTTTCTGCCAGCCCGGAAAGATCTATTAGTCGGCGGGTATCAAAACCTTCCAGAAAAGGCTTGAACTTCTGATGAAAGGCCAGGGTTTCTTCCAGGGAGAACTCCTCCACCAGCTCAAGGTAGGGCGAAGCAAGCGATAGCCGGCTATAAACCGATTCGGGAGCAAGCGTTTTTTCGTTTTCGTTCCATTGCACGCTTCCTTTGGTGGGGCTAAGGTATCCGGCAGCAATGAGCATCAGGGTGGATTTTCCGGAGCCGTTTTTTCCGGTAACGGCATAATGCTCACCAGAGTCGAACTGCATGTTAAGGCCCCTGAACACCCATTTTTGGTGGAAGCGTTTGCCGATATCGCTGAGAATGACTTGCATTGCAAAGCCGGCTTACCTTTCACGGAAATTGTAGCCTTTCATAATGCCGCGTTTTGAACTCGAAATAAAACTCAGAATCTGGTCGCGCTCGGGGGTGGCAGGCATTTCGTTTTCGATAAAGGAAATAGCTTGCGAAACGTTTAAGTTTTTGTTAAAGATAATACGGTAAATATCCTGAATTTCATTGATCTTCTCGCTCGAGTATCCTCTGCGGCGCAGGCCTATTGAATTGATGCCGGCAAAAGACAGGGGGTCGCGCGCGGCTTTGGTAAAGGGGGGCACATCTTTGCGCACCAGCGAGCCGCCCGATATCATTACGTGGGCACCAATGTTTACGAACTGGTGCACGGCCGAAAGGCCACCCACGATGGCGAAATCGTCGATGTTGATATGCCCGGCCAGGTTCACTGCGTTGGCAAGGATGCAGTTGTTGCCAATAACACAGTCGTGTGCCACGTGCACATAGGCCATGAGCAGGCAATTGCTGCCCACCACGGTTTTATCGTTGGCATTGGTGCCGCGGTTCACCGTAACGAACTCCCGTATGGTGGTGTTGTCGCCAATTTCGGCGGTGGTCTCTTCACCATCAAACTTTAGGTCCTGAGGAATAGCACTGATCACTGCACCGGGGAAGATTCTGACATTTTTGCCGATGCGGGCACCTTCCATAATGGTTACATTCGAGCCAATCCATGTACCTTCACCAACTTCCACGTTTTTGTGGATGGTAACAAAGGGCTCAATAACAACGTTACGGGCAATTTTTGCCTGGGGGTGCACGTAGGCTAAAGGTTGATTCATTGCGGATTGTTGTTTTTAACAATTTGCGCCATCATTTCGGCTTCCATTACTAATTTGTTGCCCACGTAGGCCAAACCGCGCATGTGGCAAATTCCCCTTCTAACGGGGCTGATAAGGGTTAGCTTGAAAACGAGGGTGTCGCCCGGAATTACTTTATGCTTGAACTTCACATTGTCGATCTTCATAAAGTAGGTGCTGTAGTTTTCCGGATCTTCTACCTGCGAAAGGACGAGGATGCCGCCGGCCTGGGCCATGGCTTCGATCTGAAGCACGCCAGGCATAACGGGCTCTTTTGGAAAGTGCCCCACGAAGAAAGGCTCGTCCATGGTCACGTTTTTAACGCCCACTACATGCGAATCGCTAATTTCGATGATCTTATCGACCAGCAGGAAAGGCGAACGGTGCGGCAGCATGCCCATGATGGCGTTAATGTCGTATACAGGGTGTACATCGGGGTTGTAGGAGGGGATTTGTTCCTGCTCCTTGCGGGCCTTGATATGTTTTTTTATCTCCTTGGCAAACAGTACGTTGGATGCATGACCGGGTTTGTTGGCAATGATATGTCCTTTTATGGGCATGCCGGCCAGGGTGAGGTCGCCCACCACATCGAGCAGTTTATGGCGTGCCGGCTCGTTGGGGAAAAACTGCTCCAGGTTATTCAGAACCCCTTCTACACGTACTTCCACGCTGGGCTTGTTGAAAAGCACGGCCAGGCGGTCGAGTTCGTCTTGTTTCATGGGGCGGTCAACGAATACAATGGCATTGCTGAGGTCACCCCCTTTGATCAGATTTTGGCTGAGCAGGAATTCCAGCTCGTGAAGAAACACGAAAGTGCGGCAGGGTGCGATTTCGGTTGGAAATTCGCTGATGCTGTCCATGATGGCATGTTGGTGTCCCAGCACTTTAGAGTTGTAATCGATCAGGCAGGTAATCCGGTAATGATCGCTGGGCAGGGCAATGATCTCACAGTCTTTCTCCTTGTGATAAAAACGTATGGGTTCTCTTATGTCGAAATATTCCCTGGGGGCACTTTGCTGTTCCACGCCCACTTCCTGTATGGCTTCCACATACAAACGGCTGCTGCCGTCGAGTATGGGTGTCTCAGGGCTGTTTACCTCCACAATGGCATTGTCGATCCCCATCCCCGTAAGGGCAGCCAGGGCATGCTCCACGGTGCCAATACGTACGCCGTCCTTTTCGATGGAAGTGCCGCGCGAAGTGTCGACCACATAGCTGGCATCGGCCTCCACAATGGCGTCAGGACCAATATCGACGCGAACAAAACTTATTCCGGCGTTTTCAGGGGCGGGTTTAATGGTAAGGGTAACAAGTTTACCAGTATGAAGGCTCACGCCCGAAACCGATACCGGCGCCTTTATGGTGTGCTGATATTCTGTCATAGAGATAGAATTATTTTTGCCCGGACTTCGGGCAAAATCAGGGCAAATATATAACTATTTTTTTTTCGGGGAAAACCTTTAAGCAGTTGTTCAAGTTCAGCCCTTAAGTGCCTTAACCTCTTTTTCGAGTTCATCGATACGTTTGACAAGGCTTTCGAAGTTCCGGAAGTAGATAAATGATTTGCGGAATTTGGAGGCATCCATTGCCGGCGAACCCATAACGATCATGCCCTCCTTTACACTGGCCGACACCCCTGTTTGAGCGGCCATTTTAACCTCGTTGCCAATGGTTAGGTGGCCGCTAATGCCAACCTGCCCGCCTATCATACAGTTTTTGCCAATACGGGTCGATCCGGCCACGCCGCCCTGTGCCGCCATCACCGTGTTTTCGCCAATCACCACATTGTGGGCGATTTGTATCAGGTTGTCGAGCTTCACGCCTTTTTTTATCAGCGTAGAGCCCATTGTAGCCCGGTCGATGGTGGTGCCGGCACCAACTTCTACATGGTCTTCAATGATCACATTGCCAATTTGGGCCACCTTGCGGTAGTTGCTGTCCGATTGGGGCGCAAAGCCGAAGCCGTCGGCGCCGATCACCACGTTGGCATGAAAGGTGCACTCCATACCAATCACGCAGTCCTCGTAGATCCTGACCCCGCTGTAAAGGGTGGTTCCGTCGCCAATACTTACATTATCGCCCACATAGCAATGCGGAAAGATTCTTATGTTCTTTCCCAGCTTAACGTTCTCGCCAATATAGGCAAACTCGCCAATGTAAGCGCTCTCGCCAATGGTGGCACTTTCGGAGATGAAAGCCAAGGATGAGATGCCCGATTTGCGGGGTGCCTGGCTCTTGTAGAGTTCGAGCAGGCTGGCCAGGGCGCCGTAGGGGTCTGCCACACGCACCAGGGTGCACTGCAGGGGCTGCTCAGGCACAAAGGTGTTGCTCACCAGCACGACCGAAGCACCGGTTTTATAAATAAAGGGGGTGTAGGCCGGATTGGCCAGGAATGTCATTGAACCTGGGGTGGCTTCTTCAATCTTCGAAAACCGGCTTACTTTAACAGAGGCGTCTCCTTCAACGGTCCCTTGCACGAATGCTGCTATCTGACTGGCTGAGAATTCCATGAATTTTTTTTGGATAAAAACGGTTGCAATTTACCAATATTTGATGGTTTTAAAAAAGTTTTCTCATTAAAGCCGGAGCTCTGGTGCAACCTTTTAAAAATGTTCAACTTATCTTGTTTTGATCATACTGGGTTCTACTACCTTTTTCGGATAGCAAAGGAAAAACTTCTCTACGGGGTGCGAAAGCACGCTAATATTGAGGTGGTCGCTGGCATTGGCAATATCAGTGAGGGTTCCGTCGCGCGAAAGGATCATAATGTTCCCGATCACCGGATCATAGGCATTGTTGCGCGTAATGCCGCCAATCACGAAATAGTCGGTTTCATCTTCCGAAATCTTACAGAGTCTGCGTGTTCTGAACCTGATCTCCTCGATATATTCGGTGGTAAACGGCATTTTCTGTATTTCAATTTTGAACAGGTGGCGGTTAACCAGGTTGCTGCAAAGCTGCCTGAGCACCGGGTCGGGGTGGGTGGCCCACACCTTTATGGCTGCATGCAGGTCGTAATCGTCGATCAGGGCAAAGTCTTCCAGCAGGCTGTGGTCTTTGCGGAAGTCCTTGCTGGTAATTTTATTTTTTAGAAAACGCGCCAGGGCAGGAGTGGCAAACAGTTGCTCACCAGCCAGTGAAAGTTCCTTGGCCCGCTTCATAATGCTGTTGAGAAGCTTTTCTGCGGCAATCACAGTTTTATGCAGATATACTTGCCAGTACATGAGGCGGCGCGAAATAATGAACTTTTCTATGCTGTAAATGCCCTTTTCGTCAATTACCAGCTGATCACCGCTAATATTGAGCATTTTAATGATGCGGTCCCAACTCACCACGCCTTCCGAAACGCCGGTGTAGAAGCTGTCGCGGTTCAGGTAGTCGAGGCGGTCCATGTCGAGTTGCCCGGCCACCAACTGGTGCAGGGCTTTTTTGGGATGGACGTTTTTAAAAATGTCGATGGCACCCTGAAGGTTGTGGCCGCTTTGCTTGTTGAGTTGCAACATAAATAGCTCTGATAGCTCCTCGTGGTTAAGGTCGTGCACGAGCACGTTTTCCAGGGCATGCGAAAAGGGGCCGTGGCCAATGTCATGAAGCAATATGGCCTGGGTAAGCGACAGGGCCTCTGGCTCGGTAATTTCATGGCCCTTGAAACGCAAAATTTCAATGGCCTGGGTGGTAAGATACATGGCGCCCATGGCATGATGAAAGCGGGTGTGCAAAGCCCCGGGGTAAACCAGGTGGGTAAGCCCCAGTTGCTTTATGTTGCGCAGGCGCTGAAACCAGGAGGTTTCAATCAGATCGAAAATACTCTCGTCGGGTACGTTGATAAAACCATACACCGGATCGTTGAAGATCTTAAGCTTGTTGGTCGAAGTTGTTTTCATAGCTGATTTTTTTCGGGTGAGAATATATACGAGGTTTTAATTCTACCCCATCCAAATTTCGGTATTTTTGGTTAAATTTGTATTGACTAAAGGCGATTTATTGCTGAATTGCAGCGTTTTTGTCAAAATAATCCGGCTTGATTCCTGTTTACTCTTCAGGGGCAGCCTTATTCCCCAAAACTGCATTGGCAGTTCTTTTTTCTGTAAAACAAAAAATCAATATATGAGTGTTACTATCCTTTGGGCCGACGATGAAATAGACCTGCTGAAGCCCCATGTCATGTTCCTTGAAGAAAAGGGCTATACCGTTTACACCACAAACAATGGTTCGGAAGCCCTCGATATGATTGGTGAGAGAGACTTTGACATTGTCTTTCTCGATGAGAACATGCCTGGCTTGTCTGGCCTTGAAACGCTCACCCGGATAAAAAGCAAGCAGCCCGGCCTCCCCGTGGTAATGATTACCAAAAGCGAGGAGGAAAGCATTATGAACGATGCCATTGGCAGCAACATCAGCGACTACCTCATTAAGCCCGTCAATCCTCACCAGATTTTACTTTCGCTTAAAAAGAACCTGGACAACAAAAAGCTGGTCAGCGAAAAGACCACCATGGGCTATCAGCGCGAGTTCAGGCAAATCAGCATGGCCCTGAGTGGCCGGCTCGATTTGGATGAGTGGAAAGACATTTACAGGCAGCTTGTTTTCTGGGAGCTTGAGCTGGAAAAATCGCAGGACAACAGCCTCAAGGAAATTTACCGCATGCAGAAAACCGAGGCCAACTCGGTGTTTTCAAGCTTTGTCGAGAAAAATTACCTCGACTGGCTCCGCTCTGACAACGACGAAAAGCCCGACCTTTCGCATACTGTTTTTCGCGAAAGATGCCTGCCCATCATCAAATCGGAAGAAAAAACTTTCCTTATCATAATCGACAACCTTAGGTTTGACCAGTGGAAAGTACTGCAGCCTTTCTTCGAGCAGTTTTACCGGGTGGTTAATGAGGATATTTACTGCAGCATTTTGCCTACAGCCACGCAGTTTGCACGCAATGCCTTTTTTGCTGGCTTACTTCCCAGCGAAATTGAAAAACGTCATCCTAACTATTGGGTTAACGACGGCGATGAAGGCAGCCGCAACCAATATGAAAATGAACTGCTCACAGAGCATTTAAAGCGATTGGGTAGCGATGTCAGGTTCAATTATCATAAAATCCTTAACCTTAGTGCAGGCAAAAGACTTGCCGAAAGCATTAGCAACTACACCAACACCAAGCTTAATGTGCTGGTCTATAACTTTGTAGATATGCTTTCGCATGCCCGCACCGAAATGGAAGTAATCAAGGAGCTAGCCGACGATGAGGCCGCTTATCGCTCGCTTACAATGAGCTGGTTCGAGCATTCGCCCCTCTGGGATATCATTCGCAGTCTTTCGGAAAAGAAAATCAGCATTGTGCTAACCACTGACCACGGTTCCATACGGGTGCAAAATCCTACGAAAGTGGTGGGCGACAAAAATACCAACACCAACCTCCGGTTTAAAACCGGGCGCAATTTGCAATATAAAGCCTCCGATGTTTTTGAGGTGCGCAATCCTGCCGAAGCTTTCCTGCCCAAGGGTACCATTAGCTCCAACTATATTTTCGCACTCGAAAACAGCTTTTTTGCCTATCCCAATAACTTCAACTACTACGTAAATTACTATCGTAACACATTTCAGCATGGCGGCGTATCGCTCGAAGAAATGCTTGTTCCGCTCATCTTTATGAAAGCCAGGTAAAAGACTATGGTTACCCAAGAAGTTTTCAAAGTTAAAGAACCCCAAAGCCTTGACAAAGTGGCCTCAGTGCTGCTTTCTGCTTATCCGCTAGGGCGCATATTTGCTTTTTTTGGTCCCATGGGCGTGGGCAAAACCACCTTTATAAAGGCCATTTGCCGCCAGCTGGGCAGCACCGACAATGTAAGCAGCCCTACCTTTTCTATCATTAATCAGTATCTTACCCCTTCCGGGGAAAATATTTTTCACTTTGATTTTTACCGCATAAAAGAACTGGCAGAGGTTTACAACCTTGGCTATGAGGACTATTTCTTTTCGGGCGGCTATTGTTTTATTGAATGGCCCGAAAAGATTGAAGGCCTGTTGCCCGACGACAGTCATAAAGTGTATATGGAAGAGGTGGACGAGGAGCGGATCATACGTTTCTGAGCACTTCATTTGCTAAGGTTTCGCAATAAAATCCAAATATTATGGAACGCAGCGGAAAAGATTATGTTTTGTTTAGCCGGGGAGGGCAGTTTCTGCCCCAGGAGGAGATGCTTGAAGTAAAAAAGCGCAAAAACAACCTGGTGCTTGGCATCCCGCGCGAAACGGCCTTTCAGGAAAACCGCGTGGCCCTGGCGCCTGAGGCGGTTTCGTTGTTGGTAAACAACGGCCACCGGGTGCTGGTAGAGAGCACCGCCGGCGAAAATGCCTACTTCCCCGACAACGAATACAGCGAAGCTGGCGGCGAAATCGTTTATTCGCCCGAAGAAGTGTTTAAAGCAAACATTATACTGAAAGTTTCGCCCCTTACCGACCAGGAGATGGGTTACCTGAAAACCGGTCAGGTAATTTTTTCGGCCCTGGCCATGCCCATGCAAAAGGATGGCTACTTCAAAGCCCTGTCGAGCAAAAAGGCTACTGCCATTGCCTTCGAACTTATTCGCGACAAAACCAACTCCTTTCCGCTGGTGCGGAGTATGAGCGAGATTGCCGGCAACACCGCTATTCTTATTGCTGCCGAGTATCTGAGCGACCGCAAATATGGTAAGGGCCGCATGTTTGGTGGCTTTTCAGGCATCACGCCCACCGAAGTGGTGATACTGGGTGCTGGCGCCGTTGGCGAATATGCCGTGCGGGCTGCCATGGGCCTGGGCGCCATGGTAAAGGTGTTTGATAATTCTATTTACAAGCTCAGAAGCATGCAGAGCAACCTCAGCACCCGGGTGTTTACCAGCATTATTCAGCCAAAAGTGCTGTTAAAAGCCCTTAAAACTGCCGATGTGGTGATTGGCGCATTGCACTCGCACTGGGGCCGCACCCCTATTGTGGTAACCGAAGAAATGGTGGGGCAGATGAAATACGGCAGCGTGATAGTCGATGTAAGCATTGACCAGGGAGGCTGTATCGAAACCAGTGAGATTACCAACCACAGCGATCCGGTATTCCGCAAGTTGGGCATTACACACTATTGTGTGCCAAATATTGCCTCGCGGGTACCTCATACCGCTTCATATGCTTTCAGCAATTTCTTTGCCCCAGTGTTGCTGTCCATTGGCGAAAAGGGTGGCCTCGAAAATATGCTCAAGCGCGACCCGGGCGTAAGGCAGGGTGTATATATGTTTAACGGAACCCTTACCAACCAGTATATCGGAGAGTATTTCAACATCCCCTACCAGGATATTGAACTGTTAATGGCTGCTTTTTAGCAGAAACAAAAAAACCGGAAGTGCTGCTTCCGGTTTTTTTGTAGTGACTTGGCTGGGGCTCGAACCCAGGACCCCATCCTTAAAAGGGATGTGCTCTACCAGCTGAGCTACCAAGTCGGGCCATAAAAAAAGTGACTTGGCTGGGGCTCGAACCCAGGACCCCATCCTTAAAAGGGATGTGCTCTACCAGCTGAGCTACCAAGTCAATTTTAATAAAGCTTCAAAGAACGCAGCCCAAAAATGGGCTGTTTTTTTGAGAGTGCAAAGATACGGTCAATTCTGGAAAAACAAAAAGTTTTTTTGCCGTTTGCCAAATTTATTGATGAGCCCGGAAAGAGTCACCAGAATTTGGTTTAATCCAGCACCGGATGCCGCTCAAACTCCACATTGGGGTCGAAAAGCAATCGGTAGGTGGTAAGAATGAAGACCCGCTCTCCTCCGATATGTTCGGCAATTCTAACCATTTTGGGATTAAAATCACCGATCCACGACATATATGCCCCCTTATAGCGGTTTTTTTTGTTTTGGATAATGTAGTTTTTCAGGGTCATGATCAGGCCTGCATCCAGGCCCTTATTGCGGAAATCAGGCACCGTTCCGAATACCAGTCCACTGATCTGGTTCAGCTTCCCGCGCCAGCGGTAATAAAGAAATTTCAATTTTCCCGCCAGGTTCATACGTCCGCCAACGTATTTAAAAATCTGGTTCAGTTCGGGTATGCTTACAAAAAAAGCAACGGGCCGATCCTGGTGGTAGGCAAAAATGACCAGCTCCTCATCGATAATACCTTTCATGTTGTTGAAAGTTTGAATGGCTGCCTCTTTGCTCATGGGCTTAAAAAATTTGTGGGTATGGGCCCAGGCCTCGTTGTAAATGGTTTTGAAATCTTCGGCGTATTTGTCGAGGTTCTCTACTCTGAGATGGTCGAAGCGATAGCCTTGGGTGGTTGTGAGGCGTTCGTAAGTTTTTTCAAGTATGGGTGGCAGGTCTTTGCTCGCACTGAGGTAAAATACGTTCTGGTTGTAAAAATTCTTAAATCCATACTTCTCGAAAAAAGGCCGGTAGTAGGACGGATTATAATTGATGGTGTATATTGGTTGATTTTCAAAGCCCTCTACCAACAATCCCCAAAAACGGTCTTTCTCGCCAAAGTTAATGGGTCCGTCCATGGCCTGCATGCCTTTTTCCATAAGCCACTGCTTGCAGGCATCGAAAAGCCTGAAAGCCGCTTCCTGGTCGTTGATACACTCAAAAAATCCCATGCCACCTGTTGGTTGGTTGAAGATGGCCGAAAACTCAGGGTGAACAAAGGCGGCCACACGGCCAATCAAACGCCTTTTATCGTCTTTTAATATCCATCGTCTGGCCTCACCCAGCATGAAATACTTGTTTTTCTCCCTGTCGAACACGGCTTCAATATCCTGGTCAAGGTGGCTGATCCAGTTCCTGTCTTTACGGTAAATAATGTGGGGAACCTTTAGAAACGCTGCCGCGGTCTGTTTGTCATTCACTTCAATGAGTTGCATGGGCCGGGTTTTTCACATGAATTATTTTTTCATCTTTGCAAAAATAAATGATTTCTGCTCAATATATGTTCATTCGTGCAGATATGATTTTCCTGCCCGAAGAAAAAGGTAAAATTTTTCGCCGGGGGAATACTATTTCTGCTACATAACCAATTGCAAATGAAGGGAAAAATAATGATAGTTACGGGGGCTTCGAGCGGCATTGGCAGGGCCCTGGCCCTGGAGGGCCTGAGGCGTGGTATGAAAGTTACCATAGCCGCCCGCAGCCTTGAGGGATTGAAGGAAACGGCTGCTTTGTCAGGACTTTCGGACGAACACTACCTTTTAGTGCAGGCCGACGTTGCAAAAATTGAGGATTGCCAGAAGATTATTGACTTTTCGGTAGAAAAGTTTGGGGGCATTGATGTGCTTATAAACAATGCAGGGGTTTCCATGCGGGCTCTCTTCGAAGAGGTCGATTTCGAGGTGCTTGAGCGCCTCATGCAGGTAAACTTTTGGGGTGTAGTTTATTGCACCAGATTTGCCCTGCCTCACCTGCTTAAATCAAAGGGGAGTGTGGCAGGCATTTCTTCTATAGCGGGGCACAAGGGACTGCCGGCCCGCACTGGCTACTCCGCATCGAAATTTGCCATGCACGGCTTTCTTGAAACCCTGCGTATCGAAAACCTGAAAAAGGGATTGCACGTGCTTATTGCCAGCCCAGGCTTTACCTCATCTAATATTCGAAAAACTGCCCTTTCGAAAGATGGATCACCCCAGGGAGAGTCGCCCCGGGCCGAAGATAAAATGATGTCGGCCGAACTTACCGCCTGGCATGTGCTCAATGCCATAGAAAAGCGCAAGCGATCGCTGGTGCTCACGCGGCAGGGCAAACTTACGGTGCTGCTCAATAAGTTTTTTCCTGCCCTGGTCGATAAGCTGGTCTACAAACATATGGCCAAAGAGCCCGATTCGCCTTTCAGGTAAAGAAATTAAGAAAAAATTAATCCAGCGTAATTGAATAATTCCCTAAATTTGCTCCTAACGCCTTTTATTCTGCCCTTTTGTTTTTTTGCAAGAAAAAAAACGAGCATGTTCGTTAAACCAATTGCGGATGAGCACCTCACATGCGAGCAGGCATCCGGCCAAATAAAAAATTAATCAGGGATGAAACAAGACCTTATCATTAAGCCCCTTGTTGGCTTTGGCGATTTAAAATTTGGTGCGACCAAAAAAGAAATTGAAGCCTTTTTTGGCGAGCCCCAGGAAGTAGAAACCATCGAAGGCGATGAGGACTTCATGGAAGTGGAAGTCTGGAGCTACTGGGACAAGGGCCATGTCGTATATTTTGAAAAGGAATACGGCGACCGCTGCACCAATTTTGAAACCGACCATGATGATGCCACTCTTTTTGGGAAGAAAGTTTTTGGCCTGACCGAAAAGCAGCTCATTGCCCTTATGAAAGAAAATGGCTTTACCGACTTTGAAGTGGAGTTTGAGGAGGAGTGGGAAGAAAAGCGCGTATCGTTTTTCGATGCACAGGTCGATTTTATTTTCGATGAGGAGGTATTGGTACAGGTAAGCTGGGCAGTTGGTATAAACGACAACGAGGAGGTGAACTGGCCCGAATAACCTGATTTATTTTTTTTCATGCAAAAATTATATCCTTTAAAATTCCAGCCTGTCTTTAAAGACAAGGTATGGGGCGGTACCCGTTTGAAAACACTGTTGGGTAAGGACTTCGCTCCATTGGCCAATTGCGGCGAGTCGTGGGAGCTTTGCGCTTTCGCGGAAGAAGTTTCGATAGTGAACAACGGTTTTTTGAAAGGCAACGAACTTACCGAGATCATCGAAATTTACATGGGCGACTTGGTGGGCGACCAGGTTTTCGATCGTTTTGGCATGGAATTTCCCTTGTTGGTTAAGTTTATCGATACCAACGATTACCTTTCGGTGCAGGTACACCCCGACGATGCTATGGCCCGCAAGCTGCACAATTCAAGCGGTAAAACCGAGATGTGGTATGTTGTCGATGCCCAGCCCGGCGCCGAGATCATTTCTGGCTTTAATCAGAATGTGGATCGGGAAACGGTGCTAAAACACATTGAAAATAACACTTTGCGCGATATTTTGCTGGCAAGGCCCGTAAAGGCCGGCGATGTGCTTTTTTTGCCTGCCGGGAAGGTGCATGCCATAGGTGCAGGCATTACGCTTTGCGAAATTCAGCAAGCAAGCGACGTCACTTACCGCCTCTACGACTGGGACCGTCCTGGCCTGGATGGCAAACCCCGCGAACTGCATATCGAACAGTCGCTTGAAGTGCTTGACTACAAAAAAGCTGCCGAATTTACCCGGTCCTATAAGCCAAAGCCAAACGGTTCAATAAACTTGGTAAAAGACCAGCACTTTATCACCAATCTGCTCACCTTCGACCGTAAAATTGAAAGCGATTATTTTATGGTAGACAGCTTTGTGCTTTTGGTATGCCTGGAAGGAGGCTTCGAGATTCACTACCACGGAGAAAGCGAAAAGGTTGGTGGGGGAGAAGTGGTGCTGCTGCCAGCAGAGCTGAAACAGGTAAGTTACATTCCATCGGCACCCAGCCGCGTGCTGGAAACATATATCGGTTAAAGGTAGAGAAGGCTCAGGGTTTTTTCGTTTCTTTAAAAATTTCTTCAGCCTTTTTTGCCCGAAAATCGAAAATCTTTTCCAGGCGTTTTTTTACAATAAGGGAATGCACGATCTTTCCAAGGGAACCAAATGGCATTTTATAGTGCAGGCTGTCAATCATTTCCACGCCCCCTTCGGCCGGCTTTAAATAATGCTTGTGGTGCCAAAAAGAAAAAGGCCCCAGGCGTTGCTCGTCCACAAAAAAATCAGGCTGGTCGGCATGGGTTATTTCCGTTACCCATTTTACCCTAACTCCAAATATAGGCCTTATATTGTAGGTGATAATCTGTCCCCTGTGCAACTTTTTTTTGCCCGAAAATGATTGCACTTCAAAGCCCATGTCGGGTGGAGTGATGGTACTCAAATTGTAAGGGTCGGAAAAAAACTCCCAGCCCTGCTCAAGGGTAATGGGTAAAAACTGTTTCCGGAAAAGATGATACATAGGCTCCTCGCTTAAGTGATTTAATAGAGTGCTTTTAGGGGATAACCAAAAGATAACCTTCCTGGTAATGTCCTCCAATAAACAATATGCGCCTTTTTAGGTTCAGGCCTGGTGGCGGTTTTTGCAGAAATAAGATAGCTTGTAAAGGTCGAACAGCAGGAGGGAGGGGCGGCGGCCAACCAGGTTTTTTTCAATGGGTTTGGCTGCCACACTGTAAAAAAGTGAAGATAATCCGCATAAATGCAGTGTTTTTAACCTTTTGTACCAGGCAAGCAGCTTTACCATTTTTTCCAGCTCATGACCATCTTCCAGGTAATTGTTTATGAAAGCAAGGTTTTTGATGCCCTCCCTGCTTTTTTCCAGAAATTCGTCATGCTCTTGCAGGCCCACATGCAGCAGCGGGTTGTCGATATGCTTAACCGGAACCCCGTTTTTCATTAGTTCATAACCAAACAGGGTGTCCTCGTGGCCATACCCTTTAATGTTTTCGTTGAAGGGTATTTGCTTAATTATGGTTTTTGGCACCATGAAATTATTGGTCATAAACGAAAGGTGGGGGTTGATGCTTCTAACTTTGGCATTCCTTACTTCGCGTTTGGTGCCATAGTACCAGTGCAGAAACGTTTGGTCGGCGGGCGGATTTTTCAGGTAGGTTCTTCCGCCACAAACCACGGCATTCGCATTTATTTGCTCAAGGTATCTTTTCAGGAAAAACTCGTCCGGAGTGGCAGCGTCGCAATCCATTATTATCAGCCAGTTATAATGTGCCTTGTGGGCCAGCAGATTTCGGATGCGGCTTCGGCCTGCGTTTTCAGGCAGTATTTCATAACGTACCAAATCAAAATCAGCAATATCCCTGTTCAACTTTTGGTATTCCACGGCCGATGCATCATCCAATACCACAATTTCGACAGGTACACCAAGCGACAAGGCCTGATCGTGCAAACGCTGAACCAGGCTTCGCACATCGTAATTATACACCGGGATACAGATGCTGAGCATAAACAAGGATTGTTAAGACAAATATAACGACAATTTTGGTTTATTCTGTAACAGGTAAACACTCATTTTGAGCAGGATATCTCATGGTCAATATTTTCGGTAAAATAACTCTTCATTTCTTTTTTGGACATTGCTAATTTTTTACTTTTGTATGCATGTTTCTGAATATTTCCATAGAACTTTTTAACTGGCAAGGCTTTCTGCTGGGATTGGCGGCTTTTTTTATGATTGGTGTTTTTCACCCGGTTGTGGCCAAAATGGAGTATCACCTGGGCAAAAAAAGTTGGTGGATGCTTTTCGTACCCGGAATAGCTTGCCTTGGTGCTTCGTTTTTTTTTAATACGGTTGCTTCCATCATCCTGGGGTGCCTGGCATTTTCATTCTTTTGGAGCACGCTCGAAATTTTTATGCAGCATGAAAGGGTTTTAAAAGGCAGGGCAAAAAGGAATCCAAAAAGAAATTACGATGTCTGAAACCAGTACCCTTTTCTTATTTGGATTAAACATGGATGGCTTGATTGCCGGATCGGCTACCTGGCTGATCATTTGGGCCACACGATATGCTTGCATAAAAGGAGAGTACTTCTTTCGTAGAAAATTCAGATACGTATTTCTGGCATTTGGCATAGCCGGGGTTTTAGCAGGATTATTTGTAAATCATCTTTTATTTTCAGCAGTTTTGAGTATTTTTGGCTTTGCCAATCTTTGGGGTATTCACGAAGTTATTGAGCAAGAAGAGCGGGTAGCCAAAGGCTGGTATCCGCGCAAACCCGAATAAATATTGTTATGTACCTTATTGGTATTTTTGCTTCTCCCATTCCTTACCTGGCCATATTGGGTATTTACCTCTCGGGTTTTGCCTGCATTAAGTTTTGCCCTGCACAGGTTGAAGAAGAATCTGCCGGTGAGGACCTTGCAGGGCAAGTGGTTTTATTGCCCGAGTCCTTAATTGATGGTGAAGCCACACTCCTGATAGAGGATTTCTCGGAGAGCCATTGCATGCCTTCCAACCAGGGCCTGATTCGGCCAATTGAATTCTCGTGTAAACGATATCCCTATTTTGATTCTCTTTTCTTTCACTTTGTCTGGCCTTCGCAACACCGGGTCAGACCTCCCCCTGTTGTTTAAACAGATCCTATTTCTTTGTTTTTTATGAGCTTTTTCGGTGCAACCAGTCCATGGTTAGCAATCCTTTAAAAGCTTTGTGATACATCGTTTATTTAACCAAACCACACGACATGTTAGCAATTTTCCTTCCAATAATAAGAGTATGCATTTTTATTTTTGTAATACTCCTCCAGCCTTTTTTGGCTAGCGCTCAAGTTACCTATAATCAGTCAGATACTACTAGGATTCCAGAAGTTTCGCTGACGGAGGTTGAGATCATTTCCATGCGCGAGTCGGGTCGTTTAAGCCGCCTTCCGCTTAGCGCTGCCGTGCTTGACAAGACTGTTTTGCAGGAGCGTCAGATTATGACATTGAAAAACAGCGCAGGCTATATAGCCAATGTTTTTATGCCCGATTATGGTTCGCGTTTAACTTCGCCGGTTTACATAAGGGGCATTGGCTCGCGTATAAATGCACCTTCAGTTGGGCTATATGTAGATAATATCCCATATTTCGAAAAGTCGGTTTTTGAGTTTGACCTTCTCAATGTGGAGCGAATAGAGGTGCTGCGCGGACCCCAAGGTACACTATATGGCAGAAACACCATGGGCGGCCTGATAAATGTTTACAGTCAGTCACCATTCAGCCGCCAGGGAACCGATCTGTCGCTCAGCGGTGGCAACCCCGGCTATGTAAATGCCGGCCTTTCGCATTACCAGCCTCTTACGGGGAATGCCGCCCTGGTTGTCAGTGCCGGACTAAACCGCCACGATGGCTTTTTCAGAAATGAATTTCTTGAAACCAATGCAGATGCCCATTTCTCGGCCGGGGGGAGGGTAAGGGCTGCCTGGCAGATCAACTCAGCACTTACTGCCGAGTTCATCACCCATTTTGAGCACCTCGATCAGGGGGGATATCCATATGCCATCTACGATCAGCAAACGGCCACCGCACAGCCCGTCAATTACAACAGGCCCTCTTCTTACCAGCGGCAAATGAGTTCCAACGGCCTTGTGTTTAATTACAACACCCCTTTCATCCGGCTACAGTCGGTGTCGGCTGTGCAATATTACAAGGATAAGCAGGCCATTGATCAGGACTTTTCCTTAGCCGACCTGGTTTTTGCCGTTCAGAAACAAGATCAGTTGATGCTTTCGCAGGAGTTTACTGCTCGCTCGCAATACAGTGGCAACTATCAGTGGGTAATGGGCGTGTTTGGGTTTAACCAGAAGTTGAATAACGATCTGGCCATCGACTTTGGCGCCGATGCCGTTAGCGCAGGATTGGTCCCCGGGCAGCTTACCCGTTCGCAGGTATCTGATATTAAAACTACTGGGGCCGCCATTTTTCATCAGAGTATTTTACAGCATTTCCTGATAAGTGATCTGACGCTGACAGCCGGCTTGCGTCTTGATTATGAAGTGGCCAGCCTTGATTTTAACTCTGCTATTGAGGCCACTTTTCCCACACCTCCGCCTTCCGGCTTCGGAAGCGAACTCGACTTTTACAAACTGATGCCCCGCGTGGCCCTGAATTATGAATTTAACCCCGGCCGCAGCCTTTATGCAGCCCTGGTAAGGGGTTACAAAACGGGCGGGTTTAATATAGTGTTCGAAAGCGAAGATGAGCGCAGCTTCGAACCGGAATTTTCGTGGAATTATGAACTTGGCTTTAAGGGCCAATTCCTTAATGAGCGGGTGGCATTGCAATCCTCGGTATTTTATATCGACTGGAAAAATCAGCAGATTTACCAGATGCTGGCAAGCGGACAGGGTTCATTGCTCAAGAATGCCGGGGCTTCGGTAAGCAAAGGCTTTGAAGTTGATTTAAAAACGCTGATTACCAAAAGCCTGCAGTTTCAGGGCAGCTTTGGATATACCCATGCAACCTTTGTGGAGAACCGGCTGAATGAACAAGTTGACCATTCAGGAAATTATATTCCTTACGTGCCGGAATATACTTTGTATGCGGGGTTAAGGTACCTCCACAAACTAAGCTCAAGGTCACTGGAAGCCTTGCGGCTGCAACTGGGATACCTGGCTGTGGGCGACCACTACTGGAATGAAGCCAACAGCACCAAGCAGGAAGCCTATGGGTTGCTAAACCTGATGATCAGTTTGGATGCGAAGAATTTTGGCCTCGATTTGTTTGCAAATAACGTAACATCAACCCACTATCATTCATTCTCATTTGCAGCCCTTGGCAGGCAATACGTTCAGCAGGGCAGACCTGCCACTTTTGGTCTAAATCTGCGCTATTCATTTTAATGTATGCTTAACCCACGAAACGGAAAACTGTTTACGCTGCTGAGCCTTTATATGGCCCAGTCAATACCCATGAGTTTTTTCTCAACGGTAGTGCCGGTCATTATGCGGCAGCAGCATTACTCGCTCGAGGCTATTGGTCTGATGCAACTGATCAAGCTTCCATGGGTGATCAAATTTCTGTGGGCGCCCTATGTTGATCGCACAGGCAGTTCAACCGGAGGCTATCGCCGCTGGATTTTTTTCTCGGAGGCATTTTATGCCTTCAGCGTGGCAGCCGTGGCCTTTTTCAGCCTCGAGCATCAGTTTTCTGTTATAATCATCCTAATGGTGCTGGCCATAACGGCATCGGCTACACAAGACATAGCCACCGATGCCTGGGCCATCCTCACCCTGAAAAAAGATGAGCGCAGCCTGGGTAACAGCATGCAGAGCATGGGCTCATTTCTAGGCTCAATGATAGGCAGCGGGGCATTGCTGGTGGTTTACCATTACCTTGGCTGGACCTGGCTGTTGCTGGCCCTGGCAGGAGTTGTGCTGCTGGCTATTGTACCACTGTTGATTTACAAGCCCGAAGCGATCATCAGGAAACGACCCCGAAGCAAGTCTGTTTCTTTTAAAGACATTGGCAGCTTTTTTTCACAGGCAGACATCTGGCCGCAATTGATCATTTTGGGTTTATTTCATTCTTCTTTGGTGGGTATTATGACCATGATAAAGCCGCTTATGATAGATTTTGGTTATTCCATTAAGGAGATTGGTATCATTTCCGGAATTTTCGGAACGGCCACCGGTGCCCTGTTTGCCATGCTGGCCGGCCTGCTTATGAGGCGGATTAGCCGCGAACGCTCTGCCATGGTTTTTGCCTCGCTCAACTTGTTGCCACCTATTTTCTTTATTCTTTTTGGGGCATCAGCGGCTACCCCAATGGTTATCTGGTTGGGGGTGGCCATTCTATGGGGAGCCTATGCAGCAGGAATGGTGTTTCTATTTACCATTGCCATGGATCGGGTGCGCCATTGCCGCGAAGGCACCGATTTTACCCTGCAAATTGTTATGGTACACTTTAGCAGTTTGATACTTGCCGTGCTGAGCGGAAAAATAGCAGGTACGTTTTCATATTCCGGCTTGTTTGTTTTTAGCCTTGGTATGGGGTTAATTACCTTGCTGTTAGTAAAATTGCGTTTCAGAAATCAGTTTAAAAAGATCGATGCTGATTTGGATAATTAAAATTAAGGTCTGATATGTCTGAGAAAACCATAAACGTTCCGGTGGTGATCATCGGCGCCGGTCTTACCGGTCTTGCCCTTGCATTTTACCTGCAAAGGAAGGGAATAGAATTTTTATTAATAGAACGCGAGGACCGGCCGGGCGGGGTTATCAGAACATTTCGCGAGAACGGCTTTACTTTTGAAGCCGGACCCAACACAGGTGTTTTGGGCAACCTTGAAATGATGCAATTATTTGAGGATCTTAAAGCCGGCTGCCAGCTTGAGATAGCCAACCCTGAGGCAAAACGCCGTCTGATATGGAAGCACGGCCGCTGGCATAGCCTTCCCGCCAGTCTGAAACAGGCGGTCACCACACCATTGTTTAGTTTCAAAGATAAGTTGCGTATTTTGGGTGAGCCTTTCAGGTCAAGGGGAAAGGATCCACTGGAGAGCGTGGCCGAGTTGGTGAAGCGACGCATGGGCGTGAGTTTTCTCGATTATGCCGTCGATCCTTTCATTTCTGGTATTTATGCGGGTAATCCTGATAAGTTGATTACCCGTTTTGCCCTGCCCAAGCTTTACAACCTCGAGCAGACCTATGGCAGTTTCATTAAAGGGGCCATTGAAAAAAAGGTGAAGGAAAAAGGCCCAAAACCCAGCCGCGAGGTATTCTCGGTAAAAGGCGGCCTCCAGTGCCTTATGAGCGCCTTGACCGATGCGGTTGGCAGACAAAGGATCATTTGTGGGGTAAGTTACGCCAGGGTTAATCCTGCCCGGGATCATTTTGAGATAATGGCAGAAGGGCCAGATAATAAAATGCTCATTCACTGCCCGGTGGTGGTCTCTACCGTTGGCGCGCATGGCTTGGGGGCTTTGATGCCCTTTGTCGGCAAAAACGACCTTGAAGCGATCACCAGCCTTGAGTATGCCCGGGTAGTGCAGGTGGTTTTAGGATTCAGGCAATGGACGGGTTCCGATATTAACGCCTTCGGCGGGTTGGTTCCTTCAAAGGAAAAACGGCGCATTCTTGGGGTGCTTTTCACCTCTTCATTTTTGTCGGGAAGGGCTCCAAAAGGTGGCGCCTTGCTCAATGTGTTCATGGGCGGGGCCCGGCATCCCGAATATTTTGACCTTCCCGAAAAGGAAATTTTAAAGATAGTGGAGGAGGAGATCAGCCAGATGATGGGTTTGCCAACTTACAGCCCTGATCTTATAAAGGTTTTTCGTTACCCTTATGCCATACCGCAATATGGGGCCGATTCGGCCACACGCATTCAGTCAATAAGCCAAATTCAGCAAAACTTTCCGGGGCTTATCCTGGCAGGAAACCTGCACGAAGGCATTGGCATGGCCGACCGGGTATCCCAAGCAGTTCATGTGGCAGATAAGATTGAAGCACTGCTGAATATTTCTAAAAATGGGTAATGCCTGAAAAGGCAATCCGGAAAAGAACCTACTTCTTGTAAAAGCTGGGCGAGAATAGCAGCAAAACGGTAAAAAGTTCAAGTCGTCCGAGCAGCATAAGGAAGCTCAGTACCCATTTACCTATGCCAGGGATGTGCGCATAGTTGTCGACCGGTCCTACGCTGCCAATACCGGGACCTACGTTGCCCAGGGTAGCTACCGTGGCGCCCACGGCCGACATAAAGTCGAGCCCGATAATGGCCATTACTGCTGAGCCAGCGGCGATGGTAACCACATAAATCATAAAGAAAGCCAGGAAATTATTGATGATCTCGGTGGGGATGCTCTTACCATTTATCCTAACCGGAATAACGGCCATGGGGTGTATCAGGCGCTTGAATTCGAGGCGCACATTTTTCAGCAATACCAGGTGCCTGATCATTTTAATGCCACCGCCCGTTGAGCCGATACACCCGCCGGCAAACATAAGCAGGAAGATGAGAAACCACAGCGATCCTTCCCATTGCAGGTAGTCGGCCGAAATAAATCCGGTGGTGGTAACGATGGACACCACCTGGAAAAGGCTGTCGCGGAAAGCTTTTTCGAACCCCATTTGGCTGGTCAGGAAAATAGTGGTGGCAATTAATAGGGTAAAGATGCCCATTAAGGAGATAAAAAAACGAAACTCTTCGTTTTTAAAAACCCTGTCGAGCTGGCCTTTCAGGGCAAAATAATGCAGGGAGAAGCTTGTTCCCGCCATGATCATAAAGAAAATAATCACATACTGTATGTAAGGCGAAAAGCTGGCCACGCTGTCGTTTTTGGTGGAAAAACCGCCGGTGGCCATGGTGCTGAAGGCATGGTTCAGGGCGTCGAACAAGTCCATGCCGCCAAACATGAGCAAAATGGTTTGCAACAGGGTAAACAGCACATAAATGCCCCAGAGCCGTTTAGCTGTTTCGGCAATACGTGGGTGCAGCCTGCTGGGGGTAGTGCCCGGTGCCTCGGCCACAAAAAGCTGCATGCCGCCCACACCCAGTACCGGCAAAATAGCCAGGGTAAGCACAATAATACCCATGCCGCCCAGCCAGTGGGTCATGCTGCGCCAAAACAACAAGCCTTTTGAAATGGATTCAATGTCCTGTATAACAGTGGCACCGGTGGTGGTAAAACCGCTAATGGTTTCGAAAAAAGCATCGGTATAGGTGGGGATAGTGTGGTAGAGATAAAACGGCAGGGCACCAAAGGCCGAAATACTTACCCAGGTTAGGGTAACGATAATATATCCTTCCTTTTTGCCAATGTTTCTGTGGTCATGGCTCCTGGTAAATAGAAACATGGTTAACCCCACCAAAAAAGTTATGGCGCTACCGGTGAGGATCGCCTTCAGGGCAAGATCTTCACCATAAACCAGCGACCAGATGGCCGAAAGCAACATGAAAAAGGTTAACATCATCAGCAGGATACCTGTGAACTTGGTGATCATGCGGATGTTAATATCCAACCAGCCTGACATAATACCGCTTAATTTCTGAACATTTTATCCACCTGGTGAAAAGCCTGGGGCAGGGCGAAAACCACCACCTTGTCGCCGGTTTCAATTTGGAAATCGCCCACGGCAATGTATCCGGTCCCTTGGCGAATTATACCCCCGATAATGGCCTTGGCAGGGAATTTAAGCTTCCGGATGGGTTTCTGGGTTACCGGGGAGCCTTTGGCCGCCACAAATTCAAACACCTCTGCCTCTATGCCGATCAGGCATTTGGTTGAGATCACTTCGGCCGCCATGGTAAAGCGGATAATATAGCTTGCCGTACCCAGTTTTTTATTTATGATGGTGTCGATGCCAATATTCTGCGAGATGTCAATAAAGTCGAGGTTTTCAACCAGGGCAATGGTCTTTTTTACCCCGAATTTGCGGGCCAGCAGGCAGGTAAGAATATTGGTCTCGGAGTTGTTGGTAACGGCTACAAAAGCATCCATGGCCCTGATATTCTCATCATCGAGCAGGGTAATGTCACGTGCGTCACCGTTAATAATGAGGGTATCAGAAAGGTAGTCGGACAACTCCTGGCAGCGCTCGTAATTTTTTTCGAAAAGGGTAATGTTGAATTTCTTTTCGAGCGCTGCAGCGGTCATTTTGCCAACGGCCCCGCCACCCACTATCATTACGTTAAATATCTCAAACCTTTGCTTACCACCCATTTCAAGCAATTGCTCAATGCCATGGGGTTTGGTTATCACATAGGCCATATCACCCTCCTGGAACACGTCCTCTCCCCTGGGAATAATGGTACGGGCAAGCCGATGAATGGCCACGGCCCGGAAGTCGAGATGGGGCTGCTCCTGCGAGATTTGGGTGAGCGACTTGCCAATAACCGGAGCGCCAGCTTCGAGTTTTACCAGCATCAGCGAAAGCTGTTTGTCAGAAAAATCAAAAATCTCGGTGGCGGCGGTGTTGTTGAGCAGGTTCACAATTTCCTTGGCGGCGATCTTTTCGGGCGACACCAGAAAATCGATACCCAGGCTTTTGCAAAACTCCTTGTATTCAGGCGTAAGCGATTCAACCTCGTGCAGTTTGGCAATACATTTTCTTACTCCCAGCTTTTTAGCCATGATGGCCGTGAGCAGGTTGATGCGCCCATCATGATGAACGCTGATAAGTAAATCAGTACGTTTGGGGTTGACTTCCTGCAGCATGTGCACCGAGGTGGAGTCGCCAACGTAGGTCATCAGGTCGGAGTGAGACTCAATTACCTTGAGCAGTTCCTTGTTAGGACAAATCAGGGAGACGTTATGTTTTTCATTGGCAAGCAATCCGGCAAGGTGCAGTGCCACCTCGCTATCGCCAGCAATCAGTATATTCATATCAAATTGTTAAAAAAACATTGCAAAGATACAACGAATTAATAATACTTTGTAATAAGGATAAACTGCCGGATTTGCTGTTATGTGTTGATTTTAAGGTTTTTAATTAAATCCTCAAGGGTTTCTGCTGCTTTATCCTGGTCAATATTTTTCATTACCGGTTCTGTGCCTCTGTACAGGTGCACTTTTCCGGGGCCGGCGCCCATAATGCCGTAATCGGCATCGGCCATTTCGCCCGGTCCGTTTACCACGCAGCCCATTACAGCAATTTTAAGCCCCGGAAAGTGGCTGGTTTTTTCCTTTACCTGCTGCAGCAACTTTAGCAGGTCGAAAGAGGTTCGTGCGCAAGTAGGGCAAGAAATATATTCTGTGCGGGTAATGCGCAGTCCGCTGGCCTGCAGCAGACCAAAGCATATGGCGGCAATGTTGCTTTGATTGGGGAGGTTAGGAGCCTCCACAAAAAGTCCGTGTATTTTTCGTTGCAGCAACAGCGCGCCGGTATCTGCCGTAAGGCCAAGCATGAAAGATTCTTCGTTATCGTGCAAATAAGCCAGACGGGGCACAATGGCCGCCTTCACCTGGAGCTTTTCCAGTTGTTGGCTTAAGGCCTCCAGGTAAGTGGTAGATTCCCTTTCGGGGAAAGCGCACAACAATACCGGGCCCGGCACTTCTTTAAGCAGTTGAAGAAAAGATTTGTCGCCCGGGAGATTTACCTCAAAAAAGTTAAACCCCGGCTGCAGCGGCCGGTTGTTTTTCAGCTCCTGCAGGCTAAGCAGGGAAAAGCGCTCGCCACTAGCTGTCTCAATCAATTCATTTCTTTTTACCCGGTTTTTATCTTTTTCTGCCACATAAAAGTCAGGTTTTTTTTCTTCCTTATCCCTTTCGGGGAAAGGCAGCACCACCATGGCTTTGTGGCCGCCGGGCAGGGCAGGGGGCTGGCTGGTTTGCCACTCGAAAGGCTGAACGAAAAAGGTAGCTTCGGGGGCAAAATTCGCCGTGAAGCTTTCATGAAAAGGTTGGGCAATTTTACGGGCCACGGGAATCTCGTCCTCGGGAGCTTCCGACAGGCTAACTCGAATGGTGTCGCCAATGCCCATCTTCAGCAGGGTGCCGATGCCCAGGGCCGATTTAATGCGGCCATTTTCGCCCTCGCCCGCTTCGGTTACGCCCAGGTGCAGCGGATAGGCCATACCTTCGTGCTGCATGCGTTCAACCATCAGCAAGTTAGAGCGAATCATGATCAGCGGGTTGCTGGCCTTGAGCGAAACCACGCTCTGATGAAAGCCCAAGTCTTCAAAGATGCGGAGAAACTCAACCGTCGATTGCACCATGCCTTCGGGCGTATTGCCATAACGCGAAATGATGCGCTGCGACAGCGATCCGAAATTGGTGCCAATGCGTATGGCAGTGCCGTATTCGCGGCATGCGGCAATGAGCGGAGCCACGTTTTCGCGCACCTTCTCCAGCTCGGCGGCATATTCGGCATCCGTCCACTCTGTTTGCCCCTTTCGGGGAAGGCCGGTGTAGTTGCCCGGATTGATGCGCACTTTTTCTACCAGTCGCGCGGCAAATAGGGCCAGTTCTGCATTGAAATGAATGTCGGCCACCAGGGGTTGGTCGAACCCCGCCAGCCTGAGCTCTTTTTTGATCTTCTCCAGGTTCAGGGCGCTCTGGCGGCTGGGAGTGCTAATGCGCACATAGTCGGCCCCGGCCTCAAAAATACGTATGGCCTGCGCTACCGTGCTCCTGATATCCAGCGGAGCCGTGTTGGTCATCGACTGCAGCCTAATGGGATTGAGCCCGCCCAGCGTCCGGTTGCCGATCTTTACTTCACGGGTGGGGAAACGGAGCATTTTTTAAATGAAAAATTAAAAGTGAAAAATTAAAATTGTGGAAGTCCGAGGACTTGGAGCTTGGAACCTTAAACCTCAAACCTCAAACCTATTTGACAACAACGACAACCTTTCTTATACTCTAAACCCAATCACAGCGATGTCATCCACTTGTTCGCAATCCTGTTTCCAGGCGTGAAAGGTTTCCAGGATCTTTTCCTTTTGGGCCTCAAGTGGCAGCGGATACACTTCTTTGAGCAGCTTCAGGGCCCGCTGGTTGGTGAAGCGCTCCCTTGTTTGGGTCCCAAACTGGTCGGCCAGGCCATCGGTCATCATATAAATCATATCGTTGGCTTGCAGCTTAAGGGTTTGGTTTGCAAAAGCCCTCATTTTCCTGTGAAAGGAGAGGGGCATCTGGTCGGCCTTGATTTTGTAAACAGGCCCTTCGGATGTAGGCAATGCTTCTCCGTTAATGGTTATCTTATTTTTCGAGGCAACAAACAGGGGCGTGCGGGCGCCGCTGTATGTAAGCGAATGGTTTTGATGATCGATGGCCACCAGTGCCATTTCAATGCCTTCGGGTGCACCGGAATAATCGCCCTGCTGGTGCAGTGAGCTGATGATGTATAGGCGCATCTCGTCGAGCAGCTGGGCTGGCGAAGCATATTTGCGGCGGGCCACAAACTCGTTGAGGAACGACATGCCCATCACGCTCATAAAGGCGCCGGGCACCCCATGGCCCGTTGAGTCGGCCAGGGCAAGCAGGGTAATTCCGTTTTGCTTTCCAATCCAGTAAAAATCGCCGCTTACGATCTCTTTGGGTTCGTAAATGACGAACATTTCCCCGAGCAGGTCCTGAAGGGTTTGCTCGTCGGGAAGCAGCGCTTTTTGTATATTTTGGGCATACCGTATACTCGATACCATAGCCTCGTTTTTGTCTTCAATGATGGCTTTCTGCAGCGTAATTTCCTGGTGCTGGGTGCTGATCTCCTGATTTTGCTGCATGATCAGCGTATTGGTTCTTTTGCGCCTCAGCAGGCTGGAATAAATATAGGCCAGCATGCTTGCCAGAAAAATAAAACCGACAATCAGGATGTTCCTGATCATTCGTTGTCGCCCCAGGCTTAGTGACTGACTGGCAATCTCCAGTTCCTGTTTTTCGAGCTGAGCGCTTTTCATCTCCATCTCTTGCCTCATGCGTTCGGTCTGAAATTCAGCTTCTACACGGCTGATCTCCCTGAGATTTTCAATCCTGTTGAGCGAATCGCTGTAAAGCTTAAAGAGCTTGTGGTATTCCAGCGCCTGCCTGAAGTTGCCAAGCCCTTCGTGGGCGCGCGAAATGTTGCGGTAAGCGTGCAGCTGATCGTCGAGCGACTGAATCTCCTTAGACAGTTCGAGGCTGCGTCTGGCCTGACTCAGGGCCGTGGTAAAGTGCCCCAGGTCGTTGTTTACTCCCGCCATATTGCTAAGGGTATTGGCTTCGAGATGCTTCAAGTTTTGGGATTGGGCTATCCGGAGCGCTTGCTGGTAGTGCTCAAGGGCCTGACTTGGCTGGTTAAGGCGCGAATAGCTTAAGCCAATATTATGCAAACAGCGAACCACTCCCTGCTGGTCGTTTACTTGTTGCGCAAGCTGTATGGCTTCCTCAAAGCGCTCAATGGCTTCCCGGTAGCGGCCCTCTTCAATAAAAATTGCTCCAATATTCAATATGGCATTGTATCTTCCGTTGGTATGGCCTAACTTTTTAAACCCCAGGTAAGCTTCGTTGTAGTAATTCAAAGCCTTTTTAAGATCGTCAAGATCGTATTGCAGGTTGCCCAGCATCAAAAGGCAACTGGCCTCTCCAAGCAAATGATCAAGGTGAGAATAATAGTCAAGGGCTTCGAGCGTGAATTTGGCTGCCAGTTCAAGATTGCCCATGTAAAAATTTACTATCCCGATATTCTGCGTAATTCTTGCCAGCTCAAGGGTGTCATTCCAGGCCAGGGCCAGGTCGTAAGCCCTCAGGTAATTGTCTGCGGCTTTAGGGTATTCTCCTTCATAAATATTCAGTGCGCCGAAGTACGAAAAAGAAGTAATTATTGAAATAGTATCATTTTTTTTCTGCGCCATGGAGAGCAAATCCTGCGAAAGCTTTTTCAACCGCTCGTTTTCGTTGGTACTGCTGTAAACCAGCAGCAATTTCCTGATAGAAAGGGCTTTTTGTTGGTAAAATTCCTCCTTCTCGGCGGCTGAAAAACTTCCTCCTTCGTAGTGTTCTGACAGTTCTATCGCTTGCTGAAAGAAAACAATGGCTGAATCGGTATTGCTCTGCATATAATGATCTCCCAGCTGCATTAGCAGGTCAACCTTCTCTTTTGAGTCGGTGGCCTGCTCAAAATGCCTTTGCAGGGTTGCCGGGCTGTCATTTGCTGAGGCAATCGTTACGCAAAAAACCAGCATAAACAAAAAACACCACTGGGAAAGGGTTTTCATATTAAATCTTTTTGTTCAGTTGGGTGCTGCAAATTTAAGGCAGGCTGCATTAGGGGCGAAAACAAACTATTGCTGTCAAAGTTACTTAATGTCAGTTTTCTCTTCTGACAAAAAACTGCCCGTTGGTAATGGTAAGGTGCTGGGTTTTGTTCAGGTTAACCAGCACTCCCGAAAAGGTGCCCCTGATCTCTGTTTGGGTTAATTCGGTGATCTCAACCATTCCATTAGGCTCATTTGCGTCGGTTATGTAGTTGTTCAAATCATCAGTGTAAATTATTCGCACCCCCTCAAAATGAGTATCTGTTTCCGCAAGGCCAGAATATATTCCCGGTGCAATGGGCTGGTTATCGAGCATCTGAATCGTGATACCGATAATCTCTCCGATACTTCCGTAAATGTTGAATTCGTGTTGCTCTTCGTAATGCAAGGCATTGCTCCACAGGGTATTCTGGTCGCTAAAATATACGGCTTCCCCATTTACAGTAGCCCTGATAAAATACTCCACCACCGGCTCCTTTTCGTCCTTGTCGTTGCAAGAGAAAAAGGCCGTAGAGACTATTAAAAGCAGCAATATCCTGATGAATTTTCTCATAATCATAATCCTATTAAAGTCGTGAGTATTTAATGGCTTTCCAAATAATAATCTTCCTTGCAAGCCAAGGCATAAATTTATAGTATTTTATTGGAAAGAGGAATTTAATCCTGTTTGAATATTTTCAAAAAAAGCGGCCCCGATTGCTTTCGGGGCCGCTTCCAGTATAAAACAAGTGATTGGGTTTACCTCTGTTACATATTATACGGATGGGGTACCCAGTTTTCAAAAATTAATAATTCAGAAAGCTGCAATGCTTATTGTTGCTTTTCAGAACTAAAGGTTTTCTCAAAAACCGAGAAAATTTTCTTATAAAAGTCGTTTCCATGTCTATTCTATTTCTAAGTATAAACGTAGTTAATACGTAGTTTAAACGTAGATCAAACGTAATAATACGTTTTAATTACGTTTTAATTACATGTAAAATACGTGTTATATAATACCGAAATTCCTTTATGAAGTTAAGCTTCTTGCATTGTATAAATTAACTTCTTCCTGTTTTCCGTTTGGAACACCAAATCTTAAAAAATAATGTAAAATGCTGTAATTTAAATTATTACGTGTTTTGACAAGATTTAATCCGGTAAACAGAAAAATGTCCATCCGGCAGAAACCCGAGACATAAAAAAAGCGGCCCCGAAATCAATCGGGGCCGCTTCCAGTATAAACCAAGGGGATGGTATTATCTCTGGTACATAACTTTCCCGTTCTGTACCTCGGTGCCCATGGTCAATCGATAGAACAGGAACGAAGTGTTCCTGAGTTGAGGAACATACTGCAGTTCAACGAGCTGGTTGGCCTGAACCGAACCTTCGAACACCACTTCCACCAGCGCGCCGGTCATATCGAACAGCTCCAGGCGCACCTGGGTGTCTTTGCTGGGCGCAAAGCGGAAGTTCAGCCTGTCGCGGAATGGGTTGGGGAACACACGCAGATTGGCGTCAA
>JAWLCS010000035.1:0-1428 GCA_041687035.1 Bacteroidales bacterium
GGGCCTTTTTCGCACTCCATAATAAAGAGGGCGGTTGAGAAAGGCCTGGCCGAGATCCACCTGCATGATATCCGCGATTATTCTGTTTCCAAGCATAAAAATGTGGATGATTATCCCTTTGGTGGCGGGGCGGGTATGGTGATGATGATTGAACCCATCGACCGCTGCATATCGAAGCTGAAAAGTGAGCGCCACTACGATGAGGTGATCTTTCTCAGCCCCGATGGGGAAAAGCTAACACAGCCCATTGCCAATCACCTGTCAACCAAAGGCAACCTGATTCTGCTTTGCGGGCATTACAAGGGTGTGGATGAGCGGATACGCGAGCATTTCATTACCCGCGAGATTTCGGTGGGCGACTATGTGCTCTCGGGCGGCGAGCTGGCTGCGGCTGTTTTAACCGACACCGTGATACGGCTCCTACCCGGCGTGCTGGGCGATGAAACATCGGCTTTGTCCGACAGTTTCCAGGACGGGCTGCTTTCGCCACCGGTATATACCCGGCCGGCTGAATACAAGGGCTGGAAAGTGCCCGATGTGTTGCTCTCGGGCCACGATCGAAAAATCCATGAATGGCGGCACGAACAGGCCATCAATCGCACCAGGGAGAGAAGACCGGATCTTTTGAATGATGATTGATGATTTGGGATTGATGATTAGCTTCGCTGAGTTCTCCGCTAGCCAGCGGATTGGTTAACGATTTTTGATTTAAAATTTCAAGAAAATTTCTGCACGAACTCCCCCTTTGGAGGGGGCAGGGGGGAGGTAAAAATCAGTTTTTCAGAATTTACGAGTGGATTTCAAAATAATTCTACAGACCATTTTTTTAATTGAAAATATTTCTCTAAATTTGCACTCCTTTTACGAACACAAGAAAAAATCTTAAATATACCGTACCGATGAACAAGATGGAATTGATCAACTTTGTGCAGGACACCCTGATTGAGCAGAAAGAACACCCTGCATTCAAAGCCGGTGACAACGTTACCGTTCATTATAAAATCAAGGAAGGTAACAAAGAGCGTATTCAGCCTTATCAAGGTGTGGTAATTCAGCGCAGAGGTGCCGGTGCTTCAGAAACCTTCACCGTTAGGAAAATTTCAGGCAACACTGGTGTGGAGAGAATCTTCCCCATCAACTCGCCCTCTATTGAAAAAATTGAACTCAACCGCCGTGGTGTAGTTCGCAGGGCCCGCATCTTTTATCTGCGCGCACTTCGCGGTAAGAAAGCACGTATCAAGGAAAAAAGGATGTAATTGCTCTTATATCCTCACTATATCTTTCAGCCCTCTTAGGAGGGCTTTTTTTTTACCAGACTCAGAGCATGTAAAGAAACTTAAGATTTGATTTAAGAATAACGATTAACCCAGCCTGCCGGCTGGCAGGGATTTTTGATTTTTGAACAACCTCAAACCTCAAACCTCAAAC
>JAWLCS010000035.1:1528-39795 GCA_041687035.1 Bacteroidales bacterium
AAGAAACTTAAGATTTGATTTAAGAATAACGATTAACCCAGCCTGCCGGCTGGCAGGGATTTTTGATTTTTGAACAACCTCAAACCTCAAACCTCAAACTTCAAACTTTAAACCATTCAACCTTCTTTGATTTGTCTGCAATGATTAATTTCGCAAAACCATTTGCCATAAACCATAAAAAATAAAAACCGTGTAGTTATGAAGAAACTTATCGAATGCGTTCCGAACTTCAGTGAAGGAAGAGACATGGCGGTTATTGGCCGCATCACCCAGGAAATTGAAGCTGTTGAAGGCGTTAAGTTGCTTGATGTTGACCCGGGAAAAGCCACCAACCGTACCGTGGTAACTTTTGTAGGCACGCCCGATGAGGTGATCGAAGCTGCTTTTCGTGCCGTAAAGAAAGCCGCAGAGCTGATCGATATGAGCAAGCACAAGGGCGAGCACCCGCGAATGGGCGCCACCGATGTCTGTCCCCTGGTGCCGGTGGCCAACATCAGCATGGAAGAGGTGGTTGAATATGCCCGCAAGCTGGCCGAACGCATTGGAAAAGAATTGAATATTCCGGTATACTGTTATGAAAATGCAGCCCTTGAACCCAAGCGCCGCAACCTGGCCAACTGCCGCAGTGGCGAGTACGAAGGCCTGCCCAAAAAGCTGTCCAATCCTGAGTGGAAGCCCGACTTCGGCCCGGCTGAATTCAACGCCCGTGCCGGCGCAACGGCAGTAGGTGCCCGCGACTTCCTGGTGGCATACAACATCAACCTGAACACCACATCCACCCGCCGTGCCAATGCCATTGCCTTCGATGTGCGCGAGAAGGGCCGCGTGAAAAGGGAAGGCAATCCCATTACAGGCAAAATTGTAAAGGACGAAAAAGGCGACCCGGTGAGCATTCCCGGCACCCTGAAGGCCGTTAAGGCCATTGGCTGGTTTATCGAGGAGTATGGCGTGGCCCAGATCTCCATGAACCTGACCAACATCAGCATTACCCCGGTGCATGTGGCCTTCGATGAGGTCTGCAGCAAAGCCGCAGAGCGTGGCATTCGTGTTACCGGTTCAGAGTTGGTAGGCCTTGTTCCGAAAAAGGCCCTGATCGATGCCGGTAAGTATTTCCTGGCCAAACAGGAGCGCAGCTTGGGCGTTTCCGAGGCCGAGATTATTAAGATCGCAGTAAAATCCCTGGGTCTGGATGAGCTGAAGCCATTCAACCCCAAGGAAAAGATCATTGAGTACCTGATCGAGGATGCAGCCGGCAAAAAGCTGGTGGATTTGGACCTGCAGGCTTTCGCCGATGAAACTGCCAGTGAGTCGGTGGCTCCGGGTGGCGGATCGGTTTCGGCCTATGTTGGTGCGCTGGGCGTTTCCTTGGGCACCATGGTGGCCAACCTGTCGTCGCACAAGCGCGGCTGGGACGAGCGCTGGGAAGAGTTCAGCAAGTGGGCCGAAAAGGGTCAGGCCATCAAGGATGAGTTGATCTTCCTGGTGGATGAGGACACCCGTTCTTTTAACCGCATTATGGAGGCCTTCGGCCTGCCCAAAGGCACCGAAGAAGAGAAAAAGGCAAGAAAAGAGGCCGTTCAGGCTGCCACAAAATACGCCATTGAAGTGCCTTTCAGGGTCATGGAAACAGCATTGAAAGCCATGGACGTAATTGAAGCCATGGTTGAAAAGGGCAATCCCACTTCGGTGACTGACGCCGGCGTCGGTGCACTCTGTGCCCGCACGGCCGTGATCGGCGCTTATCTCAACGTGAAGGTGAACACCATGGACCTGGAAGACAAGGCCTTCGTGGAAGATATCCTGAAAAAAGCAGAAGAATTACAATTGGCCGCCCGCCAAAAAGAAGATGAAATTGTGAAGCTGGTAGGAGAGAGGTTGAAAACTTGACAACCATGACAACAATTTCTCTCCCCACCCTGATTGTTGACCGGGCCATTGCCACCGCCAACATTGAGCGTATGGCTGCAAAGGCCCATGCTGCCGGAGCAGTTTTGCGCCCGCACTTCAAAACGCATCAGTCGCACGAAGTGGGTCGCTGGTTCAGAGAAGCCGGAGTGGATCGTATCGCAGTTTCCTCTGTTTCCATGGCCATACAATTTGCCGCCGATGGCTGGAAAGACATTATGATCGCCTTTCCGGTGAACCTGCGCGAGATGGACGAGATCAACCGCCTGGCTAGCCGCAACCGGCTCGGCCTGGTGGTCTCAGCGCCCGGGGTGATGCTTCTCCTGGCGGAGAAACTGCGTGCACCCGCCGAAGTGTATCTGAAGATCGATGTGGGCACCCACCGCACCGGATTTGATCCCGGTGATCTTGAAGCCATTGAAACAGCCCTTGAGCAATCAGCCGAAAATCCACTGATCACCATCGCCGGACTGGTAGCCCACGCCGGGCATACCTATCACGCCAAAAGTCCCCAAGAGATTCTAGCCATTCAGAAGGATGCAATGGATGTTATGAATGGCCTGAAAAAGGCGCTTTCACAAAAGTTTCCGCGTTTGCTTATTTCTTGGGGCGATACCCCGTCCTGCTCCTTGGCGTCTGAGTTTTACGGGGCGGGAGAGTTGCGGCCGGGAAACTTTGTGTATTACGACCTGATGCAATGGCAACTGGGCGTTTGTCAGCGCGAAGACCTTGCTGCAGTGATGGCGGCACCGGTAGTGGCCATTCACCCTGAGCGAAGTGAGATGGTAATATACGGCGGCGCAGTGCACCTATCGAAAGAACAAGGCTTTTGCCCAGAAGGCAAACCCCATTTTGGAATGCTGGTGCTCCTTGGTGAAAATTCTAAATGGACCTTCCCCGAAAACCCCTTTTATGTGCGCCGTATCTCACAGGAGCATGGAATCATCAGCCTTCCGGCAGAAATGGTGGAGCATTTCAAACCGGGCGACCTTGTGGGTGTAGTTCCGGTACATTCCTGCCTTACGGCCGATTTGCTCAGAAATGTAACGGTTTTAATTTAGGACTCTGCGCTTCTTCCAATAGTTGCTGCGACCTTTGCAGTGCCACTTCAATGTTCGGGCATATATTTTCTGATCGGAGCATTTCAATTATGCCTTCTTTCTGAAGCGCTTCCATGGGTTTGGTTTGCACCCCCGACAAAATTATTATTATGCCTTGGTGACGGCTGCGGCTGATAAAGTTGCGCAGGTTCTTTAGCCCGGTAGAGTCAATAAATGGTACCCGTCGCATCCTGATAATTCGGATTTTTGGTTTTTTGCCCGACTGCTTTTCTGCTTCCTCAAATTTGTTGGCAATGCCAAAAAAGAAGGGTCCCTTGATCTGGAACACTTCCACCCCGACGGGAATCTCCAGTGTTTCCTCATCATCAGAGAGGTGCGATCGTTCATCCTCCACCTGGCTGCTAAGGACTTCTATGTCGGTGGTTTCTGATACCCTTCTTACAAAGAGGAACACCGCCATTAGCAAGCCGAACTGAATGGCTACGGTCAGATCAATAAAAACCGTTAGCAGGAAGGTGGTGAGCAGCACGGAAATATCACTTTTTGAATTCCGGAAAATTCCTTTAAATGAGCGCCACTCGCTCATGTTGTAGGCCACTATTACCAATATCCCCGAAAGGGTAGCCAGCGGAATGAGCCTTGCCAGCTTGCCCAGGAAGAGCATAATTAGCAACAATACCAGGGCATGAATGATACCTGCCATGGGTGTTTTCCCGCCGTTGCGGATATTAACCATGGTGCGGGCAATGGCGCCGGTGGCGGGTATTCCGCCAAAGAGGGGAGTGATAATATTGGCCACGCCCTGGGCAATGAGTTCGGTATTGGGGCGGTGGCGGTACCCTGTTGCCCCATCGGCCACCATGGCCGACAGCAGCGATTCTATGGCCCCAAGCATGGCTATGGTAAAGGCCGGCATTAGCAGCATGCGGAAAGTGGCAAAGTCGATGCCAGGAATACTTGGGGCCGGAATACCGGCACGGATCTCACCAAACTTGCTGCCAATGGTTCCAACCGGAAGCTGGAAATAATAAACGGCAACAGTAGTTATCAGTATGGCGATGAGCGAGCCCGGAATCACCTTGTTGATCTTTTGCCACAGCAGGCTGATAAGCACGGTAGCCCCGCCGATGGCAAGCGCTGTGAGGTTGATTGTGCTTAGGTTCTCAAAATAAAAGCCCCATTTTTCCACAAAACTGGCAGGTACATCGCCGCCACCAAGGCCAAGAAAATCCTTTACCTGGCTGGAGAAAATAATTACCGCAATACCGCTGGTAAATCCCACCACAATAGGGTAGGGCATAAACTGGATCACACTCCCCAACTTCAGAAAGCCCATGGCCATAAGCATAATGCCAGCCATGATGGTGGCAATGATTAGTCCCTGCACCCCGAATTGTTCCACAATCCCGTATACGATCACAATAAATGCACCCGTGGGCCCGCCAATCTGTACGCGGCTGCCTCCCAGAAATGAAATCAGGAAGCCGGCAATTATGGCTGTAACCAAACCCCTTTCGGGGGAAACGCCCGAAGCAATGCCAAAGGCTATGGCCAATGGAAGGGCCACAATACCTACGATGACGCCTGCTGTGAGATCAGAAAAAAATGTTTTTCGGTCGTATTGTTTTATAGTGGTGAAAAACTTGGGCGAAAACATGATTTAAATGGATGAGGTTGAGGGAAATATCGGTGTTTTCTAATGCTGAGAAAATTGCAAGAAAATAAATTCGAAAACCAATGCAAAATTAACTTATTTGTTACGATATTAGCATTTCTAAACTGAGGCTAAGGAGGGCCGATTTTAAAAACCAAAATCAAAGCAATGGAGCACAGTAGTTTACCCCAACTGTTTGAAGCGAGCGTAAAGAAGTTTCCCGACAATGTTTTGCTTTGGGAGAAGAAAACCACTGAATATCGTGGAACCACCTATAAGGAAGCCCACGAAAGGGTGATACGTCTGGCAGCAGGTTTCTTAACCCTGGGGCTCGAAAAGGGCGACCGGGTGGCCCTGATCTCAGAAGGTCGCAACGACTGGGTGGTGGGCGAGCTGGCATTGCTGTTCTGCAATGCAGCCAGCGTACCTCTGTCGGTAAGGCTCGAAGAACCCGGCGACCTGATCTTCCGTATTACCCATTCGGGCTGTAAGGGGATAATTGTTTCGGGCAATCACAAAAGTAAGGTATTCAATATTATTGAGCAGCTCAATACTGTCGAGTTTATTTTATTGCTCGACAAACCTGAGGAAGAAATTACCGACCCGGTTTTGAAAGATAAAGTGGTGGTGATCGATGACCTGCTGCTCAAAGGAGAAGAATTTCTTAAAGAAAACAGGGAGAAACTGGAGAAAATTAAGAACAGTGTGGGCCCAAACGACTACGCCAACATTTGCTATACTTCAGGAACCACCGCCGATCCGAAGGGTATCGTTCTTACCCACCTCAACTATCTGCGTAATGTGGAGCAGGGAACAGCCATTTTTGATGTGCCTTCGTATTATACTTCTTTGCACATACTGCCGTGGGACCATAGTTTTGCACATACCGTGGGCATTTATGCCCTCATCAGAAACGGGGCAAGTATTGCCTCGGTTAAGGTTGGCAAAACCCTCAACGAAACCCTGCGAAATGTGCCTATCAACATTAAGGAGGTGAGGCCCTATTTTCTTCTGAGTGTTCCTTCACTGGCAAAAAATTTCAGGAAAAACATAGAAAAAGGGGTAAAGGACAAGGGCGCCGTTGCATGGGCCTTGTTTAATGCCGGCCTAAAAGTGGCTTATGCATATAACCAGGAAGGGCATAACAAAGGCAAGGGCTTCCGGATTTTGCTCAAACCCATTTATCAGCTATTTAACACCATTCTTTTCAATAAGATAAAAGCTAATTTTGGTGGCCGTCTGCGTTTTTTCGTGGGCGGTGGGGCCCTGCTCGACATCGACCTGCAGCGTTTTTATTATGCCATTGGCATTCCAATGTATCAGGGCTACGGACTTACCGAGGCTGCTCCAGTCATTTCTTCCAATACGCCCGATTTTCATAAGCTGGGCTCTTCGGGTAAGGTTGTGCCCTGGCTCGATCTGAAGATTTGCGACGAGGACGGCCACGAGCTTCCCATTGGAGAGCAGGGCGAGATCGTTATTCGCGGCGAAAACGTCATGGCCGGCTACTGGGCCAATGAAAAGGCCACCAGCGAAACCATTCGCAACGGCTGGCTGTATACAGGCGACCTGGGCTATCTCGATCAGGATGGTTACCTGTATGTGCTGGGCCGCAGCAAGAGCCTGCTCATTGGCAGCGATGGCGAAAAGTACAGCCCCGAAGGCATTGAAGAGGCTATGGTAGAGCAGATTCCCTTCTTCGACCAGGTAATGCTCTACAACAACCAGAACCAATACACCGTGGCGCTGGTGGTTGTAAACAAGGCCAAACTGAGGGAGTTTTTGCAGAAGAGCAAACTTGACCCGAAATCGGAGTCGGCCCAGACAGCTGCACTGATTAAGATGCGCTCGGAGATCGACCGCTTCATGCCCGGCGGAGAGTTTGGCGGCATTTTTCCGGCGCGCTGGCTGCCCGCTGCAGTAGCATTCCTTGATGAGCCCTTCAGCGATCAAAACAAACTGATGAACAGCACCATGAAAATCGTAAGGCCCGCCGTGGTGAAATACCACAAAGAAGCCCTCGATTTCCTCTTTACTCCCGAGGGCAAGGAACTGATGAATCCCAGCAACAGGGAAGTAATTGCAAGGCTGGGATAATTCTTGCCTGCAAACTATTCAGTTTTTTATTTCTTTCTGAAACCTATCTCGCGCCGGGGCTCATCTCCCGGCGTTTGTTTTGGCTCAGGGGCTGCTTTTAAAATGTCGCCTGCTGTTATGCTAATAAAATCTTCGTCGGAAATATCATCCATTTCCACAATACGGTCCGACTGGTTTTGAATGGCTTTTTCAAAAAGGTTCCTTACCAGGCGTCCGTTGCCAAAATGGCGGTCGCGTTCCTGATACTCCTGTTGCATTATTCCCAGAAAGGCCTCTTCGGCTTCCGGCGTCAGCAGGTAGTTTTTCGATTTTGCAATGCGGCACAGAATTTCTTTCAACTCTAATGGGTTGTAATCCTTAAAGTTGAAAGAGCGGGAAAAGCGCGATTTTAGCCCCGAGTTAGACTCGAAGAAGCTTTCCATTTCATGCGGATAGCCTGCAAGGATTACCGCCAGGCGATCCCGGTTGTCTTCCATTCGCTTTAGCAGGGTCTGTATGGCCTCAGGCCCAAAGTCGTTTTCCGAACCACCAGCCAGCGAGTAGGCTTCATCGATAAACAATATGCCATCGAGCGCCGAGTCGATCACTTTGTTGGTTTTCTGGGCAGTTTCGCCAATGTATCGGCCCACCAGACCTGAGCGATCAACTTCCACTACATGGCCTTTGGCAAGCAGGCCCAACGATCTGAAAATTCTCCCCATAAGCCGGGCTACGGTGGTTTTTCCCGTTCCCGGAGGGCCAGTAAACACTGAATGCAACATGATGGGTTCAACCGCCAGGTTACGCTCCATTCGTTTTTTTGCCACCATCATATGTTTGGCCAAACGCGAAACGTCCTCTTTAACCGAGTCAAGTCCAACCAGCTCGTTTAGTTCATTCAGAATGGTGTCGAGCGGCACTTCCTTGTTGTCGTCAAAATTCTTTTTTACCACTTCAGTGATATCTTCTTCGTTAATCAGAACCAGTTCCTCGTCGCTCACATCAGGCATATCGGCAAGCCTGAGGGCTTGTTGGGAGGTGACCTGCTCAAAAAGATTGCGCACCAGGCGTGCATTGCCAAAGTTCTGGTCCTTAGAGCGAAAAATAAATTGGAAGTATCGGTCGAGTTTGGCTTCGGCTTCTTCTGTTATCTGGTACTGCTGCTTTTTTGCCATACTCGTAAAAATGGCCGTAAGCTCAACGGGCTGAAAATCCTCGAAGTGGAAAAAGTTCTTAACCCTCGATTGGAAGCCGCTGTTTGAGGCCACCAGTTCTTTCATCTCCTCAGAATATCCGGCCATAAATACCACCAGGCGATTGCGGTCGGCATCCATGCGCTGAATCAGGATGTCTATGGCCTCTTTGCCATGGTCGTTTTCCGATTTAGGTGTGAGGGCATAGGCCTCATCAATAAACAAAACGCCATCCAGGGCCGAGTCAATCACCTTATTGGTTTTTATGGCAGTTTCGCCAATATAATTTGAAACAAGCTGGCTGCGATCCACCTCCACAAGGTGTCCTTTCTTTAGCACCCCCATCGACTTGAAAAGGGCAGCCATCAGCCTGGCCACAGTGGTTTTTCCCGTGCCGGGAGGGCCTTCAAAAACCGAGTGCCACGATTTATGGGCGGGCTCCAGCCCCATGGCTCTGCGCCGGTCCTGTATCTTGTGTTCCTTGAGCATTTTATTAACTTCCTGCTTAATGCGGGTCAGCCCAATCAGTTCATTAAGCTCTTCAAGGGTCTTTTCCAGGGCTTTCTCATCACAAGCTTCTTCTTCACTGTTAGAGGCTGCCTTGGAAGGTTTGTTTTTTTCAGGCTGATCTGCAACCTGAGCAACCGACTCTTTCGAAAGATCTTCGAGCATCTCTTTAATATAAATGTCTGTGGGATGCTGCTTTAGCCCAAGTTCATAAAAGAATCGGGCATTCTTCTTATCGCCAAAATCGTAGCACAAGGTGCCCAGACTGCTCCAGAATTCGCCGTGAGAAGCTTCGTAATCCTTGAAAAGTTTCCTTTTAATATTTTTACAAAGGTTATAAACCTCTTCATTATTTTTATCCTCGAGCGACATGAAGTAGTTTTCCAGGTAAGCCACATCTGCAGGCATCAGATCCAGGGCCTTTTTGTAACTATGCCTGGCTTTTTCAAAATCTTCATAATAGGAATGCAGAATGCCCATGCGGTTGTGCGCCAGAGCGAAGTGCGGTGCAGCATCAATGGCTTTCTGGCAATATTTCAGGGCCTTGTCATATTTTTCTTCCTTATAAAACTTGTAAGCAGTATCATCATAATTTATGGCCTCTTGCGGAATTCCCGCGTAATCGGGAATAACCTCTTCTGTTTCCTCTTCAGCCATTGCCGCCCCACCTGCCACTACCTGAGCCTGTAACTTTTCAAGTTCTTCCATGGCTCCTTGTGCCCTGGCATGCGTATCGGATTGCAGCTGGTAGCCTTCAGGTGGAATAGACATCATCATAAACCAGCGGTTGCCCACATAGCTTACAAAACTAAGTTTGAAGCCTTCTGAGAGTTTTTCTGCAAAGCCCTTTGCGGGGAAATCGTCGGAAGTGTACCAATGTTGCCGCTGAAAATCAATGCCTTTTATGCCAACAACCACATACACATCGCGGTCCCAAAGTCCCTTGCCATGAGCTAACTGCCAAACATTAAAACCTTTGTCCCAGGCTTCTTGTATGCCCTTTTCGGGAAACTCCCGGTAGGTGTTGACCCACTGCTCGCTGATGCCCGTGTCCTGCGAGCAAACCACCACCCACGATTGCCCTCCATATGAAATGCTGGTGACAAAATATCCTTTTCGGGCAAGTTTGTTTATCTCACCCTCCGGAAATTTGCGGCTTACAATCACTTCCTGCTTGCCATAAACTTTTTCGGGACTGTTTAGCAGGATCCAAAGACCATTTTGGAAACTCAGCCAGGTAATGCTTTTTCCATCTTTAATTGCATTTTTTACTTCCTCCTGCGGATAATCAGGATCGGTTTGCCAGGATTGTTCTGAACTTGAAAAATCCATGGCATTGGTTAATACCCAATGACCATTTCCCCAGGCAATAAAACCTACCGGATCTTCTTTGCTCCAGAATCGGGCATCGATTTCTGATTTTGGGAACTCACCTCCTTTGGTAATGGCGTATCTTGAAGCGAACATGTTTTGAAGTTGGTATTAAAATTCGTAGCCTTTGGCAAATTTATTATTGTTTGCCAAATATAGATGCCGTTAACAAAAAAATCCTTGGTGTTTTACTTAAAAATAGAGAGGTAATTCTGTGATTGCCAATAAAAGGATAATTTTGCACGTGGAAAAAACCGAACAGAAAATCCCTCATCATATTTCCGGTCTGAAGATAGATGATTACACCTATGCGCTTCCGGCCCATCGCATTGCATCCTACCCGCTTGAGCAGCGCGACCAGTCGAAGTTGATGGTGTCCAATGGCGAAGGCATTTCTGAGGCGCGCTTTAGTGAACTGGCCGATTTCCTTGAGCCCGGCAGCCTTATGGTGCTAAACAATACCAGGGTAGTGCAGGCCCGCCTGGAATTTTTCAAGGAAACCGGTGCCCGCATCGAAATTTTCTGCCTCGAGCCGCTTACACCTGTAACTGATGTGCAGCAGGCCCTGGGCCATTCGAGCCCAGTAACCTGGCAGTGTCTGGTGGGCAACGTCAAAAAATGGAAAACCGGGCAGCTTTCGCTGGAAAATAAAGCAAGCGGACTGAAGCTTTCTGCAGAAATGATTTCCCGAAAGGGTGAAGAATTTGAAATTGCATTCTCGTGGGTACCGGGCAGCCTTAGTTTTGGCGAAGTACTTGAGCAGGCCGGAAAAACCCCGCTTCCGCCATACATTACGCGCAAAGCCAGCGAAGGCGACAAAAAAACCTATCAGACCGTTTTTGCCAGGGACGACGGCTCTGTGGCCGCACCCACCGCCGGACTGCATTTTACCCCGGCTGTTTTTGAAAACCTTGCAGGGAAAGGCATCGATCACCGGTTTCTTACCCTGCACGTTGGCGCCGGCACTTTTAAACCGGTATCGGCCGAAACCATTGGCGGGCACCAGATGCATAGCGAGCAGTTCCTGGTAGAACGTTCGCTGGTCGAAGCGCTGCTCAACCACCAAGGCAAAGTGGTTAGCGTTGGCACCACCAGCATGCGCACCCTCGAAAGCCTATACTGGCTGGGCGTGAAGCTGCGCAACGGCTATCAGCCCGGGAATGGCCCCGCCCGGATCGGGCAGTGGGAGCCCTATTTGCCGGGCCCTCAACCAGGACCAAAGGAAGCCCTTACAGCAATTATTGACTGGTTCGATAAACATGGTGTGACTGCCCTGCAAGGCGAAACAGCCCTGATTATTGTTCCGGGCTACGAGTTCAGGCTGGTCGATGTGCTGGTTACCAACTTCCACCAGCCGCGTAGCACCCTGCTGTTGCTGGTGGCAGCCTTTGCCGGCCCCGTTTGGAAAACCGCCTACCAATTTGCTCTAAACAACGACTTCCGCTTCCTGAGCTATGGCGACAGCTGCCTGTTTTTCAGGAAGGAAAAGGAATTTTAAGGAATACTGCCAATATTAACCTAAATCTGTATCGTTTTGGATATTTTCGGAAAAGCATTCAGGGATTTTCTTAATGGCGACGTCAAGGCGGTCATAAAGGTTCACCTCGATATTTCAGAGCCTGATGAATTGCCGGTTGCATACTTCTTCCGGTCTTATGACAATATGCCAAAATGGGAGCAGATAGCAATTGACAGCTGCTATGGGCGGGTACTCGATGCGGGGGCGGGAGCAGGCGCCCATGCTTTGGCCTTGCAGCAAAAGGGGCTTGAAGCAGTGGCCATTGACCTTTCGGCCGGAGGAGTGGAGGTGATGAAAGAGTTAGGGGTTGAAAACGCCATCTGCCAGGATTTTTTTCAGTTCAGGGAGAAGGGTTTTGACACCCTGTTGTTTCTGATGAATGGCGCAGGCATGGCCGGAAAACTCGATGGCCTGAAAAAATTATTAAGCCACGCAAAAAAAATGTTGAACCCCAATGGGCAAATATTGATTGAATCTACTGATTTGATCTACCTCTTCGAAGAGGAGGATGGAAGCTATCTGATTCCCATGCGGGAGAATTATTACGGAGAAGTGTCGTACCAACTCGAATACAAAGGCCGAAAGGGCAGACCTTTCCCCTGGCTCTTTGTGGATTTTGACCACCTGGCCGATGCTGCCATAAAGGAAGGCTTTTCCTTTGAATTGCTTTACATGGGCGAAACCCATAACTACCTTGCCCGACTGGCTCTCGATTAAATTTAATCATTGCTAAATGCCACGGAATTTTCAGCGACGTATTGTTAAAACGGAAGATGGCTCCCACACCCTCGAACTGGTGGGCATGGACGAGCACTACCATTCTACCTTTGGTGCGGTGCAGGAAAGCAGGCACGTGTTTATTCAACATGGTTTGCAGTCCCTTTCGGGGAAAATTAGCGCAATAAACATACTGGAGGTAGGTTTGGGTACCGGTTTGAATGCCTTGCTGACTTTTATGGTATCGCAAAAAAAGAACTTGCAGGTTTATTATTTTGCCCTCGAACCATTTCCGCTAAAGCGGGAAGAATATGAGGCGCTTAATTACGCAAGCCTGCTTTCGGAGACCAGGCTTCAGGAGCGTTTCCTGAAATTTCACGAATGTGAATGGATCAAAGACATTGAGTTCTTTCCAGGATTTGTTTTCCGAAAAGAAGAAACCGGGCTGGAGGCTGCTTCTTTTGCAGGTCATTTTTTCGACCTGGTATATTTCGATGCCTTTGGGCCCGACACCCAGCCTGAGCTTTGGACACAGCCAATGTTCGAAAAGGTTTCCAGCGCCATGAAACCCGGGGGCATACTAACCACCTATTGTGCCAAGGGCAGCGTAAGAAGAGCCATGAAAGCAAGTGGTCTCAATGTTGAGAAATTACCCGGCCCTCCCGGGAAACGAGAAATGACAAGGGCGGTGAAGATGTGAAAATGAGAAAATAAGAAATTGCATGGGGCATGGAGAAAAATAACCTTAAACTTTGAACCTTAAACTTTGAATTTTAATGACTTACAGTCAGTTTGTTATAAGGGTTTACGGTATTGGCATTGACAATGGTCGTTTACTGGTGGTTGATGAGTATTGGTTCGATACGCTCATGACCAAGTTGCCGGGCGGCGGGCTCGAATTTGGCGAAGGCACCATAGATTGCCTGAAGCGAGAATGCATGGAAGAGTTTGGGCAGGAAGTGGAGGTGCTCGGGCATTTCTATACCACTGACTTTTTTCAGGAAACCCGCTTTCTGCCTGGAAAGCAACTGATCAGCATTTACTACCTAATGAGCATAAAAGACCCGGCTGCCATTAAGGTGAGTTCGAAAAAGTATGATTTCGAAAAGCAGGAGGGGGCCATGGCTTTCCGATGGATGGAAATGGACCAGCTCACTCCCGGCGATTTTACCTTTCCCATTGATCAGAAGCTGGTGGAGCTGCTATTGAAGTGGTGGATCCAAAAGAAAAGCAGGCCGAAGTGACCTGCTTTTTTTGTTGTGGGGGGAGGAGGATTATTCGACCTTCGGCCTCATGATCCAGGTTGCTCCGCCTGTTTGTTTTGTGGGGGGAGGAGGATTCGAACCTCCGAAGGCTTAGCCAACAGATTTACAGTCTGCCCCATTTGACCGCTCTGGAATCCCCCCTGAAACATAGATCGTCCCCGCAAAGGGAGTGCAAAAATAGCAAAAATACGTTTGCAACAAATTAAAATCCCTCTTTCAGAAAAAATTAAAGCGGAATGTTGCCGTGTTTCTTGGGTGGGGCGGTTTCGCGCTTGTTCTCGCACATTTCCAGTGCCTGAATCAGCTTCAGCCTGGTTTGGCGAGGGTGAATCACCTCGTCGATATAGCCCAGCCCGGCCGCTTTAAACGGGGTGCAGAAAGCCGACTTGTAGTCAGCCACTGCCTGCGCCTTTTTCACCTCATCGAGTTTGTCGCGATACAGAATGTTCACAGCGCCATCCGGGCCCATTACGGCAATTTCGCCGGTGGGGTAGCTGTAGTTTACATCGCCGCCCAGGTGTTTGCTCGACATTACGCAGTAAGCTCCGCCATATGCCTTGCGGGTGATCACAGTAATCTTGGGTACGGTGGCTTCCGCGTAGGCGTAGAGCAGTTTTGCGCCATGCTTAATGATCCCGCCAAACTCCTGATTGGTACCTGGCAAGAAGCCGGGTACATCTTCAAAAGTAATGAGCGGAATGTTGAACGAGTCGCAGAACCTTACAAAGCGGGCTGCCTTTAAGGATGCATCAATGTCGATCACACCAGCCAGCATGGCCGGCTGGTTGGCCACAACACCTACGGGCTTGCCGTTGAGGCGTGCAAAGCCTACAATGATATTCTGTGCAAAGTGTTGCTGCACTTCAAAGAAATTATGATCATCGACCACCGTGGTGATCAGCTCCTTCATATCATAGGGCTTATTGGGGTCTTCGGGCACCAGGTCGGTGAGTTTTTCATCCTGGCGGTGAGCCGAGTCGGTGCAAGGTTTCACGGGTGGGTCTTCCATGTTATTGGAAGGTAAAAAGCTGAGTAGTTCGCGTATCATCATCATGGCCTGCTGGTCGTCGTCGGCGGTGAAGTGCGCCACCCCGCTCTTGGCGTTGTGGGTCATGGCCCCGCCCAGCTCTTCCTTGGTCACCTCCTCATGGGTCACGGTCTTGATCACATCAGGCCCGGTCACAAACATATAGCTGGTTTTCCTGGTCATGAAAATGAAGTCGGTAATGGCTGGTGAGTAAACTGCACCCCCTGCGCAGGGCCCGAGAATGGCCGAGATTTGAGGTACAACGCCACTGGCCTGCACATTGCGATAAAAAATGTCGCCGTAGCCAGCCAGGCTCTCCACGCCTTCCTGAATGCGGGCGCCGCCGCTGTCGTTGAGGCCAATAATGGGCGCACCCATTTTCATGGAAAGCTCCATTACTTTGATGACCTTGTTGGCATTGGTGCGGCTGAGCGAACCCCCGAATACGGTAAAGTCCTGCGCAAAGACATACACCAGGCGGCCATCGATTTTGCCATAGCCGGTAATGATTCCATCGCCCGGAATTTTCTGCTGGTCCATTCCAAAGTCGGTGCATTTGTGCACCACAAATTTGTCAAGCTCAACAAATGTTTCCGGGTCGAGGAGGTCCTTGATGCGCTCGCGGGCGGTTTTTCGCCCGGAAGCATGGATCTTGGCAATCCGTTCTTCGCCACCGCCCAACTCAGCTGCGCGGTTCTTTTCTTCCAGTTCCTTGTACTTTTCTTTCAGTGACATATCTCGTTATTTTATTCTTCAACATCGTATTCAATAACTATCATGGGCTGCCTGGCTTCCACGGTCTGCCCTTCGGTAACCTTAATCTCAGCCACCTTCCCGGCTTTTTTGGCCTTGAACTCACTTTCCATTTTCATGGCAGAGATGATGATAACAGTTTGGCCGGCTTCAACCTTTTCGTCTTTTTCAACAAACACTTTAACCACCTTGCCCGGAATGGGTGCGGCAATCACACTGTCGCCATCATCATCCAGCCCTTTTTTGCGGCTTGCCAGGTATTTGGCTTCGGCATCAATTATCTCTACTTCAAAAGTGTTCTTAAAAGTGTTTACCAGGTACTTCTTAATTCCTCCATTGGCCGGAATCAGTTCAATGTTGAAGGATCTGTGCTGGTAAATAACAGAGTAGCTGCCCTTGCCGATTTCCACAAAATCCAGCTCATATTCCTTGCCATCCACTGCTACCAGCAGTTTTTCATCCTGCCTGCTAAGCATGTCAACAATGGCAATTCGGTCGTTCAGTTTTACTTCGTATGGCATAATGGTTTTAAAGTTTTAAAACGTTTCTGACCCGGTTGTAATCCTTCCAGTTATTTTTCAGGGCGGTCATTTCCTTTGGGCTGGCCTTTTCCATTTTATTGAGGTACTCAACAAATGCGGCAATGATCACAATGTCGTCGCACACATCGCCGCAGGGCTCTTCTTTCATTAAAAAGTCAAAGTTTTCCTCGATAAAATGTGTGGTGTAGTTGCCTTTTATAAAATCGTCGGCCATGGTGATCCGCTCCAGAAACTTCAGGTTGTTTTTCACACCCGTTACCTTGAACTCCTTGATGGCCCTGCGTGTCCTTTCCAGGGCGTCGTTGCGGTCGCGCCCCCACACAATGAGTTTTGCCATGAGGGGGTCGTAAAACAGCGGAATTTCAAAACCCTCATAAATATAACCGTCTACACGCACTCCAACTCCGTAAGGAATATCGATATGCGTTACTTTGCCCGGCGCCGGCATGAAGTTATTCTGCGGGTCTTCGGCATACACACGGCATTCGATGGCGTGTCCGTTCTGCTTCAGGTCGTTTTGCTTGTAAGTTAGTGGCAAGCCATTGGCAATGTTTATTTGTTCCTTTACCAGGTCTACACCCACCACGCGCTCGGTAATGGGGTGTTCCACCTGCAGGCGGGTGTTCATTTCGAGGAAGTAATAGTTCAGGTCGTTGTCGACAATAAATTCTATAGTGCCTGCACCTTCGTAGTTAACGGCCTTTGCAGCGGCCACGGCGTGTTCGCCCATTTCCACCCGCTTGGCCTTGGTAAGAATGGGCGAGGGGGTCTCTTCGATGATCTTCTGATGGCGGCGCTGTACCGAGCATTCGCGTTCAAAAAGGTGAATCACGTTGCCGTGGCGGTCGGCCAGAATTTGGTACTCGATATGGTGGGGCGATTCGATGTATTTTTCAATAAAAACAGAATCGTCGCCAAAGGCTGATCTTGCCTCTGAGCGGGCGGCACGCAGCGCACTCTTCACGTCCCTGGCGTTTTTTACCAGGCGCATGCCCTTGCCACCGCCTCCGGCCGAAGCCTTGATCATTACCGGTAAACCGATTTGCTCGATAATACGCAGGGCTTCTTCCTCGCTGCTGATCTTATCGGGGGTGCCCGGTACCACCGGCACGCCGGCCTCCATCATAGTTTTGCGGGCCGTAATCTTATCGCCCATTTTTGAAATGGCATAGGGCGAGGGACCGATAAAGATGATGCCTTCCTTCTGGCAGCGCTCTGCAAAACCGGCATTCTCTGACAAAAAGCCATAGCCCGGGTGTATGGCGTCAGCACCGCTTTCTTTGGCCACCTCAATGATTTTGTTGCGGTTCAGGTAAGATTCGAGCGAAGGAGAAGGGCCAATGTGATAAGCTTCATCGGCGTAAAGCACATGCATGGCTTTGCGGTCGGCATCAGAATAGACCGCTACCGTTTGTATGCCCATCTCGCGGCAGGAGCGAATAATTCTGACTGCTATCTCGCCGCGGTTGGCCACCAAAACTTTTTTGATCATAAGGTAAGGGATTTGTTATTCATTTCTGAGAGATGAATAAAGTTAATAAACATTTGTTTTATAACGAAGCTTCTTTTGCATTTTTTATGAAAATCGTTTACGTTGGCTAATTGTTTTGTGTTGCCATTTTGGCATATATTTGCCTTTGGCAGGGCATTTGACAAAGGCAAATATTCAAATATATCAATGTAAAAAATTAATTCTGTTATGATCGAAATAAATCAGGATGCTTTTGAAAAACTTTTGCAGGAGCACGAAAATGTAGTGTTGGATTTTTACTCAACCGAATGCCCGCCTTGTGAGGCTTTGGCACCCAAGTTTGATAGCCTGAGCGAACTTTATGGTGACGACATTTATTTTACCAAAATGTATCGCCAGGGCAACCGCGAGTTAGCCAATAAGCTGGAGGTAATGTCTTCGCCAACTTTATTGTTTTTCAAAAACGGCCAGCAGGTGGGCGAGATGCTGCGCGGAGGTATACGTCGCAGTGACATTATGCGCAACCTGGACCAGATGCTCGATCCGGAGCGCGTAAAAGTGGTTCATTCAAAGATCCGTCCCGCCTTTTCCGAAGCGGAGACCCTTATTCTGGGTGCGGGCCCTGGCGGTCTGGCGGCAGCCATTTACCTGGCGCAGGCCAAGGTAGATACACTCCTGATTGATCCGCTGCTACCAGGGGGGCAGGTCTCAACCACCCATCAGGTGAGCAATTACCCGGGTTTTGTGGAGCCGCAGCCTGGCTATATGCTGGCGCATTATATGTCGGAGCAGGCAAAGGTTGCCGGAGCCCGCTTCAAAGTGGCTGTTGAAATAAACAAGGTGGACCTCGAACGCAAGGAAGTGGTTATTGATGGGTATGAAACCATTAAGGCGAAAAAAATTATTATTTCCACCGGCGCTTCGCCCAGGTACCTGAATATTCCGGGCGAAAAGGAGTTTTACGGCAAAGGCATTTCGTATTGCGCCACCTGCGATGCCAAGTATTTTCACGACAAGGAAGTGGTGATCATTGGCGGTGGCAATACCGCGGTGGAAGAGTCGGCTTTTATTACAAAGTTTGCCTCAAAGATTACAATGGTGCAGCAATTGCCCTATCTTACGGCCAACAAAATGGCACAGGATACAGCGCTTGCCGACCCAAAGATCAGCATCCTGCTTGAGCACGAACCGCGCGGGTTTTATCGCGATGGCGACAAAATGCTGGTGAAGGTGCAGGATCTCAAAACCGGCGAACTGAAAGACCTGGTAAGCGATGGGGTATTTGTTTTTGTGGGTATGAAACCCAACCTCGACCTCATTACCGACCGTCTAGAGAAGGATGAGTGGGGCTATGTTAAAACCGACGACGAAATGCGTACCAGCATTTCGGGCGTTTATGCCGTAGGCGATGTGATCAGCAAGAAATACCGCCAGATCACTACCGCCGTAGCCGATGGAACCATTGCCTCCATTGCCCTGGCCAAGGAACTGGAATAAAAAAGGGTAGGGACAGGTCGCGACCTGTCCCTGCAACTGTTGTTACGCATATTATGCTGGTGTCTGCACAGCGGGAAAACCATGCAGAATTTATTTTTTGAATGTTTTATATTTCCTCATACAGGTTACCTGCCGAATCGCGGTATACTCTTCTTGAAAATGCTGCACTGAGCAAGCCCAACCCAACCAAGATAACAATGGTTATAACAATGAGCATTGCGGCAATGATCATTGTGGAAAAGAAAGCCAGCACCGAAACCAGTAAGATCAGAAGAAGCCTTAACAAACCCCATACCGGACCTGCTTTAATAAAACTTTCAACAGCGCTTGCGGCAAGGGCTCCAACCACTCCAATCATGATAATCCAAACCAACCAGGTATGGAGTGCATGCCCCTTGGGCCAGAGCATGGGTGTGTTAAAAAAGGCCTCGGTATCAGTTTGCCAGAACACTATGAGTGCGCCCATGAAAGCACCCAAAAATATGGCTCCCATTGGGGCCCAGGGTGTGCCCGGGTATTTGTTGCGGTTTGCCTGATAAATCATAAACTCATCAATTACCTGGAATTTGGCAATGTAAATACCTGCCAGCACAAGCAAACCTACCAAAATGACCCAGAAATACCATGAACTGGCGTTCAGGTATTTGTCGCTGAAACTTTCAAATCCGGTTTGGGTAATATCGATGCGGTTGAGATAGCGCACCGGAACAAAACCAGTCTTGCCGGGTTCCAGCTCAAAGCTGATCAGCCTTTCGTTATTGGCCGGATTTACAACTGCTTCAGCATTGGCAATGGTGTCGTTACGCGCGAGGCTCCCTATCACCTTTGAGGTTTCATCCATCTTTTCGCGAATTGGTAGTGAGTTCGACGACACAATGAAAATGTATTTCCGCTCGGCTTGCGCCGGCTCCTCGTAAGGTGCTTTTAGACGAAACAGCGTATTTATCTCAGGTTCAGTCAGTGCCCGGTTGTAAAGCCTGACCTCGTCGATACTGCCACGAAAATAATGTTTGCTGCGTGGACAGGCACCAATCAGGAAATAATCGTTGCCATGAATGATTTCGGCTTTCGCTGAAAGCTTTTTTTCATTGGCGTAAATGGTGACATTTTGTTTGTTCTGATCATAAACTACCGCCACGAAGGTCCAGCTTGCACGGTCAATTACCAGGTGTTTTGTTTCCTCTTTGCCGGTGTAGGCAAACATTTCCATTTCCTTGGCTGTGGAATTCCACCTGATTTTCAATGCCCGGTCAAATCCGCCATCATCCTGCGAAAAGATGGTCATGATATTTTGATTCCCCCGGGGAAAGTAGCTGGTCTTTACCCATGCAGTGAAGGTCATTTCTGGCATTACTACGGGGTTGATATCGACCGGAATCTTAATGTTATTTTTTTTCCCGCCAAAGCGAAAAGAGCCGCGGCCCTCACCGGTAAAAACATCCTGGTCGGGCCAAACCCTTTTTATCTGGCCATGGTTATCGCTGCCGCTCAGGTCGCGGGCATTTCCCGAAAAGTTAAAATAGCCGATCAGGCCTTCCTCAGAAACCTGTGCATTGGCTTGACACCAAAACATTGGAAAAAGAAGTAAGAAAATAAGATATTTCTTCATTGGGATAAGTTTGTAGGTGATTAGTGGGTGGAAAACAAACACCGGTTGAATTTTTTACCCTGCAAACCTAAAAAATATTTTTTAAGAGAAATACCTAATTTCCTTTATTTTTTAAATTTATTGATTTGATAATGTGGTAATTAAGTCTAATAATACCATAATATTCGGGTGCTGCAAGATTACTCATTATGGTATGACTCGTTGCGAATAATGGAAAAAGCCCGGTAAAGTTGCTCCACAAAGAACAGGCGAACCATTTGGTGGGAGAAAGTCATGGACGAAAGGGAGAGTTTCATGTGTGCTTTTTCTTTCACTGCTTCATCGAAGCCCCAGGCGCCGCCCACCACAAACAGCAGGTTTTTTGTTGATTGATTGAGCCTTTGCTGGATAAAGTAAGCAAATTCCACGGAAGTGAAGGTTTTCCCTTTTTCATCGAGCAATACCGAAAAGTCGGCTTTGTACATTTGTTGCAAAATGACCTCGGCCTCTTTTTGCATGAGCTGGGCAGGGGGTAAGGCCTGGAATTTTTGGGCTAGGCTATGCTCGAGCACTTCGAAAGTGGTGTAATGCGCCAGGCGCTTCAGATATTTTTCTAAACCCTCGCGCAAATATTTTTCATCGGTTTTCCCAATTACCAGCAGGGTGATCTTCATGAAGCAATTTTTTTCAAATTTAAGATTTTGAGTGCAATACGGCTTTGTATTTTTGCATAGCCTTGTGTTTTGCATTATATTTGCATGATACCTCAAAGATTGGCGTAAAATTTTTGTTTTCTGCTTATTTGGTTCAGTTTTTGCAAAGCTATTGCCGAATTTACTTTTGATCATGAAAAAGACGCTTACCCATATTGTTTTTTTAGGCATTATCCTTTTACTGCAGGCTTCTACGGCTTTTTCGCAAACCGACAGCATGGCCCGCGAAATTGCACAGGCCATACGTCAGGGCAATGCCCGCGAGGTGGCCAAACACTTCGGCCAAAATGTCGACCTTACCCTGCCGGGCAGCGAAGGCACTTTCAGCAAGTCGCAGGCCGAGGTGATACTCCGTAACTTTTTCTCTCGTAATGTGCCCACTGCACTTACCATTCCCCATCAGGGTACTTCGCGCGACGGCTCCATTTACGTGATCGGAACCCTGCAGACCAGGGGAGGACAAAGCTACCGAACCTATTTCCTGCTGAAAAAGGTTTCAGATAACTTCCAGTTGCACCAGATCCAATTCGAACCGCAATAACTGTGTTTTAGTTTCCTCAAGATAATTTTAGTGGCCGAAAGGCCACTTTTTTTGTTCATGCCTTTAGAAAAAGACCTGTCCAGTTTTTTATTGCTGAACCGGACTATCTTTTTACTATATTTATATTTTTGTGCTTGATAAAGAGGCCATAGGTTTGAAAAAATTAACTTGTCCAAATTTTTTTAAATGGTTACACTAGAAATCGCTATCGTATTGGTGGTTCTGCTTGGAGCAGTAGTTCTTTTTGCCACTGAGCGCTATCCTGTTGATGTGGTGGCCATTATTGCCATGTCGGTGCTGGTGGTTTCGGGAATTATTACGCCAGAGCAGGGTGTTTCAGGCTTCAGCAACTCAGCCACCATCACTGTGGCAGCCATGTTTATTCTGAGCGCCGCCTTGTTTAAATCGGGCGCAGTAGTGGGTATTGGCAAGAAAATGGCCCAGCTTTTCAAGTATAATTTTTGGGTGGGCATTTTTGTGCTGATGATTACGGTGGCAGGTATTTCAGCCTTTATCAACAACACCCCGGTGGTTGCTATCTTTATTCCTATCCTTGCCGGAGCCGCTGCCAGTTCCAATAAAAGCCTGGGCAAGATGCTTATGCCCCTGTCTTTCGCTTCTATGTTTGGTGGTTTGTGCACCCTTATTGGCACTTCAACCAATATCCTTGTGAGCGGCATTGCCGCCGATCATGGCCTGGAACCTTTTGCCATGTTTGAAATGACAAAAATGGGGCTGATCTTTTTTGGTGCTGGCCTGGTGTATATGATGGTAATTGGCATTCGCCTTATTCCGGACCGTGGAGATAGTGGCGGACTGGTGAAGAAATTTGGTATGGGTGAATATCTTACTGAAATTGTGTTGCTGAAAAAAGCACCTTCAGTTGGCAAAACCATTGCCGAATCGCCCTTGGTTAAGTTGCTGGAAATTGATATCCTGGAGGTAAACAAAAAGGGTCAACACTATATTATGCCTAGCGGTGATATGCTGCTTGAGGAGGGTGATGTGCTGAAGGTGCGTTGCGATGTGGAGAAGATTAAAACCCTGAAGGAACGCCAGGGAATTGCTTTAAAAACGGATATTAAATTCAGCGAGATGAATTCGCCGCTGGCTGAAGGAAGTTCTGAACAGGATAAACTGGTTTTGGTTGAAGCGGTTATTGCGCCAAACAGCCATTTTGAGGGAAAGACTGTAAAACAACTGGGGTTTCGCCAGCGCTACGGCGCTACTGTGCTGGCCATCAGGCACAGGGGTGAGGTGATGCGCGACAAAGTGGCCACCACCGTGTTGCGATCGGGCGACACCCTGCTGATTGAAGTGGATCGTGACAAACTGCCTTTTTTGCAGCAGCTGCAGCTTCGCGGACGCAACACTTTTTTGATCGTGTCGGAAATAGGCTTCCCAAAATTCAAAAAGGATAAGATCTATACGGTTGTGTTAACCCTTGTGGCTATCATTGCAATTGCCTCACTCGAGATTCTTCCCATTATGGTAGCCGCGCTCATAGGCTGTATGTTCTTGGTGGTAACCAAATGCATCAGCATGGAAGAAGCCTATACTGCCATCGACTGGAAGGTGATCTTTTTGCTGGCAGGTGCCATGAGCCTTGGCGTTGCTCTTGACACCAGTGGCGCTGCCGTTTTACTTAGCGGATTTTTGATCGACCTGGTGGGCAATTGGGGGCCAAGCGCCATTGTTTCGGTTCTTTTTCTGATTACCTCCTTGCTTACTTCGGCTATGAGCAACAATGCCAGTGCGGTGCTGCTGGCGCCCATTGCCATAGCTTCTGCCATTGCCATGGATGTGGATCCAAGACCCATGCTTATGGCCATTACCTTTGCTGCTTCTTCCAGTTTTATGACTCCCGTGGGCTATCAGACCAATACCATGATATACGGTGCCGGCGGATTCAAATTTGCTGACTTTTTAAGGGTGGGTACCCCGCTCAATATTATATTCTGGTTGCTGGCCACTTTTCTTATCCCCGTATTTTTCCCTTTCTAACAAATTAAATATGGAAACAATTAAAGAATTTTATTTAACGGTAAGGGAGTTTCTCGATCATCCGCTTTTTAAGTTGGGTAATTCAGCCTTTACACTTTCCACCATTTTGTACCTGGTAATTTCCATCACCCTGCTATTTTATCTTTCCAGTAAGCTGAAAAGGCTGTTGCAAAACCGTATTCTAGCAAAATATAATGTTGAAATAGGTGTAAGACAGGCCATTAGCACTATTTTGCGATATTTGATTGTGGTGGTTGGCCTGGTAGTGATAATTCAGACAGCTGGTATTGACCTGAGTTTTATCACTATCCTGGCTGGTGCCCTGGGGGTGGGTATTGGCTTTGGCTTGCAAAATATTACCAATAATTTCGTAAGTGGTATTGTTATTTTAGTTGAAAGGCCAGTTAAGGTTGGTGACCGTATCGAGGTGCATACAACTTCGGACGAAAAAGTGAATGGCGATGTAATAAACATCTCAGCCCGGGCCACAACCATTCTTACCAATGACAATATCGCCATTATTGTACCCAACTCCAACCTGATTACCTCAGCAGTAATAAACTGGAGCTACAATGACCGAAGGGTCCGGTTTAATTTTTTAGTCCCGGTTCATTATGATGAAGATCCGGAAGTGGTAAAAAAACTTCTTCTTGAAGTGGCCAAAGAAAACGAAGGGGTGTTGAATAATCCCATTCCTGATGTGCTGCTCGATGAGTTTGCAGACAGTTCAATTAATTACATTCTCAGGGTTTGGACTACCCGGTACATTCAAAAACCCGGCGTGCTTCGCAGCCAGCTTTATTATGCCATAGCCAAGAAATTCCGTGAAAATAATATTACAATTCCATACCACCAGCTCGATCTCTATTTGAAAGAAGTGCCGGCTGGTAAAAACACGGGTAGTAAAGAATAAGAATTTTTCCCATAGGAAGGGTCTCAATAATGGATTGGCCGCTTGAGCAATTACTTCTGATAGGTTCCATTCTGATTTTTATCAGCGTGGTGGCCAGCAAAACATCCCTGAAAACCGGCATCCCGGTTTTAATTGTTTTCCTTGGGGTAGGTATGCTGGCTGGCTCTGATGGCCTGGGAAAAATTCCTTTCGACAATCCCAGGTTGGCCCAATGGCTTGGCACCACTGCCCTGACAATAATTTTGTTTTCAGGAGGTCTCGACACCAAGTTCGAAAGTATTCGAAAAGTTATTTGGTCAGGAGTCTCATTAAGTGTGCTGGGCGTTTTCATCAGCGCATTCACGGTAGGTTTGTTTCTGTATCTGGTGCTCGGATTTAGCCTGCTCGAGGGCTTGCTGGTAGGTGCCATTATTAGTTCTACTGATGCGGCCGCGGTGTTTTCTATCCTCAGATCGCGAAAAACCGGGCTTAAAGGAAATCTCAGGCCCCTGCTCGAGCTCGAGTCGGGCAGCAACGACCCCATGGCTTTCTTTCTTACCATTACCTTTATTTCTTTGATTCTTAACCCGGCTGGGATCGGATTTTCGGTGCTCCTGGTGTTCTTTCAGCAAATGTTCCTGGGGGCGGTTATCGGCTTCTTTCTTGGGAGGGTCATGGTATTTGTTACCAACAAAATCAATCTCGAATACGAAGGTTTGTACCCGGTGCTGATCCTTGCCATGATGTTCTTCACTTTTTCCATTACCGATTTTTTCCATGGAAATGGATTTCTGGCCGTATACATAAGCGGAATCATTCTCGGCAACAAAAGCTTTATCCATAAAAAATCGGTGCTAAGGTTTTTTGATGGGATTGCCTGGATGATGCAAATTACCATGTTTGTGACCCTGGGTTTGCTGGTTTTCCCATCCAAGATCTTTCCTGTTATGGGCCTGGGGCTAATGGTTGCCGCAGTATTGATTTTTGTGGCCCGACCATTAAGCGTTTTTATTAGTCTGGCGTTTACCCGCATGCCAGTTCTGCAGAAAATGTTTATTTCATGGGTTGGCCTCAGGGGAGCCGTTCCCATTGTTTTTGCCACATTTCCCATGGTTGCTGGCCTCGAAAATTCAGAACTTATCTTCCATGTGGTGTTCTTTGTGGTGCTGACCTCCGTGCTGGTGCAGGGCACCACTCTTACCCTGTCGGCTAAGGTGTTTAAGGTGGAGGATAAAACCGTGAAGCCAAGTGATTACCCCCTTGATAAAGAGCTCATTGACCAGGTGAAGAAAGATCTGATGGAGGTAAAGATTACGCCCGATTGCCGGGCAGCCGGTAAATCCATTGTAAGTCTGAATTTCCCCAAAACCGCCCTTATTGTCATGATCAAGCGTGAGGATCATTTTCTGACACCCCGAGGTGATACCGTGCTGAAACCAGGCGATCGCCTTTGGGTCATTGCAGAAGATAAATCGGAGGTGAGTAAGGTGCTCAACAGCATTGGGGTGCCTTCGGGCAAGATAGTGCGCATTGAAGCTGCAGATGAAGACAGTGATGAAGTGGCCGAAGGAGATGAATAGTCAACCCTTTTAAGGCTTTTCTGAAATTTGTTCAAGTAACCGGCTCATCTGGCGGGTTAATGTTTTGCGGGAGTATTCCTCCACACTCTCCGGAGCCGTTTTCAGGCTGCCCTCTTCAAATTTTCGGCGCCAACCCAATAACAGGTCTTTCATTTTCTCACGGTCGGTAAAATCGGCAACCTCTCCGCTGTTGGTTTTTTCAATAATCTTTGCCGTGTCGCCGTTTCCCGGGCCGGTTACCAGTATAGGACGTTTCAGGGCCAGGTATTCGTAGAGCTTACCCGGAGTGATGCCCATTACGTTGGGCGTGTTATTTATGGGCAGCAGCAGTATAGCCGATTGGGCAGCTTGTTGCAGCGCCTGGTCGTGGGGAAGGTAGTCGGTCTTTTCCACGAAAGTGGACAAACCATGTTTCTCCAGGGCTTCCATTACCGAAATATCGGTTTTGCCTATGAGACGGATTCTCAGGTTTTTTTTGAAAAATAATTCTTCTTTTACTAGTTCGCCCAGCACTTTCCAGAACTCATGAGGGTTGCGATCGGCATTGAGCGAGCCCAGGTGGGTAATGCTGAAGGCATCGTAATTGAATTCAGGCAGGTTTACGAAATCTTCGGGGTCGAAGCCATTGGTCAGCACCTCAATATCCCTCTCGTAAAGGCTTTTAAGGTCTTTTGCCCAGTTGGGGCTCACGGTCACCACCTTGTCGGCATTGGTCAGCACTTGCTTTTCCAGATGTTTGTGTTTGCGATCGGCACATTTTGTCAGCATTAGCTGATTGTAAAAGTCGATCTGCGTCCAGGGGTCGCGGAAATCGGCCAGCCATGGAATATTCAGCTTCTTTTTTACGCCCAGGGCAATGAGGTGCATGCTATGCGGCGGTCCGGTGGAAACCACTGCATCAACGGGATTTTCCCTGAGCCATTTTACCAGGTAACGAACGGAGGGCTTTATCCAGAACCGGCGTGCATCAGGAATGAAAAGATTGCCGCGCAGCCAGGTGGCCAGGCGTTCGGCAATGCCGGGTTTTTTGCTTTCGCTGATAAACCCTGCCTGCACCTTTTCGTGCTTTTTGCGGCCGGTAAAAAACTTATATAAGAGGTAAGGTTCCCAAATCCTTGTTTTGAGCACGGTAATACCTTCCGGAATATCTTTTTGAAGCGAATGGTCATGCCCGGGGTATTCGGGATTTTCGGGGGTATAGATTACGGGCTCCCAGCCATACTCCCTAATAAACTTGCTGAACTTAAGCCAGCGCTGCACCCCTGCTCCTGAGCTGGGCGGCCAGTAATAGCTTATGATCAGCACCTTTTTCAAATTGTCCTTTTTAGCTTTCGAGAACATTCTCGGCCGGATCTTTCCTGTATCTTTTTACTTCACTCCAAACAAAAAGGGCAATTAATGCCAGCAGCAATGCACTGAAAGCCCATGCAATCTTGCCTCCGGTATAATAGGCCGCCGGTCTGAAAACGAACTCAATCTCGCCGCTGCCGGCCGGCACTACCATGGCCCGCAGCAAGTAGTTCACCCTGAAATATTCTGCAGATTCGCCATTAATAGTCGCTGTCCAGCCATCAGGATAATATATTTCAGAAAATACAGCCAGTTGTTGGGTTGCGGTTTGGTAGTTATATTTCAGCCGGTTGGGCTGATATTCGATCAGTTGAATGCTGGCAAGGCTGTCGGGCTGAAGCTGTCTCCCCTCCAAAAATCCGGCAAACCGCTTGTCGGCCACGGCATTTGTTTCCGGGTCCATCATGTCAAGGGCCAGTATTTCATCGTCGGCATTATCGACCACCTGCACCTGACTTACAAACCATGCGTTGCCAAGGGCGTTGGGGTTGCGCCTCACTTCGGGCTGGCGGTCCTGTCCGGGCACAATAATATACCTGGTATTGAGCATGTTAAGCACGTAAATATTGTCCTCCACAATGTGAAAATCAATAATGTCCTGGTAGCGCTGCAACTTGGCGCCATGGTACCCGCCAATGGAGTTGTGAAACCACGAAGTGGATGTTTCATTAAAAGTGTTGACGGTTCTGTTGTAGACCCTGTAGTGGAGGTCTTTGTCCTGCATTATTTGCAGGTTGGCCTGGGTGGGCTGGTAGGGATTCTCGACCACTCGGCGCGGCTGGAAATTATTGTCGTTGAGGTAGCGCTTGTTTACGGGCCACATGTCGAGGGTTACCAGGGCCACTATCAGTAAGGCAAAAACCGGCGCCTTGACCTTCCTGAAGGCAAAGATCAGGGCGATGGCACCTGCTGCCAGGGCAAACAGCATGCTACGCAAGGCATCAGCCCTAAAAATGTCAATCCGCGCATCCTTTAGGCTTGCCAGGAAAAGGTTGATTTGCGAGGCCGCCTGCGGATTCTCTGCCATTTGCCCGGCAAAAAAGTCTGATTCCATTTGGCTGGTGAAGCTAAAAAAGGTGTTTGGCGCCAGGTAAAACACAAAGGCAATACCGGCCGTAAGGCCAAGTGCCGTGAGGAATTCCTTACCCTTGATGCTCAGCAGTTCCGGGTTTTTGTACAAGCGGTGCATTCCCAGAAATGCAAGTGCCGGAATGGTAAACTCAGCCATGACCATGGTCATGGATACCGCCCTGAACTTGTTGTAGCCAGGCACAAAATCAATAAAGAAGTCGGTCAGGGGCATAAAGTTCTTGCCCCATGCCAGCATAATGGAGAGTATGGTAGCCATCAGCAAACCCCATTTCAGGGCACCTTTTACGTAAAATATGCCCAGGAAAAAGAAGAACAGCACCACTGCACCTACATATACTGGTCCGGAAGTGAAGGGCTGGTCGCCCCAGTAGTGGTTTTGCTGCCCCACGAAATTGCGCAATTCCCTGTCGACATTGCTCATAACGCGGGTGTTGTCGCCCAGGGCACCGGTAGCACCGCCTTTTACGTTAGGGATAAGCAGCGAAAAGGTTTCGCCCACTCCGTAGCTCCAGTTGGTAATGTAGTCCTTCGACAGGCCGCTGCTGGGCTCCCTGTCGCCAATGGTCAGTTCCGACCCGCCGCGCATGGTTTCGGCCGAATAGGTATAGGTAGCCCAGAAGTTGCCAATGTTAATACCGGCAGCGATAATGAGGCCGGCCAGCAGAACTACCAGCCCCTTCAAAAAGTGCGCAAGGCGGCCTTGCTTCAGGTGTTCATAAAACTCGAACAGGCCGTAAAACAGCACAATCCAGGCCAGATAATAGGTTATTTGGAAGTGGTTGGCAAAGATTTGCAATCCCATGAAAATGGCAAACAACAATCCGCCAGCAAGGCGGTTTCTCCTGAAGGTGTAAATGATAGAGGCCAAAACCGGCGCCATATAGGCAATGGCCACCGCCTTGGAGTTGTGACCAGCTTCAATAATAATAAAATGATAAGACGATAGGGCAAAGCCAACGGCCCCGGCCAGGGCCACCCATGGATTTACCCTTAGCAACAACAGAAAAATGAAAAAGCCGGCAAAATAAAGGAAAATCATGTCGGCCGGGCGTGGCAGCCACAGGGTCATGATCTTATGGAATAACCCGGCAATGTTATAGGCCCACTCTACCGAAATCTGGAAGGCGGGCATGCCGCCAAACATGGAGTTGGTCCAGAGTGCCTCTTCACCGGTCTCCTCGCGAAACTCGACGATTTCCCTGGCCATGCCCTGGTAGTTTACAATATCGGGCTGCAGCAGGCGTTTGCCTTCGAGCAAAGGGCTCACGTAAATAATGGTAAGCAGCACAAACAAAACGATCGCTATAAGGTAGGGGCTCAGTTGCTTCAATGACGGAAACAAGCTTTTTTTGTTTTCCATGGGTTGTATTTTCCGTTGGGTTTATTCTTTAATGTCTTCAAAATCAGTGTATTCGCCAAGGCTTTCGGTGTCGGGCCGGGTGGTGTCATCCTTGTAGGTAATGGTCATATCACCTTTTTTCTTGCGGTGCTGACTCTCGGCCGCATGCGGATTCTGTTCGTAAAACCTTTTCTTTGCCCTGTTGAGGTACCATTTAACGATCCAGGGAAAGACATAGGCGGTAAGCACCCTGAAAAACAGGTAAATAAGGATAAATGTGCCAATAATTCTAAACATGATTCTGGTGTAAGGGCCGGCGGTTATTAAGGAACAACTGCCAGCCTGAAAAACAAGGTGTCAAAGTTACAAAAATTAGCCTATCGGGGGCTTTGGGTTCTTCGCTTTTATGGGTTTCATTTCGCTTCCACGGAAAACCAGCCTGCAATATGCTTCCAGAAGTTGCGGTGAAAAGTTTCGCCCATTTCGCCCGGAAACAGGTCGATGAAGCTTTGTGGATCGGGCTGCTCCGGACTGAAAGTAATTTTGCTTTCGGGCCGGTAGAGGTCCCGGTATTCGGGGTGGAACTGCACGCCCAGCACATTGGGATAGTAGGTATGCTCAATGGCTTCGGCGATTTTGCCGTCCATCGACCAGGCGGTAACCTTCAGCCCTTTGCCTAACTCTTTGGCTGCCTGGTGGTGTGAACTCCACACGTAAGGCAGCGCTCCGATACCTTGGTTTATTAGCGCCAAATGACCTGCCTCGATGCGAACCTGGTGGGCAGAATAAAACGACACCTGCTCGTCGAGGCTATAGTTTCTGTAGTAGTTGCGGTGCAGCGTTTGTGGGTCGGCTTCAAGCGTGGCTTCCACGGTGGTGTGGCCGTAAACTTCGAAAGGGATGTCCTGAGTCAGTGTCCCTCCGGTGGCCACATTCATGGTTTGCATGCCCAGGCAGATGCCGAGAATGCGATAATCGGGCTTGTCTTCCAGGTAGGGGACGAAAGCTTCATTTTGCGTGCCGCCAAGCAAATGAAACATCAGCGAAAGCTCCAGGTAATGCCGGTGTGGGTCGGTAACAAGGGTGAGCAGGCTCATGGATTCGCCATAGGTGGCGGGTGGCAGGTCGGGCCCGCCAAAAAAAATGATGCCTTCAGATTGCTCTAAAATTTCCCTGAAAAGGGGAGTGGCTTCATTTTCCGCATAAAGATTATCGTTGGTAAGCCGGGCAGAAATGCCAAGCAAAGCCACATTGGTAAGGCCTTCTTGTTTGATAAAGGCCTGGCTGAGTTTAAAGTCGTAGCTTGCACTTTCGTGAAAAACACCCACTATCCTGTATGTTTCGGGCAGGGGGAATATGCCTTCCTGCGTTAGAAAGAGGAAGGTGCGAAGGTTATTTACCGTGGGATTCATTAGCACCAGGTGCTTTTCTCCGGCCAAAAATGTTTCCGCAGGCTGTTCTTGCCTGGGTGCCTGGGTGCAGGCTTGTACAATAATAAAAAGAACAAAAAACCAGCGTGCAGTTTTCATGGGCGTTTTCTTTGTTTGTGGTCATTCCATCGAAAAAACCTTCAGTAAGCCTGGCTTTTTCTTGGCTGCCCTAAAATTAGGATTCTTTTACAAAAAAAGCCCCTAAGGGCATAAAAAAAGATAACCCCAGAACGGAGTTATCTTTTTGTTGATAAACCTAATTTTTAACCAAAACCTACTTATGAGTCTTTTCGTCAGACACGGTCAGCCTTTTGCGGCCTTTTGCCCTGCGGGCAGCCAGTACCCTGCGACCATTCTTGGTGGCCATGCGGCTTTTGAAACCGTGCTTGTTTTTTCTTTTCCTAACCGAGGGTTGAAATGTCCGTTTCATTATTGAAAATATTTTTCAGTGCGTATTACTCTGATTGCTGGCTAATCTCTCTTGCTTTCGAAACGGTTTCTACCCCGCTTCATTTTCAGGACTGCAAAGATAGATAAATAATTTTTTCTGCCAAAAGGTTTTTTGCAAAAAAAATGACAGAATGAATTAAAAAAAGAGCGAGGCTGTCCCAATTAGCCGGACAGCCTCGCTCTTTATGGGGTTTCCCTATTTTTTAGGGGCGTTTTTCAGGGTTTCCACCAGGTAGTCCCAAAACAGTCCAACGGTTGCAATATTCACTTTTTCGTCGGGTGAGTGGGGGTTGCGGATGGTTGGCCCGAAAGAGATCATGTCGAGGCCGGGGTAGTTTCCGCCCAGGATGCCGCACTCCAGTCCGGCATGGATAACCTTCTGCGCGGGGATCTTCCCATATTTGTTCTGATACACATCCTTCATTGCTTTAAGGATGGGCGAGTTAACGTTGGGCTTCCAGCCTGGGTATGAACCCGACTGCTTCACCTTGGCACCAGCCATTTTAAAGGTGGCCCGCATCATATTGGCCAGGTCGTCCTTGGCAGAGTCAACAGAGCTGCGCTGCAGTGAGGCAATTTCGATTTTTCCATTGGCCGACTTGATAATGGCCATGTTGGTGCTGGTTTCAACCACCTCGGGCATGTCGCTGATCATGCGCATGGTGCCGTTGGGGCAGGCATAGATCACGTTGAGCAAGTTCTTGGTGGCCTTTTTATTGATAATGAACTCCGGAGTATCTGCTTTGGAAGCTTTCAGACTTACACCCGGGTCTACATTGCCAAGCTCTTTCTTAACTGTGGTATCAAGAGCGGCAACAAACTTTTCGAAAGCTGCGGCATTCTCCTTCGGGAGGGTAACCACGGCATGGGCTTCACGCGGAATGGCGTTGCGCAGGCTGCCGCCATCGATCGACGAAAGTTCCATTCCCATTTCTTGGTTGGCTTGCCACAGCACACGGTTCAGTATTTTGTTGGCATTGCCACGGCCCAGGTTAATATCGAGGCCGGAGTGGCCGCCTTTGAGGCCTTTCACTTCCACTTTGTAACCCACATGGCCTTCGGGAACAGATTTTTCTTTGTACTTGATAGTCGCAAAAGTGTCGATGCCACCAGCGCAGCCGATATAAAGTTCGCCTTCGTCTTCCGAGTCGAGGTTGATCAGGATGTCGCCTTTCAGCAGTCCGCCTTTGAGTTCGAATGCACCAGTCATGCCGGTTTCTTCATCGATGGTCAGCAGCACTTCGATGGGGCCATGCACCAGGTCGTTGGCTTGCAGCACTGCCAGGGCAGCGGCTGCACCAATGCCGTTGTCTGCTCCCAGGGTGGTGCCTTTGGCTTTTACCCACTCGCCATCGATCCAGGGCTTAATGGGGTCTTTCTCAAAGTCGTGCTGGGTGTCGTTGTTCTTCTGGGGAACCATGTCGAGGTGGCCCTGAAGGATAATGCCCTGGCGGTCTTCCATGCCGGGGGTGGCCGGCTTGCGGATAATCACGTTGCCCACATGGTCAACAATAGTTTCCAGGCCCAGCTTTTCGCCAAAGTTTTTGGCGTATTCAATGATTTTTTCTTCCTTCTTCGAAGGGTGAGGAATGTTGCAGATATCTTCAAAGATATTCCACAGTGGTTTTGGTTCAAGGTTTTCAAGTACTCTGCTCATGTTATTGCTCTTTTAATATTTCACGAAAAATAATCAGATCTTTGTTGTATAGTTCCGAAAAGAAACGGGTAATACGGTCTTCGGCAGGTTCGATCTTTTCGCCCAGCTGCTCGCGCATTTTATTGCAAATAGTCCGCACGTTCTGTTTCCCGTCGCAGGCCAGCCATACGGCCGAGCCAAGCTCATCAAGCGAAAGTTTAATGTATGGGTTTTTGAGCCTGGGCTGCAGGATTTTACTTGACAGCTTACCCTGAAAACGCGGAATCAGCACCCTTACGGTGCCACCTTCCTCCAGCTCGTGCCCGTGCATGGGAAGGGGGGTCAGGTCGAGAAAGTTGGCGTCTTTCAAAACCTCACGTCGCTTCAAATAACCGGCTTTTTTATACATAGGAGCAAAAATAATGTAAAAAAACAAAAGGCTGCCTGCAAGAGCAACCTTTTATCTTTTATTATGCTTCAGCCATGGTTCAGATAATAAACTGGGCCGCGTGGTTTTTGGTGTCTACCTTTTCAATTACTTCGCTGATCACCCCTTTTTCGTCAATGATAAAGGTGGTGCGATGAATGCCGTCGAACTCGCGCCCCATAAATTTTTTCGGACCCCAAACGCCAAAAGCTTTCAGTATCTCTTTTTCGGTATCGGCAATCAGGGGGAAAGGCAGCTCATACTTCTCAATAAACTTTACGTGCGATTTTTCATTATCGGCACTTACGCCAACCACTTTATATCCCTGCTTGAGCAACATTTTGTAATTGTCGCGCAGGTTGCAAGCCTGGGCTGTGCAGCCGGGGGTGTTGTCCTTGGGGTAAAAATACAATACGAGCCTGCTTCCCTTAAAATCAGCCAGCCCAATGGGGTTTCCGTTCTGGTCTTTTCCTTTAAAATCAGGCGCTTTGTCGCCGGGTTTCAGATGGGTCATATCGTCTTGAGTTTTGTGATTTGGTTATGTCAAAGAAACAGATTCACGGAATAAAAGTTCAAAGTTTATTCACTTCGTTCATGAGCTCGCTTCGCTCGGTTAAGGTTTAAGGTTTTTGCTTCGGACTTCGGACTTCAGACTTCGGACTTCCGACTTCTTCTGAAAAAACTTACAAGCCGTGGTAAGCGGGCATTCCTCGCACTTTGGGCGGCGGGCCTGGCACACATAGCGGCCATGGAGGATGAGCCAATGATGAGCAATGGCCACCTGGTGGGTTGGAATGTATTTCAGGAGTTGCTTCTCGGTTTCCAGCGGGGTTTTAGCATTGGTGGTAAGCCCCAGGCGGGCCGAAACGCGAAAAACGTGGGTGTCAACCGCCAGTGCAGGTTTGTCGTACACCACCGAAGCGATCACATTGGCTGTTTTGCGGCCCACCCCGGGTAGTTTCATAAGTTCATTGATATCAGAAGGCACCACCCCGCCAAACTCATTTACCAGCTTATGCGCCATGCCGATCAGGTTTTTTGATTTGGCATTGGGATAGGAGCAGGAGCGAATAACCTGGAACACCTCTTCGGGCTGCGCAACAGCAAGCACTTCCGGCACCGGGAAGCGCTCAAAAAATGGCGGGGTGATCATATTCACCCGCTTGTCGGTGCACTGGGCCGACAAAATCACCGCCACCAGCAAATGATAAGGGTTTTCATAAACCAGTTCTGTCTCGGCCACTGGCTGATGCGTGGCAAAATAATCGAGCACAAAGGCAAAACGTTCTTTCTTAGTCATAAAGTAATTTCTTGCATAAGCGAAAATAAGGAATTTTTTAACTTTACTTATCCACTAATCTACAAATCAACCAATCTGCTTATGCACCCCTACATCCAACCCCTTGCCCAGGCCTATCAGCAGCATGCCAATACTGAAAATGCCTTTTGGATGAGGAAATACATGAAAAACCAGTTTGCGTTTTTCGGTATTAAGACCCCCGATCGCACCCTTATAAACCGGGCCTTTTTCGGGCAATACGGGCTGCCACCATATCATGAACTTGAAGCTATTGTTGATGATCTTTTTCAGCAGCCCCAGCGCGAGTTTCATTATTTTGCCATTTCCCTTGCGGGGAAAATGAAAAAGCAATGGACTGTGGAGAGCTGGAAACTATTTGAGAAAATGATACTTACGCATTCCTGGTGGGACACGGTGGATGCCATTGCCTCGGGCACCATGGGTGATTACTTCCGCAGGTATCCGGCGCTCATCGACCATGTCACAGGCCCATGGAATGCCAGCGAGAACATGTGGCTGGTAAGGACCAGCATACTTTTTCAGCTTTCTTACAAAAGAGACACCGACCAGAAATTGCTTTTCAGATATATTAAACCACACCTGGGTAGCAAGGAGTTTTTTATCCAGAAAGCCATTGGTTGGGCCTTACGGCAATACGCCCGCACCAATGCCGAGGCCGTGCTCTATTTTGCTGATGCCCATGAGCTGGCGCCACTGAGCAGGAGGGAAGCGCTGAAACACGTTAAGGTTTAAAGTTTAAAGTTTAAGGTTTGGGGTTTAACTCCCCCTTTGGAGGGGGTTGGGGGGAGGTATTTGATTTAAAAACAAGCCCGCCTGCCGGCTGGCAGGGATCAACGATTTTTGATTTATGATCTGACTTGGAACTCCACCTTAAGTGGGGGTCGAGGAGGGGTTTTTGATTGCCTTCGGTGAGCTCGCGAAGTACTCGGTTAACGAATTCAGATTAAAGATTTATAAATTTAAAACATTAAATATGTTTACATGTGGCATGCTATTTGTAAGTTAATAACCATATAAATAACTGTTATCTATTTATAAACTAAATCTGAAAGCCATGAAAACTTTATCTGCTTTTTTTTTATCAATGTTTATTTTTGCTGGTCTTTTTTCTGCAAAACCAGCGTTCGCCAGCCCTCCCGACGCACACCAACAGGCAATGGAAATTCATAACCAGCATCACTCGCAAGCACATAAGCAGATCATGGAAGCCAACAGGCTGGCTGCCGAAGAGCTCCGGCGTCAGAACGAGGAGACCCGTCTTGCGCAACTTAAAGTGCATCAAGAGTTTAACGAGCGTCAGCTCAGGCGCTTGAACAGAAGTAAGAGAGACAAAGCAGCTGATTCTTCCGGAGAAAGCAGTTTCACTGAAAAGCGCAGAGCCAAAAGAGAAGCCCGAAGGGAAGCCCTTAGGGAATCATGGCAGTCGCAGGCTGAATAATTCTATCACTTGAAGTTATAGAAGTTTTTTCTTTTAAAAATTTAATTGCCTCAGGAAGATAAACAGGCAGGTTCAAATCGCTAAAATCATTTTTTTGGAGACACTCAGGAATGGGTGTCTCCATTTTTTCGCTTAACCCGGAACGCTAATGGCTGATCGGGATTCCCCAATAATTCTTACTTTAGCACAAAACTTTCAAAACCATAAGCATAAAATATTTTTCTGATCATGATCAACGAGCAGCTTATAAATCCGCGGTCAATTGTTGTGGTGGGCGGATCGAATGATATCACCAAGCCCGGCGGCAAAATTCTTAAAAACATTATAGATGGAGGCTTCAAGGGTGAATTGTATGTCACCAACCTGAAGGAGAGCAAGGTGCAGGGCATCCGCAGCTATCAGAACCCGGCCGATTTGCCTGAAGTTGACCTTGCTGTGATTGCCATTGCTGCGCGTTTTGTGCCCGACACGGTGGAACTGCTAGCCAGCCAAAAGAATACCCGCGCCTTTATTGTGCTTTCGGCCGGATTCAGCGAGGAGAGCGAAGACGGCGCCAAACTGGAGAAGCGACTGGTTGAGATCGTTGACAGTGTAAAAGGTGCCCTGATCGGGCCCAACTGTGTGGGAATACTCACTCCCCATCATCACAGCATTTTTACCTATCCCATTCCCAAGCTTGATCCCAGTGGATGTGACTTCATTTCCGGTTCAGGGGCAACAGCATGTTTCATAATGGAGGCAGGCATACCCAAGGGGCTCACCTTTGCCAATGTGTTTTCGGTAGGCAACAGCGCCCAAATGGGAGTGGAGGAGATATTGCAGCATTTGGATGAAACTTTTGATCCGGAGACCAGCTCAAGGGTGAAGCTGCTATATATTGAGAATGTTGACAAACCGAAGTTGCTGCTTAAGCATGCGGCTTCGCTGATTCGTAAGGGTTGCCGCATTGCCGCGGTAAAGGCAGGCAGCTCTGCCGCAGGCAGCCGTGCGGCCTCCTCGCATACGGGCGCGCTGGCAAGCCCTGATGTGGCCGTTGACGCTTTGTTCCGAAAGGCGGGCATCGTGCGCTGCCATGGCCGGGAAGACCTGATCAGCGTGGCTTCGGTGTTTATGCATCCCGAGCTGAAAGGAAAGAACATAGCTGTGATCACCCATGCCGGTGGCCCGGCGGTGATGCTCACCGATGCCCTCTCAAACGGCGGGCTGGAGGTGCCGCATATCGAAAACCCCGCCAGCAAGGAATTGCTCACCAAACTATTCCCGGGCTCATCGGTGGCCAACCCCATAGACTTCCTGGCCACAGGAACGGCCGAACAATTGGGTATCATCATAGATTACGTTGATCAAAAGTTTGACGAGATCGATGGTATGGTGGTCATTTTCGGCACGCCGGGCCTTTTCCCGGTTTTTGATGTATATGATGTGCTGCACGAAAAGATGAAGACTTGCCGCAAGCCCATCTTCCCGGTGCTGCCCAGCACGCTTACGGCAAGGGAAGAGGTGGATGCATTCATTGCCAAAGGACGCATCAACTTTCCCGATGAAGTAACCCTGGGTAATGCCCTTTGCAGGGTGTATCATACGCCCCGCCCGGTGGAAGAAAAGCTTGAAATGCCTGTGATTGATGTGAGCCGCATTCGCCAGATCATTGACCAGGCGCCAGAAGGCTACCTGGCCCCCGAGCAGGTGCAGGGCTTGCTCGATGCGGCCGGCATACCCCGTGCCGGGGAGGCCGTGGCCGATACGCTTGAAGGGGCACTGAAAGCCGCCGAAACTTTAGGCTTCCCGCTGGTAATGAAGGTGGTGGGTCCGGTGCATAAAAGCGATGTGGGCGGGGTGGTGCTCAATGTAAAGAATGCAGAAGGAGTCCAGAAAGAGTTTACCCGCATGTTGCAGATCAAGGACACC
>JAWLCS010000036.1:0-14231 GCA_041687035.1 Bacteroidales bacterium
GCCTTCGGGCGGCCTTTTTTTGTTATTCCAACACCAAAGCCCTACATTTGCAGCACCAAGCTATTTTTATTCATTTCAAATCACTTATTATGCAAATCACAAGCAAGAGAAACCTTATTTCCCTTTTTACCCTGTTTTTTGTGCTGATGGCCAGTTTGCCCCTGAAAGCCCAGGACAATGATTTTACCGACAATGAGTTGAAGAACTTCAGCAAGGTTGTGGTAGAAGTCATAACCATTCAGCAAAACGCCCAGCGCGACATGATCGTCATAATACAGGAAAACAACCTGACCGTACCGAAATTCAACCAGATGATGACCCAAGCCCAGGAGCTTGGCGAAGAGGGCATTGAAGGTACCGAAGAAGAGAAAAAAGCATTTTTCATGGTGGCCGATGCATTCAATGGCATTCAGGAACGCATGATCGATGACCTGACCAAAGCCATTGTTTCCAAAGGACTGTCGCTTGAGCGCTACGAAGCCATACTGCAGCTCTATCAGAGCGACCCGGATTTTCAGGCCAGGGTGCATACCCTCGCCGAGGAAAATTAATCAACCCCCACTCAAAATTAAAGAGGCCGCCCCCGGTTACTAACCAGGGGCGGCCTCTTTTTAATAACAAAAAAACGCCCGTCAGTGTTGACAGGCGTTCTTTCTAGTAGCGGGGATAGGATTCGAACCTATGACCTTCGGGTTATGAGCCCGACGAGCTACCACTGCTCCACCCCGCAGTATGTTTTATTCAGGGTGCAAAATTAAGCATCTTAAATGGTCCTACCAAATGTTTTTAAATATTTTTTGCAAAAAAGGGCTACCTTTGCACCCAATTCATTTAAGCACAGGAGAAAGGCGGTTTTTTTGCATTTACAGGCCATTGACAGCCGCAACACTTTTTCCACCCTGATCAATTCACCATGCACAAAGCCGGATTTGTAAATATCATTGGCAACCCCAACGTGGGCAAGTCAACCCTGATGAACGCCCTTTTGGGCGAAAAGCTTTCCATCATCACCCCCAAGGCACAGACCACCCGCCACCGTATTCTTGGACTGGCCAACAGCGACGATTACCAGATTGTGTTTTCCGACACCCCTGGTGTGCTGCAGCCGGGTTATAAACTGCAGGAATATATGATGCGAGCGGTGAAAAACACCATGATGGATGCCGACATTTTTATTGTAATGACCGACATTCAGCAGGATTTCGACCATCCGGAGCTGCTGGAGCAAATAAAAAATGTGGGGGTGCCGGTGCTGCTGCTCATCAACAAGATTGATCTGTCGGACATGGACCATGTGGTGGCAAAAAGCGAGCAATGGAAGCAGCGCTTCCCCGAGTGGCTGGTGCTGCCCATTTCTGCCCTTGAAAACTTCAACATCGACCAGGTGCTCAGCAAGATCATCGAGCTGCTGCCCCCGTCCCCACCCTATTTCCCAAAAGACGAACTGACCGACCGCCCGCAGCGCTTTTTTGTGGCCGAGATCGTTCGCGAAAAGATTCTGATGAACTACCAGAAAGAGATCCCCTACTCAGTAGAGGTGGCAGTGGAATCGTTTAAGGAAGAGGCCGGGGTAGTGCGCATACGCTGCATTATTTATGTGAGCCGCGAATCGCAAAAAGGCATCATCATTGGTCACAAGGGTAGCATGCTCAAGAAAGTGGGCACCGAGGCACGTATGGATATCGAAAAGTTTCTGGACCAGAAAACGTTCCTCGAACTTCACGTAAAGGTGAACAAAAACTGGCGCGAGAGCGACACCCAGCTGCGGCGTTTCGGCTACTCCGACCAATAAGCCGCTCAAAATGTGTATCTTTGCAGCCCCGATTTTTTAATACCAGATAGATTATGGCAAATATAGTAGCGCTGGTTGGCCGCCCCAACGTGGGCAAGTCAACGCTTTTCAACCGACTAACCCAGACCAAAATGGCCATTGTGGATCCCACCGCCGGGGTAACCCGCGACCGCCACTACGGCAAGAGCGACTGGAACGGCATGGAGTTTTCGGTGATCGACACCGGGGGATATGTGTTAGGCTCCGACGATGTGTTTGAAGAGCAGATTCGCCGCCAGGTGGCCATTGCCGTGGAAGAAGCCTCGGTAATCCTTTTCATGGTCGACACCCAGGAAGGTGTTACCTCCATGGACGAAGATGTGGCCGACAACCTGCGCCGCTCCGGAAAAAAGGTCTTGCTGGTGGCCAACAAGGTCGATAGCAGCAAGCACCACGCCGATGCCGCCGTTTTTTACCAGCTGGGCATGGGCGAAGTGTTTAATATTTCGTCGGTAAGCGGAAGCGGCACCGGCGAATTGCTCGACGCGGTGGTAGAAGCACTGGAAAAGGTGCCAGAGGAAAAGCCCCTGGAAGACCTGCCACGTTTTGCCGTAATTGGTCGTCCGAATGTGGGGAAATCGTCGCTGATCAACGCCCTGATCGGCGAAGAACGCAACATAGTGACCGATATTCCGGGCACTACCCGCGATTCCATCTTTACCCGCTATAATAGCTTTGGCTTTGACTTTTACCTGGTGGATACGGCCGGGCTGCGTAAAAAGGGAAAAGTTTTTGAAAACATTGAGTTTTATTCAGTGATGCGCTCGGTCAGGGCCATCGAAAGCGCGGATGTTTGTCTGCTGCTTATCGATGCCACCCAGGGTTTCCAGTCGCAGGACATGAACATTTTTAGCCTGGCAACCCGCAACAACAAGGGTGTTGTGGTGCTGGTCAACAAATGGGACCTGGTTGAAAAAGACCACAAAACCGCCAAGGAATTTGAGGCAAGCATCCGCGAAAGCATTGCACCGTTTACCGATGTACCCATCATTTTCACCTCAGTTATCAACAAACAACGCATCTTCAAGGCCATGGAAGAGGCCCTGAAGGTGTATGAAAACCGCACGCGAAAAATCACCACCAGTAAGCTCAACGATTATCTGCTGCCCCTGATCCAGGCCACTCCGCCTCCGGCTGTGAAAGGCAAGTACATCAAGATAAAATACATTACCCAGCTGCCCACGCATTATCCCTCTTTTGCCTTTTTCTGTAATTTGCCGCAATACCTGCGCGAGCCTTATTACCGCTTTGTGGAAAACAAGATACGCGCCAACTGGGACTTTACCGGTGTGCCGATTAAAATTTACTTCCGTAAGAAATAACCATCTGCCATGGACACCAGCGAAGCCCCGCGTATCGACAAATGGCTTTGGGCCGTGCGTGTTTTCAAAACCCGGAGTCTGGCCACCGAAGCCTGCAAAGCCGGCAAGGTCAGGGTTGACGAAAACGCCGTGAAGCCCTCGCGCGAAGTGAGGGAAGGCATGGTGATCAGCGTGCAGGCCGGACCCATTACCCGCACCCTGAAAGTGGTTCAGCTGCTCCACAACCGTGTGGGAGCCAAGCTGGTAAACGAATTTATGGAAGACCTCACCCCACCGGAAGAGTACGCTAAACTCGAACTGATCAAACAGCAGCCCTTCAGGCGCGACAGGGGAGCCGGCCGGCCCACCAAAAAAGAAAGACGGGATATAGATACCTGGATGGGGTGGGATTAATTTTCAGTGGCAGCGCCTGCTTTTAATGTAAAACAGAAAAGGCAGCCGGTGCCAGGCCCTTCCGATTCGGCCCAAACGCGCCCCCCGTGAAACTCCACAATGCGTTTTACCAGGGCCAGACCCAAACCGCTGCCAAGGCTCTCTGGCTCCAGTTTTTTAAACATTACAAACACCTGCTCGAGTTGCCGGGGATCAATTCCTACCCCATTGTCCTTGACAAAATAAACCGCTTCTCCATTGTAATGCCGGCAGCCAATTTCAATTTCGGGAATTCGCTTGGGAGCCCGAAACTTTACGGCGTTTTCCACCAGGTTTTGCAACACCTCCATAATGCGTGAGCGATCGCCAAAGGCCTCGGGCAGGTCCTCGATGGTAAGCTGTGCCTGGCTTTCCTCCAGTATGCCATGCAGGTAATCCTTTACTTCTTCAGCCAGTTCGTTCATCGAAAACCACAAGAAGGGATTTCCAATGCGGCCAATGCGCGATAGCTGCAAAAGGTCTTCGAGCAGATGGTGCATGCGGCCCGTGGCAGCCTCGATGCGTGCCAAGCCCTCTTCAATTTGCTGCTGGTCGTGGTTTTTTATGTCGTCGCGCAGCAGGTTCAACGATCCCTTTATGGTTACCAGGGGGCTGCGCAGGTCGTGAGAAACCGTATAGGTAAATTGTTCGAGTTCGGCATTGATACGCTCCAGGTCATCTACCTGCTTTTTAATGATCTTTTCGGCCTTTACCCTTTCGGAAATGTCAAAATACACCCCGATAAAACCCTGCGGCACTCCTTCGGCATTAAAAAATAAATTTTTCTGATACAACGTATCCAAAATGCTGCCATCAGGAAACACCAGCTGCTCTTCCCTCCGCAACGATTTGCCCGTGGAGAAAACTTCCTGATCGTCCAGCTCGACTTGCTCGGCTTTTTCGGGTGACACCAGAGACCAGGCGCTTTTCCCAATGATCTCGTCATAAGGTTTGCCCAGGTACCTGCAAAAATGATGGTTGCAGCCCATAATGCTACCATCGAGGGTTTTATAAAACATTGGAAAGGGCAAGTCTTCAAGAATGCTTCGCAGCAACTTGTTGCTGTCTTCCAGGGCTTTTTCGGCCTGCCGCTGCTCGGTGATATTAGAAATGAACCCTTCAACAAAAAGCAAACTTCCCTCCTCATCGAATATGCCCACAGCTTGCTCCCAAACCCATTTTACCTGGCCCGAAGCAGTAATGATGCGATAAAGAAGCGGGTATGGCTTTTTTAAAAACAGTTTCTCCTGCACCTCATCCCATATCCTTTGACGGTCGGACGGGTGGATAATCTCCCCAAAAGAAATCACGGTATTGTTTTCAATAGCTTCGGTGGGGTAACCAGTCAACTCCACACAACCCTTGCTTACGAACATCATGGTCCAGTGCTTGTCATTTTTGCATCGATAGGCCATGCCAGGCAGATTCGACATAAGGGTGCTCAGCTGCCGTTCTGACTCCTTCAGGGCACTTTCGCTGGCTTTCAGGGCTTCGAATGCCTGCTTGCGGCCGGTAATGTCCATTGCCAGCACCAGGCGGTAGTGCTGGCCATTCTGGCCGGGCATCAGGTGGGTGATCAACTCTACGTCGATCTGACTCCCATCCTTTTTACGCTGGCGAAAGCCACTGCTGCGGTTATATTCGGGCGCATCGCAATGCAGCATGGCCGAAAGGTCTTCCAGATCGTCAGGGTGGTGAAGATCGCCCAGGTGCAACTTCCGGAACTCTTTCTCTGAATACCCATAGGTTTTTTCTGCTGCCTCGTTTACTTCCACAAAGCGCTTCCCATCGCAGTCATACACCCACATGGGATAAGGGTTGTTGCGAAAAAGGTAGCTGTAGTGCTTGGCAGCCTCGCTAAGCGATTCGCGGGCGTGGTCAAGCCTGTCGAAGGAGCGCTTAATCAGCAGAAAAAGCAGAAGGCTTGTCACCGAAACGTAAAACCAACCTTTATAAGTCTGCAGTCTGCGCATCACCTCCACATCGTCGACCACCCAGGAGAGCAGCAAATCAGAAAACAAAATCCACAGCAAGCCAAGCAACAGGTAGAGGCCTGCTATCTTAAAAGCCGGTGAAAGTTTCCTGAAGCGGCCGGACATAAGAAATGGTTTTAAAAGGGATTCCTGCGTTAACAAATATAGTAAATTTCCTTGGGTCACCTGAAGCACGCAGGATTAATTACCAGTTGTCCAACTTATTAAAAAATCATAAACAGGCCTGCTGTAAGCAAAAGACATATGCATTTTAATCGGTTTTTTAGTGGTTTTTTAATACATTTGCTTTTCGTGAAAAATATTTTGTTCAATCATAAATTTTAAACCCTTTTTGTATGAAAGACCTGAAAAACTATGTTGACCAGCACAAGGACCGCTTCTTGTCAGAGTTGTTTGAGTTGATACGCATTCCTTCGGTAAGTGCCCAGGAAGCCCATAAGGACGATATGTTCCGCGCCGCCCAATGGATTGCCGAAAAGTTGGTAGCCGATGGTGCCGATAAGGCAGAAGTATTTAAGACCGATGGCCATCCGGTGGTTTACGGCGAAAAAATGATCGACCCCAAATTGCCCACTGTTTTGGTTTACGGCCACTACGACGTGCAGCCCGCCGAGCCGCTCGACCTGTGGAAGAGCCCCGCATTTGAACCCGAGGTGCGCGATGGCAAGATTTATGCCCGTGGTGCCGACGACGACAAAGGACAGGCCTTCATGCATTTCAAGGCGTTTGAATACATGGTTAAAACCGGCCAGCTGCCCACCAACGTAAAGTTTATGATCGAAGGCGAAGAGGAGATCGGTTCGCCCAGCCTGGGAAAATTCTGTGAGCAGAACAAGGAAATGCTTGCCAGCGACGTGATCCTGGTAAGCGACACCTCCATGATCGGCCCCGACATTCCATCTATTACCACCGGCCTGCGTGGCCTCACCTACGTGGAAGTGGAAGTGACCGGACCCAGCCGCGACCTGCACAGCGGGCTTTATGGCGGTGCCGTCGACAACCCCGTTAATGTGCTGGCAAAGATGATCGGGTCCCTGACCGACGAAAACGGAAAAATCACCGTGAAGGGTTTTTATGATGACGTGGAAGAGCTGAGCATGGCCGAACGCGAAGAGATGGCCCGCGCTCCCTTTAACCTCGAAGCCTACAAGAAAGAGATCGACGTAGCTGAAGTAGCTGGCGAAAAAGGTTACAGCACCAATGAGCGAACAGGCATCAGGCCCAGCCTCGATGTAAACGGCATTTGGGGCGGTTATACCGACAAGGGTGCCAAGACCATTTTGCCCTCCAAGGCCTATGCCAAGATCAGCATGCGCCTGGTACCCCACCAGGATTCAAAGAAAATCGCCGAGCTGTTTAAGGCCCATTTCGAAGCCATTGCACCCAAAACCGTGAAGGTAAAAGTTGACTTCCTGCATGGTGGCGAAGGCTATGTATCGCCTACCGACACCATTGAGTACCAGGCAGCCAGCAAAGCTTACGAAGCCACCTTTGGCAAGAAGCCCATCCCGGTGCGCAGCGGCGGCAGCATACCAATTATTTCTCTGTTCGAAAAGGTGCTTGGCGTGAAATCCATACTCATGGGCTTTGGCCTGGAGTCGGATGCCATCCACTCGCCCAACGAAAATTATCCACTCGGACAATTTTATAAGGGAATTGAAACCATCCCCTATTTCTACAAATATTACGCGGAAATGAAAAAATAATCCGCTGAAGCACCATTAAAAGGCGGGCAGGCAGGCTATCAAAACCCTGATCCTGCCTGCTTTTTTTTATATAAACTTATCAGAATAAAAAAAAATTTATACTTTCGTGCTTGCCTTTTAAACGTACGTATAAGGCAATGGACCTGAAACACTACAGGAAAAGGAAAAAGGAGCTATTTATTCAAAACTAAGAAAATGGAAGTAACCAGACTTTTTGACATTCCCGCCAGGTATGCACAACTCTGCCCGGGAAAAACGGATGCCATGGCAGGCAGGGAAGACAAGGGAAATTGGAAAACCTATACTACTGAAGAATACGTTGATAACAGCAATTTTATTAGCTATGGGCTGATGAAGCTGGGCGTGAAGAAAGGCGATAAAATTGCCTCCATCACCCCCAACCGGCCCGAATGGAACTTTCTCGACATGGGCGTACAGCAGGTCGGGGCCATTCACATACCCATTTACCCTACCATTAGCGACAACGACTATGCCTACATCCTGGAGCATGCAGAGGTGAGCTATGTCTTTGTGGCCGGGGAAGAACTACTGCGCCGCATAAAGGATATCGTTGAGAAAATCCCTTCCATTAAAGGCATTTACACCTTCAGGCATATTGCCGACGTACCCCACCTCGACGAACTGATTGAGCTTGGGAAAAACAACCAGAAACCCGAGGCCCTGCAGGCTTTAAAGGATTCGATCCGGCCCGAAGACTTGGTTACTATCATTTATACTTCGGGAACCACTGGCACCCCAAAAGGGGTTATGCTCAACCATAACAATATTCTGAGCAATGTGTATGGAGTGCGCGACATTCCGCCTTTCGGGCCTGAACACCGCGCCCTGAGCTTCTTGCCCATTTGCCATATTTACGAGCGCACCCTCAACTACACCTTCCTCTATAAGGGAATCAGCATGTATTACCTGGGCAATATGGCCCTGATTGGCGACAGCATCAGGGAGATCCACCCGCATGTGTTCTCGGCGGTACCACGTCTGCTCGAAAAGGTCTATGACAAGATCATAGCTAAAGGAAGAGCACTGACCGGGATTAAAAAATCCATTTTCTTCTGGGCCAACAATGTAGCCCTTGACTTCGATTTTGACAAAGCGAAGCGTAACCCCATTTATGGCCTTCAGCTTAAAATTGCCAACAAATTGGTGTTAAGCAAATGGAAAGCTGCCCTTGGAAACAACCTCGACATCGTTGTTTCGGGTGGAGCAGCCCTTCAGCCTCGCCTGGCCCGCGTTTTCTGGTCTTTAGGTGTTCGTGTTATTGAAGGTTATGGCCTGACTGAGACCTCGCCTGTGGTCGCAGTAGGTAACTTTGAACCAGGCGGTTTGAAGTTTGGCACCGTTGGACCACCCCTGAAGAATGTGACCGTGAAAATTGCCGAAGACGGTGAGATATTGGTAAAAGGACCCAACGTAATGATGGGTTATTACAAAGACCCCGAAATGACTGCTGAAGTGATCGACGAGGATGGCTGGTTCCATACCGGCGACATTGGCCGCATTGAACCCGAAGGCCAACTGCGCATCACCGACCGCAAAAAGATGATCTTCAAGACCTCATTCGGTAAATATATTGCCCCGCAGGTTATTGAAAACAAGTTTAAGGAGTCGGCATTTATTGACCAGCTCATGGTGCTTGGCGAGAACCAGAAGTTTGCCGGAGCCCTGATCGTGCCCGATTTTGCACACCTGAAATCATGGTGCCAGATCAAGGAAATACCCTACACCACCAATGCCGAAATGCTGGCTATGCCCAGGATACGCAAACGTTTTGAAAAAGAGGTGAAGTTCTATAATGAATCGTTCGGCGATTGGGAACGTATTGTGAAGTTTGAGCTGATTGACCATGACTGGACCGTGGAAGGCGGGCAACTCAGCGCCACGCTGAAAGTGCGCCGCGGCCACCTCACCGAAGTCTATGCAGAACAGATCAACAAAATCTTTGGCGCAAACGGCAAATAAGCAAAGTTCCGCCAATTAAATCAAAACAATGTGAAAAACCGCTCTGCAATGGAGCGGTTTTTTTATTCTTGCCAGATCAAATTCCCAAGCCTTAGTCTCAGCCCAGAATCTTAACCTTAACTTAGACCTCCTTCATTGACAGGGTAATCCGTTTGCGTTCCACATCGACTTGCATCACCTTAACCATCACTTTCTGATTCAGTTTTACCACATCGGAAGGGTTACTTACAAAAGCATTGGCCATCTGGCTGATGTGAACCAGGCCATCCTGGTGCACGCCCACATCTACAAAGGCACCAAAAGCAGTAATGTTGGTCACGATGCCGGGCAGGACCATACCTTCGCGCAGGTCTTTTATGCTGTTTACCGTATTGTCGAACTCAAAGGCATCAAACTTCTGCCGGGGGTCGCGACCCGGACGGGCAAGCTCCTGCATAATATCTTTTAAGGTGGGAAGGCCTGTTTTATCATTCACATAATCCTCCAGTCTTATTGTTTTTTGCAGCTCCTTGTCGTTCATCAGGGTAGCGATATCCACCCCCAGGTCTTTGGCCATTTTCTGCACCACCGGATAGCTTTCGGGGTGCACAGCGCTGCGATCCAACGGGTTAACCGACTGGTTAACCCTGATAAAACCAGCCGCCTGTTCAAAGGCTTTTTCGCCCAGGCGCGATACTTTTTTCAGTGACTGACGCGATTCGAAGGGTCCGTTCTCGTTGCGATGCTTCACAATGGCTGCAGCCAGTGAAGGTCCAACTCCTGACACATAGGTAAGCAATTCCTTGCTGGCGGTGTTCAGCTCTACCCCCACCGCATTCACCGAGCTTGCCACCACATCGTCGAGGCTGTTTTTTAAAAGCTTCTGGTCTACATCATGCTGGTACTGCCCCACGCCAATGCTTTTGGGATCGATCTTTACCAGCTCTGCCAGTGGATCGGCCAGGCGGCGGCCAATGCTTACGGCCCCGCGCACGGTTACATCATAATCGGGAAACTCTTCGCGTGCCACCGGCGAGGCAGAATAAACCGAAGCCCCGCTTTCATTCACCATTACGGCGATAACGGGCTTGTCGAAGCGAATGCTACGCACCAACTGTTCGGTTTCGCGACCGGCGGTGCCGTTGCCCACGGCAATAGCCTCAATCTGGTAGGCATTCACAAGGGTTTGTATTTTGGCAGCCGATTGCCTGAACTGGCTTTGGGGCGGATGGGGATAAATGGTCTCGTTATGCAGCAGTTTCCCTTCACGGTCGAGGCATACCAGCTTGCAGCCGGTACGAAATCCCGGGTCGATGGCCAGGATGCGTTTCTGCCCCAATGGCGGGGCCAGCAGCAGTTGTTTGAGGTTGTCGGCAAAAACGCGAATGGCTTCCAGGTCGGCCTGTTCCTTCAACAGGTTCCGGATCTCCGTTTCCATGGAGGGGCCAAGCAGGCGCTTATATGAATCCTCAACAGCTACGGCAACTTGTTCGCTTGCCGGGGTCCTGCCCTTTACAAACTGACGATTCAGGATTTCCAGGGCAGTGTCGCGGTCGGGTGCAATACTGATCTTCAGGAAGCCTTCGTTCTCCCCGCGAAACATGGCCAGTATGCGGTGCGAGGGCGCTTTCTGAATCTTCTCCGTCCAGTCAAAATAGGCTTCGAATTTTTGTCCTTCAGTTTCCTTGCCTTTGGCTACCCTACTGCCAATTTCTGCTTCCCGCTCAAAAAGGCGTCTCATTCGTGCCCTGGCAGGGGCATTCTCGTTCACCCATTCGGCAATAATGTCGCGGGCACCGGCAAGGGCTTCCTCCATCGACTCCACGCCTTTTTCATCATCAATAAAGGCCAGGGCTTTCTCCTCCGGATCGAAATTTCCCTGTGAAAAAATCAGTTTGGCCAGGGGTTCCAGTCCTTTGGCAATGGCCATGGTGGCGCGCGTCTTGCGCTTGGGGCGGTAGGGCAGGTAAAGATCCTCCAGCTCAGCCAAAGTTTTGGCCTGGTTGATGGCCTTCTCCAGTTCCGGCGTCAGTTTCTCCTGCTCGCTAATGGACGACAGGATGGCCTCCCGCCGCTTGTCGAGCTCTTCGAGCTGGGACACGCGGTCGCGGATCTGGCTTACCTGCACCTCGTCGAGCGAGCCCGTTAGCTCCTTGCGATAGCGTGAAATGAATGGCACAGTGGCGCCTTCTTTTAGCAGCTCAGCGGTGCGGCTTACCTGCCGGGCAGCAAGATTCAGCTCGGCTGCTATCTGTGAAATATGGTGTGCGGGGATCATAATATCATTGAAATTATTTAACCAGCCACAAAAACACAAAAACACAAAAGGGTCACAAAAATTCAGTGAATTTTCGTGATTTAGTGTTTTGGTGGCATTATTTTTAAGAAGATTGCAAAGATAAAGTTTTTTGGCTGTTAAAACGACAGCCGCAGCTGCCTTACCGGGGCATACGAAAGGCGGTGGTGCTTGCTTGGGCCGTAGGCTTGGAGCGCCTTAAGGTGGGTGGCCGTGGGGTAGCCTTTGTTCCTGTCCCAGCCATATGCCGGAAATTCGATATGAAGATTTTGCATATGCGCATCGCGCCAGGTCTTGGCAAGAATAGAGGCGGCTGCCACCGAAAGGTATTTCCCATCGCCCTTCACCACGCATTGAAAAGGTATTTCGCCGAAAGGCTTAAAACGGTTGCCATCAACCACGATAAACCCTGGTTGCACTGAGAGTTTCTCCAGCGCCCGGTGCATGGCCAGGATGCTGGCATTCAATATGTTAATCTTGTCAATCTCTGCTGGTTCAACCCGCTCAACAGCAAAGGCAAGGGCCTCCTTTTCGATAAGACGCCTCAACTTGTTTCGGAGAGAAATGCCGGTTTTTTTTGAATCATCAAGCAGCCTGCTCAGTTCTTCGGAAGGATCAGCGGGCAGTATCACTGCGGCGGCAAAAACCGGCCCTGCCAGGCAGCCACGGCCGGCCTCGTCACAGCCAGCCTCCATCAAGGCCTGGCTAAAACGCTGTTTCAAAGGTGCACGGCTCAGCTTTCGCATAGGCTGTTAAACAATTGCAGGTAACGCTCCTTTTGCGATTCGAGGGAATAGCGCTCCACCACCGTCTGCCGCCCGGCCTTACCCAGCTTTTCGCGCAAAGCGGGCGATTCTATAAGCGCCGAAAGTTTTTCGATCCACTCCTGATGGTCGCCGGCCAGAAAGCCGTTGACCCCATCGGTAATGATCTCGGTATTCACACCAACGGGTGACATTACGGCCGGAATTTCGAGCGACATATACTGCAGCCCTTTGAAGCCGCACTTTCCCCTTGCCCATTCATCATCCGGCAGGGGCATAATGCCAATATCAATGGGATAAAGATCGCTTACCTCGGTTTTGCGACTCCATTTCACATTTTCCAGGCCGGGCAGGTCGGCCATTAGTGGTTGGTTTGAAACAACCCTGAACTTCACCCTTTCGCCGTACTTCTGACGAAGCGCCTGAAGCACCGGCAGGGCTTCCTGAAGGTGTTTCAAGGTAGTGGAAGAACCGGTCCAGCCAATGCAAACCACATCGTTGGGCAACTTGCTTTGGGGAACATAATACGAGGTGTCGATGGTTGTTGGCACCACATGCACATTGCTATTAAAACGGCTGGCGTAGGAAGCCAGGTAGGCATTGCCCACCAGCGCCATTTTACTGAGCCGCACAATCCCGGCCGTTTTTGAGGGCCGCTTGAGCCAGGCCAGCTGCCGGTTGCCATCAGAAGTGTCGTTGAGCCAGATGCTGTCGTCGAAGTCGATGATCATTTTTGCCCCCATGCGGTACAGGCGGCGCTCAAACCAGGTAAACCATAGCATATGGGCCTCGCGGTAAATAAAAACCAGGTCGTAGTTTTTGGCAGTTTTCAGGTCGCGAAATCTTTGCCTGATACTTTTCAGCACAATGCGGGTTTTTGCCAGGTACTTACCGGGGGCATAAAAGGCGGCATCGTCAGCCTCGCTGATCAGATAGGAAATATCGTATTGAAAACCATTGGCTTTGAGATGATCCAGGTACTGCTCAAAGCGGAAGCGCTGCCCGGGGGAGCGGCCGGGGCGGTGGGCTACCAGGAACAGTATCTTTTTTTCTGCCATATCCGGGAATTTTACCGGCCTGCAAGTGGCTCAGACCTTGGCCAGGGTGTTGAGGATGGCTTCGAACAGAATACGCCCATCGGTATTGCTCAATTCAGGATCGGAGGCCCGCTCCGGGTGCGGCATCATACCGAATACGTTACGTCCTTCGTTGCATATGCCGGCAATGTTTTGCAGCGAGCCATTGGGGTTGGAAGCATCGGTCACATTGCCATGCGCGTCGCAATAGCGAAACAACACCTGGTCGTTATCGTTGAGCTGCTTTAGGGTCTCATCGGAAGCGAAGAAACGGCCTTCGCCATGAGCTATGGGTATCATGAGCACCTGACCCTTAGTGGTTTCGGAGGTGATCAGGCTGTTAGTGGTTTCTGTGCGGATGAAAGCATTGCGGCAGATAAACTGGTGGCTGGTATTGTGTAGCAGGGCACCGGGAAGCAAATGGGCTTCGCATAAAATCTGAAAGCCGTTGCAAATGCCCATGACGTATCCGCCATTTTTCGCGAAAGCGATTACCTGTTCCATAATGGGCGAAAAGCGCGCGATGGCGCCCGAGCGCAGATAGTCGCCATAGGAGAAGCCTCCGGGCAAAATAATGAAGTCGCAGCCCTGCAGGTCGGTGTCCTTGTGCCAGAGGGCCACCACCTCCTGCTTAAGCAACTTCTTCAAAACATAGATCATGTCATGGTCGCAGTTCGACCCGGGAAATACCACTACTCCGAATTTCATAATCGCCCTTGTTTTTATTGCCGCAAAGTTATTAAAAATAAGGATTTTGAAATGGCTTCAACCTTAAATCATTTCTTGCCACAAAGACCCGAAGACTCTAAGGGTCACAAAGAAATATTTCAAATTCCCTGTAAAAAAGCTTTTAATTAACTTTCATGAAACTT
>JAWLCS010000036.1:14331-39611 GCA_041687035.1 Bacteroidales bacterium
TGAAACTTAGTGCCTTTGAGCCTTTGTGGCTATGAATAACCCCCAGATACAATAATACATTCCCTGACTTTCAGACTAATTCGATCACCTTCCCTGCAATAACCAGCGCCAGGAAAAGATAAAGCATCAGGTCGGCCATCCATTTTCTTTTTGTTTCCAGAAGAAAAACCGACCAGGCAATGGCCAAAGGGGGTATTAAAAGGCCATGATGCACATCGAAGCGATAGGTGGCCAAGAGTATGCTTGCCAATGCCACCACAAAGAAATATACCAGCACCCTGATGCGCTTCCTGATCCTTATGGGTTTATCGGCCACATAGGCCAAACTGATTTTAAAAAACGAAAGTAAAGAAATGAGTGCCAGCGCCAGCATTAAGGCTATCGCAAACGGCTCGTAAGGCTGCTCAAAAACCACGAATGGGTCAAATTGTGCAACCATATGATTCAGCCTGTTTTCCAGCTGGTCTGAAAGAAAGTACCAGGTAAACAAGAAAAACAAAGGGGTAAGAAATCCCATAAAAGCTGCAGCCAGCCCCCTGAGGCTCAGCAGGAAATAAACGCCCAGCACCACGATTAGCCATAGGAAGAACACCATTGCCGGATAATAAAAAAGTCCGGCAACGGCAATTAAAAAGCCTACATTAAACACCTCTGCCATCACATCGCCCTCCGAGTAAGCCGCAAGGGTGCGTGCCAGGGCCCAGATCAGGAAAAGATTGGCCACCAGCACCGGATGCAAGGCGGTAAGTGAAGGATCGCTGCTCATCAGCAGCAGATAAAGGAAACCCGGTAACCATGAGGGTTTGCCCAGCAGGTTATTTGTCTGCACCATGTAATTTACAAGAAATACCTGCAGCATGAGCAATACAAAGGCTGTGATTACGCTTAACACAGGCCTGCTTTCAAAAGCGACGGCCATCAGCCCAAAAAGGGGTGCATGTCGTTCGGAGGCTGCAACCGGCTCTGTGGCAAAAATAAAACCATCGGCCCACAACAAAAGGCCGGCCAACAAAAGCAGGAGAGGAATAACGGGGGCATTCTGTTTAAAGATACGGATCAGCATGGATTCGTTTTCATGCAATATTTAAAAGTCTTTTCCAATGTCGCGGCGATAGTATTTTCCGCGAAAGTCAACCACCGAAGCGTTTTGATAGGTTTGATGCAGGGCTTCTTCGAGTGTTGGAGCCAGCGAAGTGATGGCCAGCACGCGGCCACCGCTGGTAAGGGGCTGCATCCCATCACCTTTCATCCCGGCATAAAACAAATGGCTGCCTTTCGCCTTATCAAGGCCCGTGATCATAAATCCTTTTTCGTACTCTCCGGGATAGCCGCCCGACACCAGCACCACCGTAGTGGCAAAATCTGGCGAAACTTCTACTGTCTGGTCGTGCAGAGTACCCTTGGCTGCCGCCTCGAGCAAAGAGACAAAATCAGATTGTATTCGCGGAATGATGGCTTCGGTTTCCGGGTCGCCCAGGCGCACGTTGTATTCTATCACGTAAGGATTACCCCCCACATTCATCAAACCAAAAAATAAAAATCCACAGTAAGGGATGCCTTCTATCTGAAGACCTTCTATGGTCGGATTTACAATACGTTTTTCAACCTTGTCCATGAATTCTTTGCTGGCAAATGGCACAGGCGAAACGGCACCCATGCCACCGGTATTGGGGCCGGTGTCCTTCTCGCCCACCCGCTTGTAGTCTTTGGCCGAAGGCAACATACGATAACTTACTCCATCGGTAATGGCAAAAACAGACAGTTCAATGCCATGCAGAAATTCTTCCACTACGACAGTGGCTGATGCCTGCCCGAACATTTCCTGCAGCAGCATATCTTCCAGTGTCTGGGTGGCCTCCTCCAGGCTGAGACAAATTATCACTCCTTTGCCTGCAGCAAGCCCATCGGCCTTGAGCACATAGGGGGCGGCAAGGGAAGTCAGGAAAGCCTTGCCTTGCTCCAAGGTTTCGCGGGTAAACGAACGGTATGCTGCCGTAGGTATGCCGTGCCGCACCATAAACTCCTTGGCAAAAGCCTTGCTCCCCTCCAGCAATGCACCGGCTTTGCGCGGGCCCACCAGCAACACTTCCTTTAGCGCGGGCCTTTCGGCAAAATAATCGCCAATGCCATTTACCAGGGGGTCTTCGGGGCCAACCACCACCATATCGATGCGGTGTTTTAGCACAAACTGCTCGAGCGCCTCAAAATCGTTGAGGCGAAGTTCCACATTTTCTCCCACCAGGGAGGTACCGGCATTGCCGGGCGCTATGAACAGGCGGCTGCAGCGCGGACTCTGTGCAATTTTCCAGGCCATGGCATGCTCTCGCCCGCCCGAGCCAAGGATAAGTATCTGCATCATGGGTAACATGTTTTTGGGTTAGCCCCCCTTTGGGGGAATGCTTCAAAATTACAACAAAAATTCTACCTGAGCCCTTCGCGTTCCAGCAGGGCATCAATGTTGGGTTCGCTTCCGCGGAAGCGCTTGTAAAGCACCATGGGATGCTCACTGCCACCCTTCGACAAGATGTGCTGGCGAAAAGCCGCCGCCGTTTCACGGTCGAAGATGCCCTTCTGTTTAAAGAGCCTGAAGGCGTCGGCATCGAGCACCTCTGCCCATTTGTAGCTGTAGTATCCGGCGGCATAGCCCCCGGCAAAAATATGTGCAAACGACCCGCTGATCATGGTGCCGCTCACCGGCGGAAACAGGCGGGCTGGCTCCATGGCGACCGCTTCAAATTCATTGGCTTCAACGGTTACTGGTTCGGTAATGCTGTGCCAAGCCATGTCGTTCAGGCCAAAGCCCAGCTGCCGCATGGCCGCAAAAGCCGAATGGAAATTTTGGGTGGCCACAATCTTCTCCACCATTTCGGCTGGGATCTTTTCGTCAGTCTGATAATGGCGGGCAAACAGGTCAAGGTATTCACGCTCCACGGCCCAATTTTCCAGAATCTGCGAGGGCAGCTCTACAAAGTCGCGATACACGTTGGTTCCCGAAAGGTCGGCAAAGGTTACCTGCGAAAACATGCCATGCAGGGCGTGACCAAACTCGTGCAGGAAGGTATTGAACTCCCCGTGGGTAAGCAGCGAAGGCTTGGTGGACGTGGGTTTGGTAAAGTTGCACACCAGCGACACATGCGGGCGCAGGTCCTGACCGTTGACACGCTCCTGCTCGCGGAAGCCCGTCATCCAGGCGCCGGAGCTTTTGCCCTCGCGCGGGAAGAAGTCGAGAAACAAAATGGCGAGAAAAGCGTCTTTCTCGTCGTACACCTCGTATGCAGTCACATCGGGATGGTACACCGGGATGTCGGGGTTTGGGACAAAACGCATCCCCCATAGCCGGCCGGCCAGCTCAAACACCCCTTTCACCATGGCATTCAATTCGAAATAAGGCCGCAGCAACTCCTGATCGAAGTCGTAGCGCGCTTTGCGCATTTTCTCGGCATAATAGTACCAGTCCCAGTATTCGATGGGTTCACCGGCGCCTGTTTCAAAAGCCAGTTGCTGAACCTCTTCCAGGTCCTTCAGGGCTTTGGGGCGCGCCGCCTGAAGGAGCTCATGGAGGAAATCCACGACCCTTTGCGGCGATCCGGCCATTTGCTCTTCGAGCACAAAGTGAGCGTGGGTGTCATAGCCCAACAGCCTGGCCCTTTCCAGTCGCAAGTTGGCGATTTGGCGCACTATTTCGCGGTTATCGTATTGGTTGCCATTGAAGCCCCTCTGGTTGGCGGCCCTGAACACCTTTTCGCGAAGGTCGCGCCGGTCGGCATACTGGAGGAAGGGCCACATGCTGGGCGCCTTCAGGGTGATGACCCAGCCATCCAGCTTTCGTTTGCGTGCTTCCTCAGCCGCAGCCTCCCGCTGTGACTCGGGCAAGCCCGAAACTTCGCCCTCGCTGGTAAGGTGCAAAAACCAGTCGTTGGTTTCGGCCAGCAGGTTGTCGTCGAACTTCAGCGAAAGCTGGCTCAACTCACGTGAAATCTCTCGCAGCCGGGCCTTGGAGCCGTCGTCCAGGCCAGCTCCGTTGCGGAAAAACATTTTCCAGGTCTTGTCGAGCAAGGTAGCTTCTTCGGCATTGAGCGATAGCTTGTCGCGCTTTTCATAAACTGTCTTTACCCTTACGAAAAGGTTCTCATTAAACAAAATGTCGTTTTGATAGTCGGCCATCAAGGGCGATACCTGCCGTGCAATTTCCTGCATGGTGGCATCGGTCTCGGCATTGTTGAGCGGGTAAAAAACATTGCTTACCCGCGTAAGGGTTTGCCCGCTGCGCGAGAGGGCTGCAATGGTGTTTTCAAAATCTGGCTCCTCTGGATTGTTTACAATCCCATCCATTTCTTTCAGACCCTGTTCAATGCCTGCATTAAAGGCCGGCACAAAATGCTCGTGACGTATTTCGCCGAAAGGCGGTGTATTGAAAGGGGTGTTAAATTTGAGTAAAAGGGGGTTTATGGTATTCATTCGGATATTTGTTTCAGTTTGATCATTTTTTGCTGGACAAGAAAATTTCTGCAATTTCTGATTTGCAAAGATACACAATGCAAAAAGCCCATACCATCGGTTTTGTTCATACGCATTTCCGGAGCCTATAAAGCGGGGGAAAACACCCGTAGTTTTCTACCGGTTAATAACCCCTGTTTTTGCCTTTTGGAAAATACACAAAACGCTGACTTAATAGGCAATTACATCAAATAATTTTACAGAAAATTGATGGCTCCCGGTATGCGCTGTCATTTCCGGGAGATACACATCACAAAAAAAATACGAGATGGGGCAAGTTTTACGATTTCTTCACAGAAGCATTTCGGTATTGGCCATTGCGCTGATTCTTCCATTTGGTGCTGCTTCGCAGGATACCACTTTTTTTCACGAAGGCTTTGAGGACAATGGCAACAACCTGCCTTCGGGCTGGATCAATGCCATGGTGGTAGGCAACGAGACCTGGAAAATAGGCGTGGGGGCAGGCCCTTTCCCCGAGGGACAGGTGGGATTGCCCGACACCACTGCATTTGGGGCGAAGAATGCCTACTTTCGTGTGCCTTCCTTTAACCCATATGTGAGCCGTCTGATCACCCCTCCCATAAACCTTGAGTTTGCCGTTAACCCCGAGCTCACCTTCTGGCATGCCCAGGTGCCGCGCGACGGTTCCAACGCCAAGCTCGGTGTTTATATCGCAACCAGCCTTACCGGCCCATGGACGCTGATTGCCAGCTACCAAAACCCTGTGAACCAGTGGACCGAGCGTGTGCTGCAACTTCCCGGAAGCACCAACACCTTATATATCGCCTTTGAAGGACATAGCGGACAAGGATTGGGCGGCAGCGTGGTAATTGATGAAATAAATATTGTGGAAACGGGCACCCTCGACCGCGAACTTTCGGCCGTGAACAGTTATCAGCCCACCACCTTCCTGGTACATACCGGCTCGCAAAACAATGCCGTGCTTAAGACTGAGTTGCGCGTGATTGGCAACACCGGCACCCTTAATCTACAGAGCTTTCGTGTTGCCTCGCTCAACACCAGCGATGCCGACATTCCGCCACAAGGTGTAAAATTATGGTATACGTCCAGTGAAAACTTTACCAACCCCCAACCCCTGGGAAGTGCTCAGAGCCTCAGCAACGGACAGGCTACTTTTTCCGGACTCAATCATTCGCTGCCTACGGGCTATTCGTATTTATGGGTTACCTACAACATTGCCGAGGACGCTACCCCGGGCAATTATGTGGATGCCAAACTGCCTGCCCTGGGCCTGACTGTAAACGGACAAACATTCCCAGCCCAGGAGCAGAACCCTGCCGGCAGCCGCCGCATTTATGAAACCATTTTTTACGATGACTTTGAGCAAAACAAAGGCTGGACCCTTACGGGCGAATGGCAACGGGCCGTTCCCCAGGGCCTCGGCGGCTTGCTCGAGAGCCAGTCGAACACCTCCGGGCCTGCCGGTGCCGACTATGCCGTGAGTGGCACCCATGTGATTGGCACCGACATTACCGGACTGGGCAGCTATCCTGGCAACTACGAGCCCATGCTACCGCCCCTGGCTTACGTGGCCACCACCCCCGAAATCAGCACCGACTTCTATACTGACGTAAGGCTGAACTTCCAGCGCTGGCTCAACGTGCACCTGTTCGACCGCGCCAGCATTGATATCAGCACCGACAATGGTGCCACTTGGACAACCATCTGGGATAACCAGCAGGTGCAAAACACCTCCTCCTGGAGCCAGGCATCTTATTTGGTACCCCGTGCCAACCGTCAACAGTCGGTGCGCTTCCGCTTCACCCTGGGCGACACCGGGGGCACCAACCTGCAAAGCGGATGGAACATTGACAACCTGGTAGTGACCGGTACTTATGTAATAACCGATGTAGGTGTGAGCGAACTGATTGCCCCGCACAATACCTGCAACCTCACCGAGCAGGAAGAAATCACGGTGTCCGTAACCAACCATGGTGCCAACCCCAGCCCTTCAGTTATTCCGCTGGCTTACTCTGTCAACAACGGTCAGACCTGGCATCGCGACACCATGCGCATTTCCATTCCGGTGGGCGAAAGCCGCAACTTCACCTTTGGGCCCAAAGCCGACTTTTCCGTTCCGGGAAATTATGAGGGCGTAATAATAAGGACAGAACTGCCGGGCGATCAGGACGAAACCAACGACCAGCTAAATACCAATGTCTTTTCCTTGCCGGTGTTTACTCCTGCCTATTCCGAAGACTTCCAAAATGGCCATGGCTACTGGGCAGCTTACGGCGAAGGCAGCTCCATGCTGCTGGGCAGCCCCATGGGCGCCGTGATCGACGAAGCGGCCTCGGGCACCTTTGCCTGGGCCACCAATCCCTTTGGAAACTATAATGCAGGCGAATTGTCGTGGGTTGAAAGCCCCTGCTTCGACTTCAGCGGTATGCCTAACCCTGTACTTGACTTTTATATAAACTACCACACCCCCAATGGCCTCGACGGCGCAGCCATCGACTATTCGACAGATGGCGGCCTGACCTGGACCCGCCTGGAGCCTCGCAGCACCGATCTGGCCTGGTACTGGTACAACCACAACAATATTTCGGCCCTGGCCAGCAAGACCGGCAACGGACGTGGCTGGAGCGGCCTGAGCAACGGCTGGCTCAATCCGCGCATAGTGTTGCCCGAAGAGGTAGGCAATGAGCCTGCCGTGCGTTTCCGCCTTATATTTGCTGCCCAGGAAGTAGCCCTCGATTTTGAAGGCGTGGCCTTCGATTTGGTGAGTGTTTACGGCGCACAGCACGATGTGGGTGTAACCGCATTTATGCAACCCGAAACAAGCTGCAGCCTCAGCGAAGAACAGCCCATCACCGTAGCCGTTAGCAACCTTGGCATCAACACCATCAGTGCTGGTACCATCATTCCCGTGGGGCTTGACTACCACAACGAAAACATCAGCCTTCTGGAAGAGCTGGTGTTGCAAGAAACCCTGGAACCCGGCCAGCATGCCCTCTACACCTTCTCCGAAACCTTCAACATGTCGCTGGTGGGAAGCTACGACCTCACCGCTTATACCTTACTTGATGGGGACGACGACTTTTTCAGCCCCGGCATTTTCAACGACACCCTTTCGGTGAACGTCCAGGTATTCGGCGTACCATTTGTTGATTTAGGTGAAGACATTTATACAACCCAACCCCAAACCGTAGTGCTCGATGCGGGACCCGGCCATTCTTCTTACCTCTGGCAGGATGGCTCCACCAGCCAGACTTTCCAGGTGAGCAGCCCCAACACCCAATATTACTGGGTCACCGTGGGCGATGCCAACAACTGCCAGTCGACCGACAGCGTAAAGGTAATTACCTACGACCTGGCCCTGACGGCCATAGTGGCCCCCCTCAACGGCTGCCAGGCACCTGAAGGCGAACAGGTGAAGGTGGAGATAACCAACCAGGGTCCTGATGCCTTTATTTCAGGATTCGAGATTCCTTTGCGCCTGTATTTCCAGAGCCAGTGGCTGGAGGACAAGACCCTGCTGCTGAACCAGAACCTGAACCCCGGTCAGAGCACCGTGGCTACCTTCCAGAGCATCGTCAACCTTTCGGGCGATGGCGACTACCAGGTAGATGTGGCACATTTGGTAAAGGATGCCAATCCTGCCAACGACAGTATCCACGCCTTGATCAGCTCGCTGGGTTACCCTGAAGTAAGCTTGGGCGACAGCATTTATACCACCCAGCCCGACACCGTGCTGCTCGATCCCGGCCCGGGCTATGCGTCCTACCTGTGGCAGGATGGCTCCAACAATCAAACTTTCCAGGTAACCAGCCCCCACACCCAAACCTATTGGGTGGTAGTGGCCGACAACCAGGCATGCTCGGCTACGGCCGAAGTGGTGGTAGCCACCTTCGATGCCGGCATTACCGGCATTGTGTCGCCCGGCGATGCCTGTGCCCTCGATGAGAATGAACCCATAACACTTGCACTGCATAACTTCGGGGTGGATCCTTTCGCAACAGGAAAGACCTTTGGCCTGAAGCTTTACCTTGACGGACAACTTGAGGTTGAGGAAACTTTTATACTGAGTACTTCCTGGACACCAGGTCAGACCTTGAACCACACCCTGCAGCATACGCTGAACGTTCCCGACCAGGGTACCTACAGCCTCAGAGCAGAAATAACCACCCGCGATGCCAATCCCGCCAACGACATTTTCGAAACAGAGATTACCATTTATGGCTATCCTTTGCTGAATATTCCGGAAAGCGTGGTTACCAACGAACCCGATACCGTATTGCTGGATGCAGGTCCCGGCCATAACAGCTATCTTTGGAATACCGGTCAAACCAGCCAGACCCTTGCCATTACTACCTGGGGCACCTATACGGTAACTGTTACCAACAGTTTTGGCTGTGAGACCATAGGCAGCATACTGGTAACGCCCGAGTTTATGGACCTTGGCATGCACGCCCTGGTGACTCCCGGCAATGGCTGCGAAAATGAGTTTATCGATGCCCCGGTAGTAGTAAGTGTGATCAACGCCGGCAACGTGGCCATACCACAGGGCGAGCCTCTTACCATCCATTATAGTGTGGATAACAACCAGCAGGCCGCAGAGCAGGTTACCACCACCCAGGTGCTTCAGCCCGGCCAGACCCAGGAGTTTACCTTTGCTCAGACCCTGACGCTCTCGAAGAGCAGTCAGGTGCAGTTTAACCTATGGCTCGATCATGCTGCCGACGAAAACGCTTCGAACGATGCCCTGGAGGTGATGGTAGAAGTGCATCCGCTGCCGCAACCCAGCCTGGGCGATACCATATTCAATGCCAATCCGGTAGGCCTGGAGCTACAACTCAGCGAAACCTACGAAACCTATCTCTGGAACGACGGATCTGCCGGGGCCACGTTGACAATAAGCTCTCCCTATTCGCAATGGTACCATGTAACCGTAACCGACGGCAATGGCTGCGCCAATACCGACTCGGTAATGGTGGTGGCCTGGGACCTTGAAGTGTACGATTTGCTGTCGCCCCTCAGCAATTGTACCCTCAGCACCAGCGAACAGGTAGTGTTTGTATTGCGCAACAACGGCCCCGACACGTTCCAGTCGGGCAGGCAGTTTCGTATTGGCTACCGCGTAGATGGCGGACAAACTACTTTCCAGCAGTTTTCGCTCACCTCGAGCCTGACGCCCGGGCAGTTTCGCACTTTTGCCTTCTCGCAGGGCGCTGACCTGCAAGGCACCGGCAGCTTCGATGTGGAAGTATTTATCGACGAGCCCGATGTGGATCTTGTCAACAATAGTTTTGTCGGACTGGTTGAGGCGCCGGGACTTCCCTTTGTGGAGCTTGGGGGCGACATTTACACCCTGAACCCCGACACGGTGGTGCTCGATGCGGGCCAAGGCTTTGCCCACTATCTGTGGCAGGATGGAAACACCAACCAGATTTACAACGTATACGAATATGGCTGGCACTATGTAATGGTGACCGACAACTTCGGCTGCCAGAACGGCGACACCTTGTATATAGGTCAGAGCACCAGCGTACACTTTGGTGGCATTCCCGGAACAGAAGTCAGTGTTTATCCTAATCCGGCCCGCGAAGAGGTGACCATACGCATTAAGCAAGATGGACAGCAAGCCTTGCGCCTGGAGTTGCTGAACCAAACGGGCAGCATGGTGCTGGCCAGGGAGCTTGAAATGGCAGGCATACTGGAAGAGCAAATCCACGTGGGCAGCCTGCGGCCGGGAGTGTATTACATAAGATTGAGCGGCAGCCAGGGCGTGATAACCCGCAAACTGGTCGTAACCAGTCGCCGCTAACAGATATTGGGAAAAAACCGGAGGAAAATTATGCACTTATTCAGAATATTTAAAATAACAAGCCGCCCCCTCCCCGTTAAGGTCAGGAAGGCCATCCTTTTGCTGGCTTTCCTGGCCGGGTGGCTTGCCTTACCCTTGCATGCAGTGGCGCAGCCCTGCACCAGTTTTAATGCCGATCTGACCGCCAGCCCCACAGCGACCTTTACCAACACAGATTTTTTCACTCCTGCGGGTCAGTGCTGCGGTGCTTCTGCCAGCAGTCAGTGCTTCAGCTATGTGGTGACCCTGCACCCTTCGGCCAATGCCGTGGTAATAAACCTTGCCCGCCAGGGCGGTTCCTGGGGTCAGGTACAGTATTATGTAGATTGCATGAATTACGGCCCAATATATGAAAACGAGCCACTGACTATTTGCCTCGATGGCCCCGGCCCTCATACTATAACCTTTTGCCGCACAGCCACCAACACCGCCACTTTTAAAGGAACCCTTACCGCACAGAGCTATACCCCCAACGTTACCCTGGAGCCTTTTGGCAATTTCTGTACGGCCGATGACAGAATTCTGCTAACCGGTGGCTACCCTTCGGGCGGCTCCTATTATATCGACGGGGTGCAGTCGTTTTGGCTGGAACCCGCAGTGGACGGAGTGGGCACCTACGAAGTAACCTACGTTTACGGAGGTCCCGGCGCCACCTGCGCAGCATCGGCCACCCAAACCATAACGGTGAACCAGACCCCGACCGTTTCTGTTGAAGACATGACCTTTTGCGATGGCTCTGGCCTGATGCTCATGGATAGCGGCATACCTGATGGTGGAGAGTTTCTGGGAACTTATATCAGCGCCAATCTTTTCGATACCGACCTGAGCGGCCCCGGCAGCTTCCCATTTACCTACCGCTACACCACGCCCGAGGGCTGCCCTGCCGAAGACCAGGGCCAGGTATTTGTTGACCCCATTCCGCCCGTCAATGCAGGCATCGACCAGACTATAGCCGGCGGAGGGAGCGCTACCCTTACCGCAGTGGATGCCAACCCCGGGCTTTACAACTACAGCTGGTCGCCTTCCACCCAGGTACTGAGTCCCAACAGCGCGATTACGAATACCGTTCCGCTAACCCAATCGCAGCTCTTTACCCTCACGGCCACCAACCCCATCAGCGGCTGCTCCAGCACCGACCAGACTGCCGTATATGTGAGCGGCGGTGACCTGGATGTGGTGCTGATACAAGCCAGCGCTTCCAATATCTGTCAGCAGGATTCGGTATTTCTTTTTGTGCTGCCCACCGGTGGCACAGGAAATTACCTTTACAAGTGGTACGACTACAACGCCCTTCCAGGCATTTTACTGTCTAACGAAGCAGGGTTCTGGCATTCGCCCGATATAAATACCAATTACCGGGTGGAGATACTCGACCAAAGCAACCCCAGTGGCAGGCCCCTGGTAAGGTATATCAATGTGGATGTGGCGCCAATGCCATTGGTAACCCTCGAGCCTTTTACTCCGGTGTGCGGAAATGAAACCTTTTATGAACTGACGGGCGCCTCGCCTGCCGGTGGCTATTTCTCCTTGCCTACCATGGGTATTCATAATATTACCAGCGTAAACCCCCAGGAGCTGGGTGAGGGCTTCCACACTATTAGCTATACGGTCATTGAAGGAAACTGCCGCACCACTCAGTCGCAATACCTGCAAGTGTTTCCCAGGCCTGAGGCCAAGTTTTATGCCCAGCAGGACTTCTGCGAAATGCAGGAGATAACCCTGCTAAACCTATCGAAAAACACCAACAACTTTATTTGGCAAATCGGCACGGAGGCCACCCTTACCAATCCGCCCGAGCCCATCCACTATACCTTCGATATTCCGGAAGTGACGCGCTATGTGCCGGTAACCCTCACTGCCAGCCAGGTGCACACCTACACCATGGGAGGCGCCACCCAACAAATGACCTGCACATCGAGCCGCACCCGCACCATCGATGTGATCCCGCCCACCATTGCGGCTTTCAGCGTAATAGACCAGGACCTGACAGACTGCGCCCCCTTTTCGCTGAAGTTTACAAACAATACCAGCGGACCGGTAGCTTTTTACCTGTGGGATTTCGGCGATGGCAGCTACTCGACCCAGCGCGACCCCCAGCACATTTTTACAAACCATACCGGAGAGAACATTACCTACACCGTAGTGCTCACGGCCATGTCGGGCAATTTTATGTGCATCAGCCGTGACAGCATCGAGGTTACCGTTAGGCCCTTCCTGCAGGCAGGCTTCGGACTGGCACCCGTAACTTCCTGCAGCCCTTATGAAGCCGAAATTTTCAACAATGCCCTTGGCCTGAACCTGACCCAGACTTGGAACTTCGGCGATGGCAGCCCTGTGCTGACCTCAGACGACCCGGTCATATATAAGGAATTCCAGAACAACACCCTGCTTCCGCAGGACTACATCATTACCCAGATCGTGACCAACCCCCAGGGCTGCGCCGACACCATGCAGGTGGAGCTCACAGTATATCCCTTCCAGGAGTCGGGCTTCAGGGCCAGCACTCAGGAAGGTTGTGCCCCGCTCACCGTAAATTTTACGGATGAATCGACGGGAGCGGCTTTCAATTATTTATGGGACTTTGGCGATGGCGGCACCTCCGACCAGAAAAACCCGGTGCATACCTTCGAGAATAAAACCGATGGCACCCTTACTTTTTCGGTGATGCAGGTGACCTCAAACGATAATTTCTGCCTGGATACCACTTTCGTGGATATTGTGGTACATCCCGAGGTAAAATCCAGCTTCGACTTCTTCCCTGCCGTGGTTTGTGCGCCTCACCAGGCCAATATCATCAACACTTCTACCGGCAACATCAACAGCTATAGCTGGCTTCTTATCGAGAATGGCGTAACCACCAACCTGGGCAACAACGCCACCCTGGATCATATTTTTGAGAATGCCGGCCCCGACCCCTTACACTACATCCTGGCGCTGGAAGTGGGCAATGAGCAGCGTTGCGTAAACCGTATGGAACTTCCCATTACCGTAAACCCAGAAGTGACCGCCCTGTTTGATGCCAGCCAGACTACCGGCTGCCAGCCCCTGGAAATCAGCTTCACCAACCAATCGGTCAACGGCCATGTGTATCTTTGGGAGTTTGGAGATGGGGGCTCATCTTCGCAGCATAGCCCGGATCATACTTTCGAAAACCTAAACTATACCGGCATTGAAACCATCAATGTGAATCTGTTTGTAGAGTCCTCCTACCTCTGCAGTGACAGCTACGAGATGGAAATTGAACTTTTCCCTGCTGTGGAAGCCCTCTTTACTGTAGATACCGCAAAAGGCTGCAGCCCGTTTGAAGTAGACATTGCCCATTTTTCGAAAGGGGCCACTATTTTCAGCTGGGACTTTGGCGATGGCAGCCTGCCTTCTTCCCACAGCGGCAACAGCCTGAGCCACACCTACGTGAACACCACTAACCAGCCGGTTACCTACGTACTAAAGCTCGAGGTCGAAAGCCCCTTTGGCTGCACCGATATTCTCGAACGCGTCATTACCGTTTATCCCGAAGTAGAGGCTGTTTTCAGTTCGGTGAGCGAAGGTTGCCATCCGCTTACGGTGGCTTTCAGCAATGCATCAGTAAACGCACATTATTTTGAATGGGAGTTTGGCAGCGAAGGCTACTCGGCCATTGCCAACCCGGCCTATACTTTTACCAACACCAGCCATACCGATAACCTCGACTACCTGGTTCGCCTAAAGGCGCAATCTGTTTACGGATGTATTGGCGTAGCAGAAGAAACCATTACGGTAAATCCTGTTCCCGACCCGAGCTTCATGCCTGCAGCCCTGGCTGGATGTACGCCCTTCGAACTCGACATTGCCAACCAGTCGGTTGGAGCCACCACGCACTATTGGACCTTTGGCGACGGACAGTTTTCCCACGAAAGTGGAAGCCTGGTAAGCCACACCTATTACCTGGCACCCGGCAACGATATGCAGGTGATGGATATTGAATTGCTGGTCACCAACGACTACGGCTGCGCCAGCTCGCTTACCCACCAGGTAACCCTCTACCCGCAGATCGTTTCTGAGTTTGATGCCGACATACTTGATGGCTGCCACCCACTCACCGTGGAGTTCACCAACCTTTCGGAGGGCGCTTCGGCCTATGCGGCCTATTTCTGGACCTATGGCGATGGCTTTGAAAGCGCCACTGGTGAAACCCTGCATTCGCACACCTTCCTGAACCCAAGCTATACCGACCCCGTAACCTACACCGTGGAGCTGCTGGCCATGAATGCCAATGCCTGCAGCGACATAAAAACCATTGAGGTGACCGTTCAGCCTGCTCCGCTAACCACTTTCGATATTTCCGATCCGGTGGGCTGTTCGCCCCACAATATTGTGATCGACAACCTGTCGGTAGGCGGCACGGATTACGTGTGGAACTTTGGCGATGGCAGCGGAGATATGAACACGAGCGAAACCAGCCTAACCCATGGTTACAGCAATCCGGCGGGCAATGCTCCGGCACAGTACACCATAAGCCTGCAAGGCACCAACGAGCTGGGCTGCACCCGCTCCTACGAGCAGATCGTAATTGTTTATCCCGAGGTAGAAGCTGCTTTTACCTCTGAGACCGAGGGCTGCCAGCCGCTGATCGTAGATTTTACGAACCAGTCGGTGGGCGCCACCCATACCCTATGGAACTTCGGCGAAGGCAACAACTCCCAGCAGCTGCATCCTTCCCACCTTTTCCTAAACCACAGTTATACGCAAGCCGAATCTTTCGTGGTAACGCTTTACAGCGAAAACGACTGGGGCTGTAACGATGTCACCACCGATACCATTACCGTGTGGCCGTTGCCCCTTTCGAACTTCGACCTGCAGACCCGCAGTGGCTGCTCGCCCTTTACCACCGAGATCTATAACCTTTCGGAAGGTGCCACCAGCTTCGACTGGGACCTCTCCAACGCCACTTTCAGCGGAGGCGAGCTAATGTTTACCCACACCTGGACCAACACCAGCGGTGCCCCGCTCAACTACCAGCTATGGCTGAGCGTGGAAAACGATTTTGGATGTGTGGATCATAGCCTGCAGTCCATTACGGTTTATCCGGAGGTAGAAGTGGATTTCACCACCTCCGACGGCATACTGGCAGGCTGCTCGCCCTTCGAGGTGCAATTTGTAAACCAGTCGCAGCTTACCCAGGAGTATGTGTGGGACTTTGGCAATGGCAACAGCACCGCCGGTGCCAACCCCTGGCAGTCGTTTACCAACGAGGGCCCCGAAAATGCCGTGTTTACCATACAGATGTCGGGCACCAGCCTGTTTGGCTGCAAGGACACCACCTGGCTCGACGTTACCGTCTATCCCACCCCAGTGGCTAAGTTCGACGCCACCCCCAAGCTACAGGTTTATCCTTCGCGCACCATCACGCTCAACAACCTGAGCAAGCCCGGCTACTGGAACTACGACTGGACCTTTGGCGATGGCAATGGCCTGCATACGACCGATTATGATCCCTTTGAACACACCTACGATGAGTGGAATATCGCGGATATGACCACCCGCAGCTTTACCATTAATTTGAGCGTGGAAAACCAGGGCTGCGAAGACAGCTTCAGCCAGACAATCACCATCACTTCGCCGGTGCCCCTGGCGCAGTTCTCGCCCTCGGCCCAGGGCTGCGAGCCTTTCGACGTGCAGTTTTATAATGTGTCGCAGCACGCCCATAGCTACCTGTGGACCTTTGGCGATGGCTCCTACTCTATCAACGAAAACCCCCGCCACCTTTTTGTAGATCCCGGCCTGTATGAGGTGCAGCTGGTGGCCTATGGCGATGGAGGCTCCGACACTACCTACCAGTATATTACCGTACATCCCAACCCGGTGGCCGATTTCAGCCTGGTGAGGCCCCTCATCGAAATTCCCTACGAGCCTCTGGAGGTGATCAACAACTCGGTGGGTGCCGATTTTTACCACTGGGACTTTGGCGATGGCAACACCAGCAGCGAGTTTGAGCCTGTGCACTGGTATGAGTTTGCCAACACCTATACCATAACCCTGGCTGTGGCTACCGATACCCAACCCTCGTGCCGTGACACCCTGCAGCTCAAAAACGCGCTGCTGGCGCAGGATGCCTGCCGGGTAGCCTTCCCCAACGCCTTCACCCCACAGGTGTCAGGGCCCCATGGCGGTGCCTGCGACCCCTACGATCATGAAAACACCACCTTCGAAGTGTTCTATCCCAAAATGGAAGGCATGGAACGGTATGAGCTGGAGATCTTTAACCGCTGGGGCGAACTTATTTTCCGCAGCACCGACCCCTATACCGGCTGGGACGGCTATTACCGCGGAAGGCTGGCTACCATGGATGTATATGTATGGAAATTCTCAGGGATATGTGTCAACGGGCAGCCCGTAAACCTTGTAGGTGACGTCACCCTGATTCGCTAGGATATAATTGCTAATTTTGCACCCGTAAAAATCAATGCGTTAAACAAAGAAAACCAAAGTCATGCAGGTAAATTTACCCATTCAGATCAACTCCGAAATTGGCGAGCTGGAAGGCGTGGTTATCCACACCCCCGGTCCGGAAGTTGAGAACATGACCCCGGAGAACGCGGAACGGGCGCTTTATAGCGACATCCTCAACCTGGGCGTGGCCACCAAAGAGTATAATCAATTTAAAGGCGTGCTGAAGCTTCATGCACCTGTGTTTGAAGTGAAAGACCTTTTGCGCGAAATCCTGCGCAACGAAAAGGTAAAAGAGAGCCTTGTAAAAAAGGTTTGCCGAAACGAAGGCTCGGGTTGCATTGGCGAGCACCTAATGGCCCTCGACGAACAGTCGCTGGCCAGCGCCCTCATTGAAGGCGTGCCACTGATCAACGACAGCCTTACCAACTTTTTGAGCAAGGAGCGCTTTTCGCTGCGGCCGCTGCACAACTTTTTCTTTACCCGCGATGCCGCCATCTCGCTTTACGACAATGTGCTGGTGGGCAGCATGGCCTCGCCCATACGCCTGAGAGAATCGCTGATTATGGAAGCCATCTTCGACTTCCATCCAGCCTTCAGCACCAAGACCATCAACGCGCGCAACAACGAAAAAGAGCATATTGCCATAGAAGGCGGCGATGTGCTCATTGCCCGCGACGACATTTTGTTGTGTGGCATCGGCTCGCGTACCAGCAGCCAGGGCATCGACTTCATCATCGACCATCTGAAAGACAAAAAGGAAAAGCAGCACATCCTGGTGCAGGAGTTGCCCCTCACGCCCGAGTCGTTTATTCACCTCGACATGGTGTTTACCTTGCTCGACCGCGACATTTGCATGATTTACGAGCCGGTGATTATGAAGATGAATAAGTACCAGACCGTGCACATTTATCTGGAAGGCGGCCAGGTGAAGTTTATCCGTGAGGTGGAAAACCTGCCCCAGGGACTGAAAAAGCTGGGTATGGACCTTAAGCCGGTGCTATGTGGCGGTCCGGAAGACCGCTGGCAGCAGGAGCGTGAGCAATGGCACAGCGGCGCCAATTTCTTTGCCGTGGGGCCAGGAAAATTGCTCGGCTACGCCCGCAACAACAAAACACTGGAAGCCCTTAACAATAACGGCTTCGATATTTTGAAGGCCAACGACTTGATTAAGTGCAAGTTAAAGGTTTCTGACTACGAGAAATATGTGGTGACCATCGACGGCTCCGAGCTGCCCCGCGGCGGCGGCGGTGCCCGCTGTATGACCATGCCCGTAAGTAGGAAACCTGTTGACTGGTAATTGCGTATAAAAAGGTACGAACCAAATAGAACCTAATGAAACGAATCTTTACTATACTGATCTTACTGACATCCTCCCTGCTGGCCCAAAGCCAGTTTGTCAGTCCGGGCACCGGGGCTACCTACACCCTGGCCGACCTGGTAACAGTAAGTGAAGGAGTCGTCACCCGCGAAGGGGATGTGTACTTCATTAATCAGCATCTGAGTATTTCCTTCACCGACAAGGTGCTTATTAACAGGGATGTGACCATTAAGGTGGCCGCAGGCAAAATGATCACCTTCTTCGGCACCCTGGAGAGCAACCCGCCCATTGAGGTGCTTTTCACTGCCATCGACCCGCAGAAGCCATTTAAGGGGCTGCGCTTCGAAAACTCTTCGGCCTCGGTGATGCGCAACACCATTGTAGAATATAGTGGCGGTATGCAGCTCATCGACACCCATATGCTGATTGAAGATTGCACCTTCCGTAACAATACCATGGACAATGCCAGCGGTGCCATTAGCCTTACCAACTCCAGCCCCATCATTCGCTACAACCGTTTTGTAGAGAATGCTGGCTCGGCCATTGCCAGCGGGGCCAGCAGCACTTGCTCACCGCAGATCAAATTCAACCACTTTACCCACAACGGCACGGCCAACACCAACCGTCCGCAGATCAACATGGGCCCGGGCGGCGAAGACACCCTGCGCATTGTGGGCAACACCATCGAAGGCTTATATCCCATGGCCGGTGGTATTGCCATCAGCAACCTGCTTGGCGTCGGCATGACCCGCGCCCTGATACAGGATAACCGGATCTTCGACAACCGTTACGGCTATGCCCAGATGGGCAACAACATCAGCTCCATAGTCAAAGGCAACCTACTTACCAACAACAATATTCAGAACGACCCCCAGCAGGGTGGCAGCGGCCTCAACTTTTATGGCACCCTCAACACCAACCAGGCCCTGGTCATCAACAACATCATCAGGGGCAACCTCTGGGGTATTACCGTGCAGGGCAATGCCCAGCCCAACCTGGGCAGCAATGGCAATGGGCGCACAAGAGGTCCGGCCCAGAGCGGATACAATATCATTGAAGGCAACGGCAATACCAGCCAGATTTACGGCGTTTACAACAACACCCCCAACCCCATCCAGGCCATGTTCAACTATTGGGGCACCGACAATGAGGAAGAGGCCGCCACCTATATCTTTGGGAAGAACCAGAACCCCGATTTGGGCGAGGTAAATATTGCACGCCCCTGGGTGCCCGACAGCCGCATCGCTGCCTTTGCGCTCGACCCGGAGTATAACGAAAGCCTGGAATACGAAATCACCGCAGAGATCGACCACGACGACAACACAATTTTGCTGCGCGTGCCCCAGGGCACTGATGTCAGCCACCTCACCCCCAGCATTGGCCTGACTGCCTTTGCGCAGGTGCTGCCGCTAAGCCATCAGTCCATGGACTTCAGCATGCCTGCAGCCTATACCGTTACGCCCTTCGATGGGCCCGACCGCACCTACCTGGTGTTTATTGAAACCATCGAACCGACATTCAACGCCCTGACCTTCGAGATCGTATCGGGCGCACAGATTATTACCGATGCCGTAATCACCTTCCAGGGGCAGAGCTATGAGCCAGGCATTTACGTGTTTGAAGACCTGGAGCCCGGTGCCTACAGCTACCTGGTGGAAAGAAACGGCTATATGACCTATGAGGGCACGGTAATTTCTGAAGGCGAAGACCTGAAGCTGGAGGTAGAGCTCGAGCCGGCCACTTCCGTGGAACAACCCCTGGCAGGCCAGCGCAGCCTCACCGTATTCCCCAACCCCGCAAAAGACTACATAGAGGTAAACTTCAACGGTCGCCGCGGTGGCAACACCGTGCGTATTTTCTCCATCACCGGCAACCTGATGCTTGAAATTCCCAACGTAGGACAGGGCCAGCGTATCGACATCAGCAGCCTCGACAACGGCCTCTACCTGATGCAGTTCCACCAGGGATCCAGTACCCTTGCGCGGAAATTTACGGTAGCGAGGTAGAAGTGAAGACTCCTGAAAGGGTAAGAAATGAGCCCTGGCAAATTTTATCATGGTTCGAACGAGATCCTTCGCTGCGTTTAGCCTGAGGCTAGACTTCGCTCAGGATGACAAACCGTTCGTTTTTTAAAAGGGCTTGGTTGGGGATTCTTTATGACTCCACCCAAAACCCTTTTTTCTCAGCGTTGCCTTGTCATTCCGAGCGGAATGGAATGAAGCGAAGGATCCCGAATAGATTGCTTCCTGCCGCCATCGCCCCGGGTGCATGCTTCGCCGGGCGACCCGGGCTACTTTTGGTTGACCCCCTGCAGGGGTAACTCCCTGCGTCCATTGTGTAATTCTTCGTTGCGCCCTTGGCGTGAAAAAACAATCCCCTGGTGAGCGGACACGTCCCCCTTGGTTAGCGTAAACAGCCATGAACCTTGAATTAATTTTCCTCGGAAAGCAAATTTTGTGCATATTTGCGTTACGAAGTCCGAAGAAGAAAAACCTTGAACCTTGAACCTATATCCGGGACTACCTCCCCCCAACCCTCCCGCAAAAAGAGCGGGACAAGCTCTCCAAAGGGGGAGTTGCTACGTTCACCTTGAAACTTGAACACTTAACCCCGAACCTTGAACCCCAAACCTTAAACCTTAACCATGTTCCGCACCATTACCCTCAGCCTGCTATTGCTCCTTGCCCTGACCTCGTGCCGCCCCAAGGGCACACCCGACATCAACCTTGAGCTGGCTCATAATCCGGCCGCTCACAAGATTATTTCGCCCGGGCTGGGCTGGCTCGGCCTGATTGAAGACCGCGAAGTGTATATGTTTTACTTCACCCGCAACTACATATGGGAGGTCGATAACGTGAATCCCTTCGCCATCCCGGAGAAGAACCAGGGACTGCTGGGCATGGGCCTGGGCAGCATCGGCGTGGTAAACAACCATGAGCTGGAGCTATACATCCAGGGTCAGAACGGGCAATGGGTAAAGGACGAGCGCTATACCCTGGCCCTGCCGAGAGGATATCAGCGTATCTTCACCGTAAAGCAGGAATGGGAGTTGGCTTATGTGGGAATGGAGTTTGCCGGCCGCGTAGAGTTTTATTATTATGACGACGAGGCCAGCCAGTGGCAGCACGACGAAACCGCCACTTTTATGCTGCCCCCAGGCATAGAAGATTACTTCTCGATGGGCAACATGACCATTGCCGTAGTGAGCGAACACAAGCTGGGACTTTACTACCTGCACTCGGAAGGCGACTGGGTGTTTGCCGAAGATTATGTGCTGCGCCTGCCCGAAAACCGCCTGGCCGTCATCCCCTTTGAACCTGGCATTATTGCCGTGATGGAACCCTATGGAGAAGACAATCGCATGCAGTTCTATCAACTCGACATCACCTCAGATATGTGGATCATAGAGGAGGCGATGAATTTCTATCTTCAATAATTGCACAGATTTAAAACGGATCACACGGATTACATAGAATAGCTGGTTGAAAGAGATTCCTGGCTGCCGGTTTACCCGCCTGTGGTGGGCAGGCAGGGTAGCAGTAGTAGCTAGTTAAAAGCGCAGGGTTAAGCCGTGTAGCGGCTTTTGAAAAAAAGGACCCACCCCTACCCTTTCCGCTGGCCAGCGGATCGGTTACACGGAATAGCCCCGTAGGGGCCAATTTATAATAGCCCCGGGTCGCGAAGCACCCGGGGAAAGATGGCATTCATTCCATTAAAACGCCCGCCGGAGGCGGGCAGGCAAGCCTTCCATTGGGCGATTGTTGCCCTCGGGGGTGCCCATTGCGCTGCGACGCACTTCCTGCCGTTAAGGCCTTTCGCTGCGCAGCGCCTGCTGATGGGGTTCACTCTTTTCCCGGGGTTAAAACCACCGGGCTATCGACATGTTACCCCTCCGGGGTAATTCCCTGCGTCTTCTGCGTTTTTTCTTCATTGCGGGCTTTGCGCGAAAAAACAATCCGCTGGCTAGCGGAGACAACCCTGACAACTATGACAACTTTAAACCTCGAACTCCAAACCCCCAACTCCAAACCCCCAACTCCAAACCCCCAACTCCAAACCCCCAACCCCCAACCTCTAACTCCGAACTTTTCTTTGTACCTTTGCAGGTTCATTTTTCCTGAAGCAATGCCTGAAATTCAAACAAATATAGTTCCCGAGGAGCGCCTGGAGGTGTATGGTGCGCGGGAGCACAACCTGCGCAACATCGACCTTGTGATTCCGCGCAACGCCCTGGTGGTGGTGACCGGCCTTAGCGGCAGCGGCAAGTCGTCGCTGGCCTTCGACACCATTTACGCCGAGGGGCAGCGCCGCTACATCGAGACCTTCTCGGCCTACGCACGCCAGTTCCTGGGCACGCTCGAACGCCCCGACGTCGACAAGATCACCGGTCTGAGCCCCGTCATAAGCATCGAGCAGAAAAGCACCAACCGCAACCCCCGCTCCACCGTGGGCACCATCACCGAGATCTACGACTTCCTGCGCCTGCTCTACGCCCGCATCGGCGAGGCACACAGCTACCATACCGGCGAGAAGATGGTGCGCTATACCGACGAGCAGATCCTCGAGCTGCTGCTCCAAAAGTTTGCCAGCGAGAACATCATGCTGCTGGCACCCCTGGTGAAGGGCCGCAAAGGCCACTACCGCGAGCTGTTCGAGCAGGTGCGCAAGCAGGGCTTTTTGCGCATGCGCGTAGATGGCGACATCAAGGAACTCACCCCCAACATGAAGGTGGACCGCTACAAGGTGCACGACATCGAGGTGGTGGTCGACCGCCTGCAGGTGAGCGTCAAAGAGAAGCGCCGCCTGGCTGCCTCGCTGCAAACGGCCATGAAGCACGGCAAGGGCATGCTCATGGTTTTCCGCGAAAGCGATAAAAAGACACACCACTACAGCCGCCACCTGATGTGCCCCAGCACCGGGCTGGCCTATGCCGACCCCGAGCCCAACACCTTCTCGTTCAACTCGCCCTACGGCGCATGCCCCCACTGCAGCGGACTGGGCACCGTGAGCGAGATGGACCTCGACAAGATCATCCCCAACCGCAGCCTGAGCATCCGCAAGGGCGGCCTGGCACCCATTGCCAACAGCAAGAGCGGCTGGATATTCCGGCAGCTCGAAGCCATAGGCATGAAGCACGGTTTCACGCTCGACACCCCCCTGGCCGAGCTCGATGAGGAGGCCATCAACACCATTCTGTATGGCTCCGACGAGGTGTTTCGCGTGAAGAACGAGAGCCTGGGCGTGACCGACACCTACTCGCTGAACTTCGAAGGTATAGTGAACTTCATCAGCAACCAGTTTGAAGAGAGCCCATCTGGAGCCATCAAGCGCTGGGCCAGCGGCTTCATGCTGCAGAAGCCCTGCCCCGAATGCCACGGCCAACGCCTCAAGAAGGAGTCGCTGCACTTCCTCATCGAGGGGCGCAATATTGCCGAGCTTGCCAATATGGACCTGCATGCGCTGCAGCACGAAATGGACACCCTGGCCGCACGCCTCGACGAGCGCCGCCGCCGCATCGCCAACGAGGTGCTGCGCGAGCTCAGCACACGCCTGGGCTTCCTGCTGGGCGTGGGCCTCGACTACCTGGCCCTGAACCGTCCCGCCAAAAGCCTCTCGGGCGGCGAGAGCCAGCGCATACGCCTGGCCACACAGATCGGCTCGCAGCTCACCGGCGTGCTCTACATCCTCGACGAGCCCAGCATAGGGCTGCACCAGCGCGACAACCACCGCCTAATTGAAGCCCTCAAGGAGTTGCGCGACATCGGCAACTCGGTGATCGTGGTGGAGCACGACCGCGACATGATACTTGCCGCCGACCACGTGGTGGACATCGGACCGGGTGCCGGTGTAAACGGCGGGCGCGTGGTGGCACAGGGCACCCCCCTGCAAATCATGCAGCAGCAAACCACCACGGCCGACTACCTCAGCGGCCGCCGGCAGATCGCCGTGCCACCAGCGCGCCGTCCCGGAAACGGAAAGCACCTCATTTTAAAGGGAGCACGGGGCCACAACCTGCAGGAAGTGGAGCTGCACCTGCCCCTGGGCAAGCTCATATGCGTCACGGGCGTCTCAGGCAGCGGCAAGTCGTCGCTGATCAACGAAACCCTCTACCCCATACTCAGCCGCCACTTCTTCCGCAGCGAGGCCCACGCCCTGCCTTACGGCGACATAGAGGGCATCAGCCACATCGACAAGGTGATCGAGATCGACCAGAGCCCCATAGGGCGCACCCCGCGCAGCAACCCCGCCACCTACACCAAGGTGTTTGACGACATCCGCAAGCTGTTTGCCAGCCTGCCCGAGGCGCAGGTGCGCGGCTACCAGCCCGGCCGCTTCTCGTTCAACGTGAAGGGCGGCCGCTGCGAGACCTGCCAGGGCGGCGGCGTGAAGACCATAGAGATGAACTTCCTGCCCGATGTGTACGTGCAGTGCGAGAGCTGCCAGGGCAAGCGCTACAACCGCGAAACCCTCGAGGTGCGCTACAAGGGCAAGACCATCAACGACGTGCTCAACCTTACCATTGGCCAGGCCGTGGAGTTCTTTGAGAACATACCCAGCATCATACAGAAGATACGCACCCTGAAAGACGTGGGCCTGGGCTACATCACGCTCGGGCAGCAGAGCACCACCCTCAGTGGCGGCGAGGCACAGCGCGTGAAGCTGGCCGCCGAGCTCTCGCGCCGTGACACCGGGAAGACCTTCTACATACTCGACGAGCCCACCACCGGGCTGCACTTCGAAGATGTGCGCGTGCTCATGGACGTGCTCAACCGTCTGGTAGAGCGCGGCAACACCGTGCTGGTGATCGAACACAACATGGACGTGATCAAAGTGGCCGACCATATCATAGACCTCGGCCCCGAAGGCGGCCATCGCGGCGGAAAAATCATTGCCGAAGGCACACCCGAGGAGGTGGCGAAAGCAGGAATCGGGTTTACGGCGGAGTTTTTAAAAGAAGTGGTAGTAGGTAGCGGTAGTAGGTAGTAGCTTTGTACGCAGGGCTCAGGGCTCAGGAAAAAGGAGGTAGCGGAAGGAGCTAGGAGGTAGTAAAAAGCTCAGGGCGCAGAGCGCAGAGCTCAGGGATTAGTGGTAAGGGATTATTAATTATTCGTTTCGCTCGGTTATTAATCATTTTGGGTTGTGTTCGTTTACCAGTGAATGGGGGTTACAAATTATACTTATAAATTTTTAATCTGTGCTCATTTGTGT
>JAWLCS010000037.1:0-12849 GCA_041687035.1 Bacteroidales bacterium
TCGTTTTCAAACTGTTCGTTGGTGGGTTGGGGGCTTTCGCCGATGGCGCCAAAGGCCGATCCTTTGTGATGGGCAATTTTTTCCAGATCGAGGATTTGCTGTCCTGCCTTTTGCATCTCCCACAGAATCTCTGTTTTGCCCGTGCCTGTTTTTCCCGAAAGGATCATAATGCTGGCGGGTTGTTCCCAAAGGTTAATCACATAGCGGCGATAGGCTTTATAGCCACCTTTTAGCAAAAAAACTTCAAATCCGGCCAGGTTGAGCAGCCATGCTAAACTTTCGGAGCGCATGCCTCCGCGCCAGCAGTGCAGCAAAACCTTGCGGCCGGGTGCCATTTTTCGGGCTTGCTTTACAAACTTTTTCAACTTTTTACCGGCAAACTCCAGGCCTTCCATTATGGCTGCTTCACGCCCTGATTTTTTGTAAAGCGTACCTACCACACGGCGTTCTTCGTCATCGAACAAAGGCAGGCTGAAAGCCCCGGGGATATGCGCCTGGGCAAACTCTGAGGGCGAGCGTACATCAATAATCGGTGTGTTTTCCCGTAAGGAAAGAAATTCAGAAATGTCAACAGTTTGTATCATAAAGTGCAAGCGGCAAGAAAGAACAATGCAAAATTGAAAATAATTTCCGGATAAAGGCCGGAACCCGGCTTGATGAAAATTTCCCCGAAGTTACTAAAAAAGAACCGGTCCTGTTTCCCGTAAGGGAGCCAAAGGACCGGTTTAAAAACAGAAAGGGTCAGTAATGCAGGGCTCTAAATTTTTTCCAGCGCCTGATCCAGGTCTGCAATAATGTCTTCCACATCTTCGATGCCTACTGAGAACCTGACCAGATCATCCGTAATGCCTGACTCAAGCTTGTTTTCCTTGCTTACCCCGGCATGGGTCATAGAAGCCGGATGCTGAATGAGCGTTTCCACACCGCCCAGCGAAACGGCCAGCAAGGCCAGTTGCACCTGGTCCATGAGTTTGCGCCCGGCTTCATAACCACCCTTCAGGCCGAAACTCATCATCGACCCAAAGCCTTTCATTTGCCTTTTGGCCAGCTCATATTGCGGATGGGTTGAAAGACCGGGGTATTTTATCCAGTCCACTTTCGGATGATTTTGCAGGAATGCGGCCACTTTTGTGGCATTTTCCTGGGCCCGCTCAATGCGTATGGCCAGGGTTTTTACCCCGCGCAGCACCATAAAGGCCTGGGTGGGATCCATGTTGCAGCCCATGTAAACCATGGAATGGCGTATTTTTTTGTACACCTCCGGGTCTTTGGCCACAATAATGCCGCCCACTATGTCGGCATGGCCGTTGATAAATTTGGTTACCGAGTGCAGCACTACGTCTGCGCCCATCTCTAGCGGTTTTTGCAGATATGGCGAACAAAAGGTATTGTCAACAACCAATAACAATCCATGTTCTTTGGCGATTCTTGCGCAGGCGGCAATATCGGTAATCTCCATGGTGGGATTGGCTGGGGTTTCGATATATAGCACCTTCGTATTGGGCTTAATAGCTTCCAGGATATTTTTGGTGTCGGCGGTATTCACAAAACTGGCTTCCACGTTGAAGCGCGAAAAGTCTTGCTCGAGCACTCCCCTGGCCGGACCATACACTGCCCCTGTGCTGATGATGTGACTGTTGGCACCCAGCAAAGCCATATACACACTGGTAATGGCCGCCATGCCCGAACTGGTGGCGATGCCGTCGTAGCCGTTTTCAAGGGCAGCAATGTTCTGTTCCAGAGCTCGAATGGTAGGGTTGCCGATGCGGGTGTAAATATAGCCGTTGCTCTTGCCTGCAAAGCAATCGGCACCGTGCTGGGCATTCTTGAATTTGAAAGTGGAGGTTTGATAAATGGGCACCGTAGCGCTTCCAAATTCGTCTTCAAACGCCCCGGCATGGATCAGTTTGGTGTTGAAACCTGCATTTTGATGTTTCATTTTATGTGATTTTTTGATTCAAAAAGTATATTTGTTTTTTTAAAATTCAATGCCTTCCCTGGCTTGTATTCCATTGTTGTAATAGTGTTTTATTTCCTTCATCTCCGTTACCAGGTCGGCCTTTTCCATCAGTTCTTTAGGAGCATATCGCCCGGTAAGAATGATCTCCATAGACGCTGGTTTTTCGCGCAGCAAATGGATGATTTCATATAATTCGAAGAGCTTGTAATGCAAGGCAATGCACACCTCATCGAGAATCAAAACATCGCAGGCATTTTTCAGGACTAATTCACTGACCTCCTTTAACCCAATCCTGGCAACCTTTTTATCTTCCAGGGTGGGTTCATTTACAATGAAACAATCCAGCCCGTATTGTTTCACTTCAATTTCGGGAAATCGTTGCAAAGCCTTGTGCTCGGCATACGGCATTCCTTTAACAAATTGGGCGATAAACACTTTTTTGCCGGCGCCTGCTGCACGGATGGCCAGCCCCAGGGCAGCGGTGGTTTTACCTTTGCCGTTTCCGGTGTAGAGATGTATGTAGCCAGTCATGATCCGGGGTTTTTTGGAAAAAATTCAGCCTGCCGGAGTCCAGCAGGCTGAATAGAAAGTTTTAGGGACGTCTCATTTTGGCCGCAATGATTTCGGCAGCCTTAATCAGCGGGTATCCTGCCGGAGAAGCCGTTAAGCAAGGATGCGTTCCGATCTGTGAAGTGATCAGGCTATTTACCGTCATGCGGTTCTCAATGGCCAGTCCAATTACATTGGTCAACTCGCCAGCGCTAACGCCTCCAATAACCTCACCTCCGATGATTACACCAGAATTGCGCGAAGCGATCAGTTTTACCAGTTGCTTATGGGCACCTGGCAGATGACCCGGGTGGCGGTCAACACCTTCAAATAGGCCTGTGTTGACCACGATGTTCTCTTCTTTGGCACGCGCTTCGGTAATGCCAGCCGTGCCAAATCCGATGTCGTCGATGGCTGTGGAATAAATGCTGATGGTGCCGCTGAAAGTCTTTACCACGTGGATGTTAAAGAGGTTCATTCCTGCAACACGTGCCTCGGCGCAAGCCGTTGAAGCCAGCATTACGGGGGTGCGGCGGCGGGTTACAAAGTCCCGCTTTTGGGCGCAGTCACCGGCAGCAAAGATGTCTGGAACGACGGTGCGCATATATTCGTCAATGATAATAAATCCGTCCTCATCAATGGGGATCCCCGATTTTGAAGCAAGTTCTGTGCTGGGCTTATAACCCATTGATAAGATCACTGCGTCGGCTTCCAGTACTTTGCCGTTTTCAAGTTTGATCCCTTCAACCTTTGTGGATCCGGTTACTTCCGTTACCCCACTGCTGGTCAATACTTTTACGCCTCTTTTAGTAATGATTTCTTCAATCCGAACGGAAAGTTCCTCATCAAAGGCCAGGCTGAGAATGTTGGGCAGCTTTTCGATCAGGGTCACTTCAAAGCCCCTCTTGTTCAGCTCATCCGACATCTCCACACCGATAAACCCTGCCCCAATAACCACCAATTTCTTTGCGCTTTTCAGCTTTTCCTGCATATCGTCAAGGTAATATTTGTCCTTGGGGATAAGGAAGACATTCTCGAGGTCAGCGCCTTTCAGCCATTTGGGTTTTACGGGCTGTGAGCCAGTGCCGATCAGGAGTTTTTCCCAATGAATGACCTCACCGCTCTTGAGGGTGGCGGTTTTCTCCGTTTTGTCAATGGCAATCACTTCATCGACAATGGATTCTATTCCGGCTTTTTCCATCATGGTGTCAACGGGCATGATATTCTGGTTGCTGTTTTCCAGGGTGCCAAAGATGTAGGGAATGCCGCATGGCACCATCATATCTTTGAGCTTCTTTACCAGGATGAATTTTTTGTCAGGCCAGGATGACTTTCCTGTCAGTGCGGCTACCATTCCTGCGGCGCTGCCGCCTATTATCAATACATCAGTTTTTTTCATTTCAGTCAATTTTGGAGATATTAGTGTTAAAGTGTTAATGATTTGTTAATGATTTTTTCAGCAATTTCATCAAAAGCTTTGATGGCCCCCTGATCGCCTTGGGTGAAGACGCTGAGGCCTTTTTCCGCTGCTTCGGCCACTTCTATTACAAGTGGGATTTGCCCAAGCAACTGGGTGTTTAATTCCTTTGCCAGGTTTTTTCCACCGCCCTGGCCAAAAATGAAATATTTTTCCTCAGGGTGGGGGGCTGGTGTAAACCAAGCCATGTTTTCGATCACCCCGAGGATGGGTACGCCAACGTCTTTATTGGTGAACATCGAAGCTGCTTTGCGGGCATCGTTCAGCGATATTTCCTGGGGTGTGGTGACAATGATCGCTCCGGTCAGGTTCAGTTTCTGCACCGAGGTAATCTGGATGTCGCCTGTGCCAGGGGGAAAGTCAATGATCATTACATCGATTTCTCCCCAAGCCGTCTCTTCCAGCAATTGCGTGATGGCTTTGCCAGCCAGGGGACCTCGCCAGATCAGTGACTGGCTCTTAGTTATAAAAAAGCCTATTGATATCACCTTGATCCCGTACTTCTCTATGGGCAGCATCACCTGCTTCTGATCATTGGTATTTGCGCCTGGCTTCTCATTTTCAATTCCCATCATGCGAGGAATGGATGGCCCGTAAATGTCAGCGTCTACCAGGGCAACCCGCAAACCATTCCGGGCGAGTGCAACAGCCAGGTTTACCGAAACAGTCGACTTTCCTACGCCCCCTTTTCCTGAGGCTACTACAATGATGTTTTTTACCTTCTCCAGTTTAATTTTTTCAATCTCGGGTTTCATATAGATTTAATTTTTTTCCTTTTCAGGAAAAGAGTTTTTTGCTACTTTCATATGGAATTCCTGCTACCAGCAGGTCATTGGTCAATCCTGCATATTGGCGCGAGTCAGGACAGCCAAAGGAGATGCTTAAAACGCGACTTTTTATCGTATTAACAAAGACATTGCCGCATACTGACATGAAGGTATAAGGCTTGATTACAGCAAATTCCTTTAGCTTTAAGGCGTAATCTTTCATTAATTCCATGACTTGTGCCGGTTGAAGAAAGACGATGTACATATCGGGCTGGATCTCTTTTTCCATTTGGCTGTCGATCCCCAGCAAAATGTTTTCAATAGGTTTCTCTAAATGTGGGATATCCTTGACGGCTTGCCAGATGACTTCCCGATCAATACCACTTTCCTGATGTATGTTTTCAACGAGCGTTCTGTCATTCATGGTGAGTCCCATGCTTCGTTTTGATCCATGGCATTTTAAGTCAGCAGACCTTATCAGCAAGGGCCTGTCAAAGGCTTTACTTACTGCTTCGCAAAACCGCATGGGTTCTTCATTTAAGGGGATTGGTGTTTCCGTTCCACGGTAATCAACTTTCAATCCAAGGCAATGCCGTCCGTATTTTTCCTTGAGTAACCTGATCATGCTTTCGAGTGGATGTTTCTCAGGAAGAAATTTTTCCCATTGAATGAAACTACTTTAATTTTTTTCTCCTCGACTAGCCTGTCCACCAGTTCTGGGTTGGCCTTATTTTTCCTGAGTAGTTCGGCCATGGTATCCTCCCTGATGGGATGTACGGCAGAAATATTTAGAATATCCTCTTCGGCATTGCCTGTGAACCCGGTATCGGTTCCTTCAAACCCCAACAGCAATTCGGTCTTTAGTCCCTGTTCATCATAAATCTGGTAAGCCTCGGTAATGACCTGTTCTGTAGGGGGATGAACTTTTGAACTTGCAGGTGGCCTAATGGGGATGGTTAGATAAGCCTTGTATGGATTCAGACTGGCAATTCGGGCGGCATTATGCCGGAGGACTTCGGGGGCATCATTGATTCCTTCAACAAGCATCGTTTCTGTAACAAGGGTGCCCTGATAGACTTTTGCAAAATCATCGAGCCCTTTTTGAAGGGGTTCCCATTGGAGATGCTTATGGGGATGATTAATGGATCTCCAAATGGTTTCGTCAGCACTGTCATTTTTCAGTGATACCCAATCAGCCTCACATAATTCATCAATCACTTTCTTGTCTGATAGAAGGGAAGCATTGGTGATTATTGCTACCGGGATCCCCAGGCTTTTTAGCCGCCTGATGCTCTCACCCAAATGCATGTCAAGGGTTGGCTCTCCGTTAGGAACAAAGGTGAGGTAGTCAGGAAAATCTTCCCGGCGGATCTTATCCAGGTGTTTTTTCACCTCATCAAAAATAAATGGAGGGGTATAAAATGCTGCCCGTTCAATGGTATGATTGCGGGTAGGTCCCACCTGACAATAGATACAGGCGTAGGTACAGGTTTTCGGCATAGGGACATTGTTGATCCCCAGGCTTTTGCCTAAGCGGCGCGATGGTATGGGGCCAAAAATGATCATGACTTACCGTTTAATATTTCTTTCCATGTTTTCCTGAGTATTTGACTGGTCTCAGAATCCGGAGCCCATTCTGATATGCTCTTGCAGTTCACCATGGCCTCAACCACTTCAGGGTTAAAAGGGATGCGCGCCACAATGTCCAGCCCGCGTTCCTTGCAACAGGTTTCAATCTTATCGCTCATCGCTTCATCCAGATCGGCTTTGTTGATGATGACCCTGGTTTGTATGCCGAAGCTTCCGGAGACATCTGCAGCCCTTTTCAGGTCGTGCAAACCCGAAAGACTGGGCTCGGTAACGATAACCACCTGGTCAACCCCGGTAATGGAGGATATGACCGGGCAACCAATGCCAGGAGGGCCGTCAATGATAATGGTTTCCATTCCAAACGCTTTCGATTGTTTGCGTGCTTTTTCCCTGACCAGGTTTACCAACTTGCCGGAGTTCTCTTCACCGGGTGCCAGGCGGCCATACACCATTAGGCCGTTGCGAAAGCTTCCTGAATAGAGGCGACTTTTGTCATTATCGATCATACGGATGGCCTGGTGGGGGCAAATGCGCTTACACAAGTGGCAGCCATCGCAGGCGGTATCTGAAATGATGACCCCTTCGGAAGAAAAGGAAATGGCATCAAACGCGCAATAAGGAATGCAAAGGCCACAGTTGGTGCAAAGTTCACGGTCGATAATGGCCTTTTCCCCGCCAACAAACGACTCTTCTTCTTCATGCACAGGATTAAAAAGAATGAACAGGTTGGCAGCATCCACATCGCAGTCGGCCAGCACCACTTCTTCAGAAAGCGTGGCAAAAGCTGCGCTTATGCTCGACTTGCCTGTGCCTCCCTTACCGCTTATGATGGCTATTTCCATTTTCCAGAATAATTATTTCAAACAATGCAAGGAACCGATCTTCCCAAGAGGGATCCAGTTCTTTCAGTTTTCCGCCGTGGGCATAGGTGCGGGCAATGTCGCGGTCAAAGGGTATCTCCATCAGCAGTGGAATATGTTCTTTCTCAAGGTATTCGTAAAGAGAATGGTTGCCTAATCCGGCCCGGTTAACGATGACGCCACAAGGCTTTTTCATGCCTTTCAGCGTTTCGACCGATTGCCTGAGGTCGCTTAGGCCAAAAGGGGTTGGCTCAGTAACCAGCACTACGAAATCAGCCCTGTCGACAGTCTGAATAAAAGGGCAGGAGGTGCCGGGCGGGGCATCCATGATCACCATTTGGCCATTACCCGCTTCTTTTATGCCCGCCTTGATGACAGACACCGGCGAATAGACGCCTGTCTTCATCCGGCTTTCGATCAGGGCGTTTTTCCCCGACAGGGAATATCGTCTGACCTCGCCCAGGGGCATGGCTTTTTCGGTAATGGCCCCGAACTTGCAGGCCACCGTGCATGCCCCGCAACCATGGCAAAGGTCTTCGATCACCTTAATGACCTTTGACGGTGGCAAAATGAAAATGGCGTTGTAATGGCAGTATTCGTGACACTTGCCGCAATACGTGCAAAGGCTTTCGTCAATGACGGGCACCTGCTGGGTTACCTCAAACGTTTTTTCCAGCTTCCCTTCAAAGAATAACCTGGCATTGGGTGCTTCTGCATCACAGTCTACCAGGCTGGCCTGAATGTCCCTGCTTATAAGCGAATGAAAGAGGTTGGTGGCCACCAGGGTCTTTCCGGTGCCGCCTTTCCCGCTTGCAATAGCAATTTTAATTGGTTTGTAATCAGTCATATGCAAGCCTGGTCTTTTCATCGGCAATGGTGGGCTTGATGGCCTCCTGCCAGAAAGGACTGTCCCAGGTTTTGAGGCTTTTATGGGTTTTCAGGTATTTCTCCGGGATAGGATGGGTTCCCAATATTACTTCCATTTCATATTTTTCCTTAATGAATTTCTGGAAGTGTTTGATGTTGGGGCAGGGTGGGTATCCGACCAAAAGCCCCGTAGCTAAATGGACATGGGTTACCCCGTTCTTTTTCATTTCCGCCGGAGCGTACTCAATATTTCCACCCGGACAACCACCACAAGTGGTGTAGCCGGCCAGTTCAACCTCTATACCTTTATACATGGCAAAGGCTCCTTCGCGATTTTGCAGCGACCTGAAACACTTGCCTCCGGCACAGGTGTGGTACCTGTTGCATATGATGATTCCGACTCTTACCTTATTCATGGTTTTGATTATTTGGCGTTGAAACTCAGATCATTTTTATAAACCATCCTAATACAATGAAGAAAACCGGCCTTATCTTTAACTTTCTTTCTTAATGCTTGCAGCCATGGCTGTGCTGGTGACTTCCATGATCGCAGTAGTTGGCCTGCAGGCTCAGGGTTCCCGCCAGAAAATCGGTTACCAGTTCAGAAGGATTTTTAACTGGGGCACCGGCAAAAACATTGATGTTTTGCTGGTTAAACAGCTCGATGGCTTTTTGGCCCATCCCGCCAGCAATCACGTCGGTTACACCAAACTGGGCTACCCACCTTGGATACAGGCCTGGAACGTGCTCGGGAGGCGTGAGGGCCCTGATGTTTTTTATGGCGTCGTTTTCCACCTCAACGATGGCAAACTGCTGGCAATGTCCGAAATGCGCACAAAGAACCCCGTTTTCGAGGGGAATGGCAATACATTTATTCATACAATTGTTGGAATTAAGTAAATGAAAATTCTTGTAATTATTTGATTTGCTGAGCATTGTTTTTGCTCAGTCATAGGTTCTGCTTTTGAAAATTATAAGGAGAGGTCACAAGGGCCTCTCCTTACAAAGAATCAACCTCCTCTGAAACGGTTCTGTAATCCCAAACCACGTCCCCGTCCGCCCCTTCCTCGTCCGAAGCCCAATTCCCTTTCGGGGAAAAGTGGTTCGACCGTTTGGCCGGAAGCGGGAGGCTGATTTTGGCGGCCTGCTCCGTAATTGGAGCAACGGCCTAACTTGCGGCCACTCATGGGACCTTGTCCCATAGGGCCTGTTTGATCAAATCCAGGCATATTACCTCCTTTCTTTATGTTGAAAAATTTATTTTCCGCTTTTAAGCCTTTTACCCTGTCCTTCTCCTCCGCCTGCCTTGCGGCGCTTTCCCATGCCTTGTCCAAGGTGTTCGCGTGCTTCATTTTTGTCGGCTTTGCTGCATTTTCCGAGCCTGCGGCCCGTGCCGGGACCCTTGCCGTCGGGGCCCGTTCCGTTCATTTTAGGCATTTTCCTGGTTTTTAATGGTCCAACATTTCAATAATATCCATAATACGCTTGTCGGGGTCTTTTACCACGATCATTTGTATTTTCAGGCTGTCGAGCAGAGGCTTGATCTTCATACCAAACTCGCCCGATACAATTTTCTTGACTTCGTGAGAGGCCACCTGTTGCACGGCTTGTGGACCTGCGCCTTCCTCTGCATCACGCGCCTTATTGGGTATAAAGGCTATAACTTTGCTTTCGGTGTCGTAAATCACAAAATAAGCGCAGCGTCCAAAGCGAGGGTCAATTAACGAGTCATGTGAGTTTCCGGTACTTGTAATGGCGACTTTCATATTATTTTAGGTTTAATGTTTTTTACCTTCCCGATGCCTGAATTGTTGGGAATTTGGGCTGGATTTTCTTTTTAAATTTAGATTGCAGCTGGGGCAAACCTGGTGGCTGCATGGTTTGCCATGGCGGTGGGGCTGTTCGTAACCGCATTGCGGACATACACAGAAATCAGCACATTCATCGGCCTTTATTTCAGCCGTTGAGGCTTCCGTTTCCGATTCAGCCTCGGAAATCGAATTGCTTCCGCAGAGCGGGCACGATTCAACCTTCTGGTCTTTTTCGGGATTATTGAAAAAGCATTTGCAGCTGGTGCAGTGATACCAGTCTGAATCGAAATACACTTTTCCCCCTTCAATGGCTATTTGGCGGCCTTCTACAAAGGCAAGGGCGATTTTTTGCCGTGCACTGGAGTAAATACGGGTAAAGGTTGGCCGCGAAACACCCATAATGCCGGAGGCCTCGTGGTGGTTATACTTATCATAATCGCACAGGCGTAAGGCTTCGTATTCTTCAAAATGAAGATTAACGGCTTCCTTTTTTTCTTTTCCGGCTTCCGGTCCGTAAGGCTTAAAACCCTTTATCAAGGGCGGATTGATTACTTTTCTGAGTCTTTTGGATCGTGGCGACATATATTATGAACCTTTGTTCGCTACAAAGGTAGTGAACCATGGTTCATAATGCAAATTATTTTCAATAAAAAAACCGGAGGTAAAAACTCCGGCTATTCCAATTAAGGGATCTTACTATTTGAGGGGTTTTCCTGATGGTGTTTTTCCTTTCAGGTCCGTTCGCTCAAAATTTTCAATTCCTGATTCATCAATTCGAAACCTTCCCTGGTTTTTGTTAGCATTCCTTTAAAAAAAGGAATGAGCATGCCCCTGAATTTTTCGCCATGAATGAAGTCGGTAGTGCCTCTTTCGTTGGGTTGAAGCAAAAAGTAATGCTCCCCATCAAAAAGTCCTTTAAAAAACATTTTGCCTGCCCAGCGAAATTCCTGGTTCTTTTCAAAAACAAGCACTTCTGGTTTAAATTTCATTCCACCGGCACCCGGGGGTTGAATGAAAACTTCCAATTTAGCTCCCGGCTTTTTTTCTCCCTTTATGGATTGGATGAAGGGGTTCCAGGCCGAGTAATTTTCGAATTCCGTAAGGATTGTCCATATTTTTTCAGGAGCTGCTTTAATGCTTGTTTGGGTTCGTATTTCTTTCATTTTTTTGAAAAGAGTTTTCGTTTTACTAAAATTACAAAAATTTCAGGTAAGGGCAAACCAGGTTGAAGTGCTTTCCCTAAGGTAAAAAGTTGCTGTTAAAGTTTGATGCTGACCTTCAGATTTTGACTTGTGCCAGTGTAAAAGTTGGTGACCATAAAAGAAAGCTCCCTTGTTTCACTAATATTGGCTACCGGTACCACAGCAGCGCTCAAAGCTTCCAATTTAAAAGTTCTTCCTTGATCATTTTGAAGGACAATGGGGATGTCGGTAACATTGGTGATGGTAATACTTGCTGAGCCGTTTTCCTGGAGGTTAAAGGGGCTACCAACCACCACCGATGCATGAAACATGCGCTCCAGCCATTGTTGGGGTCCGGCCAGTTTGCCGGCAAAAAAGGCGACCGTTTGCCTGTTGAACATGGCCTCCTTCAGGGCTTGTTCGGTTTTTTCGCGGGCAATTACCAATGTCATTGGCCTGAAATACTTGCTGTAGCCAGGCATATAGGGTACCGGCTCGTGTATATCGCTGTTGGCGATAAAGGCCAGGTTTTTATCGCGGCTCCAGTCGAGTGCAACGGGATACCATTCGTCAAAGTTATACACTTCAACGCCGTGTATCAGGTCTTGTTTCATCAGCTTTTCGTGTTCATCGAACCAGATACAGGTGTCGGGTTGCTGCGCCTTCCAGCCGGGGTGGTTCCAGAAAATGAAGGCACCCTGCTTTCGGGCTGCCTCAAGGGCTTCCTGCCAAGATTCAGTATCAAGCTCATCAATGTCGGTCAGGAAAAGGGCGTTAAGATGTCCGGGCGGCATGCGGCGAGTGATTTCGGCTGACTTAACCAGGATAATGCCATATTTTTGGGCTTCAGGAAGGGCAATGTCGTGCACCTGGTTGAGGCTTCCCGAAAGGAATTCCCTTTTTGGGCGGTATTCTACATGATCAGAAATGGCGATGGCATCGAGGCCGTCGCGCCAGGCTTCCTGCACGCGCACCGTTGGCCAAACTGATCCATCAGAAAAAACCGTATGCAGGTGAAAGTCGCCCTTAATGATTTCGTAGCCTTCCAGTTGCGGCATGCGGATCTCGCGCCTCGGCTGATCGGGGAAAACCTGCGGCTCCTTTACCACGTTAAGGTTTTGGGCAAAAAGGATTTGGGAAATAAGAATAAAAGCGAGACCCAAAAGATTATTTTTCATTTTCCCTGGTTTAAGTTTGACTCTTTAAGAGATTAATCAATTTCGCTGGATTCTGGCGGTTATCCCAGAAACCAATTATAAAAATTTGGTTGTAAATCTTTCGGTAAATAATACTGTAGTGCCCAAGGGAGATTAATCTGGCGTTGTTAAATTCAGTTCTTTTCCCTAATAGAGGGTTTGATTTCAGGAGTTTAATCCTATCCTTTATTTTTCTATTTAACCTTTGAGAATAGGCTTTAGATTGATTTCTTTGGTTCCAGTATTCAAAAATCAGGTTCCTTTGTATTATGGCGGTTTGCGTCCAGAAAATTCTTAATCCATCCATTCTGAATCTTTCTCGTTCAATTCTTCTTCAGATACAATATTTCCGGTTTTTATATCTTCTTCGCTCATCATTAACAATTCTATTTGCTCTGATGTTAATGAAAGGATTTCTTCTTTCTGAACAGATGAAAAAAGTTTATCAATGGCTTCAAGAAACTGTTCATTCCTGGTTGCCATGATACGGTCAATTAATCGATTTCTTAATGCTTCAATAGAACTCATTTTCAGTCTTTTCTTGTAAAATTACAACAAAAACTCTTTTATTGAAAGCTTTTACACCGTCCA
>JAWLCS010000037.1:12949-36377 GCA_041687035.1 Bacteroidales bacterium
AGGGCAATATTCTCAAGCCTTTCGTCGGCTTTGATAGCTTCGAGGGTAACGGATTTTTTCAAGGCTTCCACCGGCTCCACCTCAACCACCACCCAGCGTTCATCGTCGGTGGTTGGGTCGGGATAATGCTCTTTCACCACCTTACAAATGCCCATAACTTGTTTTTCGTTGACGCTGTGATAGAACAATACCAGGTCACCTTTTTTCATTTCCTTAAGGTTGTTGCGCGCCTGGTAGTTTCGCACCCCATCCCAAATGGTTTTTTGGTCTTTCACCAGCCTTTGCCACGAATAGGCGCCGGGCTCACTTTTTACCAGCCAGTAGTTCATTTTAATGCAATATTTTGAATGTCAGTTCCTTGAGTAGTTCGCCGGCGTCGGCCGATCGATTGCCCACTCCCTTGAGTTTCAGGTCGCATTCGCGCAGGTATGAAAAAATCTTTTCTATGCGTTGTGGGGGGTAGTTTCTGGCAGCAGTGTGGTATCCTTTCATTAGGAAAGGATGCACCCCTATGGCCGAAGCTAGTCCCTTTTCACTTTTGTCGGTGGCATAATGGTAGAGCATCAGCTTCTGAAAAAACTGATAGAGCATGGTAAGGGTCAGCACCATGGGGTTGGACTTTTGGTTGTCGCCAAAATACCTTGCAATACGGTAGACCTTTTCATTATTGAGGCTGCCGAGGGCTTCCTGCATTTCAAAAATATTAAAATCCTTGCTGATGCCGATATTCTCTTCGATAATTACCGGCGTAATTTCAGCTCCTTTTTCCAGGCTGATAAATAGTTTTTGTATCTCGTTGGTCACCTTGGCCAGGTCGGCTCCCAAGTGGTTGGCCAGCATCTGGGTGGCTTTGGGCGAAATCTTGTAGCCTTTTCGCTGCACGTAGGTTTCTATCCAGCCCGGAAGTTTGTCGTCGTATATGCGTTTGCTTTCAAAGAGAATCCCTTTCTGGGCAATGGTTTTGGCAATTTTCTTGCGCCCGTCGAGGGTTTTGTACTTATAGCAAAAAACCAGTATGGTCGATTTCAGCGGGCTTTCGAGGTATTTAACCAGCATTTCGTTTTCCTGGTTGGGGTTTTTGGCGCCGTCGCGGGGTTCGATGTTGCGCACATTTTGTGCCTCGCGCACTATGACCAGGTGGTGGCTGGCCATCATGGGGAAGCGCTTGGCCACACTAATTATGCCGGGCAGGTCGGTGTCCTTGCCATAAAGAATGCTCAGGTTGAACTCTTTTTCATCATCTGTAAGAACCTGTTCTTCAAGGTAGTCGGATATCACATCAATAAAAAAAGGTTCTTCGCCCATAAGGAAATAGACAGGGTGATAAACCTTGTTGCGGATATCTTTGATGATTTGCTCAAAAGTAAGGCTGGCCATATTACAGGTCTCCCTTCCGGGGAATTATTCGTCGTAATGAAATTTAAGGTGTTTCACAGTGAGTCCCTGGTTAATAAGTTCCTTTAGCGAGTCTACACCGATTTCGAGTTGCTTGTGCACAAAATTTTCTGACACCACTTTGTCGCTGGCTTCGGTTTTCACCCCCGAAGAAATCATGGGCTGGTCAGATACCAGTAACAACGCGCCGGTGGGAATGCTGTTGTAAAATCCAACAGAAAAGATGGTGGCAGTTTCCATATCGATACCCATCACCCTTATCTTTCGCAGATATTTTTTAAAATCTTCGTCGTGCTCCCATACCCTGCGGTTGGTAGTATAAATGGTGCCGGTCCAATAGTCGAGGTTATGGTTGCGAATATTGGTAGAAACGGCTTTCTGAAGGTTAAACGCTGGTAGGGCAGGCACTTCGGGCGGGAAGTAATCGTTCGAGGTCCCTTCGCCCCGCACCGCAGCAATAGGCAGGATGAGGTCGCCCAGTTGGTTTATCTTTTTCAGTCCCCCGCACTTGCCTAGAAACAGCACCGCCTTGGGTTTCACGCTGCTGAGCAGGTCCATGATGGTAGCCGCATTGGCGCTGCCCATGCCGAAATTAATTATGCTGATTTTGTCGTGAGTGGCGCTGGGCATGGCCCGGTCTAGACCCCTGATGGGCGCATCGAACCATTGAGAAAACAAATTCAGGTACTGGTTGAAGTTGGTCAGCAAGATATATTTGCCCATTTCATCGGCCGGAGTGCCGGTGTAGCGGAAAAGCCAGTTCTCTACGATTTCTTCGCGCGTCTTCATACAAATTTGTTTTTAGAAAATACTGTGCTGACAAAAGTAATATAAAGCGTTACGAATTTAGTAATTTTGGCGTTGCTGACCCTGATATTCTATGGAATCATTGAATTTGCCGGTATTTCCGTTTCGCTTAAAGGAGGAAGGTGAAAAAAAACTGATCTTCGATGCCTTTCGCAAAAAGTACGTTTCCCTTACGCCTGAGGAGTGGGTAAGGCAGCATTTCCTCGCCTGGCTGCACTTGCACAAAGGATATCCTGCCGGACTGATTGCCGTGGAGGTGTCGTTAAAATATAACAATATGCAGAAACGGGCTGATGCCATAGTGTATGGCAAAGAAGCCCAAGCCCTGATGATGGTGGAATGCAAGGCACCCGGGGTGAAGATTACCCAGGCGGCCTTCGACCAGATTGCCCGTTATAACTTTTCTTTTGGGGTGAAGTACCTTGCGGTGACCAACGGCCTGGAGCATTTCTGCTGCATGAAAAAGCCCGAAGGCCCTGGTTGGGCGTTTCTCGAAGAAATTCCGGATTACCAGCAGCTCTTGCCCTGAATTTCCTCGAAAGGGAGAATCAAAAAACCAGCAACCCGGTATAGCTTGCCAGCCAGGTAAGCAGGTACGAGGCCGCAAAGGCAAAGGCTGGTGCAATAAGCCATACGGTCCAGAAACGCTGTAAGGTGCGGTGAAAAATAGTTTTTTTCCAGCCCTCGCGATGGATGCTCAGCGCCATGATGCTGAAAGTGTTCAGTTGCACCAGCGAGGTAGGAATGCCTTTGGTGATGGAAGCCATGAGCAGCAGCGAGGCGGTCACCAGCGAAATGACAATGGCGCCGTTATTGCCAAACTGGGTAATGCCCTTGCCGGTGGTTTTTACCAGCCGAAAACCCATGAGAGAACTGCCAATGGCGAAGCATGGCGCGATGAGCAGGGTAGTGAGGATGGCTATTACCAGAAAGCTTCGCTCATCAGCAGGATCAATGCCCAGCTCATGCACCACCATCCCCGCAAGGGGCCCCGAAGCATTGGCCACATTGTTTGAGCCAATGGCAAAGGCCACATAGCAGGCCGAAGCCAGCACCAGGAGTTTGGTTACTTGCGGGTGAAGAAAGGGCTTCCTGAGCCCAGGCCACTTTTTTACCAACCTCTTGTGCAAGGCGCATAGGCCCAGCACGAGCAAAAATGCAATGATTGGCAGCACAAACCACACCGGAATGATTTCGGTAAACAGCTTGCGGGTGTTGAAATCGCCCAGGAAAATGGCTGCCCCGGCCAGCGAAAATACCGCCGACTGGCTGGTTGATTGCGGCACCGACAGCATATTGGCAACAAACAACGACAACGAGACTGACAACAAAACAATGGTGGTAACCACCAGCGTCATCTGATCTGGGTCGATTATTTCGCGGCCCATGGTCATCGAAACTTTTTTGCCTGCCAGCAGTGCACCGATAAAAACAAATATGCCAAAAACACCCGGAATGGAAAAACGGCGGATTATGTTTGCCCCATAGGCAACCGAAAAACTGGGTGCGGTCCCGCTTCCGCCCATGTTAATAGCCAGAAACATGGCTACCAGAAACGGAATAAGCAGGTGGCTGAAGAAAGGGGAAATCATAGAATTGAATTAAATTCGTTGTCAAAATTAGAAAAATACCAGACAAACGAATAAGTTATACTTAAAAGTTGGCCTGTTTTCACCTTTTGATTAATTTTATCCCAATAAAAAAATTATTGATGCCACAAAGCCTCCGGTTTCTTATTTTTGTTTTCTTTTTGCAGGGATTTGCCTCATGGGCCCAGCCCCATACAAGGCCTTATTTTTCGATGCCCCGTAATATTACGGCCGAAGACTACCTCGAAGGACAGGTAATTTTTAAACTTAAGGAGGATCTGGCGCCTTTTGCCAAATCTAATCAAATTGATCTGCCAGAAATCAATTCTTTCGTTAGCCGCTATAATGCTGGCGCCCTTCGTAAAATTTTCCCCGGCCACCAGCCACCTGCGCAAAAGTTGAACCAACGGGGCGAGCCCCAGATCGACCTTTCGCTGATCTATCAGCTCGAAATTGAAGACAACAGCCATTTGGAGGAAGCCATCAATGCGCTTTATGCCACTGGCCTCGTTGAATATGCCGAACCACGCTACCTGCCGCAACTGCTGTACGTTCCTGATGATCCGATGATACCTCAGCAATACAACCTGCAACGCATACGTGCTTTCGATGCCTGGGAGATTTCGAAGGGCGACACTTCGGTGGTCATTGCCATTGTCGATACCGGCAACGATCGCTTTCACCCCGACCTGATCAAGGCCATTGCATACAACTACAACGATACCATAAACGGCGAAGACACCGATAACGATGGCTTTGCTGATAATTTTTACGGTTGGGACCTGGGCGAAAACAACCATGATCCGCAATTTAATTACAGCGGGCACGGTGTGCATGTGGCAGGAATTGCTGCGGCTTCCGCCGATAATGGCACTGGCATTGCCGGGGTGGGTTTCAATTCGCGATACATGACCGTGAAGGTCGACGACGAGTTTGGTCGGCTCACCATGTCGTACGAAGGCATTGTATATGCTGCCGATCGAGGTGCCAAAGTCATCAACTGCTCATGGGGCAGCACCTCTGGCGCGGGGCAATATGGCCGCGATATTGTGGATTATGCCACCTTTAACCGCGACGCCCTGGTGGTGGCCGCCGCCGGAAACGACAATAACCTGGTGCCCTTTTATCCAGCCACCTATGAGCGCGCCTTGAGTGTGGCAGCCACCAACAGCAGCGACCTGAAGTGGAGTGGCTCAACATACAATGTGTTTGTTGATCTTGCTGCGCCGGGGGCGACCATCCTTTCCACTTTCGTAAACGCCACTTACCTCAACTCCAGCGGTACTTCCATGGCAGCACCGGCAGTGGCAGGAGCGGCAGCCATTCTCAGGCATCATTTTCCGGATTATAGTGCGCGGCAAATTGCAGCACAACTAAAGGTTACGACCGACAATATTGACACCCTTTCCGGGAATCAACCCTATGCAGGATACCTGGGCACGGGCCGCCTCAACATGTATCGGGCGCTGACCGAAACCCATCACTCCTATGTTTTGTTGCTCAACCACCTGGAGGATAACGAAAGCTTTGGACAGTTCCAGGCCGGGCAAACCGCATTTCTTGCGTCAAGGTTCGAAAATTTGCTGGCACCCTCCGAAAATATCAGCGCCCGGCTCACCTCCTTGTCTTCGCAGGTTGTGGTGCAGAATTCTGAAATCAGCCTTGGCGCCATGGAAACAGGGCAGATCTTAAGCAATGAAGCGGATCCTTTTGTTTTGCAAATTCAGCATACTATTTCGCCCAGCCAGGAAGTGTATTTTATGATTGAATTTTTTAATGCAGATGGCAATTATGCGGGCAGGCAGTTTTTCAGCCTTATTTTCAATACCGATTTTGTCAACCTGAGGGTTAATAAACTCCAAACCACACTTACCTCGCGCGGCACCATGGGCTTTAATTACCCGAACTACAGCCAGGGTCTGGGCCTTGTTTATCGCAGCGGACGCAACATGATAAGGGCAGCCGGACTTATGGCCGGGCTCAACACCAACAAGGTGGTCGACAATCTTTATGGGGCCACTTCTGGTGCATTCAACCAGTTTTTTGTGCCGGTGCAGAATATTGCCTTCGATCAGGAGCCGGGGCTGGCCAACGTGGAGCTAACAGGCGGTTTTACCGATGGCAATGCAGGCCTGAGTGAAATTGGCTTGAAAATGGATTACCGGGCCTTTTTGTGGGAAGATGCCCCCGGAGATAAATTCCTGATTGTGGAATACCACCTCATAAACCAGGGGGCTCAGGCCCTGTCGAATTTCTATGCAGGTTTCTATGCCGATTGGCTGAGTGCCGATCCGAAAAATCACCGGGCTGCTTTCGATGCTTCCAACCGCATGGGATATGCCTACTCTATGGAGGGAGGACATTATTCGGGCATAAGCCTGCTCACTCCCGGCGAGATGCGCCATTACGCCTTCGATAATAAAGGGGCCAGCGGCAGCATTAACCTGAGTGACGGCTTCACCAATTTTGAAAAATACAATGCCTTGCGCACCAACCGCAACACTGCCGGAGTGTTCGATACCGACAATGATATCTCGACCCTGGTGAGTAGTGGCCCGCATTACCTGGCTGCTGCCGACACCCTGGTAGTGACCTTCGCAATTTTGGCTGGCGACCACCTGATCGACCTGCGCGCCAGTGCCGAAACGGCCTACAACCGCTATCACGGCCTGGATCAGGTAAGCACCGGCAACCTGCCTGAGAACCAAAGGAATCAACAGATCAGGCGTGCTTACCCAAATCCTTTTACTGAACACCTTTTCCTGGAATTAATTCCCCAAACCACAGAAGCCTTGCGGCTTTCGCTGCTCGACAGCAATGGCAGGCCCATATGGCAAAAGAATATCCAGGGACAGGCAGGGCAACCGCAGGAGTTACGGCTAAATTTTCCTTCCCTTGAGCCCGGCAGCTACCTGCTTCAGCTCGAAGGCAAAAGCAGCAAGGAAAGCATTAAACTTTTGCGCATAGAATAAAGCCAAGGGACATAGGCATTACCATGAAGAAATTTGAGTTTGCAGGTTGGGCCATTTTTATCTCAATCATTGTTATTATTGTTACGCTTTGGGGCCTGCTGCACCAATTTCAGCGCCGCAGCCAGGCTGCTGCACTTGATCCCTTTACGCTTGTTCCTTCCGATGCATGGCTGGTGGCCGACCTTAAGCAAGCCGAAGATATCACCACTTATTTTCTTAACGATTCTCTGCTTTGGGCTGAAATGGAATCGCTGGCTGAGGTAGTCTGGCTAAGAGATCAGATGCAGGCCATTGATTCGCTGCTGGCGGGTGAGCCCGAACTCAAAACCGTCCTCAGCCAGTCGCGCCTTTTGGTCTCGGTGCATACTGCCATTCGGGGGCAGTCGCCGGTGCTGGTGCAGCTGCGCCCCGATCCGGCAAACCGCCCGGCACAGCTTCAGCGTTTTGTGCTGAGGCAATGGCAAGGGCACGAAAGGGGCAGCAGCTATTCTTTCCTGGGAGTTAATATTCACCAGTTTCAGCACGAAAGCGAAAAGCCTTTCTTTTTTGCTTTTTATAAGGGTTCGCTTTTGCTGGCGCCCGGTCAGCGGCTTATTGAACATGCCATCACCCAGGAGGTGTCAGGTAGTTCGCTGGCTGCCTCTGAATCGCTACTGGTTTTGCGGTCGGTGGCAGGCCGCAGGGCAAATAATTTTTTTCTGGATGGCAGCAGGCTGTGCGAGCTGATGGACAAAATCCTCACACAGGCAACTCCCTCCCTGTTCCCTTGTCAGGCTTTTTCAGGCTGGTTGGGCTGGGACTTTGCCCTGCTGGGCGAAGAAGTAAGGCTCACCGGCTTTGCACAGGGCAACCCTGCTCTGCCAGACTTTTTGGGATTGTTCTCCGGACAACAAGCATCCGATCCCTTTTTAATGCAATATATCCCTTCGGCTTCGGCTGCTTTTGCCTTGGTGAATTTTGATTTGAACGAAGACCTTGTCGGTTCCCTTGAAGTATTTCGCAGACAGGTAAATGAGCGAGAACCCGCCGATTCTGTTCTTCAGGCAGCCCTGGCACCCCATTTGGGAGGTTCTGCCGCCACGGCCATGTTATACGCACCCGACCTGAGCAGCGCCGAAGGAATTATTGCCGTTGTGCATATAAACGATGCGCCAGGCCTTTGGGAAAAAATGCAGGATGGCCTGCTTTGGGAAACCAGCCAGCCTGCGCTTTTGCCTGCCGATACTGTTTTCGATCAGGTTATTTGGCAGTTTATGCCTTCGGGTCTGGTGCCGGCCTTGAGTCATAACCTGATTATTGGCGAATTGCCCTTTGTGGCCATGCTCGATTCGGTGCTTGTTGCAGGAAGCACCGCCAGGGCGGTGAACCGCACCTTGATGCAGATTCATTACGGACAGCTTATTGGAAAGGAACCCCGCCTGGCTGAGGATTTTATCTTTCAGCAGCCGGCTTCAGGGCTGCTGTATATGGTAAATATTCCCTATCTCTCGGGCATGATGCAGGATAAGTGGAGCCCGGCAGTAAACCGCCTGCTGGGGCAAATAGGGCAGGGGGCTTTCCCGCTCGATCGCATCACGGCGCAGTTTTCGGCCCACCGCAATGGCTTGTTTTTTTCCAACGTGTCGATGCACCGCCACGGTGCCAGGATTACACGGCTCCATAAGGCCCTCTGGGAGGTTGCGCTCGATACAATGGCCTTGACGGAGCCTGTTGGGGTTTTCAATCACAACGACGGCTCACGCGAGGTGGTAATACAAGACCTGAGAAACAACTTTTATCTGATAGATCGCTTCGGCAACATTTTGTGGAAAAAGGAAATCAGCGGCCCTATCAACTCTCTCATTTACCAAGTAGACCGCTACAAAAACGGACGCTATCAGTACCTTTTCAGTACCCGAAATTTTCTGCACCTGATCGACCGCAACGGCAATTATGTCACTGGTTTTCCCATGCGCCTGTCTTCAGCAGCCGATCATGGAATTACGGTGGTAGATTATGATGCCGATAAAAATTATCGTATTCTTTTTTCCGGCGAAGACCGGCGCATACATAACCTGGGCCTCGACGGGAGGCGTGTGAGTGGCTGGCTTTTGCCACGGCCTGAAAAGGCTGCCGGGGCAGCCCTGCAATACCTCAGGTTGGGCAATCGTGATTACCTGCTGATGTTGGACGAAGATGGGAGGCCATACTTTTTTGATCGCAGGGGGCAAGTCAGGCTCGAAATTCCGGATAATTTCAGGCTTACGCTAGAAAATAAGGTCTTTCCCTTTGCGTCTGGGCAGGAAAACTACTTCGTGGCCCTGGGGCAGAGGGGTGAGGTGCTCGAGATCAACAGCAGCGGACTGGTAAATGCTTTCAGGCTCGATTCTCTGGAAGCCGGAACCGGGTTCTTGTTTTTACAGGCCGGGAATAATCCCCTGTATGCTTTCGCAGGCCAGCAAAACATCAGGGCTTTCGACCGGCTTGGAACACAGGTTTTTTCGCACACGCTTGCCGGACAATTTGTCAATCCCCTGAACAAGGTCGAGGCAGCCAGCAAGCAATTCATCTCCCTTAGAACCGATAACCCCGGACAGCTGTACCTTTTTGATCATCAGGGGAAGTTGGTTGCACCATTTCCCATAGAAGGCCATCAGCAGTTTGCCCTTGAATCGCTGCTGCGGGACCAGGCATGGAATGTGATTGCAGTGCAAAATAACCGCCTGGCAGCCTATCTCATTGGCGGATTGTAGGCTCTGCCCGGGAGTGCAACAAAACGTGTTTAACCGGTTTACAGACCGCTTTTTTTCACTATTTTAGCTTTTTGAAAAGGTCATTTAAAAATACCTTACCAATGAAACGGAGAAATAAATTTACCGGCCTTTGGCTGTTTTTGGCAGGGCTCCTGGTTTTTTGGCTGCCCTCTTGCGACTACAGCTATTTCGAAATCGACGAACTGCCCGACTACCAGTACAGTCCTGTTTTTGCTATCCCGCTGGTCAACTCCTCTCTTACCATATCCGATTTTGTGCCGGATGATGACGAGGATTTGATTGAGGTGGGCGACGACCAGTTGATCAGTCTGGTGTATAGCGACCACCTAATTTCTGCTTCAGGCGTCCAGTTTTATAATTTGCCCGATGCCCAGTACCCGGCCAACTTCACTGCTTCACCTCCTGGTAAAAATACATTACAGTCCGTTACACGTACCTTTTTACTTGAGACAGGCCATAGCGATGAGCTGGATTCCATTGTGTTCAGGCAGGGTATCTTGTCCATACAAGCTTCAACACCCGGATTGGCGGCCGATGGTTATCAGGCCACCATCCTCCTTACCATCCCGGGATCGTACAATCAGGCCGGGCAGCCTTTTTCTATGGAAGTGAATGCCAACGGTACCGCCCAGAAAAGCCTGGCAGGCTATATCATACCTTTTTATTCGTCCGGAACCCAACACAACCAGTTCGACGTTCAATACGAGGTCGTTTTTTCCGGACAGGGAAACCCTGTCAATGCCCCCTATACTTTTAATATTTCTCAGCAGCTGACCACTTTGCAGCTTGAGAAAATGTTTGGAGTACTTGCAACCCGCATACTGAACCTCGGAGGTATGGGAATTGATATTGGTATTTTCAGCAGCGACACAGAGGGAGAAATTGTTTTTGAAGACCCCAAACTGCGGCTGTTGGCTTCCAATTCTTTTGGCTTCCCAATAGGCGTTACTGCCAATGACCTTTATCTCGAAAAAGAGGATCAGTCCATTGAAATCTCGGGCTTTCCGGATACGTGGACTATACTGGCCCCCGGGATGAATCAGCAGGGACAGCAGGTATTTACCAGCCTGTTGCTAAACAGGTCCAACTCAAATATTTATGAAGGGGTGGAAATTTATCCTGAAACGCTCTATTCCAGTTTTCTGTCAGAGTTGAATCCCGGCCGCGACAGAGGCTTTGTGCTCGAAAACAGCCGGCTCGATGTGAGCGTCGAACTTGAATTGCCGCTGTATGGCGTTGCCAGTGGTTTTTCGCTGAAAGACACCATTGAGTTTTCGAAAAACGATTCGATTACCGAGATAGAATGGATTGAACTGGTGGTTGATGTGGTAAATGGCTTGCCGATCGATCTGTTTCTGCAGCTCGGCTTTGCCGATGCTGACTATAATGTGGGCATGGTGCTTTTCGAAGGGGTGGATGACTTTAACCTTGTGGCATCTGCGCAGGTCGATGGCAATGGTAACGTAATATCACCTGAGAGAAAAAACACCAGGATTTTTCTCAACGAACAACAGACCGAGGCCTTTCTGAATAGCCCCAACCTGATCCTTTCGGCCAGAATGCGCACTGCCAATAATGGCCAAACCCCGGTAAAGGTTTACGACAACCAGAAACTCGACGTGCGTATTGGTGCACGTATTAAGGGAAAAGTGGTAATTGAGTTTTAACAATGCGAAAAAGCGGCTTTATGAAACGATACCTGTTTAAATTGGTGCTTTTGGTAATTTTGTTTACCCTCACAACCGTGAATGGTTACGGACAATATTACAATACCATATTCTGGCTTCAGGGCATACCACAGTCAACCTATGCCAATCCGGCCCTAATGCCCCAGCCCCGCGCCTATGTTGGCATGCCCGGCATTTCTTCGCTTTATGGTGGGTTCGGGAATAGCGGCTTTGCCCCGCGCGACTTTCTCCGAAAGGATAGCAACGACAATTTTTTCTGGGACGATGAGTACCTGCTTAGCACCCTGAAAAAGCAAAACCTGCTTGAAGCTGATGTGAACGAAGAACTGCTTGCCCTTGGCTTTATGGCCAAACGCAATTATTTCACTTTCAGCATTGCCGAAAAAGTGGGTACCCGCTTTGCCTATCCCGAAGACCTCATGGCGCTCCTTCTCAAAGGCAATGACCATTTTATGCAAGAAAACCGTCCGGCCAATTTTGCAGGCATTGGCGTTGATTTTATGCATTATCGCGAATTTGGCATGAGCTTTTCACGGCAGTGGACCGACCGCCTGAATGCCGGGATTAGGTTCAAGGCCCTGCAGGGATTGTCGAACGTTTGGTTTGAGCGCAACAACCTCAGCCTTAATACCAATGCTGAAGACTACGGATTGCTCCTCAATGCCGACCTCTTGGTTAACGTTTCTTCGCCGGTGCCTTTCAGCCCGCTCGATTCGCTGGATTCCGACTTTGAGTTCAAACCTGATGTATACGATTACCTTACCAATTTTAAAAACCTTGGCGGTGCCATCGATGTTGGGGCGACCTTCAGGCTTACTGAGCGTTTTACCCTTGCACTGAGTGCCACCGATTTAGGTTACATAAACTGGAAACAGGGAGTCGAAAACTTTGGCTTAAAGGGCGAATTTGAATTTGATGGCATTGACCTGAATGACTTTTTTAATGATGATGAAGGCAATGGCTTGGACCAGGTGCTCGACTCGCTTAAAAACGTTTTCGATATTGAGGAAACGACCTTTTCATACCGGCAAATGCTGGCCCCCAAGCTGTATGCTTCAGTGGCCTTCGACCTGAGCCCCCGCCACAAGCTGGGCCTGTTAAGCCGCGCCGAGATTTATGATGGCCGCTGGTATCCGTCCTTTACCTTCTCCTACAATGTCCGGCCGATTCATGCCTTCAGCCTGGCCTTATCCTATTCGGTCATTCACCTCAACTATGCCAATCTGGGTGTCGGCTTCAACCTCAACCTGGGTCCGCTGCAGGTATATGTGGTGAGCAACAATGTGTTCGGAGGGATTCAGCCGCACACCGTGCAGCATGCCAGCGCCCAGCTGGGAATTAACTGGGTGTTTGCCTATCGTCCAAAGAAGGAAGACGTGGTCCCCTCCATTGTTTGGTAGTGCAAAATTTTTGCTTTTTGAAAGGCGCATGGATCCATGCGCCTTTTTGGTAATTGCTTACTGGTTTTTGGAATTATTAGGTATATTTGCCCCCGACATAACTACATTTAAATATGGATATTCAATACGTTGGTGAACATTTGTTTGCAGGCAATGCCGGTCGTTTTGCGCTGGTGCTGGCTTTTTTCTCGTCCATATTTGCTGCTTTTGCCTACTGGCAGGCCTCGGCTGAAGGGCGCAGCGACAGCCGGCAGTGGCGCCACTGGGCACGTATTGCTTTCAGGGTACATAGCGTTGGAGTGCTCATAGCCTCGTTTTTCTTGTTTTACATCTTGCTGAACCGGTTTTACGAGTATCGTTACGTATGGGTGCATGTGGAGAACGACCTGGGCCTTGGTTATATGATCTCGGCCTTCTGGGCAGGGCAGGAGGGAAGTTTTCTTTTCTGGGCCCTCTGCCAGGTAATTTTTGGCAACCTGCTGATACGTTATGCCAGATCCTGGGAAAACCCGGTAATGACTATTTTCTCGCTCTCGCAGATGTTTATGGTTTCTATGATGCTGGGCTGGCGCATCTTTGGCATCAACATAGGCATGGATCCCTTTGTGCTGCTGCGGCAACTGCCCGAATATGCCAGCGAGCCCCTGTTTCAGAACCCGCATTACATTTCAATGATTTTAGATGGCAACGGCCTCAATCCTTTGCTGCGCAATTTCTGGATGCTTTCGCACCCGCCCATTTTGTTCATAGGTTTTGCCGCCATGCTGGTGCCATACAGCTATGCTGTAGCTGGGCTCTGGAAAGGCCGCTTTCACGACTGGATAAAGCCTTCGCTGCCCTGGACCCTGCTCGGCGTGTTGTTTCTGGGCGCCGGCCTGCTGCTGGGAGGCGTTTGGGCCTACGAGTCGCTCACCTTTGGCGGCTTCTGGGCATGGGACCCTGTGGAGAACGCCTCGCTGGTGCCATGGTTAGTGCTGGTAGCTGCCCTGCATATGATGCTGGTTTCCTTTAAGAGAAGAAACACCTATTTCCCAACTTTTCTCTTTACCATACTGGCCTTTATCCTGGTCATCTACTCCACCTTCCTCACCCGCAGTGGGGTGCTCTCGGGCACTTCGGTGCATTCGTTTGGCAACGATGGCATGGGAAGGCAGATCCTGGTTTATATCTTTACCTTCCTGGTGGCGGGTATTGTTTTGCTGGTAAAAAACTTCGGCAAGCTTCCCGCCAAGGAAAGCGAAGAGCCTTTTACGCGCGAGTTCTGGCTTTTTATCGGGGCCCTGGTGCTGGTGCTGTCGGCCTTCCAGATCATTTTCACCACTTCCATCCCGGTTTTCAACAGCATCTTTGGTTCTAACCTGGCGCCACCAGTCGATGTGGTGGCCCACTACAACAATTGGCAACTGCCCTTTGCCATTGCCCTGGCGCTGCTTATCGGTGTAACCCATTTTATTAAATGGGGCCAAAATGATTTAAAGAAGTTTTTGCGGGCCCTTTCGCTGTCGCTGGTGCTGGCCGTTGTGGTCACGGTTCTGATTGTGGTGTTTTACAAAATTACCTTACCGGCTTTCGTGTTTTATATTTTTGCCGCCTTGTTTGCCTTCTTCTCGGCCCTCGACCTGGTGCTGCGCTTTTACCGGCAATATGCCACCAACGGAGCCGTGGTGAGTCATTTGGGGGTAGCCTTGTTTTTGCTTGCTGTAATGCTTACGTTTTCCAAAAAGGAAACCATTTCTGAAAACACTTCGGGCTTCCAGCTGGGCGCCAGCTTTCCGGCCAACGAAAACCTGTTGCTTATTCGCGACGAGGTACTGCCCATGGGCGAGTTTCATGTGACCTATGTGGGCAAGGAAAGAACCGGCAATCATATTGTTTACCAGGTCGATTTTCTGAAAAAGAATAAGGATGGGGAATTCTACAAGGTATTCAGCTCTTTCCCGTCGGTACAGCTCAATGAGCGTATGGGCAATGTGTATGAGCCATTCGCCAAAATCTACTTGCTGCGCGACATTTTTACCTACGTTACCTTTGCTGATTTGCCGGTGGAGGGCCATGATCATCCCGAGCAGACCCTGGTGGATGAGGTGGAAATTGCAATAAATGACACCGTTGCCGTTTTCAATCACCAGCTGGTGCTTAAAGGCATTGAAGCCCCTGGTGGCGTGGTTGACCCCTCCAATATTGCCATTACGGCCAATTTGGAGCTGATCACACATTTTGGCGAGCGCTACGAGGTTAACCCGGTTTTTATGGTAAGAGAAGGTACCATTCTTCACCAGGATGCGGAGCTGCGTGACCTCGATCTGAGGTTTCGTTTTAAGGAAGTAAGCGAAAAGCCCATGACCATTGCTGTGGATATTGTTGAGGTCCGGCCCGATTTTATCATAATCAAAACAGTCATTTTCCCATTTATCAACCTTTTGTGGTTCAGCAGCCTGGTAATGCTGGTGGGTTTCTTCATTGCTTTCAGGCACCGATGGAAGCATCGCGAAGGAAAAGAGTAATAATTTAACTTGCGTGTTTCCATTAAGTGAAAATACGGGCTTGAAATCATTAAATTGTTTTAATTTTATTGCCGACATTAAATTAATTTACAGACTTTTACCCGCCTTGCCTTATGACAAACTACAAACAAATGCTTTCTTCGGTAAAAACATTCGTGTTTGACGTGGATGGGGTAATGACCAGCGGCACGGTGCTGCTTACCCTCGACAATGAAATGCTCAGGAGCATGCATGTAAAGGATGGCTATGCGCTGCAGCTTGCCGTGCGCAAGGGCTATAAGATCATGATCATTTCGGGTGGAAACTGCAAGGCGGTCAGGGCGCGCTTTGCCATTCTGGGTATTGAAGATATCTTTCTGGGGGTAAGCAACAAACTCGAAGTGTTTACCAAGTACATTACAAAAAATAATCTGCAGCCCGAGAACATACTGTATATGGGCGACGATATACCCGATTACGAGGTGATGAAAATGGTGGGAGTGCCTGCCTGCCCCTCCGATGCCGCCGAAGAGATAAAAAGCATTTCAAAATATATATCAGCATATAAGGGTGGCGAAGGCTGCGTGCGCGACGTGATTGAGCAAGTGATGAAGATTCACGGAACCTGGTTTAACGACGACGGCTTCCACTGGTAATAATTCTGAAGGCAAGGGGCATGATGCAGAAACTCGGGGCTTTTCTTAGTTTGGTTCGCTGGTATAACCTGATAATGGTGGCCCTCACCCAATATCTTTTCCGGTATTTTATCCTGTTACCAATTTTTAGAACCAGTGGCCATTCACTGCCGGTCTCCTCGGTCGATTTCTTTTTGCTGGTGCTGGCCACAGTGCTGGTAAGTGCTGCCGGTTATGTCATAAACGATTACTTCGACCTGCGCATCGACCGCATCAACAAGCCCGAAAAGGTGATTATTGGTCGCCTCATAAGCCGCCGTACCGCCATTCTATGGCACTGGATTCTCAATACTGCGGGTGTTATGATGGGCGTGTACCTCTCCTGGCAAATACGCTATTGGCCGCTTGCCCTGATTTTTGCCACAGTGCCCTTGGTGCTTTGGCTATACAGTATAAGATTTAAGCGCAGTTTCCTTACGGGAAATATTACCGTGGCATTGCTTTCGGCCATGGTGGTGGGGCTGGTTTGGCTGGTCGAATACCGTGCTGCAAGTCTGCATTATGCCGTGGGGCCTGAAATTATGAAGGCAGGATTTTTTGCCTGGCTCTATGCCACGTTTGCTTTTATTACCAACCTGATTCGCGAAATTGTAAAAGACATGCAGGATTATGTGGGCGATAAAAAGACCGGCTGTAGATCATTGGCTGTCGTGGCAGGACTTGAAACCACACGCAAGGTGGTAATGGGCCTCATGGTAATTATGATCCTGACCATTGGCTGGTATCTCTATACCCTGGCTATGGAAGGCCATATTACCCTTATGGGCTATTTTATGCTGGTAATAATTGTACCATTGTTGCTCGTGCTGCTGCATGTAAGCAAAGCCTTGGGTCCAATTGACTTTCGGGTAATCCAGCTGATGTTAAAACTCATTATGCTGGCGGGAGTTTTCTCTATGATGGGACAATATTTTTACCTTTGAGGCTAATGCAGTTTTTCGATACCCTTAAATCATACGACATTATTCTGGCCTCGCAATCGCCCCGGCGAAAAGAATTGCTGGCCCAGACAGGAATTCCCTTCAGGGTAATGGTAAAGCCCACCCCTGAGGAATTCCCCAAAGGACTGCCACCGCATGAAGTAGCCCTTTTGGTCTGCCGCCAAAAAGCACAGGCCTTTGCCGATGAGCTTAAAGATGAGCGCGTGGTGGTAATTACCGCCGATACCATAGTGGTGGTGGATGGCAAAATCATTAACAAGCCCGGCGACCATGCACATGCCGTGCAAATGCTGCGAAGCCTTTCGGGCAAAGCTCATGAAGTAATTACCGGTGTGTGTATCCGCCACAAAAAAAACATCCGGCAGTTTTACGAAACTACCACGGTCTTTTTCAGGGAACTGCGCGAAGAAGAAATACAGTATTACGTAACCCATTACAAACCCTTCGACAAGGCCGGGGCCTACGGCATACAAGAGTGGATTGGCCATGTGGGCATACACCATATCGAAGGCTCCTACCCTAATGTGGTGGGCCTGCCCGTTGAACGGGTATTCACCGAACTAAAGGTTTTGTTGGGAGGGTAAAAGGTAAGCCTTTACAGCTCACCGGCCGTAAAATCGATTATGCGAAATTTTCTTTTACGAATTTGAATTTTTCTTTAGCTCTTCTACCACTTTCTTAGCATACGCATTTATAGTTTGTCGAGATGCTGCACTGCTAAAATGCGCTTTCCCATCAATATCCCGAATGGCCAATTTCCCTATGTAGTTAAGCTTTGAATGTTTTGAATAGCGCTTTAATCCTTCTTCATACACACCTGCGCCAGCTTCAATGTCATAGCCACAGGTAGTTATTAGTCCTGCCAATTTCCCTTCCCATAAACAAGGACCTTCAACTTCTCCGTAATACTTATTCATTCCATATACCAATCTGTCCATAACTGATTTCATGGGTGGTGTGCAGTACCACGAATATATTGGGCTTGCAAAAATAATGCAGTCTGAATTTTGTACGCTTGAATAAATTACATGCATGTCATCTTGCTTCGGGCACCCGGGTCGGTCAAAGATGTCCTGGCAAGTCCAACATGCGTTGCAATGTTCAATATTCAGATCTTTAATGATAATGCTGTCAATGTCAGCACCCTGTTTTTTAACCTCTTCAATAAATTGCTCAACAACAATAACCGTATTGCTATTGTCTCTGACATGTCCAAGTAAAATGGATATTTTCATTTTGTAATCTTCTTTCAGGTCTTGAATAAAATGGTTTTAAAATTCATATTTGGGCCTGTAGCATATTTTGCGCAACGGTTTGGCGCTTGGCTCAGGCGAGATTGGCTATACCTTATTGGTTGCAGTTTTTATTTATTACCATTTTCTGCACTGTAGTCACAATGGAAAATATCTTTCACTTTTATTGTTTCGTCAATTTTTACAAATTCACTTAATATTTGTTTTGCATGTTCTAAATTGTCCGCTGTGCAATAACCTTTTCTCCATTCCATATTGTTGCTTTTCGGTGACCATGGAAATTCGACTTTCTTATTGTATTTCTTAAACCAGTCAAGTAATTTGAAATAATCTGTCGATTTTGGAAGTATTGCTTTGAACGTGAACGTTGCAATATTTGATTTTTTATAAACTTCACTTGCTTTAAATTCTTCTATTTCATCGTCCTTAAACATTTGCTTTCCAGTTGGGCCAATAACTTTCACAATGTCAAGATAGGAATATCCTGTTTCTGGTTTTGGAATACTCTCCAGAACAGCAAGTCCGTTTCTTACTTTACCGTAAACTTGCTCTCCACTTTCATTCAAGATAATTGCTGCAAACCAATAATCAGGATTATTCCAAAACCGTAGTTCTTTCTTTTCTTTAAACCATGATTTCAATTTGCCAATCATTGGAGGGTACTGTCTTTGTTAAAATTGTTACACGTTTATAACGATGATAAAATCATACTAATTTGCCCAGTAAAAATATTAAATATTCTCTAACTCAGCCTTTAAATTCAAACAAAAACGCCCCCGGGTTTCTCCGGGGGCGCTAAGAAAAATATGTTTTTTCGGATTATCGTCTTCTCAAAAAGATCATGATGTAATACAGCAGTGTGGCCAGTGAAGCCAGTGCAGCCACTACATAGGTGAGGGCGGCCCATTTCAGGGCGTCTTTGGCATTGCTGTGTTCCTGGCCCGAGGTCAGGCCTGAGTTGTCGAGCCAGACCAGTGCTCTTTTGGTGGCATCGAATTCAACCGGCAGGGTAACGAAGCTGAACAGGGTGGTGGCGGCAAACATAACAATACCTGCCAGCAATATGCCGGGGAAGGTTTCCACTAAAAGGATACCTGCCAGCAGCACCCACTGCATATATTTTGAGCTGACGCTGATAACGGGCACCAGTGCCGAGCGCATCTTCAGGAAGGCATAGGCGCGGGCATGCTGCACGGCATGTCCACATTCGTGGGCGGCCACTGCTGCGGCGGCCACACTGCGGCCGCTGAAAACATCAGGACTCAGGTTCACGGTTTTATCGAGCGGGTTGTAGTGGTCGGTCAAACGGCCCGGGGTTGAGATCACCCGCACACCTTCCACACCGCTCTCGCGGAGCATCTTTTCGGCTATTTCACGACCCGAAAGTCCTGAACGCAGACCAATCTTTGAGTATTTGTCAAAGCGCCTTTTCAACTGGTTAGATACCAGCCAGCTCAGGATCATGAAAACAATGAAAATAATGTATATTCCAGCCATTTTTATGTTTTTTAAGTTTTTATTTGTCAGAAATTTGCCAAACAAAATTAGTCAAAAAGCAATCCAAGCTATAAGAAGTGACATTTTGGCCGGCGTTAAAAAACGTTAAGCCCTCAGGCACATTGTTCTTTTTAAGGATTAATTTTGCCGGAAAATGTATAATTATGGAAAACCAACCTTTGGTAGCCAAAAAACTATCGCGTAGAATCATTGGATTCTTTCTGCAGGGTTTGCTGTTTGTGGCCCCCATCTCTATTACCCTGTATGTCATTTACAGTGTTTTTGTTTTCTTTGATAAGTTGATTCCGATCAAAATTCCTGGTCTTGGATTTTTGATAGTTATGGTTTTCATTACCCTTGTTGGGGCTTTGAGCTCATTGCTAATACGAACCCGGTTGTCAAATTTTCTGAACCGTTGGCTTGACCGGGTGCCTTTGGTTCGCATTCTTTATTCTTCTATGAAGGATCTCATGTCGGCCTTTGTGGGAGAGAAAAAAAAGTTTACTCGCCCGGTAATGGTAATAATGAATAGGGAAAGCAATATTCGGAAACTTGGATTTTTGACCCAGGAAGACATGTCTGTTCTTGGCATGGGAGCAGATATGGTTGCTGTTTATTTGCCTCATTCTTACAATTTCTCAGGAAATCTTTTTGTGGTTCCTGCAGAGAATGTGGTTCCACTTAATGCCCCGGTAGCCGAAGTAATGAAATTTATTGTCTCGGGAGGGGTAACCAGGTTTTAGTTTCCGGCCCGGAAGGCTACAAATTAAATCTTGAAATCCACATAGTTTTTAATAGCTTTGCTTAAGAAAATTGAATACATGCGAAAACCTGTTATACTAGTAACCAACGATGATGGGGTAATGGCCCCGGGTATAAGGCACCTGGTTCACTTCATGCTTGAACTGGGTGATGTGGTGGTGGTGGCGCCCGATAAGCCCCAGAGCGCCATGGGGCATGCCGTAACGATTGAAAGCCCGCTGCGGCTCGAAAAAATCAGTGTGGACGGCGATCATAAAGAATTCAGCTGTAGTGGCACGCCCGTCGATTGCGTGAAACTGGCCGTGAATAAGGTGCTGCACCGCAAGCCCGATTTGCTGGTTTCGGGCATCAACCATGGTTCTAACGCTTCCATTAATGTAATATACAGTGGCACCATGTCAGCAGCCATCGAAGGGGCCATGGAAGGCATTCCCTCCATTGGTTTCTCCCTGCTCAACTATAGGTTTGATGCCGACTTCATGCCTGCTAAAAAGTTTGTGCAGGAAATTGCTCGCAACGTGTTGAAAAATGGCTTGCCTGCCGGTATTTGCCTCAATGTGAACATCCCTGCCTTGCCCGAAAAGGATATTAAAGGCATTCGTGTATCGCGGCAGGCCAATGCCAACTGGGAGGAAGAGTTTGACCATCGAAAAGACCCCAGGGGAAGAGACTATTATTGGCTGACCGGCCGTTTCCAGTTGCACGAAAACAGCAACGAAACCGATGAGTGGGCCTTGGCCAACAAATTCGTTTCACTGGTTCCGGTGCAATTCGACTTTACCGCGCATCAAATCATACCTGAAATAAAAACCTGGAAATTCGATGTTTAAAAAAGACAGCTGGACAACCGGACTCCTTATCGGAGCTTTGCTTCCTTTACTGGTATACGCTCTTACCATTTTGATCCTGGGCTTCACGGGCAAGGTGGATGGTCTGGTTTATTCCCCCAAGCCGCAGGTGCCCGGACTGGTGGGCCTTGCAGCCACTATTATTGCCTTCAGGTACTATATGGTTAGTCTTAAGTTCGACAAAACCGGACGCGGCATCCTGGTTGCTGCTTTTGTCTTGTTCCTGGCCAACTTTATCCTTTTGTAATATCCCTCAAGCAGGCCCATGAAATATTACATTATTGCCGGCGAAGCTTCGGGCGATCTGCATGCCAGCAACCTGATGAAGGAGCTAAAGCGGCAGGACACAAATGCTGTTTTCCGCTTCTGGGGCGGCGACCGTATGCTGGCCCAGGGTGGCGAGCTGGTGAAGCACATCAACGAGCTGGCTTTTATGGGCTTCTGGGAGGTGCTGTTAAACCTGCGCACCATTTTATGCAACCTTAAACTTTGCAAAAAAGACCTGCTGGCATGGAAACCCGATGTGCTCGTGCTCATCGATTATCCAGGATTTAACCTGCGCATGGCCGAGTTTGCCAAAAAGCAGGGCACAAAGGTGGTGTATTACATTTCGCCCCAAATATGGGCCTGGAAGCAGTCGCGTGTAAAGAACATACGCCGCAATGTGGATAAAATGCTGGTGATACTGCCCTTTGAAAAGGAGTTTTACAAGCGCTTTGGCGTGGAGGTGGAATTTACCGGCCACCCCTTGCTCGATGCCATTGGCGATTACCAAAAGGGTGACACCCGCGAAGCTTTCCTTTCGAAAAATACCCTTTCGGAAAAACCCATTGTGGCCCTGCTTCCTGGAAGCCGCAAGCAGGAGCTGGCCTCAACGCTCAGTGTTATGGCTTCGGTGGTCGCTGCCTTTCCGGATCACCAATTTGTGGTGGCAGGGGTGAAGGCACATCCTGCAGAGTACTATCAGGAGTTAGTAAAAGGTACCGATGTGAAACTGGTTTTCGGGCAGACCTACCGTCTGCTGACTCATTCTGAGGCCGCACTGGTAACCTCTGGCACCGCCACCCTTGAAACTGCGCTATTTGGCGTGCCCCAGGCCGTTTGCTACCGCGCCGGAAGAATTTCTTACCTCATTGCCCGCAGGCTGGTTAAGGTAAAGTACATTTCGCTGGTCAACCTGATCATGGACCGCCCACTGGTGCGCGAAATGATCCAATACGACTTTAACAGCGGCGACCTGAAAAAGGAGCTTCACCGCTTGCTGAACGACCGGGCCTATGTGGAGCAGATCAAGGCCGGCTACGGGGAATTGAGGCAAAAACTTGGCGGGGCTGGTGCCAGTAAAAAGGCTGCCGAAATCATAGTTAAATTTCTTACGACAAATTAAGAATAATCCGAAGGTAAAAAACTTGACTTCGGACAAAAAACATCGTATTTTTATACGATGCCATGAATCACTTCGCCCATATTCCGCTGGCAAGATTGATAGTGCCGTTTACCGCAGGGATCATAACATATCTGACGGCCAGGATTCATTTTTCCATTTTCATTTTTCTAACAGTTTACTTGCTGCTTGCATTGCTTTGGCTGCTGGGGAGAAAATATTTTCTGGCACATTATGCCCGGCGCTGGATTTTCGGAAGCTGGGCAGCGGTCTGTTTGCTTGTGGCCGGCTATCATATAGCGCATAGCCATCACCAATTGTCTTGGGCCGACCATTTCAGTCACTTTCACGACAAGGGCGGTTACCTGCTGCTGAAGGTCAGAGAGCCGGTTTCGGAGAAAACAAACTCCTGGCAGGTGATTGCCAGGGCGAAAAGGATAATTACTGATGAAGAAGAAAAAAAGGTCAATGGCCGGTTGATGCTATACCTGCAAAAGGATAGCCTGGCGGCTTCGGTGCGTTATGGCGATTACATTTTGATCGAAAACCAGTTTCAAGAAGTGGGCGATCCGAAAAACCCCGGAGAGTTCAACTACCGTCGATTCCTTTCGTACAGCAACATTTTTCACCAGGCCTACCGGGCTTCGGGTCAGTGGCAGCCCACGGGTCAAAACAAAGGATTCTTTCTGATACGCTGGTCGCTGGCCATGCGGCACTCGGCGTTGAAAACCTTCGAGGAGCATCATTTGAGCGGCCGGGAGTTTGCCGTGGTGTCGGCACTGCTGCTGGGCTTCCGCGAATACCTTGATGAAGACCTGCGGCGCGAATTTGCCGGGGCAGGGGCAATGCATATCCTTTGCGTGTCGGGCCTGCACGTGGGCATCATTTTCCTGGTGCTGAAATTCCTGCTGTCATTTCTGAATAAGGTTCCACGCGGGCGCATTATTCAAACCGTTCTGGT
>JAWLCS010000038.1:0-23401 GCA_041687035.1 Bacteroidales bacterium
AACCACTCTGAAACTCAGCAGCAAACAGGGGTTTGTTGCCTTGCATTGCCCGGGTAATGTCGTTTATTATCCTGTCGTCGTGCATGTTGCGGTGCGAAAGGAATTCGGGAATATGGTCAATGCCAAAAATGATGTCGCTCTTTTCCCCATAAAGGTCCTGGTACATGGTAATGTTAACCGGGAATTCGTAGCCGTGGCCATAGATCCAGCCAGGGAGGTTGTGGTAAACAGGAAGCCCTACTCCCCGGTCACGGGCCATCCTTAAAAGCATTCTCAGGTAGTCGCCGTAATAGGTTCGCCAGAAGCAATGCCATTCATAATCGCGGCCCCGGTCGCCTGCCGAAGCGTAAGGCAGCATTCCATCAGGAGGCAGCTCCACATCAGAGAAGTTTGAATAACTGGTACCCCATTGGTCATTGATCTCTGAAACACCCTTAAATTTATTTTCAAGATAGGAGATAAACCGCTCCCGAGTCCTATGGCAATAATCGGCCTGGTGGGCAAGCCACGAGAACAGCCCTATCTCATTACATAACTGCATCATAATGATGGGGCCACCCGCATTAAGCTCATTTTGGCTTATTAATGGCATAATCTGATCATACCAGCGGGTAACTTTTTCAAGAAATTGGGGATGGAAAAGACTTACCCCATCACTGGAAACCGGTTCGCCCTTGCTATTATGCATTTTCACATCCTCGCCAAATTTCTCCAAAAACCAGTCAGGAAGTCCGGCGCCCCTGAATTCGGCCAGGATAAACGGCCCGGGTTTAACAATGCAGTAAAGGCCATATTCCTTGCACAACCGGAGCCAGCCGATTAAGTCACGCTCAGGCATTGATTTTCCTTCAAAATCAAAAACACCTTCTTCTGCCTCATGCCAGGCCCAGGGCACATAGGTGCTGACAGTGCTCAGGCCTGCCTCAACTGCCGCCCTAAGGTGCTTCTCCCATAAGTTACGACGTATGCGGAAGTAATGAATTTCGCCAGAATTCAGAAAAGTTTTTTTGTCGTGGAGAATAAAATGTTCCCCTTCAATCCGAAATCCCATATCACGGAATGTATTATGTTTTAAAAAAATTACTTTATTCTTCTTCTAAATCCCTTTGCCTATTCCTAATGGTGAGGAGTTCTTTTATCTCAAGCGAGCGCTTTTCGGTAAGCGCATATTTCATTACAAAAAATATGGAAAAGAAGCTGAGAAAAATCGGCAATCCGATCTCTACTATTCTCATTCTGAGCAGTGTAAGGGGTGATTGCAATTTCAAGGGCACAATTAAGGCATCCACAGCCCTGATCCCTCGTTCAAAAATTTCAGGATCGAGGGAGGAATCAAGGTTTGTAAGATGGTCCTCAGCAATTTTAACATTTTCAAGCAATGCCAAATAATGATCCTGGCTTTTAGGGTTTTTTTCAGCCCTGGCCTCAAGGTGCACCCTGAGATCTTCAGCTCGATTGCGCGCTTTATTGAGTAACTCTTCTATATTTGCCGTGGCTGGTTTCCCTTCTTTCCATACCTGCAATTCTGCATGGATCTCCCGTATGCTACCCTCGAGGGCATCAACCCGGGTGACCTGTATCTGATCAAACATGGTCAGCACAATCAATGAACCGGCCACAAAACTCGCCAGTGCTGTTCCCAATTTAATAAACCACCAGAAAATGGAATAAAAGCTTCCTTCGGTTCGGGTGCCCGTTTTGAGATCATCCTCATCGCAAATATCACCCACCATTGAAGCACCAAGGGTAAAGAAGAAGAGCATGCCCACCGAAAGCAATATGGTAGGAATTACAATGAGGTATGGATGATTTGGGTTATAGAAAAAAATCTTTGAAAACTGGGCCAGCACCATAAGCGAAATTGCCACTACCAGCGTATTTCTCTTTCCAATTTTCGGGCTTATTATGTTGAGTGGGAAAACTGCCAGCAGGCCGGTTATAGCCCATACGGTTCCGTTTATTCCAAGCAGGTATGCCCCGGCCACTTTGTCACCACCAAACACATAAAAGATCGGGATATACGACCCCAAAAGGTTAACAAAGTTGAAGCCCATAGCCAGGGTAAAAATAGTAAGGGTTAGCAGAATAAAGTTTCTGTTTTGGACTACATGCTTCATATCTTTCCAGAAGGGGGTTTTTTTCTGCTTTACCACCCTTTTGAAGCCTGGCTCGCGCAATGAAAAGAACCACCAAAACGACAATGGAACCAGAATCGCGGCAACCAAGATAGAGACATAGCGCATGCCATCGGCTTCGTTGCCACCAGTGCCCCTGAAAACTTCCAAATTGGCCAGTGCAAAAAGCCAGGGCGTGCTCATGGCAAAGAGGTTACCCACAAAACTTTTTGCACTGAAAAGCTTGGTGCGTTCATGATAATCGCTGGTCATTTCCATGCCCAATGCGCCATGGGGTATCTCGAAAATGGTACAGGCGGTAAAAAAGAGCAGTAGCGACACAAGGATATAAACCAGCTGGAATGCCTGAAATCCGGCTTCAGTGGGAAAATATGACCTTATCAGTTCGCCTTTAGGCACCCACCACATAAGCACGAAAAATGCGGCTACCAGTATCCCTCCGATCAACAAGTAGGGCCGCCGCCGCCCCCAGCGGGTGCGGGTATTGTCAGAAAGGTGCCCTATGATAGGATCGGAAACCGCATCCCAAAGGCGCGGGATAATGAGAATGACCCCAAGCCAAAAGGCGCTGAGTCCCAGACTGATATTGCCCATTAATCCGACCAGGATGCCTGCCACATTGAACAGGGCAATTGGAATTATGCCGCCTGAACCATAAGCAGCAAGCTGCGAAAAACGAACACGGTCGTTGTTATTTTTGGGGTTTGCAACAACTGCTTCTTGCTGGTCCATAAGCAAACATGTGTTATTGAGTTAGTAATAAATTTCTACCTCTGACGGAATTTCCCTGACCAAGATCCTGTTTTCACTGAAATCGCTGCATTCCAAACCATTAATAATCACCCTGGATGGCATCCTTGAGCCATTGAAGTTCCTTATTTCCATCCCGTTTTCCGGTAGTTCGACATTGCCAGAGATGGAAAACAAGAATTTCTCCGCTTCCTTTTTTATTGAATATGAAATGTCGCCATAATAGGTTGGCAGGTTTTTGACCGACATGCCATTGGGGGCTTCTATCCAGTCCTGGTAAAGGGCAGAAGCCAGCACCAGCGACTCATCATATTCATTTTCATAGACGAACATGGATCGGATGGCATTAATAAAGTCGCTTCCAACCCAGGTATGGGGCATGTCGCCGATAAATCGCGGCATGCGGTATTTCTCCCAGACTACCTCGGCCCAATGGTACCACCCCTGTGGGCGAAGATCATCAAGGAAAAAGTCGATGAGCTCGTGCGCCCTTTCAGGCTGGTCAAGAATGATGAACGAACCAATAAGCCTTGTTTCGTAAGGGGTGTAATTAACCCATTCAAGTTTTCCATCCCTGCGGTTTTTGAAAAATTCATAGTACTTCTCAAAAGTGTTGTAAACTTCGGGCCGGGGTAAATTTTTAAACTCATTGCTCGGAGTCAATGCAATGGTTGTAGAAGTTGCATCGAAGTCACCGAGTTCAACACAGCCGGGAATATAATCGATACCCCGGGTTTTCATGGCAAGCCGAATAGAATTATAAAGATCTTCAGTAAACTTATCCCTTACTTTCGTTATGTGCTCATACGCTTCAATCTCTCCAAGGATTTTCTGGATTTCAACCGCATCTTTCAATCCTTTTATTATGAAAAAATTATCCCAATAGGAGTGCATGGGTTTTTCAGAATATCCCTCGTGGCTGATGGATTCGGGTACAATGCCATAATAAGCCCTGATGCTATCGTTGCCGTATTTGAAATGATCTGTGGAGCGTTCGGCAATAAGCGATTCAATGTAACTGACAGCCCTAAGCACATTTTCATTCCTTTCTCGCAGAAATGCAGTATCTCCGGTAAAATTGAAGTACTCGCGAATAAGGTAGATCAGTTGCCCGTGGCTGTCGTGCTCCGGCACGGGGTCAGGCCCGCGGAAATCGACCACGCAGGGTACTTTGCCGCTTTCATACTGATATTGAGAATACCAGTTCGTGAAGTCCCTCACTTCTTCAACAATACCCGACTTGAGCAATGCCGATGAGGTCAGGGAGCCATCGCGAATCCAGCTGCGCTCGTAGGAGCGCGAGCCGGGCTGAATGCCCGCCTTATCCCTGTTGATCAGAATATAAATTAAGTTTGACCGGAAGGTATTCAGCATTCGGCTTGCCGATTCGGGAAGGTCGAAACGAATATGGTCTGTTTTACTTTCCCAGAACCGGCTGGCCTCAATAATTTCCTGCCGCACAGATTCATTACTCAGCGCGCTGTAATCCGGTTTATCCTGATAAAATGGAACTACCAGGAAAAACTCGGTTTTCTCACCAGGCTCAAGCCGGATGTTGTATTTCACCATTCCGTTTGCAAGACCCGCCGGATCAGAAACTGATTTTTGCCCTGGAAAGGATCCCTTACGCAGAAAATCGGGCAGACTTCCATCATCGAAAACTCCTACCCCGAAAGCATCGTAAGGTCTTAAACTGTAAATGGCTTTTTCGTCCGCATGGATAACCCTTCCGGGAATTTCTTCACGCAAGGATTCAATTTTTCCGGCTCCACCGGTAAGGTTCAGAAACTGATAGTAGGGGTTAACCTGGTAAGGCCTGACCAGCAGGAAAAACTCAAACGAAATGGGCTGGTCAGAAGTGTTTTTAAAGGCATAGCCTATGTTTAACCTTGAGTTGACATTGGCTTCCCCGCTTGCAGAAATTCCTGAAATAAATTCCAGATCATCCATTTGCCAGGCAACTGATGGGACAAACTGAAAATCATCAGTATCCTCAAAGAATTCGAGTGACTGGGAAGATTCCACATTGAACCAGTTAAACAATTTGCCACCAAACTTAATCATTGGTTCTATTGAGAACAGGGCCTTATCAACCTCAACCATTCCGTCTTCATTGATCATGGCCTCCTTCATGTCGTTGTTAACCCCCGCAATTGTCCAGTATGAAGCCTGCTCCAGAAAATAACGGGGATAATCCCCTTCCGGAGACTGACCTGCAGTGTATTTAAGGAAGTTATTAATTGTCATTGACTGCTCAATTCCAAGAATATTTATCTCCTTGACGCCAAATCCTGCCGGATTGTTTCCTTCCATCAAGTTGATTCTTACGTACCTTGCCTCTGCTTCAGGCAGCCAGATAAAACTATCATCCGATTGATTGGCCCGGACAGAATAGGCCTTCTCCCAGTTTTTTCCGTCGTTTGAAACCATCACATCGAAAGCCCTGGCAAAATGCTCGCTTAGCCAATTTATTTTCAGGCCTCCAAACTCACGCCTGGTTTTAAAGTCAATAAGCAAGTGCTGGTTTCTGACTCCCCGGCTGAGCCAATGGGTATTCTCTGAACCATCAAAAATATTTGCCGCTCCACGTTGCCTGGCGTTGGAGGAAGCCACAATTGTGGGCAAGGGATACGTTTCAGGAGCTGGGTCAAGTGGTTCAAAGGTCAGGTTGTCAATCCAGATGGTTCCTTTCCCACCAACAAAAGAAGCAATGGTGAATTCAATACGGTCAATCCGCTTTAGTTCCCGGTCATCGGTTGGTCCCCAAGCGAAGTCAATGTGCCGGGGTCTTATGCGTATTCTGGTCCATTCTTCCGGGAAGTCGAAATTCCGGTTGTTTACCCACCAAACATTGTCGCCGCTGCTGTCAATAAACTTAATTTCAAAATTATTGGAAGGTGATTCGGCCTTAATGTAAAAGGAGAACTCATAATTCTCGGGCAAATCAATGGCGAAAAATTTTTGAAATCCACCATAACCAGTCCCTTTTGTAAAGTCATAATCAAATCGGATGGCATTTCCCCTTACTCCCTCTTCCAACGAGAGGTTCAGGTTAACCCCATCAGACTGAATTAACTCCCACCTGTTGGTTGTTTCGAAATCATCGAGGATTTGCTGGCCGTTTAATGCTGCAACAGGAAAAATGATGGTCAATAATATAGCCTTTAAAAAAAGTCTCTTCATAACTTCAACTTTTTCAGGATCAGAACGCTATTATACTTCCAAACTTAAAATCAATGCCTATTTAAAATATTCGAAACCAAGTTTTTTCAATCCTTTCTGGATAATCGGATCAGGCATTACATAATCCCAGACCAATCCGGTTCTGAAGTTCTCAATCATAATAAGCATTGGTCCCTGGGCGATTCCGATATAATCGTCGTTTACCCAGTCTGCAGTCAGGTTAAAGGCATCATAAAAGCCATATTTTCCCCATATCCTGTCACCAAAATTTTCCAGCATATATTGCGTGGTGGGGAGCACAATTTCGGGTGCAAAGGGCAAGGAAGACAATGCACCGTAAGGTGCAATGGTTCCATCGTCAAAATAGTTGTAATCTGGCCCTGCGGCGCCCCTTCCGGCATATCCGAGAAACTCCCTTTCGCCGAAGTTATAGGTTTCACCCGGCCCATCACTGGCGGTCACTCCCCAACATAGTTCCCCATAGCCCACCCAGCCATTTGGATTCTCCATTGCATAGCGCTGCTGGGTAAGCGTCGCTCTGCGCGAATTCTCGAAGTAGTCGATTCCGTTTTCTCTCATGGCCTTATCTCCAAGTCCCCTGAAGTCGATGAAAACATGAGAAAACTGGTGACCAAAGAGTGGTGGAAAGGCTACATGATACAGGCCTTCATAAGGGGTTTTCCATTTATACGTTTCGAGCCAGGCATCGTAGCTCCTTTCAACATTCTCCATGCCCGTACCTGCAGCAAGGATGTAAAGAAACAATGCCTCATTATACCCGAACCAGCCCCAGTTAATCATTCCGTCCTCCGGCTTCCATCCCATGGAAATGGTATGAGGATGAAGGCTTCCGTCAGGCATATCAAAGAAATTCCACTCCAATCGTTCAAGCAAACTTCCAGAAAGTTCCCTTATTTTTTTCTCGACTTCGTTATCAAGCTTGTAATAATTTCTTGAAAAAATTATCCCCATCATCAAAAGACCGGTATCAATGGTCGACAGTTCACTCTCCCAAACCCTTGTACCAGTTTCCATGCTAAGGAAATGATAGTAAAACCCTTTGTATCCTGTAGCGTTGGTATCGGGGCTTTGGGTGGAGTTGAAAAAAAAGCTCAGCGTATTCAGGGTTATTTGTGCGGCTTTTTCGCGCGTAATCCAGCCACGCTCAGCACCAATGGCAAAAACCGGCAGGCCAAAACCTGTTGATGCAATACTTGATGGTGACCATTCAGCCGCCCTGTCCTTAACAATTCCCCATTGCGGATGGTGCTTTTCCATAAAAAACTGGAAGGTTTGGTACTGAATGGAGTCGAGCATGGCTTCCTGTTCGGTTGATAAGGAATACTGGACCTTCCCAAACGATTTGAATTGAGGTTCTTCGGTTCTCTGGCAAGAAGCCATCACCAAAACCGCCAAAAATACTGCAATGATTTTCATAAATTTGGTTTTATGTGTTTAAAGCCTGGACGAGCAATCTTGAGCACAGGGCTGAATTGCCCGAATGGATTAGTTGGAAAAGCCCAGTTTGTTCATGGTTTCCTGCACTTCGGGTGCCGACATGAACAAGTCCCAGCACAAACCCGACCTGTAATTTTCAATCATAACCACAATCGGACCCTGATCGATGGCCAGATATGAGTTGGCCCACCAACCTTCACCGGGGTTAAAAGCATCGTAAAACCCATAGGGCCCCCAAAGCTTGTCGCCCAGCACATAATAGAAATGGCGAAGGGCTTGCATGGATTCCTCTGGCGTAAACGGCATGGACGACAAGGCTGCCGTGGGTGTAATGGTTCCGTTGTCCCTGGCAGAAGTAGGTTCATGTGCAAGATAACCCCAGGGATCATCGCTTGCGGTAAGCCCCCAGGAATCTGCACTGTAACCCATATGGTTAAAAGGATTTACAATGCAATGCTGACGGTTTATGAGGGTATGATTCACGTTCTGTGTCCAGTAATTGGCATACTGATCGCTAAGATTTTGAGGGTTCAGGCCCAAAAAAGAATAATGGGCAAAAAACAGGGGACCCCCATATGGATAACCAACGGGAAGCTGAATGCCGTAATAGGATTGGCCGTTAACTATTGATCCATTGCGTGCCCATCCGTTATGATAAACAGAGGCAGCAACAGGAAAAGTGGTTGAAGTGGCTGCCATGAAATAGGTGATCAGTGCCTCGTTGTAGCCTCTGACCTGCATGTTCATGTCCCAACTAAAGTTGGGCGACCAATGCCAGTACAATACGTCTTGTCCACGGCTATACCAGTCCCACTCAATGGTTTCGAGCAGGTGGTTGATTTTATTAATAAGATCGTTTTCAAAGGTGTTGTCAGGATCAAGAAACTGTCTGACGGTAAGAAGCCCTGCTGCCACAAAGGATGTTTCTACCAGGTCGCCTCCATCATCCTTGGCACTGAAAGCGATGGTTTGCCCCGTGGTGCCATTCATCCAGTGCGGCCAGACACCATGGTGACGATCGGCCGTGGCAAGAAAGTTAACAATAGTGTTTAATCTGTTTATGCCTTGCTGACGGTTGATAAAGTTGCGCTCAATACCCACCAGAATGGCCATCAGTCCGAAACCGCTTCCGCCGGTGGTTACAAGCTCACCCGAATTGTTTCGTTCGCGGGCCATGCCACTTACCGGGTGGGCAAAATCCCAGAAATATTTGAAGGTTTGATGCTGCACAAGGGTCAGCAGTTCTTCGTCGCTAAGGGTGGGAAACTTTGGTCTTGGATCCAGTCCTGTTAGGAAATTCCTTAAAAAACCACTGAAGGTATAGCCTTCGGCCGAAATAAGTGTAGATGAAATGATGAAGCGGTAGCTATGGTAATATTCCAATTCGGCTGTATTGGAAATGGTAACGGTTTTCCGGTCTTCAGAAAGGTTGGCCGAGAAATTCACGACCGGGAAAAAAGAAAATGCTGATTGGTAATTATCAGGGTTTAAGCCCTCGTTAAACCTGACAATGAGTTCAATGTCATCGAAGGCAATATTTTTCAGGGGGATGCTCGTATCAAGGTTCATCCCATTAAGGGTAATGGATTGTATTAGCAATTTTCCTTGTTCGGTGGTAAATTCAAACGCAATTCCGGGAAAAGTTTCCTTATTGTTTCCTTTCAGTTTATCAGAAATAACCAATTGGTGGGTTTTCAGATAATCGAGATTTGAAACCGGGGACAGAACAACAGTTTTATTTTCGTTGGCAAAGGAATAACCGACCTGCACCTCATCGGTTTCATCCTCTTTTTTTAAAAGGATGTTTTGTTTGGCCGATGCGGTATCAACAGCACTGCTGAATTCAATATAAATGCTGCCCGAAACGGGAATATTCAGTACATTTTGGTCAGCTTGCAGAAGGGTGCTGCCAGCCCTGGCCCTGATAATCTGAAGGGTGCCTGTTGCTGGATCCGGGTTATCATCCTTGCAAGCCCATGGAAGAAACAAAATTATCAACAACCAAAAAATCCTGAACAATTTTTCCATATAAATTAATAAAAACAGGCAGGGACGGGCCGAAACCCGCCCTGCCTGAAATTAACCAAAACCAACACTTAGGGTTTCTCAGAGTCGTGCATAAGTTGAATCTCAACCGGCGACAATACCTTATGATAAATACGGATATCGTCGAGTTGTCCTTTAAAGTGGTTAGCTTCCGGGAAATTGTATCCGCCCCATGGTTCCTCTGCCCAAAGGCTGCCTGCACGCGACTGGATGAATCCAAGCGCCAAGTCATTATTTACGTCAGGCATAGTGCCAGCGTATTTTAAACCCACAACATTGCGATGAGGAGCATCTGCTGGCCATAAGTTGAAGTTTAAACTCTTCATTTTCTCGCCATTGTAGTAAAGTATGCCAGCCTTGGTCGCAGCATTGTATGTAAGGGTTACATGCAACCATTGGTTACTTACCATAGCAACATAGTTTTCAGGCGTGATAGCCTTTGCAAAGTCCCAACCTTGCCAACCGCCGTTGTCGGCGTAGTCAGCGTTGCTTGGGAACCACATGTCCTCACCAATGGTGGTGCCATCGGCCAATTCATAGCGAACGGCAAACTTGGCGCCATCGAGGCCTCCAAAAATTTCAAATTGTAAGCCCCAAAATGCCCCAAGGCCCATTACGAAATGTCCTTTATCCTGAGGTACTGTTTTTACCCAAAAAGAAATGGTGAAATCATTCGTATTAATCAACTGGTCACCATTGGGGATTTCAATAATGCTGGTTGTACCGTTAAAGCTAGCAGCTTTTCCGGCTTCGGTGTTACGCGAGTCAACATAAGTAATGTCAACAATACCATTGGCGGATGGGTTGAAAGAACCAGCCACATCATTGGCATTGTTTTCAAAGTTCCAGTGGGCAATGGCTCCAGCAGGAGCAAAAGTTCCGATGGTGGTAAAAGTACGGGTAACTTCGGTGAGAACTAAACCATCAACCGATTTCAGGCCCGACTTGAACTTTAATTCGTAAAGAGCTCCGGTGCCTAAATCATCAACAGGAACTATGGTGACATTCTTTCCTGACACAGTAATGGTCAGGGGAATATCCGTATTATCATATTCCTGAGTAAGGGTAATGTTTGTTGAAGTGGCACTTGCTGGGTCAATTTCAACGTTAAATGTTGCTACAATGGATGGATCAACAGGTACACCTGTGGCCGAGGTTGCAGCATTGAGGTCAATCGTTCCGGCAACAAGGGTTTCGAGGGTAGGATCCTCGGGATCATCCTTCTTACAGCCCGAAAAAGTTACTGAAATGGCTGCCAAAGCAATGACAAAGCCAAAGAAAAGGTTTTTGCGTTTCATAATAAAAATTGATTTTGGTTAAACAAAAAAAAATTACCAGTTTGGGTTTTGAGTTAGAGTCCCTTGCGAAATATCAATTTCGTTTTGGGGTATTGGGAGCAATTCATGTTTTCCTTGCACAAAGCCCCTAGCTCCCAGCACCTGCGGTGCTTTGCCGGTTCTTACCAGATCCCAGAACCGATGGCCTTCAAGGGCGAGTTCCATTCGCCTTTCTTCCATAATCAGGTCGCGGAGCTGGTCCTTATCGGTCGTTGTAATGTCAGGGAGTATGTCGTTGTTACCCTGGCGCGCCCTTTGTCTGACCCTATTGAGGTGTTCGAGGGCGGGCCCTGGTTTATTGTTTTCGTTCAGGGCTTCGGCAGCCATAAGCAGCACATCCGAAAATCTGAGGAGCCGGCGGTTGTGACCGTATTGCGTATTGGTTGAGGTGCCCGGAATCCAGACCTTGCGATTGTAGCACTCCACTTCAATAAGGTTTCCATCATCATCGAAGGTTTCGTCTGGTGTTGATCCGTCGCCAAGAATAAGAATGCCATCTATGACATCCCCAAGATCAATAATAGTTCCTTTAAGCCTGGGATCCAGCGGGTCAAATATATACCTCAAATCGAGTGAGGGCCTGTTAAAACCCCAACCCCGGTTGGGCGTTCCACGAACCCCCTGGGTGTTGGCATACTGGTTGCCCACGGCCCCTTCGGTTTCCATAGCGCCAATTTCGAAAACCGACTCGGTACCATGCTCACCATCTTTTCCATTGGCATCAACAAAAACGGGTTCAAGGTCATATTCGAGCGAATTGATAACCTCTAAGGCGTATATCTCAGCGTTAAGAAAATCCTGCCTGAAAAGGTACACTTTTGCAAACAGTGCTTTCGCAGCACCTTTTGAGGCCCTGCCAAGATCGGAAGCGCCATATTGACTTTTTTCCGGTAGGTTCTCAACGGCAAATAGCAAGTCGTCAATAATCAAGGCGTAGACATCCTCCTTGCTCGAACGGGGAACCTGCAAAGCAGGTGTTGTAGTTGTTATAATCGGAACACCCCCCCAGGCCCTGACCAGGTCGAAATAATACAATGCCCTTAAGAACCTTGCTTCAGCAAGGTATCTGTTCCTTAAGGTTGTATTCATATTGATGGCAGGAACTTTTTCCGTCACCACATTTGCATACTTAATCCCCTGGTAAAGAGCAGACCACCAACGGTCCAGGCCATCCTGGGTGGTAGTGTGGGTAAAGTTTTCGTATGGGCCAACGACATTAACCTGGTCGGCAGGGTTGCTGCCCTTGTGCGCATCGTCTGACATGAAATCAAGAATCGGGAACCCCCCTGAATGGTAATGCCAGCTTCGAAGTGTTGAATAGACTGAATTGGTAGCAAGCTGGGCATCTGCCGGGGTGGTTGGAAATGCCTCTTGGGTGAGTTGCCCTTGCGGGCTCTGCTCAAGAAAATCTTCACACCCCTGGAGCGCAAGGATGCTGATCAGTGTCAATATGATTGTTATCTTTTTCATAGCCTGGCCTGTTAAAAAGTTACGTTTAATCCTAATGAGAAAACTGCCGCGATTGGATAGGTTCCAAAATCTATCCCATTTGAAAGCACGTCGTAGCTTCCTATCTCAGGCGTATAACCTGTAAACTTGGTCATCGTGAAAATATTCGTACCCTTGAGATAGAACCGAACCTCTTTCATTGCCATTTTAAGGGCTAAGGCTTCGGGAAGCGTATATCCTATCATGACGTTGCGCAAGCGTATGAATGATCCATCCTGAATAAACCTGTCGGAAGGCGTGTAGTTGTAGCCGCCAAAAGAAGGGCGAGGTTCAGAATTACTGGTACCCGGTCCGGTCCACCTGTCCCAAACCGTGCGTTCAAAATTGTAAGGATCAGGCCGAACAGCATCTTTCCCATTAAATATTTTGTTGCCGGTTTGACCATGCACATCAATAGAAATGTCGAAAGCCTTGTATTGGAATTCGAAGTTCAGACCATAAATAAATTTGGGAATGGGCGAACCGATATAAGTACGGTCAAGGCCGTTGATCCTGCCATCATTATTCACATCAACAAAGCGAAGATCGCCAGCCTCGGCCTGGGCTGAGTGTGGGTAAGCATCAAGTTCTGCCTGGTTCTGGAAAATACCATCGGTCACATACCCGTAAAAAGCGCCTATTGGTAAGCCAACACGGCTAAGCGTAACCGGAATCCCATTGGCCAGATAACCGCCAATGAGCACCGAGTCAACACCGCTTGCACCGCCAATAGAAAGGACTTCATTGTGAATGGTGGTTCCCAGCACCCCGACACTGTAACTGAATTCCCTAATCCTTTCGCGCCAGCGAAGGTTAAACTCAAAGCCACGGTTCAACACGGAGGCAGCATTATATCTTACTTTCTGCCCCTGCCCGTTTCCTAAATGGCCTGGAGTGGAAAGTTCTACCAGGATATCATCGGTAACGCGGTTGTAAAAATCGAATTCGCCAATGAGCCGGTTATTCAGCAAACCTATCTCAAGGCCAATATCAGTCTGGGTGGTGCTCTCCCATCTCAAATCAGGGTTGCCGTTCTTGAAATAGCTGGCGGCCGGATAAGAGGCATCCGGATTGGAAAAGATAGCCAGCAAGTCTGATTGCACCCTGGCAAATCTGTCGAAATACAAGATCTTTTCATTACCGACCACACCCCAGCTTGCCCTCAATTTCAAATTTGAAATCAGCAATACAGACTGCATGAACTCTTCATTCACAATATTCCAACCAAGGGCAAATGATGGAAAGTTGGAGAAACGGTTTTCCTTGCTAAACTTTGATGATCCGTCTCGGCGGAATGTTACAGTGGCAACATACCGGTTGTCGAAGCTATAATTGGCCCGGAAAAGGAAGGAAATCATTGAATAATATAGGTTCGGATCGACGCCATTAAAAATGTTTTGCAACATATTAATGTTATTGGCCTCATCAAGGATATAAGGTGGTATAATATACCAGAAGTCACTGTTATCGCGGATCAGGTTTTGTCCAGCCAAACGAAACTCCTCCGAGCGGGATTTTTGCATAGTAAAACCTGCTACCGCATTTATGGTGTGACGGGTAAGCATTTTATCGAAACTAACCGTGTTTTCCCAGAGCCAGCTGAGGTTGTCGGTATTGCCTTTAAAAATATCGCTGAACTCATTATACTGCTGCGATGAAGTGCCATCAGGGTTTAACACGGCAAAGGCAGGAGTAAAACTTTCGGCTTTATTAAAGGAAGCATCAATGCCCAGGCTCGATTTGAGGGTTAAGGCTTCTATGGGTTTAGCTTCTGCAAAAATGTTACCAACACCTCTAACCCCACGTCGGTAGTTGTTTGAATATTCCAGGTCGGCCAGGGGGTTACCAACGTTGTAAACCACGCCAAAACTCTCGTCTTCATAATAAGGTTCGAGAAGTGGTTGAGCGCGATATACTGAATAGGTAACATTGGGTGCAATTTGTTGCTGAAAGGGTGCAAGGGTGAGGTTATTTCCAATCCGGAAAAAATCAGAAAGGTTGTAAGTATTATTCAACTTAATGGTAAGACGCTGGTAATCGGATTTGGGAATAATACCCTCTTGCATATAAAGCCCAATGCCCACATAATACTGTGTAACATCGGAGGCTCCGGTGATGGATAGCTGGTGATTCTGCACCGGTGCGCTCTGAAAAATCTGGTCCTGCCAGTCGGTATTGGGAAGGATATCTACATTGTTATAAGTACCTGGCCGGATTTCATTGGTAATAATTGCAAATTCACGACCTGACAAAAGATCGATCTTCTTGGAGAGTTGCTGAATACCATATTCTGATGAGAAGCTGAACAAGGGTTTCTCCTGACCCAATGTGCCTGTTTTGGTCTGAATAAGGATAACCCCATTTGCTCCACGCGATCCATAAATGGCGGTTGCAGAAGCATCTTTCAGCACCTCCATCGATGCAATATCGCCTGAGTTGAGAAAAGAAATATCATCAAGGATGACACCATCAACCACATAAATGGGCGATGAATTATTGAAGGTACCTACCCCCCTAACCCTTACTGCAGCTCCTGCTCCAGGAGCACCTGAGGTGGTGATGATCTGAACCCCGGTAACTTTCCCTTGTAATGCCTTTTCAGGATGCAAAGCAGTGATTTTTACAATATCTTCGGCCTTCAGTGAACTAACCGCACCGGTAAGGTCGCTTTTTCTCACCGTGCCGTAACCAATCACCACAAATTCTTCGAGAGAAGTACTGGAAATTTGCAGCACCACCTGGATAACATCTGCAGTGCCAATGGCAATTTCCTGATTATCATAACCAATAAATGAAAAAACAAGCGACTGGTCGCCTGGGCGCACCTCAACCTGAAATGCTCCATCGATATCGGTTACGGTTCCTCGGGTAGTTCCTTTAATCAATATATTTACTCCGGGCAGGGTTTCACCCGTGTCAGAGCCTGTTACCGTACCTCTGATAATGCGTTGCCCCATTGCCTGAAAACCCATCAGTAAAATGGCAACAGCAACCATCAAAAGCCTGGGGTAATGTCTGAAATCGAAATGATTTTTCATAGGCAAATGGTTTTGTTGTGATTGATATTTGGGTTAAAGAAGAACTCTCAGAATAAATCAAAAAACAAAAAAAACCAATAGAACTTATTAGCCTTCATGGTAAACCCATTTTATATTAATATTTTGACTAAGATGAGCATTAAACACGGCAGCAGCATTACACTTTTTTTACAAAAAATTACAGATTTCACAGATTTTTGAGAATACAACTGCGCTTTCTCGTTTAACTGTTTGCTGTAAAAAAAGAAAGGATGTGAGTCCGATTCTGCTGCAAGTTAGGGCCTGTAGCGACCAATAGCAAAACAAACATACCAACATGATTACTTCACCCAAAACGGGAGTAAAAAAGGGACCCCAATTTTACCCACGCAGTTTTTTCTCTTAGCATTATAAACCCATTATTTTTAATGGATTAACAACTCCAAAAGTTACAAATTTTTGAAGAAAAAAGAAAGGAAGTGTATGAAAAAAAACGAAAAAAAAGAAGTGGGTAAAAAACAAAAATGATTAAAATGACAAAATAAATTCAACCAGGTTCTGGTTTGAAGGCAAACCCATTCTTTTTCTGAGCCGGTAGCGTCGTTCTTCAACGCCGCGTAATGAAATATTTAGTAATGGTGCTATTTCTTTTGAGGAAAGATTAAGCCGGAGATATGCAGAAAGGCGCAAATCACCTGGCGTCAACTCAGGAAATTCGGCTTTCAGCCTTTGAAAAAAGTTTTCATGAGCCTGGTCAAAAAGCTTTTCGAACATCTCCCAATCATGATCACTTTTAATACTGTTCTCAATGAGCTTATTAATCCTTTCAAAGTACCTCCTTGGCACTCTTTGTCCCAACTCTTCCTTTTGTATGCTCAGTTCCTTTTGGATTTCATTAAGAAGTTCATTTTTCCGAATAATGGAAATCGTGTTGTTGGCAAGCTGGGTGTTTTTCAATGAAATTTCTGATTGTAGTTTCTCATTCGTAAGCCTGATGATCTCACTTTCGGCTTGTTCCTTTTGCATTATTATTTCATTCTGCTGGCGTTTAAGTTCATCTTCCCTCTTTTTAAAAAACCTTTGCTGGTATCTCAATCTCACATACCAGAAAACCAACAAAATAACAAGGGCATAAAATGCAAAGGCATAGAAGGTAATGTACCAGGGAGCCCTGACTTTAAATGAAATATCTTCTGATTGGGAAATGAAACCCTTATTGCCCAAAGTCCTAACCTGAAAAACGTAGCTGCCGGGCGGTAAACGAAGATAGGTTACTTCGGCTGTCAATGCCCATTCGCTCCAATCCTGATCTATTTGGGAGAGTTTATATTGGAAATATTTCTTTTCCCCGAAGGATCCCCGGGAGGAGAACTGAATATTTACGTTGTTAAACCCCCTGTTCGGTTTAAAAGTTGCTAAGTGGTCATTCCCGAAACGAATATTCCTTTCGGGGTTCTTCCAGAACGTTATTTCCCTGATTTCAGGCGGGTAATTATTCTCTGGCAATTGATTAATCCGATTAAAGTTCAGAATTGAAAAGCCATTTGAAAGGCATATCAGATGCAGGGTGTCATTAAGGGCAACAATATTTTCGTAATCTTCAACCAACTCAAGACCAAACATTTCCGGAAGAAAACGATACACTAACTTCACCTCATTGAACCTGATTTCGAAAAGTCCAAGTTCTTTGTCCTTTACAAACCAATACTTACCCTCACCAGCGGGAATCAGCATGTTTGACTTTTCAAAACCCTCGAGTTTTGGAATGATATCGTTGTAAGGAATAAGTTTTTGGTTTATGGCATCCCATTGTAGTATTGTCTCTCCTGTTAGGATCACAATTCGGTTATCCAACTTAAAAACACGGTTTGTCGGGCTGTTCAATCCAAAAGCACCATCCATCTTTATTGCACGAATAGCTGTTTTCAGGTCTCCTGATGGTTGCAACTGGTACACACCAGCCAGTGAGTGACCCAGCCAGATATTTCCCAAATGGTCTACTTCAAGAAATCGTGCAGGCCCTTCAAAACCTGTCAGAATATGGCTTTGACGCCACGAACCAGCTCCCTTTTCATAAACCACCACTGGGTAATATGTGCTCTGAATAAGGAAATCATCATAAATCCCGGAGAGCTTTTTTAGATTATACCCTCCCCTGACATCACTCACCTGTATCAGTTTATTATTTCGGATAATAAAAGTGCCCTCATTCAGCCCGCAATACAAATCGCCATCAATTTCTTTAATAAACCATACTTGTCCCTGCGATTCAGAAATAAAACGGCCTCCGGAGAATTTTCCGTTTTCATCAAGTGAAAAGTAATGGATGCCCTGGTTGGTACCAATATAAAGGGTGCCTTTATAAAGCGCAGCAGTGTATACCGTGCCCAGTGCCAATTCGGGATCGGTATATAATTCAACCGGCGAATTTAAAGCAATGTAGTCAAAGCCTTTATCCATTCCAACCCAGAGATTATTTTCGGCATCGCTCCTTAAGGCCAGGATGGTATTATTCTGAATGGAATTTCCCGAATGAAGGTGATGCATAAGTTTTCCTTCAAGGTCAAAAATAAAAACCCCTTTCATTATGGTGCCGAACGCCAGCAGACTGCCAAGCCTTACACCGTTATTTATTTTAAATTCCCTTAACTGTTGATCAGCCTCGTTGCTCCATTGAACCCATGATGTACCATCTGACAAAAACACCCCTTTTGAGCTGGTCCCGATCAGAAAAGTTTCTTCCGTAAAAGGCAAAATAGCCTTCACTTCCGTATCACTGAATATTTCAGTACCCTCAATAAAAAGCAGCTCATCATCCTTAATTTCAAACAGTCCACCATCAATTTGCTGAATAAAAAGCCTTTCCCTGCCCTTGAGCAAAAACAAAACCGAACCTGGAATTTCTATTTCTTTAATGCTTGAACCATTATATCGAAGCAATTTTCCGAAGCTCTGAAAATAAATAGCGCCTTCGTGCTGCTTGATCCTCCAGAACTCCTCATTTTTCAGGTCAACGCCATTGAGCAGGGGTACAAGAGAATGATATTTCAAATTTCCGGCGTCATCTTTTTGCCAGTAGCCGAAGTCTTCAAAAGAACCGGAATAAACAAGCCCATCAATGAATCTTACTGAGCGAACAGGGGTTTTTAGCGGCATCTCATAAAGGCTGAATGATGCACCCCTTAATATAAGTAAACCATTGGTGTTGCCTACATACAAGTTACCTGCATAATCAAGATCAATTGCCCAGTTTTGATTCCCTGCCGAATAAACCGATCGCTCATAATTCGTAACGTGAAAAGGAATCTGAGCCCTGCCGGGCAACGGCACCATCAAAATCATTAGGAACAAACCAAACCTGTATAAAGAAACAGGAGTGAAGTGACAAGTTTTTTCCATGACACAATAGAATTGGTAATATGGACAAACCAAAGATAACAAATGTAATTCAGAGGCCACTTTCTCCTTGATTTTTCTTACTTTTGCACATCAAAATAAATTGATGGGTAGGATATTAGCTATAGATTACGGGCAGAAACGGGCAGGCCTTGCAGTGACCGACGAGTTGAAGATGATTGCCAACGGACTGACCACGGTGCATGTGAAAGACTTGATGGCTTTTCTGAAGGATTACTGCGCACGCGAATCGGTTGAATGCATGGTGGTGGGCGAGCCGCGCGACATGAAAAATCAGGCTTCTGATGCTGCGCGCTTCATCGAACCTTTTGTAAAGCACCTGCGCAAGCAGTTCCCTGACATGCGCATTGAGCGTATGGACGAGCGCTTCACCTCGCAAATGGCCCTGCGCACCATGATCGATGCAGGCCTGGGCAAGAAAGCCCGGCAAGACAAAGCCCTGGTCGACACCATTAGCGCCACGATAATCTTGCAGTCCTACCTTGAAATGTTGTCAAATACCGAACAAAGAAAATGATATTACCTATTGTAGCCTACGGCGATCCCGTGCTGAAAACCAGGGCCACCAATATTGATAAGGATTATCCGGGCCTTGAAGAACTGATCAACAATATGTGGGAGACCATGTACCATGCCAATGGCGTGGGCCTGGCAGCTCCGCAAATTGGCAAAAGCATCCGCTTGTTTATGGTCGATGCCTCGCCTTTTGATGACGAAGATCCCAAACTGGCAGGCTTCAAGAAGGTTTTCATAAACCCTGTTATTGTGGAGCAGTGGGGTAAGGAATGGATTTTTAATGAAGGCTGCCTGAGCTTCCCCGACTTGCGCGAGGACATTTATCGCCTTTCAAACATCAGGATAAAATATTTTGATGAAAATTTCACTGCACATGAGGATGAGTTTGACGGCCTTTCTGCACGCATCATTCAGCACGAATACGATCATATTGAAGGCATTGTGATGGTAGACCGCATTTCGCCCCTGAAGCGCAGGCTCATTCGCAACAAGCTGATGAACATTTCGAAAGGCGCCGTGCATCCCGACTACCCCATGAAGTACCCCCTCAAAAAGCGATGACTTACTTAAGCCACCGTTTGCCCAACGGCATACGGATCATTCATAAGCCCACCGATGCATTGGTGGCACATTGCGGGCTGACCATCAACGCCGGCTCGCGCGACGAAGAATTCAATGAGCAGGGCCTGGCCCACTTTATTGAGCACGTCATTTTTAAAGGCACCCAAAAGCGCCGCGCCCACCACATCCTGAGCCATATGGAGAACGTGGGCGGCGAGCTCAACGCCTACACCACCAAGGAAGACACCTGCATCCATGCTTCCTTTATGCATACCTACTACCAGCGCTGGTTCGACCTGCTGTCCGACCTCCTGTTCAACTCGGTTTTTCCCGAAAGGGAGCTGGAGAAGGAAAAAGACATTATCATTGACGAGATCAACTCATACAAGGACAATCCCGGCGAGCAGATTTTCGATGACTTTGACGGGGTGGTGTTCGACGGGCATCCGCTGGGGCGCAACATACTGGGCACGCCCAAAAACCTGAAAACATTCAACCGCGAGCATATCGCCAATTTTATTGGCCGCAACTATGCCACTGAAGAAATGGTGATTTGCTCGGTGGGTCGCATTCCGTTTTCGGAGCTGATTCGCCTGGCCGAGAAATACTTTGGCCATGCCCCCCACAGCAGCCGTAACAACCTGCGGCAGGCTTACAACGGATACGTGCCAAAAGAGAAGGTGGTAAAGCGCCGCAACCATCAGGCCCACTGCGTGCTGGGTGGACCAGCATACAAAGCCGACGATGACAAAAAAACCGCATTAATACTGCTCAACAATATGCTGGGCGGGCCCGGCCTCAACTCCAGGCTGAATATGGCCGTGCGCGAAAAGCACGGCTTCTGCTACAATATTGAGAGCCACTACCTGCCCTACTCCGATTCGGGCATTTTCAGCATTTACTTTGGCACCGATGCCGATTATATTGACAAAACGCTTTCGCTAATACGCAAGGAACTAAACCGCTTCCGCAGCAACCATCTGGGTCTTCTGCAGCTCAAAAGGGCTAAGCAGCAGCTCATCGGGCAGGTAGCCATCTCCTTCGAATCGAACCTGGCCGAAATGCTCTCGATGGGAAAAAGCATATTGCTTTATGACAAGGTTGATTCCATCGAAGAAATCAACCGGAAAATTGAAGCGGTTAGTGCTGCCGAGCTGCTCGAAACCGCCAATGAGGTGTTTGACCCCGGGCACCTCAGCATGCTCACCTTCAAACCCCGGTAAACAATGATTTCGGAAAAGATAGAAGCCTACGCCCGCAAAATGAGCGACCCCGAGTCGCCTGTTTTGCAACGGCTTAGCCGCGAGACCCAAGCCAAGGTTCTCAAGCCACGCATGCTTTCGGGCCACCTGCAGGGCAAGCTGCTCGAACTCATCAGTCTTATTAAACCTTCGCGACGCATACTCGAAATCGGCACCTATACCGGCTACTCGGCCATCTGCCTGGCACAGGGCCTCACAGAAGATGGCTTGCTGCACACCATAGATCACAACCCCGAACTGGAAGATTTTGCCAAGACCTTTTTTGCAGAAGCCGGCCTGGAAGATAAGATCATTCAGCACATTGGCGAAGCCATTGAGGTAATACCCAAGCTTGACGAGGCCTTCGACCTGGTATTTATCGATGCCGACAAAGAAAACTATGTGAAGTATTTCGAGCTGGTTTTTGAACGCATGCCAAAGGGTGGTATTGTCCTGGCCGACAATGTGTTGTGGGACGGAAAAGTGTTGCAGGAATCCTCTCCCGCTGATTCTGAAACAAGGGGCATCATGCAGTTCAATGAGTATGTCAGGCAACATCCTGGTATAAACCGTGTGCTGGTTCCTTACCGCGATGGGCTTACCATTATCAGGAAAAAATAGTTGGTTTTCAGAATGGGTGCAAACCCATTTCAAATCCGATATATAAGCGCGGAAACTCTTCGAGGCCCGATTCAGATTTAAAATGATCGGAAAAACGGTAGCTTGATTTGAGCACAAAATTGCCAAAACCTATTCTAGCCAACAGCCCGTAATCGAAAGGATTCACATAGTTAAGCCCCGATTTTTTCACCTTAACTTTTTCTCCGGTTGGCATCTCGAAGGCATAGGCATGCCTGGAGGCGAAGGTCCAGTTTCCGTAAACCCCGACATCGAAAAAGCGTCCGATAAAGTCCCCGCGGCGTTTTTGCCAATTGAAACGCTGATAGAGACCCAGTCCGGTTTGCACCAGCACCAGTTTTTCGCTGTTCAGAGGCAAGTCGCCCATAAGGCTGGCCACCTCCCAGGCAGCCGGCGAATACTGCAGCCTGCTGAAACTCCAATCGGCCCCTGCCGAAAGGTAGTGGTTAAACTTTCTCTTATACCGGACGCCATATTCGAAGACCCAGGAATCGGCCGATTTAATTTTTCCTGTGGGACCACCCGCACCCCCGGCAAAAAAGCCAAACCCAACAAAAGGGTGCCTGTAATGCTTGCGGTTCATCCCATACTCCGACTTAAGCGTATCGCCCTGCAAGTCTTCGTAAACCAGCACTTCCTGCGCTTTGGCAGGAAGACCTGCAAGTACACCCATCAAAATCAGCACAAAAAATCGTATCAGCATATCATCATTGGTTTTAAAAGGTCCAGGCAGAGGTATAACCTGCCAGGTGAACCAAAATTTTCTGTCCGGGTTCAAAGTCACCCAGGCTTAACTCCAGCACCTCGGTTTCAGTGGCCAGCAATACTGAATATTCCATTATACGATCACTGGCATCCCTTACCTGGTAGTAAAGGTATCGATCCTGGCGATCAAGCCCGGTTTCGTTGAAAGTTTTGAGGCGGCTCATTACTTTCAGGGTATCCTTGGTAATTTCAAAATCAAAGGTTGGCTGAATTTCCAGCGATTTATTCCTGAAAAAGTAATCGGCCTGGGGGATGCCATACCCGTGCGAATAGTCGAAATAAGGAAACAGGGTGGCGCTTTGCTGCATGGCATCAAACACCTGCTGGTTGGTCCATTCAGGGTGCATTTGCCACAGGCAGGCTGCGAAACCGGCCAACAAGGGGCTGGCAAAAGAAGTACCCTGTGTACGCTTAAACCCGGTTTTCCCTGCTGCATATACGGTTCCCAATGCCGATACCGAAGGACTAAGCCTGCCATCGGCGGTAGGCCCCCGGGAGGAATAATTGGCCCGCAGCAAAGAGGGAAAATCGACCGCACCCACCGACAGCACTTCAGGGGCATCGGCCGGCGTGCCAATAATTTTCCAGCTTTCGGTGGTGCCATCATTGCCGGCGGCATTCACAATCAAAATTCCTTTTTGGAAGGCGATGGCGGCAGCCCTTGCCACCAGCGAACTATTTCCGTCCATATCCTCAGGGAAATAACGGTGGCGGGTGTATCCCAGCGAAGAGTTTATAATGTCGGCTCCATGCTGATCGGCCCACTCAACAGCGGCCAGCCAGTTTTTTTCTTCCGAAAAATACTCCGTCCATGTTTCGGTGCGAGCCAACAAAAATTCAGCACCGGT
>JAWLCS010000038.1:23501-35069 GCA_041687035.1 Bacteroidales bacterium
TGGCATACACGCTTACCGCATTAAACCAGCGCGACACTACATCCAGCGAGTCTACCATGCCGGAAATGGTTTGCAAGTAGTCTTCCCTTACGGGAAAATCCAGCGCATCGAAAAGGTCTTGTGCGTGCCTGAGGCGGCGCTCGATGGCCTTCGGATGAAAAAAGGCATGCGGATCGAAATCCACCCCTTCCTTGTCGGTAAGAAACACCCACACATTTTCTGTGGCTTCTGCTTCAGGCAAAAACCACGCAGATTGCGCCCCGGAAGGTCCCGGAAAAACTACTGCCAACAGCAGGACCCAAACAATATTTAACAATTTCATGAAGCTTTTTTTACAACTTTTTTATGGCCCGGGCTACGTCCTCCATTTGCCAGCGTGGGGTGGAGGTAGCCCCGGTAATTCCGGTGCTGCGGGCGTCTTCAAACCATTCCTTTTTTAGTTTACCAGCCTGCTCCACAAAATGCGAGGCAGGATTTACCTCTTTGCAAAGGCCATAAAGGTAGCGTCCGTTTGAGCTGTTGGCACCGCTGACAAATATAATCACATCGTGGCTTTGGGCAAACATTTTTATGGCCGGGCCCCGCCGGGAAACCTGCCTGCAAATGGTATCGTTGACCGTGAATGCTCCCGAAAGGTCAGAATGATATTTTTTCAGCCGGCCCTCCAGCTCCTTAATCAGGTCATGAAACCCTTCAAGACTTTGGGTGGTCTGGCTGAAAAGCACTACCGGTTTTTGGAAGTCTATTGCTTCGAGGCTCTTGTAATCCTCTGTTACAACAATAGCCTTGTGGCCAATTTGTCCCGAAAGGCTTACCACCTCGGGGTGGCCGGGCTTGCCGTAAATCACAATCTGCGCGCCGGGGTTTTCCTCAAGGGCTTTTTTCACCCTTTTTTGCAGCTTCAGCACCACCGGGCAGGTGGCATCAATCAGTTGGGTGTCGCTTTCGCGGATGGTTTGGTAGGTCTCGGGCGGTTCGCCGTGGGCACGTATCATCACCTTTTTTCCCGCAAGGGAAGTCAACTGATCATGCGTTATCTGCTTCAGGCCTTTTTCACTAAGCCTTTGCACTTCCTGCCGGTTGTGCACAATCTCGCCCAGGCAATAGACCTCTGCGCCCCCGTCAAGGGCCTTTTCGGCGGCTTCAACGGCGCGCTCCACACCAAAACAAAACCCGCTGGTGGCTTCAATTTCTATGATCATAACTCAGGCTGGGAAGGTACACTGCCGGCAAAGTTAAACAAATCGTTGATGCTGGTGCTGATGGAGATGTGATTGGGGGCACCGGCAAGGTGGTAATTGGAGCGCCCGTAATTGAGCTGAAAGCGGGCAATCTTTACCCCGAAACCCCACGAAAACCCAACGGTCGACATGCGGGTGTCGATTTTCATCTCCTGGCGGCGGCGATAGTTGTAACCCATGCGGAAGGCAAAATTCTGACTGGGAAGAAATTCAACGCCCACCACCATGTGCCGCATCAGCTTGTCAGAAAAATCGCTCACGCGCTCGCTGGCGGTTTGCCCGGGTTCTGCCCCCCAGTATTCCTGTCCCGGCAAGCTAATGGGCGACTCATAGGTAAGGTCGAAGCGGTGCAGGTTGTGCGCCACGAATGAAAAGCGCAGGGGCGCGTTCAAAAGTTTCTTCGATACCCCAAACACCAAATCGAAGGGCAGATTTTCGCTGTTGTTTTCGCGGTAGTGGGCCACCTGACGGCCAATGTTGCGGGCCACCAGGCCGGCAGCCAGCTGGCTTTCAGGATTCATATAGGTTACCGAAACATCGGCGGCAAGCCCCCAGGAATAATATTCGTAGAGCGAAGAGTAAATTGTCTTAATGTTGGCGCCAATGGCGTAACGCTCGTTGAGCGGGCGCCCCCAGCCAATGGCAAAGCTATATTCGCCGGCCCCAAATTGCCCGTAGGTCTGGCCGGTTTCGTCGGCTTCGGTAAAAACGCCGTAGTCAATATATTGCAATGCAGCACTAAAGGTGCCGATACGTTCAAAGTTTTTTGCAAAAGCCACCGTGCCATAATTGATATCGCCAAAATAGTCTACAAAGTTCAGGGATATGTGGGTGCTCACCTCGGGCCGCAGCAGCGAAGGAAACACCAGGGCCGGGTCGAGGTCAGAGTCAAGATCTGGTGCTGCGTAGCCACCCAAAGCGGTCACCCTGGCCGAAACAGGCAGACCCAAAAACTCATATGCCCTGCCACTCTGTTGCGAAAACAGTTGTGCCGGCAACAGCGCCAACAAGGCAAAAAGGGCAATAAACAGCTTATTCGACATCCTGTCCTTATTATTATAGTTTCAAACGCTTTTCGCGAAAGGGTTATTATTAAACAAACACAGCAAGTTTAAAATTGTTGCAGCCGCCTTAGCTGCTGGTCTATGGCCAGCACCTGCGGAATGACCAGCCGGCTGTCGTCGTTGTGTATCACAAAGTCGGCCCTTTCAATCAGTTCCTGCTCCTCCAACTGGTTTGCAGCCCGGCGCAGCACCTCCTGGCGGCTTACCCCATCGCGCTGCTGCACCCGCGCAATGCGCAGTTCGAGCGGAGCAGCCACCACTATCACCCTGTCGAAACTGGCTGCCATGCCTGTTTCGAACAATATGGCCGCCTCTTGCATCACATAGGCCTGGTTGTACTGTGCGGCAACCCACTGCCGGTAATCATCGCGCACCAGTGGATGCACCATGGCATTGAGCTTTTCAAGTTTTTCTCTGTTGTTAAATACAATGGCCGCCAGGTCTTTTCGCTTCAAATGCCCGCTCTCATCTATCAAATCCTGGCCAAATGCCCCGGCCACCTGCTTCACCACCGCGGAGTCTTCCATTATAGCCCGTGCCCTCAGGTCAGCATAATACACCGGCACCCCAAGAATTTCGAAAACCCTGCAAACCGTGGTTTTACCGCTGCCAATATTTCCTGTAAGGCCGATTTGAAGCATACTTTTATTAGCAAATTTGGGGATTAGGGGATTTGCAGATGAGCAGATTTGAGTATTAGTAAATTTACTCCATGATCAGAAATTCGACGGTGGCGGGTCTAATGTTTTGCAAGGTAACGAAATTGGGGTATGTTTCCACCAACACTTCCAGGCGGTTTGATTCGGGTGGGTTTTCGGCCGGACAAACCACATGGGCCACGAAAAGCGAAGCATCGACCCGGTTGTAGTCTTTAAGTGCCACCAGGCAAGAAACGGTCACCCGGTTGGGAAACAACCGCAGGTTGTGCAACACTCCGCTTTGGTGCTGGCATATCACACTGAGACTGAGCTCCACTGATTTTTCGGTAAATTCTTCCACCGGAAGTGTCATTTTGACTTGTTGGGTTTCGAGGGTGAGCCCCTGCCCAAAGGCCGGATTTTGCAGTGCCACATTTTGCTCAATGGTTTGGCTCAGATTTTCGAACACCAGGGATTCGGTGCTGATCGACTGCAGGGTATCGACGATCTGGCGCGGGCCACGAACTACAATGCTGTCGGGCTCCAGCTTCACCTCCCCGTATTGCCCGAAGCGGCGTTCAAAGGTGTAGGCGGCATTGAGCCTTACGGGCACCTTTTTTTGGCTGGCAAAGGCCAGCTTCACAAACACGGTGTCGGGCCAGATGCCCGTCAGGCTGCGCCCACCATCGAACTGCCCCGAGAGGCCGCTGCGCATCTGGGCGGCCGTAACAAAATGCCACAGCTCGCCGCTGCGATTGGTTCTTCCGAAGGTGCTGGCGTCGACAAACAAGGTGTCAACGGATCTGAAAAATCTGCTGGCAAGCAGGCGCGCGCCGGTGGTTTGTATGGTGAGTTGAATGCGCGAGTGGCTTTGCTGGCCAATAACCACATCGGCCGGAACCTGGCTAACCACCAGCGGCCTCTCGATGACCGCCTGGGCTTCGCGCGAAAGCTTGATAAAAAGCCAGAAAAAGGCACTCAAAAACAGGCACACCAGGAAAACATACAGCTTTTTTCTCCTGCCCGGATCGCGGTATATGTTGCGCAGTCTTTGTAAAGGCCCAATGCGGCTAATCATAACAACCACCTTCTGAAAAAAAGGGTTGTAAGTGGTACCGGGAACCCGCGCCATTAATGGCAGCAAGCCCACACCATTACAACCCTAGGTAAAAAAATTAACGGGTCTCGGCCAGGTTTTCTGAAACGCTGTTTTGTGCTACTGCCGACTTCTCGATCTTAAGCCTGTTCTGGCCTTCCACCTCAATCATAAAAGTCTTGTCCGTTACTTCAACAATCTTTCCGTGGATGCCACCAACGGTGATAATCTTATCACCTTTCTTCAGGTTTTCGCGAAACTTGCTCAGTTCCTTCTGCTTTTTCATTTGCGGACGGATAAAGAACAGGTAGAAAACCAAAATGATAAGAATAAGGGGCAAGAATGCAGCAATGCCACCGCCACCACCTTCGGCGGGAGGGGCCATCAAAATAATTGTGTTCAAAAAATTCATATTCAGTTTGTTTAAGGGTTTAAAATGGTATTTAGTTCTGGATAACTTCGGCAGTGATACGCAGCAGGTATTCCTGCGGGGTGGCGTTGGTAATGACGCGCACCGACTCCGACTGGAATCCTCGCCGGCCGGCACTGTTAAACTGTACCGTTATTCTGGCGTCGCCACCGGGCGGGATGGGCTCTTTGGGATAATCGCCCACCGTGCATCCGCAGCCACTGCGTGTGTGAATAATGATTAGGGGCGCATTGCCAGTGTTGGTAAAGCGAAAGTTGTAGGTCACTTTTTCGCCACTAAAAATGGGACCAAAATCATGGGCAAGCTTGTCGAAAGTAACTTCAGGAGCTTTGGCGGTATTTTCGCCCGAAGCTTCGGCAGCCGACTGTTCGGCCCTGGCCTGTCCGCCGCCAGTATTGCAGGCCATAAGCATGCCCGAAAAAAGGAATGCAAGCAGCAAAAAATTGCGTAAGGACTTATATTGCAATACGGTCATATTTGTTTCTAATTAAAAAAACCATGTAAAAACAAAGGTATAAAAAAGGCCTTTAAGCTCAGCCGGAAAGCCCTTTTACGTGCTTGTTGATTTTGTTTTCGCTCACAAATTCCTCCACAAGCTTATCGAGGATCCCATTAATAAAGATCTTGCTTTTGGGCGTGCTGTACATTTTCGAGAGTTCGATGTATTCGTTCAGGCTAACTTTCACGGGAATTTCCCTGAACTTAAGTATTTCGGTGAGTGCCATTTTCATAATGATAACGTCCATCAGGGCAATGCGCTCAATGTCCCAGTTTTGGGTTTTTGCCGAAATAATGGCGTCCATTTCCTGGTGATTGAGGATGGTGCGCTTAAAAAGCTCACGGGCAAAGGCCCGGTCTTCTTCTTCCTTAAAAAGGTCCATCAGCAAAAGACCATGGCCTTGCTCGGGGTCTATGGCTTTCAGGGTTTTTACCAGCATCATGTTTACCAGTTCCCAGTCGTCGATCCAGTAAATGGAATTCTCCTCATAGAACGAGTGGAGCAATTCAAAGTTTACAATGTCCTTCTTTACCATGCGGGTTACAAACTCGCGATGGTCGGCAAAGGTCACTTCTTCCTTTGCCATAAATACATTGTAGTAGTTTTGCTGTTTGATGTGAGCAAGCAGCTTGCGCACAATGTCCTGGTTGTTGTTCCAGCTAATTTTCCGACGCTTGCAGTGCTCTTCAATGGCGGCATGGCCAGCAATGGTCTTTAGCACGGGGTTGTCGGTAAAGCGGGTGTTGGGGTTCAGGTCTTCCTTGCTTGGAAGGTGCTTGTTGCGGTTGTCCTCCATTATTCGCACTTCCTGGCGGTAAAGCTCGGCAAGCAGCAAAAACTGGTAGAGATAAAGGTCGTATATCTTTTCGATTCCAAAAAGAAGCTCTTTTTCTCCGGCGCCAAGGTCATTGTTGCCCGACTGGAAAAAGGCATAAAGGCTCTGAAGCACTTTAACGCGCAAATGCCTTCTGTTTAACATAGGATCAGATTCAAATTTACAAGGAACAGCAGCTATTACCGGCAAAGCAGCCACCATGGCGCGCCCGGAAACTTTGCAAAAGTAATGGAAATTTGCTTGCCACGGGCCAAAAAATATTGCCCCGCCCAGGGCAAACAATTTTTTTGGGCAGATTGACGTTTGTTGAGTGAACTGTTTTTTGACAAAAGTGTTAATATTATTGATGTTTTACCTGTTTTAAAATTAATTGTATCCCTTTGCATAACAGGGGCATTATTTTTGAGGAGTGTTGTGACTTAAAAAAATTACGAAGGTTCTTTAAACGAAAGGAAGAAAAATGGAAAATTTTGGCAGCCAAAACACTAGAGAAGACATTTATTCCAAGGCGGTAAGAGCAGGAAAAAGAACTTATTTCTTTGATGTAAAAGCCACACGCAACGAAGAGCTCTATCTTACCATAACCGAAAGCAAGAAGCGTTTTAACCAGCAGACGGGCAAGTTTTTCTTTGAGAAACATAAGATTTTCCTTTACAGGGAAGATTTCGATAAGTTTGGCGAAGCGCTTCAGGAAGCTTTCAGCGCCATTGTGGAGGCCCAGCCCGAGGTGCCCCAGGTGCCACGCGAATACCAGCCGCACAATACCGATATTGAATTTGAAGACCTTGACCAAGAAAACAAAGAAGATTCGGGGCAGCAGGAAGAATAAGGGCCCAGAAGCACCCGCAAACTGCTCATTCTGGCGTCATTAGCGGTGTTTGTAATTTTTAACAAAAAAAAGCCTTGTAAGCATCCTAAAATTGTAAATTTGCACTGGAGTGGAAATGGCTCCGGCCAAATAATTTTTGCCGCACCTATTGTGCCGTTTTCACTTAACAACAAGGCCCGTCAGCAATAAGGAATTTTAATAACAATCAGCATTTGACCCATAACACAATGCCTCTCTGTATGGTTTCACTTGATCAAATGACTTTGAGTGAAACCATCATTTTTTATAAAAGAATATGAGTAAAGTAATTGCCATTGCCAACCAAAAAGGCGGCGTAGGAAAAACCACTACCGCCATTAACCTAGCAGCCAGTCTTGCCGTGCTCGAGCACAAAACCCTGCTCATCGACGCCGACCCGCAGGCCAATGCCACTTCAGGCGTGGGTTTCGACCCCAAGGTGATCAAGACCAGCATTTACGAATGCATAATCGACGATGTGGAGCCCCGCAACATCCTGCTCAACACCTCCACTCCCAACCTCGACCTGATTCCCGCACACATCGACCTGGTGGGCGCCGAGATTGAGATGATCAACCTGCCCAATCGCGAAATGATGATGCGCAAGGTGATCGACCGGGTGAAGGACGACTATGAATTTGTGATCATCGACTGCTCGCCCTCGCTGGGTCTCATTACCGTAAACGCCCTTTCGGCGGCCGACTCGGTGATTATTCCGGTGCAGTGCGAGTACTTTGCCCTCGAAGGCCTTGGCAAGCTGCTCAACACCATTAAGATCGTGCAGTCGCGCCTCAACCCAAATCTCGAAATAGAAGGCATACTGCTCACCATGTACGACAACCGCTTGCGCCTGTCGAACCAGGTGGTGGAAGAGGTGCGCACCCATTTCCAGGACCTGGTGTTCGACACCATTATTCAGCGCAACACCAAACTGGGCGAGGCGCCCAGCTTCGGCGAGACCATCATTATGCACGATGTGCAGAGCCGCGGTGCCATCAACTACCTGAACCTGGGCCGCGAAATACTGCAGAAAAACGAGTTAACCAAGATTTCCCAATCAGAGAAAAACATAGAGGTAGAATAATGAATGCCAAAAAGAGAGCATTAGGAAAAGGATTAAGTGCATTGCTTGACAACTCGGGCATGGAGCCTCAGCCCGTTTACGACATTGAAAGAGACCTGCACGCCGTGGGTACGGTGGGCCGGGTTTTGCTTGCCAATATCGAAAGCAACCCCTACCAGCCCCGCACCGACTTCGATGAGCAGGCCCTTCAAGACCTTGCCGCCTCCATAAAGGAGCAGGGCGTGATACAGCCCGTTACGGTGCGCAAGGGCGAAGACGGCAAGTTTCAGCTCATATCGGGCGAGCGGCGCTGCAAAGCCTCGCGCATGGCCGGCCTCACCGAAATCCCCGCCTATATTATCCTGGCCACCGACCACGGCATGCTCGAGATGGCCATTGTAGAAAACATTCAGCGCGAAAACCTCAATCCCATTGAAATTTCGCTGGCCTACAAGCAGCTTATCGACAACTACCAGCTAACGCAGGAGATGCTCAGCGAGCGCCTGGGCAAAAGCCGCAGCTCCATTGCCAACTACCTGCGCCTGCTCAACCTGCCCGGCGAGATTCAGATTGGCCTGCGCCAGGATGTTATCAGCATGGGGCATGCCCGCGCACTGGTCTCGGTCGACGATGTGCAGACCCAGCTGGAGATCTACCAGGACATTATTGCCCAGGGCCTGTCGGTGCGCGACGTGGAAGAAATTGTAAAAAACCTGGCCGAAGCGGCTCCCGAAGAGCCCGCTCCCGAACCAAAAAAACACAGCACCCCTGCGCTTAAGGAAAAATACCTTGAACTGCAAATGCAACTCACGGAATTGTACGGCTCCAGGGTGCAACTAAAAAGTAAAGCCGGCGGCAAAGGGGCCATCGTTATCAACTTCTCCTCCGAAGAAGACCTCGAACGCATCCTGAACCTTATCCACAAGTAATACGGCTACCGTTGACAGCCTCCGCAGCATATCAGCCAGCGCCCGCACAGCATGCCCCGGGCATTACAGCCGGCCCCAGCTGTGCAATAAAGCTATTGCTGGTATTTTGCCTGTTAATTATTCTCCCCCTTTCGGGGAAAAGCCAGCAAACGGGTTCGGGCATTACAGTTGTTTCGGAGCAAACCATTGAGGCCGACAGCCTTGAAACGCAAAAACACATTCCCTCGCCCGGACGTGCCGCCATGCTCTCGGCAACCCTTCCCGGACTGGGGCAGGCCTACAACGGGGCCTACTGGAAAATCCCCATTATTTACGCCGGCTTCGGAGGCGTGGCATATGCCGTAAACTTCAACAATACCCAATACCAGGTGTATCGCAAGGCCTACCTGGCCAAAGTAGATGGCAACCCCAACACCATCGACGAGTTTCCGCTCTACAGCGATGCCGCCCTGAAAAGGGCCATGGACTACTACCGGCGCAACTTAGAGCTCAGCTACATTCTCGGCGTGGCCCTGTACCTGCTCAACATTCTCGATGCCAACGTGCAGGCCCACCTTATGGATTTCGATGTGAGCGAAGACCTGAGCATGCGCATTGAGCCACAGCTGGCGCCCATGCCCTACCTGGCCGGATCTGCCGCACATGCACCGGGACTAAAACTTACTTTCAGGTTTTAACATATGAAAGAAGCACTGAAGATAGCGATTATCGGTTACGGCAAAATGGGGCATGAAATAGAAAAGCATGCCCTGGCAGCAGGACATAAAATAGTCTGCATTGTCGACAACGAAGACGACTGGAACGGCTTTCCGGGCGAAGCCCAGGTGGCCATAGAGTTTTCCACTCCCGACACGGCGGTAAACAATATTTTCCGCTGCTTCGACGCGGGCATCCCCGTGGTGAGTGGCACCACCGGCTGGCACAACCGCCTGCCCGAAGTCAGCATGATTGGCCTGGCAAAGAACCAAACCCTGCTGTATGCCTCCAACTTCAGCCTGGGGGTAAATATTTTTTTCGAGATCAACCGCAGGCTTACCGCCCTGCTGGTTCGCTTTAAAGATTACAAGCCCGGAATCTCCGAAACCCATCACACCCAGAAGCTCGATGCTCCCAGCGGCACAGCCATAGTGCTGGCCAACGAAATCATTGACCAGGACGAGCGCTTCAATGGCTGGAAACTGAAAGAGCAGAAAACCCTCGAGACCGAAATCCCCATTGAATCCCTGCGCATCGACCAGGTGCCCGGCACCCACATAGTGAGTTGGGACGGCCCCGCCGACAGTATTGAAATAAAGCATACCGCGCATAACCGCAGCGGATTTGCACAAGGGGCCCTGCTTGCCGCAGAATGGGTGTGGCAAAGAAAGGGCATCTTTACTATGAAAGACTTACTTAACCTTTAACTATCAGCATCATGAGTATTTACATGATCCTTACCATCTTGTTTTTCCTGGCTTCGCTGGCCGGGCTTTGGAAAATTTTTGAAAAAGCAGGAGTGCCAGGCTGGTACGCCATCGTGCCGTTTCTTAACATTTATCACTGGCTCAAGATTATCGACAAGCCCCTGTGGTGGTTCATTTTTGTGCTCATTCCCTTTATCAACGTGTTTACCCTGCTGCTCATGGTGGTCGAAACCCTCAAGTGTTTCAACAAACATGGCTTGGGACAACAAGCGCTTGGCGTGCTGTTTCCATTTGCCTTCCTGCCCTACCTGGGGTTTGCCCCAAACGAAGAATACGTGCATCCCACCAAGCTGCCGGTGATTCCAAAATCGGGCTGGCGCGAGTGGGCCGATGCCATTATTTTTGCCGTGGTGGCTGCTACCCTCATACGCACCTTCATGGTGGAGGCCTACACCATACCCACCCCCTCGATGGAAAAATCGCTGCTGGTGGGCGATTATCTCTTTGTAAGCAAGGTAGCCTACGGGCCAAAGATTCCCAACACCCCCATTGCCTTTCCTTTTGCACACCACACCCTTCCGCTTACCCAATATACCAAGTCGTACCTCGAGTGGATCAAGCTCGATTATTACCGGTTTCCGGGTTTGCGCACCATCGAAAACAACCATGTGGTGGTATTCAACTACCCCGATGGCGACACGGTGGCCCTGCAGCGCCAAAACGAAAGTTATTACTCGCTGGTGCGCAACATGGGCCGCGAGCAGGTGTGGCGCAACTACGATGTGGTGGCCCGCCCTGTGGATAAGCGCGAAAACTACATAAAACGCTGCGTGGGCATCCCTGGCGACACCCTGCAGATTATTGATGGCCAAATCATGATCAACGGCACCTTGCTGCCCAACCCTGAAGGGGTGCAGCACAACTACCAGGTAATGACCGATGGCACCCAGCTCAACCCCCGCGTTTTCGAACGCCACAATATCAGCAATTGGGGCTTTGTGGCCAATGGGGTGTACATCCTCGAAATGAACGATGCTTCAGCAGCACAGATCGAAGGCTTGCCCAATGTGGTGGCGGTGGAACAGCTCAAACGCCCCGCCGGAAGGCACGAGCCTTACATTTTTCCGCACAACCCCGCCTTTGCATGGAACGAAGATAACTTCGGGCCCCTGTATATCCCGAAAAAGGGCGCCACCATTGAAATTAATGCCCAAAACATTCTGCTTTACGAGCGCATTATCGATGTGTACGAAGGCAAAGATCTGGAGGTACGTGACGGACAAATATTCATTGACGGCGCCCCCGCCACCACCTATACCTTCGAAATGGACTACTACTGGATGGTGGGCGACAACCGCCACAACTCGGCCGACTCGCGCTTCTGGGGCTTCGTGCCCGAAGACCACATTGTGGGCCGCGCCATGTTCGTTTGGCTCTCGCTCGACAAGGACAAGACTTTTTTGAGCAAGATCAGGTTTAATAAGACGTTTAGGGTGATAAGATAGGTTTGGGGTTTGGGGTTT
>JAWLCS010000039.1:0-30055 GCA_041687035.1 Bacteroidales bacterium
TGCGCCCCTGCACCTGAACCTCCTGGGTCGTCATACCGATAAAAGAGAAAACCAGCACGGCATCGGGCTGCACGGAAATCTCGTAGCGGCCGTTGATGTCGGTTACTGTGCCCTGGGTAGTACCTCTGATAGCCACCGATACACCCGGCAGCGTGCTGCCATCTGATGCATCAGTAACGGTACCTGTCACCCGGGTCTGTTGCCCAAACAGGCTGGCGCCCATTAAAAGCAATAATCCGAAAACAATTAAAATCCTCTTCATTTGGTTGATTTTTAGTTAGTGATTGTTTTGTTGGATGGGTGTAATGTCATAAACCAATAGGTTTAATGGTATCAAATTTATTAAAAAATATTAAAAGGCAAGATAAATCGGGATTTATTTGTACTTCGGCGGGTTATTTACATTCAGTATGAACAAATACCTAAAATTGGCACTTGACAAGGGATTGACACGGATTAAATGGCGTGATTATTTTTTGTAAATTTACGGTCCTGTAATTTTTTGATTAAAATTTATAGGAAACCCGTTTTTTTCAATCATATTTTTGAAATTATTACCTCCATGAAGAACAAATTTTTAAAACTCAGCCTGATTTTAGCCCTTGCTTTTGCTTTTACGTCCTGCAATGTTTTTCCCGAACCGGAAGAGCCTGACTACCGTGAAGAACTCAAGGTGCTACTTCCTTCAGTGCAATACATTTCAGGGTATTTTAACGGTACCGACCATAGTCGCTTTCAGCTGCAATGGTCGCAGCAGTTGGCCGGCGTCAGAGGAGTGCACCTGGCTGTTGACAAGTATGAAATGCTTTCCAGTCATACACAGGAGATGTGGGAATTGTATTTCGGAACGCACTACCCCAACCTCAGCCTGATCGTTCAGTATGCCAACGAAATTGAGGCCCCAGCCTACCGAGGCATTGCCAAGGTGCTTTATTTGATGAACCTTGCCCTTATGACTGATGCCTTTGGCGACATACCCAATCAATATGCAATTACTTACTCGCAGGGTATGGGCGCCCAGTACGATGGACAAGAAGACATCTATTCCTATATGATGGAACAAATCGATGTGGCTATTTCCGACATCGACCAGGCCATCTCGGGCGAGAGCCCAAAACCTGAGCCTGCAGAAGACCTTATTTATGGCGGTGATCTTCACAAATGGCACAAAGCGGCTCATGCGCTCAAACTCCGGTTTTTAATGCGCGTGGCCCACCGAAATAATGATTATGAGATGGTGAGGCTAAACATATTTGCCCCTTCGCTTTTTGCTGGAAACCAAGATGATATGGAATACTCCTTTTCAGGCAACCAGCAGAACCTGTTTTATCTTTATGATAACGAAGTCAGGAACACCAGGATAGGGAAATTTTTCCTTGACAAACTGGTAAATACCAATGACCCCAGGCTGCCGGTTTTTATTAAGAAAACATCCACCACCAACGAATACGTTGGCAGCGCTCCGGGCGAAGCCAAACTCGATGCTTCCTTTTTAGGCGCGCAAGTTGCCGGACAACAGACTCCTGCAATCTTCATTACTTATGTAGAGCAAAAGTTTATTGAAGCAGAAGTGCAGTACAGAACCGGAAACCAAGGCTTGGCCGACCTGGCTTTTGAACAAGCCGTGAAAGCCTCCCTGCAGAAATATGGCGTAAGTAATCCTGCATGGGAAGCGGAGTATGCTTCCATTCAAAATGTAAGCCTCGAGCAAATCATTAACGCGAAGTATGTGGCTTTGTTCCTCAACCCCGAAGTATGGTCAGATTACCGCCGTACGGGATATCCCCAGCTTACTCCTTACCAGGAGGCTGAAACGCCTGCCATACCAAGGAGGTTTCTTTATCCGGCCAATGAACTAGCCTATAACACAGGCAATGTGCCCCCCAATGTTACCGTCTTCACCAGGATGTGGTGGGACGTGGCGCGGTAAGCAATAAACAGTCGACAGTCGATTGATTTCCCTGGCGTCGTTGCGGCTGCGATTTTGCCTATTCTCTAAATCCCTGAGCTATTGAGCCAGTGAAGATTCGTTTATCAGTTCAATTGCCCTTTTCAGGTCGTCCTCATGACTGAAGCGCAAGCCCTGCCCCGAAAGCAGGTGTTGCAACTCTTTTTTCTTTCCCGGAATCAGACCGGTAACTGCTGAGCGACGGGGCCTTCTGAACTGTGTGATTTTTTCATCGGGATGCAGAATCACATACAAAGGACGGGGCTCAATAACCGGTACTTCCACCGTAACGCGCTGGTGACGTCGCTCGCGCACACCACGCTGTTCGACCTGCCTTAGCACATACAAACTAAAACTGCCTTCAGTCAATACCTGGGCAAACACTTGGTTTCTATCGCCTGTACCAAAATTTCTCAGCGGCAATTGCCTGAAATAATCTGTTTCACCAGTTTGCCCATTCAATAATGAAAAAGCATTAATGACTTCCCGGTCAAGAACCACCTGGCGGTTGGCCTCCTGATTAAACCAAATCAACGCATCGTTCAGGGCATCATACTTCAGCCAAATTTTTTCGGCTACCCTTCCGTCGTTCAGCAAAACGCTGCCTTCGGCCCACTCGGGCAGGAAAAATTGCGGACCGACCACCGTGGGCCAACTTTCGACCACCTGACCGAAAAGGACCGGCTTGCGAAGCGCCTCCGACACTTCAATAACTTCGCGCGATTGCGAATTACCCTGTAGGTTTAATAGGATGAGAAAAAGAAAAGCAACAAAAAGATATTTATTCATGATCCTTATTTACTGAAATGAAAAATTTCTGCGAAAAAGGTTTACCACTTATGGTAAATCCCTCCATCACCACGGCAAAGGTTCCTGTAAGATCGCTTGTAAAAAAATTAACTGGCATGGGTACCCCGTTGGCAAGTTCTATTTCGGGCATCCACAGCAATGTTTCCCTATAGTCAGGCAGGAATCCTGGCCTTTGCCCTTCTCCTTCCCTTTCATTCAAGTCAACGGACCGCTGCCCATGCAAGGCATTGCCCTGAATAATAGTGTAGTTTTCCATGCCAGGCACTGCAACCTGCTTTTGACCAGAGAAAACACCAACGATTCCGCTGAACTCAATATTCCCAAATAACCAGGGCACGCTGAGCACCTCAACCGAAGCAATCTGCTCTGACGAAAACCTAGCCAGGTTGTTCACATCGGGCAAGTAAACCCCGTTGAAGAAAAAGGCCGGCTCGGCGGCGAGGAGGGCGCGGTTGTTGGGATTCACAATACTAGCTTCCAACTTTTCGTTTCTGCGCCGCAAGCGCAGATTTGGTACTATTTCATTACCGATCTCGAAAAAATCATCAAGGGCAAGATAATCGCGGGTTTGCACCTTGTGGTAAGGCCTGGAGTACATGATCGGCGACGGCACTGCTGCCACCGGCTCTTTCAGCGGGAGCCAGGCATATTTCTCAGTAGGAAAAGCACGCTGAATGCGCTTAAAAACCTTGGCTTCCTCAAGATAAGGGATAATCTGGTGATGCGTGATCAGTTTATGGGCAGAGAAAGGCCTGGGCACAAATTTCTCGCGAAGACGAATCTCGACATTACTTACATCGCCTGAACCATTATAAACCGAAAGATATATTTCCTTTCCCTGGTAGTATTCGTTCAGAAGGAAATAAAAGGATCCATCGGCCCTCGATACGCTGTACTGCAGGTTTACCATGGAATCAACGGCCGAAAGAAACACCACTGCATCGCTAACCGGCAGGTTGCTGTTTTTTTCAATAACCTTTCCGTTTATCACAGGTCCGGTCCCTTCCGGAACGATCAGGTAATCGGGCTGCTTAATGGTAATGGTCTGGTTTTTCGCCGGAAACGCTGCAGCAGGAAAAAGCCCCTGCCCGTTAAGCAGCATGTGCTGTTGCAAGCCAGTGGTCTTATTTGTGCCGTATAATTCCTCCAATTCAGGAGAAAGTGCGCCCGGGACATTGAGCAGCAACGACTCCGCCCTGGTAACAGTAATAGAAGCTGAAGCGATTTTTTCAGATAAGGCATTTGTTTCGGGTTGAAGGGTCACCATTTCACGCGTTCCAAAGCGGTTCTTTTCTGCCTTAAAAATCCCTGAGGGGTGCTTCCAGGTTTCCAGATCAATGATTTTCACCTCAGGCAGGCTGTCGGGCTCCAGCGCAAAAAGGCGTTGGCTGCTCACGAAGTCAATAATATCCTCATCAAAGCGGTTTAAAATTAAAACCTGCCGGGAAAAAACGGCCGATCGGTCAATCAGCATATTGTTGGTCCAGCCGGCCAAACTATAAATCCCCGTCCGAAGGGTGTCGGGTAACAATATGCTTCCGCTGGCAGTGGCATTTTTTGCATATAGCTCTAGTGTAACAACAAACCGCCCGGTAGTATCGGCCAGACCGAGATAAAAAACGCTGCTATGGATATCGCCTGTTTGCCCGGGATTGGTTTGCAGATACATTTTATAAAACAAGCAGTCGCCGGCAAAATAAATATCTTTATCGGTGTGCACATAGATGTTTTCAAATGGCAAAAAATTCTTTTCGGCCACACTGCCCGGAAAAGCAGCCCGCAGGGAATGGGGCCATATGAGCAAACAAGCCAGCAGGCCAGGTATTATTAAGTATTTATTCATTATTGTTTTTTTTGCAACCCCTCGGGGTTTGGGCAAATAACATTTGTTTTTTAAACCTGATTTTAATTGACCCAGAAAGGAGGAATTTCATTTTGCATGCAACCTGGGGCCGGAATCTGCTCGTAAAGGCTGGTGGTCTCAAAGTTCAGCGAATTGTTTACTGTGGGCATGTGCAGAATATAACCTCCCGCCCTCAACGAGGAGGTCTCAAAAAGTCCAACCACTATTTTATCAGGGTCGGTAACACAAAAGATATTTCCCGAAATTTGCGAAGGGATGGGTGCAAACAGGCTTCCATCGCTTTTTAGCTGCTTGTTAACGTCCAGGTAAAAGTTATAGGCGTCGTCGTTAATACTGAAAAGTGAAACCCTGACCAGGATTTTACTGATTTCTTCTCCCTGTTGCATAAAATAATAATCGGAACCAGAAGGAAGAAATGCCACTGCATTGTTGCTCACATCTCCTGGTTGATTGCCGGTAACCGGAAGGTTGATATTGTCGGGACCTTCGAAACGAAACACTTCTTTCCAGCAATAAAAGCGATCCCATTCTGATTCGGTGGTATACAGCACTTTTACATCTGACCGGAACCTCACATTAGCCGGGTTTCCTGTTGAAGGATGTACCCCCAGCGTACCTTCCACGCCTTCAACCTCAGTTATCACCAGCCCCCCGGTAACCGATACACTGGTTTGCGTACGGACCGTTTCAGCTGCAAAAAGTTCGGCCGGCTCGTAAGCAGGAAGTATGGTTTGAGGATAGGACTGATACAACAGCCCATCAGGGGTTTCAAACTCCAGCGTATAAGTTTTTCCCACCTCGCCCCTCATTTGGGCGGGCGATTGATAAACGCCGGGACTAACTTCCGTAAATTCGAAATAACCGCCTTGATCATCATATACTACTACGCGGGCATCCCTTACCCTTCCTGTGAAATCGATATCATAGAAATAGGACGAATAGGAAAGCCTTATGCGGTAGGGCCCGGGCTGGTCGGTAATAAGACCCTCCACTGCAATGGTATTGGGAATCTGGTCAATTTCAGGATAATAAACTTCCTTGCAACCTGCAAGAAGAATAACCATGGCCACGATAAAAAATCTGACAATTTGCGTTTTCATAACCAAGGGCTTAGAAAGAAAAATTATAGGTGATAGAAGGCAGGGGCCTTCCAATGATAAAGAGTTTATACAGGCTATATCGTTGATAGTTGTTTTCAGGACCCGGATCGGCCTGCTCATAAAATGAGGAATACACGTTTTTTCTACCATAAACATTCACCAGCGAAATGGTCCAATAGCTTTTCCAGCTCCGGGTGGTTTTCAGTGAACCGTCAAAACTAATGGACAAGTCGAGCCGATGGTAATCGGGCAACCTGTATTTATTACGGTCAGAGAAATAGGTCATTAACTTTCCGTCATGAACAAAAACCATTTCAGGGTAGGTTACCGGGCGGCCAGTACTGTAAGAAAAAGTACCACCCAGACGCCATTTGCGACTAAGCTGAAGGTTGGCGTTAACCACCAGATTATGCGGCTTGTCGAAGTTTGCCGGGAAATAGGTGTTGCCATTGATCTGGTCTTCACGATCATCGCTGAAAGTGCGTCGTAACGTGCGCGAGAAGGTATAACTCAGCCAGCCCGTTAACAAGCCCGACGACTTCCGGAAATAAAACTCCGCACCGTAACTGTGCCCCTTTGCTTTGAGCAGATCGCCCTCAAGGGCTTCATTCATTAAAATGGTAGCATTGTTTCGGGGCTCCATTACATTTTTCATGTCTTTGTAATACACCTCAAACGAAGTTTCCAGCTGGTTCTCCATGAAATTTCTGAAATAGCCCAGAGCCAACTGGTCGCTGATCATGGGTGGCTGGTGCTCATTGGCCAGGAACCACACATCAGAGGGCGTTGCTACCGAAGTATTGGAAACAAGGTTAATATACTGGTTAATCCGGCTGTAGCTCATTTTAACCGAGGCGCGCTGATCGAACTGATACTTCAGGCTGAGCCTGGGTTCAAGCCCGTTATGGGCGGCCATAACCTGGTTGCGCCCAAACGACACGGTGTCAACCAGGCTGCCTTCACCATTTTCGTAAATGCGTGAAGAACCAGGCCCCAGCCTGTAATACTGCGAAAAACGTAAACCTGTTTCTGCAGAAAGATTTTGGGTCAGATCAATATTGGCGCTCACATAACCAGCCAGTTCTGCCGCCTTTTGCCGTTCAAGCTTACGCTCATCCACGGTCGACTGGGATCCCAGTGCATACAAATGTCCTGGCTGGGTGTTGTAATATATGGCGTTGAGGCCGGCTTCCATGCTCAGACCCTGGCTGTGAAAAAAAGAAAGGTTCCAGCGCAGATTCTGATAAGATATATCCGACTCTAACTCGTAGGCGTTCAACGGATTTTTTTCGCCCAGGCCTCCCACCAGGTAGCTGTAATTGCTGAATCCCAGTAAAAGGCTCGACAAAAGGCGTTCGGAAAACACCGAATTCCAGCGAACAGAACCCAGTGTGCTCGAATATTTGTAATCCATATCGTCGTTAAAAGAGAAACCATCGTCGCTGAAATAACCAAAAACATTAATGTTGTTATTTTCATTGATGGGCGAATACACCAGGGCGCTCAGGTCATAAAAGTGCGTGCTGCTGTTCATAAGGTCTTCGTCAGGTATTCGCGTAAGCATAAGGTTAGAGTATGATGAGCGACCGCCCAGCAACACATAGGCGTCTTTGGCAGGAAGCGGAGCCTGCACACTAAGGCGGCTGCTAAGCAGGCCAAGCCCCCCATTTATTAAAAGCCGTTCGGCAGGTTTCCCGCCAATTTTTATATCCATAACCGATGAGGACCGCTCACCATACCTTGCGGGTATACCAGCTTTGATAAGGGTTACGTCGGATACCATATCGGGATTAATAAGCGAAGTCATTCCAAAAAGGTGGGAGGTGTTAAAAAGAGGAACTCCTTCCACCAGCACCAGGTTTTGGTCGGCGCTGCCACCGCGCACATGAAAACCGGTTCCGAACTCACCTACGGTCTGTACCCCGGGCAACAAGGTCATGCTTTTAATAATATCGCGCTCACCAAGAGGTGTAGGCAGCTGGGCCAGGGTTTTGGCATCCATTCGAAGCACGCTCATTTGTGTCATAGAGACATTCGAATCGTGGCGCCGGGCAGTAATGGTAACCCCGTCAATCAGGCGACTCTCTTCCATGAGCTCAATGTTAAGTACGCCGGGCGAAACAAGCCGAATAGGCAGTTGGTAGGGCTCGTATCCTACATACGAAACAGTAAGTTGATGCTCACCTACCGGCAACTCAAACTCGTAATTGCCCTCCAGGTTTGTAGTCGCACCCCTGCCAAGGTCTTCAGCATAAACCAGCACACCAATAAGTTCTTCTCCTGTTTTGCCATCAACAATTTTTCCTGAAACAATAGCCCGGCCATAACGGCCATATTCAGAAAGATTGCCAATAAGCCGGCGGTCTCCGCCAACCCTTGGTTCAAGTCTTGCCACTTCATCGGCCGGTAGAATCACCACGTTTCCCTGAAATTCAATTGCCTCATAAGGTTTGGTACCAATAATGCGTAAAATGGCCTGCTGCAGAGGTTGGGTTAAAGTGGCAACAGGCAGGCTGTCACCCTCAAACCAACTGGCATCGTAAAAAATCCTGGTAGAATGAATGTGTTCTAGGCGGTTTATGATTTCTGTTACTTGCAGCCGTTCTGAAGCTCTGCTTGAAAGGGATTGACCTTGAAGGGGCAAGGATAATGGCAAAAGGGCCAGGAAGAGAAGCAGTATTTTGTTTATGTAACCGGTAGAAAAATTACTATTTAAACTGATCATTATTTATTATTAAGAGTATTCATAAGACACAAAAAAAGGCTTTAAAAGCCAGCCTGTTGATCAGCCTGAATCAAAGAAAGGGTGAGCAATAAACAGGGCCCGAAAAAACGGTCGTTAAACTGCCTTATTGGTTCGGGTTGAGATAGCGAAAAACAGCGGCAAGGTTTTCCTCATTGGCAATAATATTCCCGCCAAGGCTATTCATAAAGTTGTTAAGTTCAGCCCGCTGATTTCGGGGAACCAGCCGGGTAATGGCAGCACGGGTATTGATGATTCGCAAATTGCCTTCATTGAGAGAATAATAGTTCTCCGTGAGAACGGTATTGGCTTCCAGAATTTTTTCGCGGTCGGGAGAATTTAAAAAATCATTGCTGTGAAAATCAGTATATCCCAGCCTGGTCACAGCTGCAGATTCGGGTAAGTAGCCGTAACCATCGCGCGATCTGGTGTCGGTTTTAATTTCCAGGCGAGTCGTTTTAAGTAAGCCATAATCGCCATCAACCAACACTTCCATAAAACCCTGACGCCCTTTATGCACAAAAATTCTTTTGCCAATGCTAATAAAATCGAGCTGATCGAAATTGGAAAAAGCCCTGATTTCTTCCAGGCTGGATCCTTCCACAGCGGTTACAAAATGCATTTCATCAAAAAGAATGTTATAGTTCATCAGGGCGCTTACCACCGAACCATCTTTTAAGGTAACATAGCCTGGGGCAAAATCGGGCTCAAGGTACTGCATACTATTGGCCAGCAACTTGCGGGTTTCAGGATTATGGGGAAGCTGGGTTACGGTCCGTCTTTGCCCTAATAATTGAAAACTGAGCAGGCTGAGGACTACAAGAAAAATAACACGGGTCATTTTTAACTTTTGTTTAGATATAACAAGGGTTTCAAGAAATTATTGAGCCAAAATACTCCTTTTTTTTCACATAAAAAAAATCCAGGAATAAATTCCTGGATTTTTTTGTTTTTAAGAGATTCCGATTAGTTCGGAGGGTTCTGATCTGATTCGTTGATATTGGGGTTATTGTCAAGCTCAGCTTGGGGCAAACGGTAAATGAAGCGTGGGCTGTTTGCTGGAAGCTCGAGGAACAAGGGGCTATTGGCATAGGCCTGATGGTTACTGCCAGTCCTGTCAAGGGGAATCTGCAGGCGGCGAATGTCGCGCATCCTGAATCCTTCGCCCCAGAGCTCAATTCTTCTTTCGAAAAGAATGGCGGCCAACAGATCAGCACCTGTTTCAGTAACAGGAATCACCTCCGCATAACGAGCATCCCTAAGTTGCTGCAGCAAAGTGGTAGCGCCAGTAAAATCAGACAGGTGCCACCTGGCTTCAGCCTCAATCAGCAACATTTCCTCCGGACGCATCATAACATAGTCAGCTGAAAACTCCTTGCCACCCGGGCGGCCGGCGTTAAACTTCAGGTTAACAAATGGAACGACAACATTGGCAGGAATAGTGAAGGTTTGAACCAGTTCTTTCCTGATGTCGCCATCGACCATTTGATTATACAGTGCTTCACTAAATACTTTAGGCGCATAGTTCAGACCCGCATAACCACCAATGGTGTTGTCGAGGTGCGAAAAGAGGGAGGCGTAAATGGTAGATTGCTCATCATTGATTTCGAGGCCCCACATCCATACCTGGTTCTGGTAGTTGTCGAAACCATTGGCAAACTGGGCCCTTGTATTAATATTCAGACCAGCGCGGGCAGCCAATGCATGATCGCGGGCAGTACCCCAGTCTTGCATATAAAGGGCAACCCTTGCCCTCAAACCATGAGCTACATTCAGATTAATGTCAGAAATGTGCCTCCTGGGGTGTGGATCGTTGGTCATAAGCCTGATGGCCTCGTCCAAGTCATCAATAGCTTGCTGGTAAACAGCCGTCAGGGATTCCCTTGGATTGCCCTCTGTAGAAGGTTCGGTGTAAATCGGCACGCCAGGTGCATTGGGATCCTTGGCATAAGTTTGCTGGAAAATTTCAGCCAGGTTGTGGTAAGCATAGCCACGAAGCGCAAGTGCCTGGGCCTTTACGCTGGCTTTTTGTGAGGAACTCGAACCAGTGGCCCCATCAATGTTTACAATAATGTTGTTCACGTTATTGATAATGCGGTAAAACTGCGACCACGACCAGTTTGTCCTGCGGTAGGTGGGCTGATTGTTGTCAAGTTGATAGTCAAAGTTAAACCAGTGGTTACGGGTTTGAACCATGTCTTCGCCCATAAGGTCGAAAGCAAGGTCGAGGGATTTCACGCCAAATTGGTCATGGTTGGTGCGAAATTCACGCATATCACGCAGAACGCCATCCAGCACGGTTTGGTTACCGGTAACGGTGGTAAAAACGTCAGCATCTGATATCTGGTTGGTCGGCGCCGTTTCCAGGAAATCTTTGGAACAGGCTGAGAACAGACCGAGTATTAAAATGATTATTCCAAGTTTTTTCATTGTCTATTGATTTAAAAGTTAACACTAACTCCAAAGGATACTGTGCGCAGCGGAGTATAATTGTGTCCCTGCAAACCACCAAAACTCTGAGTGGGGTCCATACCTTTTAGTTTGGTGAAAGTATACAGGTTGGTACCTGAAACAAACAAGCGTGCGGAGGTAAGGTTGATCGACTCAAGCATGGTTTTGGGCAGCGTGTAACCGAAGGTTACGCTACGAATGCTCAGGTAGTCGCGGTCAATCAGGAAACGGTCAGATTGTGAGTTGGCATCCTGCAGGCCAAGCAAAACGGGGTTTTGGGTGTCGGTATTTTCGGGAGTCCAGCTGGTAAGGATATCCTTGTGCCAGTGGGTACCGTAGGTACCATTGTGCATAAGGCCCTGATAAACGCCATCAAGGACTTTTCCGCCTACACCAAAGTTCAGCATAAAGGAGAAGTCGAAGTTTCCGAAACGGAAGTTGTTGGTTAAACTACCTTCGAAATCCGGAATAGCACTTCCAACATAGTAACGGGTGGCATCGCCATGAGAAGCGGTGGTTTCCCTGCCCACAACAATGGGATTACCATCATCATCATAACCATCAATGATATCCTTGTACCAGGTGGCACGCCCATCTTCGTTCAAACCGGCAAATTCCTGGATCCAGAAATCATAAATAGAGCGTCCAACTTCCCATCTCTTGGTTCCCTGAATCATGGTTTCCTGGGGAAGTTCTGTGATCTCGTTTTTGAGGTGCGACCACATTATGTCCATATCCCATGAGAAATTGTTGGTCCTGACCAGGTTGGCATACACTTCAATGTCGATACCTGTGTTGCGGATAGAGCCAATATTGTCGTCAATACTGGTAAAACCAGTTGAGGGCGGAATGGGCCTGGAGAAGAGCAGGTCTTCGCTATCCTTAATGAAGTATTCGAAGTTAAAGGTTACTTTGTCAAACACCCTGAAGTCGAAGCCAAGGTTGATACTCTTGTTCTTTTCCCAGGTAAGTTCGGGGGTGGGGAGCCTGGAAGCGAGCAAACCAGGGAAACTGAGGTTGTTCCAGCCAGTAGCGTAGAGGCCCAGGTAAGCGTAGTACGATGGCAGGGCTTCATTACCCAGTGCACCATAGCTGGCCCTAAGGCTCAGGTTATCAAGCCAGAAAAGATCCTTCAGGAACGCCTCTTCAGAAGCCCTCCAGGAAGCACCTACCGACCAGAAGTTACCCCAGCGTGCATCGGGGTGGAAACGCGAAGAACCGTCAGTCCTGTAACTACCCGACAAATAATATCTGTTGGCAAAGTTGTAGTTAACCCTTGACAGGTAGCTCTCGATACGGTGGTTGTGCTCATATGAGTTAGAACCTTCAGCAGTAGCAGCAGCAGCCAGTTCAACCAGACCCGGGAAAGGGAAGCCGGTACGAACAGCATTTAGGAAGTTGAATTGGTATTGTGTGCTTTCGTGACCAACAAGAGCGTCCACAGAATGCTGACCAAATTCTTTACCCCAGGTTAAAAGCTGGTTGGCGGAAAAGTTCATGGTGCGCTGGTTTTCCCTTGTCGAACGTCCACCAAATGCCTGAGCATCACCAATAGCTGAGTTCTGGTGGGTTACACCACTAAAGTCGTAATAGTCGGTACTTACGTTGGCAACGAATTTGAAATCATTGAGGAAAGAAATCTCAGTGAAACCTCTGGCAGTCAAAGCATCGCGATTATACTCGCGTGTATCGAGGGTAATAACGCCCAAGGGGTTGCTATTGGCAGCATAGGCCCTGGCGCGTCCAAAGCTCGAACCGTAATCAATCTGCTTCTTGCCTTCAGCATCCAGCACTGGTACACCGTCGAGGTCATACACATAAACAGGATAAATGGGAGCCACCATCCTGGAGAACATAAATGAGTTCACATAAGCAGTACCATCAGCGGTGGGGAAGTTCTGAGCCGAGGTGGAAGCACCAAGGTTCATACCTACTTTAATCCAGGGGCGCATTTGCGCTTCGGCGTTGGTACGGATTGAAAAACGGTCGAAGTTTGAAGCCTGAACAATACCTTCATCTTTAAGGTAGTTAGCAGAGATGAAGTAGTTCGACTTGTCGGTGCCACCGCTGGCGCTAACCACAAAATCCTGGCGCAGGCCGGTGCGGTGCAATTCTTCGTACCAGTCGTCGGTCCAAAGCAGTTGACCAGCCGGATTAATCTGACCGTTTTGAAGTACCACTTCATTATTGGCCACATTGTAAGCATTGTATCCACCCAAACGGGGAATCAGGTTGTTGCTGGCGAATTCTCTCCAGGCTTCTTCGGTACCGTTCACGTTGGTCACATACCTGCGGTCGTTGTAAATTCTTTGCCAGGTCGCTTCGTAATACTCAGGAACAGAAACCCTGTCGTACTCAGGAATACCACGGTTACTTACACCAATGTTCGCTCTAACGTTAAAGCTGGTTACATCGGCCTTCCCTCTTTTGGTGGTAATAATAATTACCCCGTTGGCAGCACGCGAACCATAAAGAGCGGTCGCAGAAGCATCCTTGAGAACGGTAATGCTTTCGATATCTGACACGGGAAGGGTGTTAATGTTTCCGGAATAAGGGAAACCATCAACCACAAACAGTGGAGATGAAGAAGCATTTACCGAACCAAAACCACGAATACGGATATCAGTAGTTGCACCGGGCTGACCCAAACCACTGACTGCCGAAAGACCTGAAGACATACCTTCGAGGGCCTTGGTAATATCACTTACCTGGATGGTTTCGAGTTTTTCGGAGTTCACCTGGGTAGCCGAGCCGGTGAAACTTGAACGGCGTACGGTACCATAGGCTACAACCAGAACTTCTTCCAGTCCAACCATTTCACTTTCCATGGCCACGTTAATCACATTACGTCCGGCTACCGGGATTTCCTGGGTAACCATACCGATAAAAGAGAATACCAGGGTGGCATTGCCATCGGCATTCAACTCGTAACGGCCGTTAATGTCAGTAACGGTACCTTGGGTTGTACCTTTTATAACAATCGACACACCCGGTAGGGTAGCGCCATCGCTGGCGTCAGAAACCGTACCGGTAATTCTTCTAACTTGACCGAAAGCTGTGGTGCCCAGCCCCAGAAGCAGAAGGAATCCAATAAAAACAATTCGCTTCATGTTGTTTTTGTTTTAGTTAATAAATTAATTCTCGATTTGCATGTTTCCCTATAAATTCAGTCGCCAAATTTACAAGGATTTCCTTAAATAGCAAGGCTTTTTAAAAAATCGTTAATTCCCTGTTAAGGATTTTAACACAAAAATTGTTAAAAAGGGCTGCTCCTTTCGCAGGAGCAGCCCTCAAATGCTAAATTTTTCGGCTATTTCGAACAGAATTATTTTACCACCTGGATTTTGTGGGTTTTTACCTGCTGGCCCGAAACCATTTGCAGGATATACAGCCCGCCACCCAAAAGGTTGGCATCGATGGTGGTCTGGTTGTCCATTACCTCGGCCTGGTATACCACGCGGCCAGCCAGGTCGAACATGCGCAGATAATCGATCTGCTGCCCGCTCTCAATGTAAAGGGTGTTGCGCACGGGGTTAGGATAAACTTTAGTCACCATGTCGAGCTGAATTTCGTCAACCGACACGTTGGGTTGCTGTCCCCAGATATCATTCAACACAACGTCAGCCTCAACCATAAATGAACGGTCGGGGTCGCCAATCCATTCGCCAAGATCCCAGGTGGGGTCACCATCTTTCTCAACAATGAAATATTTGTAAAGGATCTGCCCTGCTGCCACATCATTTGCAACTCCGGTGTAGAAAATCTCATCACCTCCATTACCACCGGGAGTGCCAGTTACAAGCACGTCATCAATCTTTATGTAAAAATTATCGTTGCAATCATAGTGCCTGAAAGCAATATAAATGGTTTCACCAACAAAGGCTGATAAGTCAATTTCGCGCAGAAGCCAGTCACCATTTGTCAATGTTTCAGAGAACTCAAGGGTGAAATCTTCCACATTGGTGCCCGTTGTCGAGATGAAAACCCCATATTTTTCAGCGGGCCAGTCTGGGTCTTGGGCACCAACATAATATTCAAGGAAATAATCATCATTGGCCACATTAATGGCAGGAGTAACCAGCCAGTTATCAGGCGTAATAGGGCCAGTGCTCTGGGTCCATGAGGCAGAACTGGCACTTTTCTCACCGGTATGTGCACTTCCCTCAACAGCATAATGAAACCAGGATTGCCCATCGTCGTTGGCATCTACATTCAACCAGCCAGTGGGTGGAAATGTTTCGCCTTCAAAACCCTCTTCGAGGATAGTGGCGCGAGATTTTCCGGCAACCGGGGCCAGCTGCAGCGATCCTTCAGAACCAGGTTGAGCCCAGCCAAGAAAATCGCCAGTCACGAAGACATTGTGCAATTCAGGATCGAAAGTTACATCCGGATCGTCTCCACCAGGAGCAATTGCACCGGTCATGTCAACGGTAAAGGTCACGCTGAAGCCGTCGCCACCACCATTTGCAGGCAATACAAAGGGGAAAATTGCCAAATCCACATCAATAGGACTGGAATAGCCCATTACATCAAACCATCCATCATCTTCTTCTTTAACCCAAACCAGGCCCAAACCGCCGCCCATACCAATTTGGGAACTGACATGTCCCAGGCGTTTGGTTGTTGGAACATATGCTTCCAAACCAGAAACATCTACGCCAACCACAAAGTCACCATTTACTGCAATGGGCTCTTCGAATGTCACAACCATTGCACCATCGAGGGAAGTTGATCCCACCACATCGGTAATTGGAATTGATATTGAACCCAGCACTTCGCCGGGTGCATCGTCAACAAAATCCCAAACGGTAAAAACGACATCACCTATGGTGCCATCGGCATATGCCATCCAGAAAATGCCTCCGGTAACGTGCATGGGTTCATCAACAGAAAACTGCTGACCATACGCTTTGTCATTGTATGTATTGGTCCCAAACACATAACCTACATCCTCACTGAACCAATATACGGAGGCGGCTGTAGCATTTGCCCAGTTCCCTGGGATTAAGGTGTCAACTTCGGTTTTTGGTGCATGAATCCCTCCAAAGGTTGATTTTTGCAAATCGAGGGAGGAAATCGCCCCGGGCCGCTGCCCGAAAGAAAGAAAAACCATAAACACCAACGCAATTGTAAAGAATTTTCTCATAGTGAAGTTTTTAAGTAAAACAAAAAAATTAATTGATTGGTAATCAAGTAAATACATGGTTTTTATGACCGGTCTGAAGTATTTACTAAAATTATATTTCAGATCGATAAATTTACTAAAAAATCAAATCAACAAACATTTTGAAAAAAAATTATAAAAAAACTAAAAATTTCTTTTATGCCTGCCACGAAAGTCGACCAGAGCAGCCTAAATACCGAAAAAGCCCTCCCGGGTTCCGGAAGGGCTTTTAAAACTTAAAAAAGTTATTTGGTAGGAGCAGGGTATTTATTTTACCACCTGAATTTTGTGGGTTTTCACCTGCTGACCAGAAATCATTTGCAGAATATACAGTCCACCTCGCAGCTGGCTGGCATCGATGGTGGTTTCAAAATCCATCACCTCGGTCTGGAAAACAAGACGACCGGCCAGGTCGAACATTCTCAAATGATCGATTTGCTGCTCACTCTGAATGAAGAGGGTGTTGCGAACGGGGTTGGGGTAAACCCGGGTAACCATATCGAGCATAATTTCATCCACACTTACGGTGGGGTCGGCCCAGATGTCGTTCAGTACCAGGTCGCCATCAACCATAACCGAACGGTCGGGGTCGCCAATCCATTCGCCAAGATCCCAGGTGGGGTCACCATCTTTCTCAACAATGAAATATTTGTAAAGGATCTGCCCTGCTGCCACATCATTTGCAACTCCGGTGTAGAAAATCTCATCACCTCCATTACCACCGGGAGTGCCAGTTACAAGCACGTCATCAATCTTTATGTAAAAATTATCGTTGCAATCATAGTGCCTGAAAGCAATATAAATGGTTTCACCAACAAAGGCTGATAAGTCAATTTCGCGCAGAAGCCAGTCACCATTTGTCAATGTTTCAGAGAACTCAAGGGTGAAATCTTCCACATTGGTGCCCGTTGTCGAGATGAAAACCCCATATTTTTCAGCGGGCCAGTCTGGGTCTTGGGCACCAACATAATATTCAAGGAAATAATCATCATTGGCCACATTAATGGCAGGAGTAACCAGCCAGTTATCAGGCGTAATAGGGCCAGTGCTCTGGGTCCATGAGGCAGAACTGGCACTTTTCTCACCGGTATGTGCACTTCCCTCAACAGCATAATGAAACCAGGATTGCCCATCGTCGTTGGCATCTACATTCAACCAGCCAGTGGGTGGAAATGTTTCGCCTTCAAAACCCTCTTCGAGGATAGTGGCGCGAGATTTTCCGGCAACCGGGGCCAGCTGCAGCGATCCTTCAGAACCAGGTTGAGCCCAGCCAAGAAAATCGCCAGTCACGAAGACATTGTGCAATTCAGGATCGAAAGTTACATCCGGATCGTCTCCACCAGGAGCAATTGCACCGGTCATGTCAACGGTAAAGGTTACCGTGTAGGTTTCGCTAGGCCCTGCAGATTGCACGAGGGGGAAAATGGCAATATCCACATCCACGTCGTAATTCAAAACAGGAACCCAAGAGGTGCCTTCCAGCACATAAGCGTAGCCCAGCTGAGTGCCATTGTCTTCGTTTGATGACACATTGCCCAATCCATAGGAACCATCTGCCCATGCATCAAGGCCACTGATGTCGGCACCCAAAAGGTAGTTGCCGGTTACCATAATCGGTTCGTCAAATTCAACTACCAGGGCATCTGCAAAGTTCTCGGCTGCCGAAATGTCGGCCATAGAAACGGTAACACTACCCAGCACATCGCCGGGTGCCGATCCGCTGTAATCCCAAATGGTAAACACCACATCGCCGGTGGTACCAGCTTTGGCACCAATCCAGAAAATAGCTTTCACAATTTCATAGGGCTCATCAACATCGAAGCGCTGCCCGTAACCGGCATCATCATATCCATTGGTGCCAAAAATATAGCCCATATCTTCCCAGGTATAGGTCACAGCACCGGTTGCACTGGCCCAGTTTCCGGGTAAAATGGTATCCAGGTGGGCGTCCTTTTCAAGTCCGATGGATGGCACCGAAAGCATTCGGTCAGCCTGAATGCCGGTACGCTGGCCAAAGGAAGCAAAGACAGCCAATACCAAAATAATAGTAAAAAGTTTTTTCATTTTTTCTTCTTTTTAGTGAAACAAATTTAAATTACTCGTTATTTGTAACTGCAATATTACTAGTTTATGGCCAATAATAAAAGCTTACAGCAGTTTTTTAAAATTCAAAAATAATAAAAATTGTTAAATTTTCATATAATTAACTGTAAATAAACCATTAACTATTTTTTGAAATTGATTTTTATTTTTTTCAGCCCGAATAACCAGCCAGGAGTCAGGTTCTTGCTGATTTATTTAAAAAAAGTATCTTTGGTGGCCTCTTTTTAAACCAGAAGCCTGCCTTGAGCGTTTAAATTTGAACCCGCCAGAAAAGTATTAACCTGACATTTGTAAATCTCTGTTGAATAATGAAACAGTCTGCACGCAAAACAGTTTTCCTCTTTTTGTTTACTATATTAATATATGGTATATCAGGTGCTTTTGCCCAACTATCGCAGGGTGGTCTTCCCCTTAGTTCGCAACATAACCTCGATGGGGCCGGTGTTCCACAACTCACTCTTGAACTGAGCCCGGCACAACTGGGCGAAAAAAACAGCCGCCTTGGCGTATATGAGCCCGGGCAGGCGCTCTTTGCCGGGTTGGCTGTGAAGGCAGCGCTAAACCCTGCCAGCAGCGGCAAGTGGGAAGTTGTGAACGGCAACCATCACGTGTGGCGACAGCAAATCCATGTACCTGGCGCCTTGGGGGTGGGCCTCAATTTCGACGCTTTCGAACTTTTGGAAGGTGCCCGCCTCTTTGTTTACAACCCCGACAAGTCGGTGGTGCTGGGAGCCTTCGATCATACCAATAACAACGAACACCAGATTTTTTCCACCCAGGTCATTCCCGGCCAAACGGTAATCATCGAATACCAGGAGCCCTACTATGAGGGCAAGGCCGATGCACCCATGTTTGGGATACTGCAGCTCGAGAGCGCCATTTTTTTGGGATTTGGTGGTGGCGTCGAAATTTTTGGCGAAGAAAAGGGTTTGGGCGACGCCGAGACCTGCCATGTGAATATCAACTGCCAGGAAGGCAACCTCTGGCAGAATCAAAAGCGCGGCGTGGCCCGTATGCTCATGCGTGTTGGCGACAGCTATTTCTGGTGCACAGGTTCCCTTATCAACAATACCACCCAGGATGCATCGCCCCTGTTTTTATCGGCAGCGCACTGCGGTTCCAATGCCAACGACCGCGACATGATGTACTGGCAATTCTATTTCAATTATGATCGCCCCGCTTGCGAAAACCAGGGCACCCCGCCCCAACATCTGATAGTGGGTGCCGATCTGCTTTCACTCGCACCCATTGAAGGAGGATCTGACTTCAGGCTGTTAATGTTGCATCAAAGCCCCCCACCACACTGGCGCCCCTACTGGAACGGCTGGAACCGCACCAACAACACCAGCTTCTCAGGAGTGGGCATTCACCACCCAACAGGCGATGCCAAGAAAATCTCTACCTACAACACCCAGCTCCTCAGCTCCAACCCCCTGGTTAGCGGACAGCAAATGGCTGCCAACTCGGCCTGGCGCGTGGTTTGGGCTCCTACTGCCAGTGGGCATGGAGTAGTGCAGGGCGGTTCGTCAGGCTCTCCCATTTTCAACTCCCAGGGCATGATCATTGGCACCCTGACAGGTGGCTCCTCCTCCTGCACCAACCTTTATTCACCCGATTACTACGGAAAAATGTGGTACCACTGGGATAAGAATGGCGTAGAAGACCAGTATAGTTTGGCACCCTTTCTCGACCCCCTCAATACTGGCGTGGATCAATTGCCTGGCTATGACCCCTATATGGACAATTTCCCCGCACCGGGATTTGTGCAAACCACCACTGAAAATGACAACCAGGTTACCGTAAATTGGTACAAGCCCGGCTCGGCGCCCAACCCCGAAGGTTGGTTTAGCTATGTCTCAAACTACTCGCACCTTACCTGGTCGGCTCCGGAGCGTGCCGTAGTGTTTGAGGCTCCCATATTTGGCCTCAGTTATCCGCTCACCCTTTCGAAAATTTCGCACATGTTTGTGCAACACTCCAACTACCCCTGGCCCAACAACCAGTTTACTTTTAAAATATATGCCTCCGATGGGCTTACGCTGCTTTACGAATCGCCGGTGCTGGTGGCCGTGAGCCAGCAGGTAATTGAGCACACCCTGCCAACGCCCCTGGTGCTCGACAATTACTTTTATGTGGCCGTAAGACCGGTAGATCCCAGCGGGCACCCCTCTTCGCTCATGCGCCTGGTAAATTACGGACAAGGTTACTCCTTCTACGGATCGGCCGACGCCTGGACCGCCCACAACGCAGCCAACATGAGCGGGTCGTATACCTACCTCACACGGATTTTTGTAGAGGCCAGCAAAAGCAATGAGCTGACAGCGCTCAGCAGTTCAAGCCTCGAACAGGTGATAGACCAAGCGCAGGTCGGCGGTTTTGAACCGGGTGCAGAGGCCGAATTTATTAGCAATGCCGCGCCGCCGGCAGGCTACCGTGTATTTCGCAACGGCAACAACATTCATAGCACTACCAACACTGAGGTGCTTTCTTTCGCAGACAACTCACCGCTGCAAGGTTTATCTTACTACCACGTAACAGCCACTTACCCTTCAGGCGAATCGGCACCCTCGCCCAGGGCTTACCTGCTCAGGGTGGCCCCCTGTGGCGAAACCATTGGGCAGTTTCCATATGTTCAAACATTCAGCAGCAGCTTCAACAGCCAGTGCTGGCTCGACTACGGGCAGGCTGCATGGCAGCTCAACACCTCGCTGCAGGTAGCCGGAAACACCATCAACCCTGCTGAAGGCGACCAGTTTTACAGCATGTTGCCGGCAGGAAGTACCCCAGCCGACCAGTGGCTGGTAATGCCCGCCGTCAACCTGGGCGAACTGGCACAACCCGCCCTCCGGTTTAAGTTTAACGGAATAAAACAGGATGTCTCGCCGGTACTGAATGTTTGGGTCAGCAAAAACGGAGCCTCATTCCGCAAGGTTTGGGACAGCAATATGCATCCTGCTTTCGCGGCAGGTACAGCCAACCTTAGCTGGCAAAGCACCACCATCAACCTGAAAGATTTTGCCAACCAGGAAAACGTTCGAATTGCCTTCCAGGTGGCAGGCCAGGGCGAAGGCTTCTTTGCACTCGACAAGATTGAACTGCTCAGCGCCAATGCCATTACCTATAATGTTACAGTAACGGTAAACCCCGACTATTCGGGCACCTTCTCCGGTGCAGGCAGTTATCTTAGCGGACAAACCGTTTCATTAAAGGCCAATCCTAACCTTGGTTATGTTTTCAACGGCTGGATCCAGGGAGGCAATATGCTTACCACCCTGGAGGATTACACCTTTGTAATGCCAGGCGGCAACGTGAACCTCACTGCTTCGTTTATCTCCGACCCCACCTCGGTGCCACTAACTGAAGAAGGGAAGCCTGCCCTGGAGCTTTACCCCAACCCCGCCCGCGACCAGGTGCGCCTGCGTTTCAACGAAAGCCTGCCCGCAGCATCCATAGTACTGTATAACGCACAGGCACAGCGCGTGGCCGCCTACGAGCCCGGAAGCCTGCAAAACGGCGATGAACTGCAGATAAGCACCAGCGGATACCCCCGCGGCATGTATTTCATTCAGGTGCGAACCAATGAAAAAGTGAGGATACTCAAATTGGTACTCTCCGATTAAAAAAAGAAAATAAACGGGTATGCAGTTTTATATGACAGCATACCCGTTTCAGTTTTTTACCCAGCTAAATTTATGGATTAAAACATACGTTTCAAGGAATTTTAATAGGTAAAACGTCCTTTTGAAATTCATTTTGACCTGATAAACCGTCTCTCTTTCGTTTTTTTTTCATTACTTTGGATGTTTTTTCGCCTGAAAAAAACCGTGAAACCGGTGAAAATACACAAACAAAACGATTGTAATACAGGAAGTTATAAAATTTAAACCTGAAAAAAACATGTCGATTAAGCAAAAAACCCTGGATCTGAAAATGCGGATGCAGAACGCCCTGCAAGGAGGAGGCCAAAAGGCCATAGAAAAGCAGGTGGCCATGGGTAAGATGACAGCCCGTGAGCGCATCATTTCGCTGCTCGATCCAAACTCTTTTCATGAGTACGACCTTTTTGTGGAGCATGCCGCAAGAGATTTTAACATGGATAAAAAGCATCTGCCCGGCGATGGAGTGATTACCGGCACCGGCACCATCAGTGGTTTCCCTGTTTGTATTTTCGCCCAGGATTTTACCGTTGCAGGGGGCTCGCTGGGGCTAATGCACGCCCGAAAGATCACCAAGATCATGGACCATGCCATGAACCTGAAAATTCCACTCATAGGCATTAACGACTCGGGCGGCGCCCGTATACAGGAAGGAGTAAACTCTCTGGCCGGCTATGGCGAGATTTTTTACCGCAACACCCTGGCTTCGGGGGTAATACCTCAAATTTCGGTCATCCTGGGCCCCTGCGCCGGCGGTGCCGTATATTCGCCAGCACTTACCGATTTTGTGTTTGTAGTCGATAAGATCTCGAAAATGTTTATCACTGGTCCCGAAGTAATAAAGTCGGTGCTGGGCGAAGAGATCAGCATGGAAGAGCTGGGTGGGGCGCGCGTGCACAGCGAAATTACCGGCAACGCCCACTTCTTTGCCGAAAGCGAAGCCGAATGCTTCGACCAGATCAAAAAACTGGTTTCGTATATCCCCTGGAACAACACCAAAAAAGCCGACGCCTTCCCAAAAAAGGCACCCAAAACCAGGCAATACAAGATTACCAATATTATCCCCACCGACCCGCGCGAGCCTTACGATGTGCGCGATGTGATACGCTCCATTAGCGACGACAGCGACTTTTTCGAAGTGCAGGAGCTGTTTGCCGCCAACATCGTGATAGGCTTCGGCCGTATGAACGGACAAACCGTTGGTTTTGTAGCCAACCAGCCCATGGTGCTGGCCGGGGTGCTCGACGTGGACTCTTCCGATAAGGCCGCCCGCTTCATTCGCTATTGCGATGCCTTTAACATTCCGCTGGTAACGCTGGTCGACCTGCCCGGTTATCTGCCCGGCATCGACCAGGAGCATGCCGGGGTGATACGCCATGGCGCAAAAATCCTGTATTCGTACAGCGAAGCCACCGTGCCAAAGATCACCGTTATTTTGCGCAAGGCCTATGGTGGCGGATACATCGCCATGTGCTCGCGACATCTGCATGCCGACTTTGTTTTTGCATGGCCCACGGCCGAAATTGCTGTGATGGGTCCCGAAGGAGCAGCCAACATTATTTTCCGCAGCGAGATCATGAATGCTGAAAATCCTGAAGAGGTGCGCCGCGCCAAAGTGGAAGAGTACAAGCAGAAATTTGCCAACCCTTATGTGGCGGCCGCCCATGGCTATATCGATGCCGTGATTGAGCCCGACGAAACCCGCCGCTTTGTTGTACACGCCCTGGATATATCTTCGCAGAAATCAGAGAAAAGTCCTGAAAAGAAGCATGGAATACCGCCGTTTTAAGAGGCCGTAAAAAAATGCTTTAATGGAATTATTACTTAAATCTGAAAAAAATGGAAGATCAATTTAATGTAAACGACCAGGAACAGTTTGTCGATTTTGTGATCGATGACGACGTATACCGCACCACCCTGAACAAAACATACAAAAAGCGCAAACCCTACGAGCCCCACAACCCCAAAAAGATCACTTCCTTTATGCCCGGAACCATTCAAGAGGTGTTTGTTGCCCCGGGGCAGGAGGTTACTGCAACCACAGTGCTCTGTATTCTGGAGGCCATGAAAATGAAAAACCTCATCTTCCCTCCCTACAACGGGGTGATTAAGACCATAAACGTGGCTTCCGGACAAATGGTTCCGAAAAACTTTGTCCTGATTGAAATTGAATAAAACTTTTTAACCTAATCATAGAAGTTGCTCCAGGGGCCCCGGGCCGGGGAGCAACTTTTTTTTTGCCATGGAAATTGTATTTGCCAGCAACAACCCACACAAACTGCACGAAATAGCCGCCATCCTGGGGCCAGCGTTCAAACTGAAGAGCTTGGCCGACATTGGCTGCCATGACGACATCCCCGAGCCCTGGCCCAGCATGGAAGAAAATGCCCTGGCCAAGGCCCGCTTTGTTTTTGAGAGATTCGGCTTTAACTGCTTTGCCGACGACAGCGGCCTGGAAGTAATGGCCCTGGATGGCAAACCCGGCGTATTTTCAGCGCGCTACGCAGGCCCGGCCAAGAGCAGCCTCGACAATATGAACAAGCTGTTGGCCGAAATGGAACACATTACCCGGCGCGAAGCCAGATTCCGCGCCATTATGGCATTGATAATTGAAGGGAAGGAGTTTTTATTTGAAGGGATTGTGAATGGGAAAATTGCCCTTAAGCCAAAAGGTGAAGGCGGCTTTGGCTACGATCCGGTTTTTGTACCCCACGGCTATGACCAAACCTTTGCAGAACTCCCTGCTGAGCTAAAAAATACCATAAGCCACCGCTACCGCGCCCTCAGCAAGCTGGTGAGGTTTCTGAAGGAGAGATGAGAGGGGAGAAAGTCGGCAGTCAGGCTCTCCATTGGCAAGCGGATCGGTTAACCATTGACAATTAATAATTATACCTAATCCCTTACCACTAACCCCTGCGCCTTTTATTCACCAATAGCATCCTGAATAACGATGGTAAACAGCTCCCGTATTGGAATGCCTTCAATGGCAGCTTGCTGGGGCACTATGCTGGTTTCGGCCATGCCGGGTGTGATGTTGGCTTCGAGGAAAAACAGCGTTCCTTTTGAATAGATAAAATCGATACGGGCCATGCCTTTCAGCTCCAGCTTTTCATAAAGCAAGGCGGTGGTTTGTTGCACCTGTTGGGTCAGTTCGGGCGAAATACGGGCGGGTGTGATCTCGTCGGCAGCACCTTTGGTGTATTTGGCCTTGAAATCGAAAAATTGCGCCTCGGTTTTACTGATGATCTCGGTTACGGGCAAGGCTTTTATTGCGCCTTTTTGCCGGAAAGCCCCGCAGGTCAGCTCCGTTCCATCCAAATACTCTTCTACCAAGACTTCATCGTCGTGCTCAAAACCGGTTTGAATGGCAGGCACCAGGTCGGTGGTTTCTCTGACGAAGGTTGTGCCCAGGCTCGATCCGCCCTTATTGGGCTTGACAAATACTGGCAGGTCGACCCGCGAAAGAATTTCTTCGAGCTCCAGCTTGCTTCCTTTTGCAAACTTTGCTGAGCGGGCCACTGGTATTCCCCAGTGTGCCACGAGTTGATTACAGAAAAACTTATTGAAGGTCAGGGCCGAAGGCAACAAACCCGAGGTGGTATATGGAATGCCCATGAGCTCAAAGTAGCCCTGCAGTTTGCCATCCTCACCAGGGGTGCCATGAATGGTGATAAAAGCACAGTCGAACACAATCTTTTCCCCGAAAGGGGCAATGGAAAAATCATTTTTATCCACGGTATGTTCCCTGCCTTCCTCATCGAGGTGAACCCACTTCTGCTGGTTTATCACAATGGTGAAGACATTAAAGAGGGCTGGATCGATGTTGCGTTTAATCATGCGGGCACTGTCGATAGAAATCACATACTCGCCCGAAAAGCCGCCGGCAACCAGTGCAATATTTTTCTTCACAGGATAAATGTTTTAAAAACAAAATGTTATGCTTCAGGGCCTGTGCGGCACACCAATTTGCAAACAGGCCACAATCTAAAGGCAAAACTAAGAAAAAATGAGGGCCTTGCGGCTAATGCCGAAAAAATCACCATTAATTAGTATTTTTACGGGCAAATAAACTGACATCAATGCAATTCTGGGATTTTGTAAAAAGCAAGCGATTTCTGCGCCATGCCCTGCTGGCAGCGGCCGCAGGCATCGTGGTTTTATGGGTGATGCTCAAGCTGCTCGATGTGTATACCCTTCACGGGCGCAGCATCACCGTACCTGATCTGAGCGGACTGACCGAAAGCGAGGTAGCCACCGTGCTGCGAAAAATGGACCTGCGTTATACAGTCAACGACTCGATTTTCGACGACGAACGACCCAAGGGCACCATTGCCGCACAGGATCCCGCCCCGGGCATAGAAGTCAAGAAAAACCGCACCATTTATCTTACCAAGATAGCGGTGCTGCCCGAGATGGTGCCCATGCCCGACCTTACCGACCTATCGATGCGACAGGCCATGGCCTTGCTCGATGCATACGGGCTGAAAGTAGGGAACATGGAATACCGCCATGATATTGCACAAAATGCGGTGCTGCAGCAAAAATTCAACCAGGGAAACATTGAACCCGGCACCTTGGTGGAGAAAGGCACCGCCATCGACCTGGTCATTGGCCGGGGCCTGGGCGAAGCCATGGTGGCAGTACCCCTGCTTATTGGCAAGAGCCGCAACGAAGCCATTGCCACCCTGAGTTCTCTTTCGCTCAACGTGGGTACCGAAGAATTTCTCGATGGTGAAGCCGAAAGCCCTACCGTATACCAGCAAACGCCCGACCCTACCTCACGCAGACAGCACCTGCAGGCGGGAAGTTCCATTAATCTGGTGTACCGTTCGGCCAGCCGTTTCGATTTCGACGAATACATGGAAAGCCTGCTGACTATGCCCATTCCATTGCTTTACGGCAAAAGCCCCGAAGAAGTGATAGAAACCCTGACAGAAAATTCGCTGGAGCTGGGCAATGAAACCTTCGAAAATAACGTTTCCAGACAAGATGCCAGGGTTTACAGGCAGGAGCCTGAATACGACCAGGAAGGGCTGATCAGGAAAGGAACAAAGGTCGATGTGTGGTACCGTCCGGTAGATCAGTTCTGATAGCCCCTTTCGGGGAAAATCGCCGCCCGGTGTTTTTGAAAAAAGAAATTGCATGAATAGAGCTTTCACCGTTTTTTTGTTAATGTTGCTTTGGGGTGCTTCGGCAATGGCCCAGGAGGTGCTGCTTCCCTTGATGGGCAACCCGCAAAAAGCCGCCAGCGAGCACAGCACCGGCATTAAGTCGGCCGCCCTGCAGCAGGTGCAGCTGCCTTTCCGCGACGACTTCTCTCACCCCGGCCCCTACCCCGACCCGGCACTGTGGACCGACAGCCTTGCCTTTGTAAACAGCAGCTTTGCCGTGCATCCCAAAACCGTGGGCGTAGCCACCTTCGATGCCCTCGACCAGTATGGCATGATATACCAGGAGGCCGAAGAAAACCCATTCCAGTTTGTGGCCGACCACCTTACTTCGCAGCAAATCATGCTGGGCGGGCTGAGCCCCGCCAGCAATGTGTTGCTGACCTTTTATTATCAACCCCAAGGCAAAGGCAGCGCACCGCGCGATCGTGACTCATTGGTGGTGGAATTCTTGCACACACCTGGTTATTTCGAAGAAAACGATGAAGGCGAAACCGAATGGGTGCCTGACCTATGGGAGTCGGTTTGGCGAGCAGAGGGTGAAACCCTCAGCGCATTTGCCAACGACACCTTCCCTTATTTTAAAAGGGCAGTCATTCCTATTACCGACCCGGTATTTTTTCGCGACGACTTTCAGTTCAGGATAAAAAATTATTCGAGCTTTCCGCTAACGGCTTCAAAGACGCCCGGCAACATGGCCGGAAACAACAACATCTGGAACATCGACTATGTGTTGCTCGATCAGGGCCGCAACGAGCAACAAACGACCTATTATGACATTGCCTTTGCTGCCCCGGCGCAGTCCATTCTCAAAAACTACACGGCCATGCCGTGGTCCCACTATATCGTAAATCCGCAAAGCCATCTCAAAAACAACCTGGAACTAAAGATCACTAACCTGGGCGCCATTGTTTACAATTATGCGTACCGCTATTTCATACAGGATGAGGTGGGCAACAACATTCGGACCTATTCTGGCGGCACATGGAACATTGCACCCTTTGCACAAGATGGCTACCAGAGCTACCAGCCGCACACCAATCCCATTGTCATTCAGAACCCCTTGCCCACGGCCCCTGCCGAAAAACGTAACTTCAAGGTGATTCATGTGGTGCGCGAAGGGGTAGCCGGCGACAACTACCAGCGCAACGACACCATCGTTTTCAATCAAATTTTCGATAATTACTATGCCTACGATGATGGTGTTCCTGAAAGCGGCTACGGGCTGGTGGGACGAAACGCCAAAGGAGCATACAGGTTTGCCCTGGGCAAAGGCGACAACCTGGAGGCGATACAGTTTTTCTTTAACCGCACCCTGAACGAAGAAAATGTGAAGCCGTTTTATCTGACGGTATGGAGCAACCTTGATCCGGAAGAGATCCTTTACCAGTCGGAGGTGCTGACACCTGATTTTGAAGACAGTCTTAATGGCTTTGCGACCTACTATCTCGATGAGCCCCTGGCGGTTTCAGGCACCATTTATGTTGGATGGGAACAGCTGGGCGATGACTTCCTCAACATTGGGTACGATGCGAGCAGCCAGGCCGGCGAAAATATTTTTTATAAAGTTGGAAACGATTGGGTCCCTTCCATATACGAGGGAGCTTTGATGATCAGACCATATTTCGGACAGCCCGCATCGGTATCCGTTGATGAGCCAACCACCAGCCTAAGCGCAGATTTCTTTCCTAACCCATTGCGCAGCAACCTGTTGAATATCAGACTTAATGAAGCCGATATGCATTCGGCTGAGGTAAAGCTGGAGGTATTCGATCTTCAGGGGCGCCTGCTACTGTCGCAGGAGTTTGCACCCCAGCTCGATGTGGGGCACCTGAGCAATGGCATGTACCTGCTTCGCATCACCCACCCGCAGAGCTACCGAAGCCAGTCGGGCCGATTTATTATTGCCCGGTAAAAACATCCCCATAATGATGGACGAAAAAGACCTTCCGGAAATGGAAGGCCCCGAAGAAGAAAGCGAAGAGCAGGAGTTGTACGAGCATTACCGCTTTGTGGTTGACCGCGGGCAGGGATTGCTGCGTATCGACAAGTACGTGACCTCGCGCATAGAGAACGCCAGCCGCAACAAGGTGCAGGTGGCCGCCAAGGCAGGCAATATCCTGGCAAACGATCAGCCCGTTAAGGCCAATTACAAGGTTAAGCCCGGCGATGTGATCAGTATCGTAATGGCCTACCCACCCCGCGAAATAGAACTCATCCCACAGGATATCCCCATTAATGTGATGTTTGAAGACGACCACCTTATTGTAATCAATAAGGAGGCAGGCATGGTGGTGCATCCGGGCTATGGCAACTACACCGGCACCCTGGTAAATGCCCTGGTGCATCGTTTTGGCAATCTGCCCCGGCAAAATAATGAAGACATCAAACCCGGCCTGGTGCATCGCATCGACAAAAACACCTCGGGTATTTTACTGGTGGCAAAGAGCGAACTGGCCCAATCACGCCTGGCTAAGCTCTTCTTCGACCGCAAGATCGACCGCATTTATAACGCCCTTGTTTGGGGCGACCTGCCCGATGAGGGCACCATTACCGGACATATCGGCCGCAGCTTGAAAAACCGCAAGGTGATGGACGTGTTTCCAAATGGTGAATTTGGAAAACCCGCCATTACTCACTACCGGGTGCTGGAACGTTTCGGCTATGTGACCCTGGTAGAATGCAAGCTCGAAACCGGACGCACGCACCAGATCAGGGCCCATTTTCAGCATATCGGCCACCCCCTGTTCAACGACGAAACATACGGCGGCGACAGAATACTAAAAGGCACCACCTTTACCAAGTACAAGCAATTTGTAAACAACTGCTTCAATATCCTTCCGCGGCACGCCCTGCATGCCAAAACCCTGGGCTTTAAGCACCCCATTACCGGAAAAACCATGTTCTTCGATTCAGAACTCCCGCAGGACATGTTGCAGGCGCTCGAAAAATGGCGCAATTACTCCATTCACCGCCAACTGGAGGTGGAAGACACCGGGGTGGATGAAACCATTCCGGAAAAACCACCCAAGCCAGAGCCCCCGGAAG
>JAWLCS010000040.1:0-28063 GCA_041687035.1 Bacteroidales bacterium
GGATGGCACTTTCCCTCTTTTTTTATGATCTTGCAGACTAATTTATCACCACTTTTCTTACCTGGACGTTACCCTGGCTGGTAACTCTGAGCAAATAAACACCGCCTTTTAGCTGGCTTACGTTTATGATGGCCTGGAGACTACCCTGGCTCGAGGCATTTTCATTGACCACGATCATGCGCTGACCGCTCAGATTATACAATTCAATCACCGCATCGCCGGTCAAATTATTCCACTCGACAATCAATTGTTCTGAAGCAGGTTGTGGATAAACCCGCAATTCACTTTCGTCGGCAAGGTTGCCTGTAGAAACAGATTCCATGAAAATGGCTTTTGCGCTGATATCCTCACTCATGGTAAGTTGCAAATTTGAATCGGTAATCTCCTGATCGCCGATTTCCCATTTCACAAAATGCCACCCGGGGTTTGCCACGGCAGCCACGTTAACTGTTTCGTTGAGGGGATAGGTATAGGAACCCGGAGGAGGATAGGTGGTGCCCAATCCTTCAACACTCAGAATCAGGGTACGTGCGGTGGATTCAAGCACCGCCAGGAGGGTTCTGTTTGAAGTCACTGAAAAACTGTATGGGTTGTTGGTCGAAACCACTTCGCCATCCTCTTCCCAGCCTACAAACCGGTAACCTGAATAAATGGCGGCTGCTACGTTGGCCGTGGCACCATGATCGAAGGTGCCGCCACCGCTCACAACCCCTGAACCCTGGGGAGTAATCTGAAGACCCACCTGGTAGGTTTTTATGTTAAAACGTGCCACCAGGTCACGGTCATCTTCCACTACAAAAGTGTAAGAAAGGTCGTTGGATACAAGCTGGCCGTTTTCGCGCCAGCCACCAAAGTTATATCCCTCTTCAACCAAAGCAGATACGGTTATTTCCGTTCCGAAATCGAATACACCTCCCCCGCTTACCTGTCCGCCTGCAGCAGGGGCTGCCTCAACAGTCACCTCATAGTGATTTATGCTGTAATGCACCACAAACTGACGGTTTTGATTAATTACAACCTGAAAAGAAGGATTGGTTGAGAAAATATTGTTGCCTTCCTTCCAGTGAATGAAGGTATACCCATGGGGCAGTGACGTTGAAATGCTTGCAGTCTGTCCGTGCTGAATTGTGCCGCCACCGGTTTGCACACCCACGTTTTCGGGCGAGCTAAGCAGTTCCACTTCATACTCGTTTAGGGCAAATACTGCTGTAAGACTCCGATTTTCATTCATTGTAACGATCACCACAGTTTCGGTCGAAAGCACCTCGCCATTCTCAAGCCAGTTAATAAAATAGCTGTTTGAAGCGGGTATGGCCCTAAGACTGACTTGTGTGCCTTCATTGTATGTGTAGGTACCGACACTTGGATTTGTCGTACCATTTCCAGACACCCCAATGATGAGCTCATACTGTGTCGGTGCGGGTTCAATTTCAATCTCAGCAACATCGGAAGGCAGGGATTCGCCCATGGGATTCTGGTAGGTTGCCGTTACCTGGTATGAATAGGTGCCAGACTCAAGGCCAGTGTCGGAATACGCGAGGGTGCCAGCGCCGGCAACCACTGCAAGCAATTGACCGTTGCGGTATACGCGGTAACCGGTCAGTTCAGGATGTTCAACAGTAACTTCCGGTGCAGTCCACATAAGCATTACCACACCTTCGGCATTTACGGAAGCAGTAAGGTCGGAAGGAGCCGGAAACGATGCATCGTAATAACCGGCAATTGAAACCTGATCGATGGCAATACCATGTCCTCCCATGGCCATTGCTTCAAAAGCCACCTGTGCGGCATTGCCCAGCAAAGGAAGTTCCAGTGTCACATGAGTCCAGTCGGGCGCATCTTCATCGAAGGCAGCAAGCAGCTGCCATTCTTCTTCCGCGGAAGCGCGAAAATAAATATTGAGCACATCCTGCAACTCCTCATTTTCCGCATTTGCATAATAGAAAGTAAGTTCGGCCATTTCAAAATCGCCAAAGTCGATAACCGGGGTAAGCAGCCGGGTGGTCATTCCGAAATGGCTGGCATTGGCTGCTTTAATGTATGCATTAAAGGTGCCTTCATAGGCCTCTTCGGGGAAGCCTGCGCCATTGCCGGCACCTGTTTGCCAACTCAGGGTGCCCTCCACATACTCCTGCTCCCAGCACAAGGGCAGTACTTCCAGGTAAAAGCCTTCGAGCAAAGGAAGGTCGCTGATTACCGGGCAGAGGGTGGTGGCTTGCGCCAAAGCACCTTCGGAGTATTTTCCGGTTTCGCTGCGCGACCAAACAGAGTAATAATAGGTTGTGGACACATCGAGCGATTGATGCAAAAACTCTTCTGCTTCGCCAATATAAATTACCTGGCCGCCTCCACTCATTTCCTGTCCGAGGTAGTATTCGCCATTGGGAATACCAAAAGCATCTTCGGTATTATAGGCCACGAGCACAGGGTTCTGGTTTTCGTTGAGTTCCCAGCTAAGCTCAATGGAAGAAGGGCTGATAGGATTGGCCTCGAAGTTGTCAACTTCCTCTACCGTTTCGCCAAAGGGGTCGTAGCCATCGATGGCCTCTACACCAGTTCCCAGGGGGTCGAGCCAGTCGCTGAGCCTGGTGGCTGTTGAGCCACCGCCAGTCCAGGAAATGCCCAAACGGCCATAATAATCGGCCAGGGTATTTCCGCAGGCTGCATAACCACCATGAAGCTGGCCAATAATCCTATGCTGGGCATCGTAAATGGGAGATCCGGAAGAACCGCCTTCGGTGGTAGTGCCGCCGCTCCAGGTGATACGCCAGTGGGTGGTACCTGAGCCGGATGCGCCAAGGTAAGATGAGTTGGTTACACCACCCAAAGCATAGCTAAACTTCTTGATATCCCCGCTGGGGTGGTGTATTCCAATAATAGTTTCCGAAATGTTATTTGGTAATGCACGGTTCCAACCCGAGAAGAAAGGGTTGACATACTCTGGAATGGGGTTATTGAATTCGAGCAACCAAAAGTCGGAGGCAGCGTTTCGCGCGCGATCAACCAATCCGCCAACCGCATCGTAAGGAGGTGGTGTAGAAGGGTTGGTACAGGTGGCGCTTTGCCAGTTGAACCAAACCACCAGGGAGCCTGGAGTTGCATAGCAATGGTTGGCAGTAAGGAAAAATGGACGGCCATCGTTTCCTGTATTGTTGATCAGGGCTCCGGTACACCAAGCGCTTCCGTTGCGAAGCATCATGCCCACCGAACGGATTTGCTCTTCCCATCCTTCCGATTCAGGGCAGGCCACATTCAGGTTGCACGAGCCCGATCCGCCAAAAGCTTTCACATATGTAAAAGGATCGCGATAGGCGTGGTTCACACTTTCAATTTTCAACTCGCCCGGGAATGCCACCCCGTTCGGCTCATAGTATTCAATTACCAGTTCATCACTCATAAAAAGGGTGGTGGCAAAATATAGGTCTTCCTGGTTGTTGAAATCGGTAAAAGCTCCTTCAACCTGCGAACGATCGGGTTGATATATGTATAATTCTGCACCAGGAGGCAGTATAAAACGATCAAAGGTCAGGGAAAGGGCAAAAGCCCCGGGTGATGTAATACCTAGACGCCAAACGCGGTCGCCATTTTCTGAAGCGTACCAGGATCCGGCGTTTTTCAAATCCATATTCACATTTATGGGCTGACCAAAACGCCATGGAATGTCTTTAATAGTATCGAATATCATATCTTCAGCCAACAGTTCGGTAGCATTTACAGGGGCCATGGTCTCAAAGCTAAGTTGCTGCCGCTCTTCAGGCCACGAAAAACTTGGAGGAACACCTGGTTTGCTAACCTGGGCCTGCAAAACAAAACTGGTAAGCACAAAAACCAGTAATAAAACAGTAAATTTTCTCATAACAGATAGGATTAATCAAAAAGAATTAAAAGGCTTTCCGCTTAAATTGACGTGTTATACTGGTAAAAATAAAAAAAGCCGTTCAGACAAACGGCTTTTAAATCAGATTTTTTTTGAACTACCTGTTTACAACCAGTTTTTTGGTTAAGATCACTTGTTCGTTTACCACAAACGAATAAAGGAAAATCCCATTGTTTAAAGAACTGGTTTCAAGCCTCAGGCGGCTTCCTGAAGGATCCAGAGAAGTTTCCATTACTACCGAACCGGTAAGGTTTCTCACCACAAGGCGGGCGCTGCGCACATCGGGCGGCAACTGGTAGTCGAATATGGTAAAATCTCGCGCGGGGTTCGGCCGGGGGTCGGCAATGCGTGCCTGGCTAAGCCTGGGGCCGGAAGTACCGGTAGCATCGGCCGTGTAGGTAACCGTAACACCAACCGTTTCGAAACTTTCGTTACGACTGAAAAATTCGTAATTCACAATGGTTGTCCCGGATTGGCCATCGGGATAGTATTGCCCATAAAAATCGGTATCAATGGTTGTAGCCCCGGCAGCAAGGCTAAGCCCACTTGGCGATTCAACAACATCCACATCAAAGCAGAAATCGGCCCAGCAAAATGTATTGAAAGTATTGGGCAACACTTCTTGCTCTATCTTTCTGGCCCAAACTTCAATGGCTTCTTCCCCATCGTTATACAAAAATACCTTGGCTTTCAAATAGGAGGCCGAAGGACTTCCATGAACCGTAAGCGTGGCATTGGTAATGTCGTTGCCATCCGCATCTTTGAGCACAAGGCCCTGGGAAAACCCAAAGTGAAAAATACCGGCAACAAGCGAAAAGAATAGTAAAATATGTTTCATAATTATGGCTTAATTCCCTAAAAGTTTTATTCTGTTACAAAAATAGACATTTAACAGGCTGAAGGCAAGCGTATTTTCCGTCATTTTAATCAAAAAACGTACCGTAGAAAACACCTGTTTTGGAAGCATTTATTAAAAGCCTAAAATTCAGTGTTTTATAAAAATTCATGGATTCTTAAAAATTAATAAAATTCAATTACGAATGATTATATGTGAATAAGCCACTTCGTTTGGGAAAAACTAAGTATTTTCGGAACTAAAAAATTCTTAAACCTCACTTTATGAAGAGAGCATTTACTTTTTTGCTTTTAGCATTGGCATTTGGGGGTCTGAGGGCCCAGCAGGTTTTTATTCAGGAAAGTTTTTCTGGCACCTGGCCTCCAGCTGGCTGGACGATTAGCGCTCAGGCTGCCAACTGGGGGTTGGTCAGCACCTCAAATGCCGGCGGTGCAGCACCGGAGCTCAGACTCAACTGGTCGCCCCAGTTTACTGGCGAAACCCGCCTGATTATGCCATCTGTTGATGTTTCAGCATCTGGTGCATCAATGCTTGTTTTTTCTTTTAAGCATATGGTCGACAACTACAGTGGCAACTACCAGATTGGCGTGTCGGCCCGGACCAAAATGGGCCCTTGGGTAAACCTCTGGACACAAACGGTAACCAGCAACATTGCTGCCCAAACCAAAGCCATTCAAATTACCACCCCCGATTTTCTCGAAAGCAATGAGCTGCAGTTTTCCATATTCTTTAATGGAATCAGCTACAACATAAACTACTGGTACATCGACGATGTGAGCCTGGTTATTCCTGCCGATTTCGACCTGGCCGTAACCAACATTTCGGTACCTTCTCATTTTATGGGTGAAAAAGCGGTAACAGGCACCGTTACCTCAAATGGCCTGCAGGCCATCAACTCTTTTGACCTGAACTGGCAAATTGACGACCAGGAAATACATACACAGTCTTTTTCGGGCCTGAACCTGGGTTTATTTCAAAACTTTCAGTTTACCACCACTGAAATGATTGACCTTGAGCCAGGCACCCATTCGCTCAATGTTTTTGTTTCGAATATCAACGGCGAACAAGAGGACGATGTAGAAGAAAACAACCTGGCATCCAAACTCATTCACATTCCTCACCAGCAAGTGCAGCGCTTGCCGCTTTTTGAGTCCTTCACCAGCTCTACCTGCCCACCCTGTTTCACCTTCAACAATAGTTTTTTTAACGGTTTTACCCAGCAAAACCAAAACGACCTGGCCCTGATCAAATACCAGATGAACTGGCCTGGCACCGGCGACCCTTACTACACGGCCGAAGGCGGTACCCGCCGCGGATTCTATGGTGTTTCGGGTGTTCCCGACCTGTTTATGGACGGCAAGCGTGTTGCAACCTCATCTGCAGCCGTAAACCCTGCTTTTCTGGCAGCAAAGGAAAACCCGGCATTTATGGCCATCGAGGGCTTTTACACCACCGAAGGAAACAACATCATGATTGACGCCAACATAATTCCCTATGCTGATTTTCCGGATGCTACGGTGCATGTGGTCGTGGTCGAAGGTACAACAACCGGCAATGTAGGCTCCAATGGCGAAACTTCTTTTAAGCATGTAATGATGAAAATGTTGCCCGGAGCCAACGGACATACTGCCAGCCTCAACGCACTGGAGGCTTTTCATATTTCACACACCTTTAATATGACAAGCACCAAGGTTGAAGAAATGCACGACCTCAAGGTGATCATTTTTGTGCAGAAGAATGAAAGCAAAGAAGTTTACCAGGCCGCCAATATTAAGAAAGCAAGCAGCCCTGAAGCCTCGTTTAATATTGAAAATGGCGCCTCCAATGTCAGCCTCAACCCTGTTATCCTCATTGATTTCGATCAGGCCGTTCGCCATACTGATGGAGTCGAAATAACCTCAGAAAATATAGCCACCTTGCTGCAAATGCGCAAAATAGATGAAACAGGGGAGGCGATTTCTTTTACTGCCGCAATCAACCTGGAAAAAACCCAGATTAGCATTGAACCTGTTGACCAGCTGGAGGAAAACCTGGTTGTTTATTTGGCCCTTGAGGCAGTGAGTGAATATTCGCCATGGCTCCTTGCCAGCGATCCGGTGGACATCACCTTCACCACCTTGTCGACCGTAAGCACCCAAAGCCTTCTTTTGCAAGCTGTTTTGGTGTACCCCAACCCGGCTTCAAGTATAATTAATGCCCGCTTCCCTGCAGAAACATCAGCAGAATTGCGTATCTTCGATATGCGCGGCGCCTTGGTGGTTTCTAAAAAAGGCAGCGGGCAATCCTTTCTGATGGATGTTTCTTCACTGCCTGCAGGCATGTATTTCCTGAAGATACTGACCCCGGCAGGTCAATCGATGAGGAGAATCTCCATCGTTCGTTAATTTAATCACACGGAATGCTAAAACATTCAACCCGTTTTATACTGTTGCTCAGCATAGTTTTCACTGCTTTGGCGGTGGCTTCGCAGGCCCCGCCAAAGCAGGTCATTTTAAGGCACGATCGTTTCTATGGCGGACCTTATAGCGTAGCCCAACAGCCCTACCTTATCAGGGGCGATGTATCGTCTATTGGTAACGAGACTTTTCAGTCGGTTTATTTAAACTACCAGGTAGATGAACAGGAGGTACAAACCACTTTTTTTGATCAGATCGGCCTCAACCCGTACTTTCCCTTTCAATATCAGGCCGAAAACCACTGGCTGCCAGAAGAAACCGGCGAATACCTGCTAAAAGTTTGGTTTACCGGGTTTAACGGCGCACCCTCAAACGAGGGCTTTAGCGATACCCTCAGCAAAACCGTGGCCATTTACAACTACTTGCCACCACGCCAGCTCAGCCTGCTCGAAAGTTTTTCTAGCATCAACTGCGGCAGCTGCGCCATTGTGGCACCCATCCTGCGTCAAATGGTAGAAAAAGACCTGGACAAATATGCCATGATCTATTACCACCCACTTGGCTACGAGGGCAGCCCCTTGTTTCAGTTCAACCCCAAAGACCAGACCACCCGCAAGGAGCTTTACGACATTACTTACACCCCGGTGTCGGTAATTGGAGCCACATTTATTGGCGGCAGCTTTGATGTCACTCCCGCCATTTTAGACCTGGACAGGGAGAGGTATGCAGGCTTTGATTTGTCGGGAGCCTACGCCATAGAAAACGACATGCTTAATATCAGGGTCGATCTGGAGTATTTTGCCGCTTTCGCGGAAAGCGATCGTATTACCCTTTTGGTCTCGGTTACAGAAGATGAGGTCCACTTCGAAACCGCCCCGGGCTCCAACGGCGAAAAAGACTTTTATCATGTCATGCGTAAATTTCTGCCCGATGCCAACGGCACCTCCCTGCTGCCCGAAGCACCCGGAACCACCCGCCAGTTTGCCTTCCAATACGATTTGAACGAGCTTTCGCTGAATCAGGAGCGGCTAAGCGTGCTGGCTTTTGTACAAGATACTGAAACCCTCGAAATACACCAGGCGGTCAGGTTGGAAATGCAGCCCTTCGATCCCACCGGAACAATGGCCCATACTAAAACCCTGCTCGGGGTTTTTCCCAATCCTTCGGCAGGACAATTCAGGGTAACCCGTCCGGGGAATGAAAGGATCTACTCACTGAGCATGTTTACCCTTGGCGGGAAAAAGGTTTACCATAGCGAGAATTTGACCAGCGAGCATATGCTGGATCTGGGTCATCTTCCACAAGGCATATATATTTTAAGGGCACAAAGTGGCCAGGATATTCTTCATCAGAAAATTTCCATTGTAAAATAATTCAGCATTTCTTAAAAATGAAAAAGATTTTACTCAGCCTTATTTTATTGATTTCGGTCACTGGCATTTTTGCCCAAACCGGCAGCAAATTGCCCGAGCTGGTTATAAAAACCCTTGAAGGCCGCGATATTAACACCTCAGCCTTTCACAATAATGGTAGGCCATATGTGCTGAGTTTCTGGGCTACCTGGTGCAGGCCTTGCCTAAAGGAACTAACGGCCATCGACGAGATTTACGAAGACTGGAAAGACTTGGGATTTAAGGTGATTGCCGTTAGCACCGACGACAGCCGCACACGCGCCAATGTGCTGCCCATGGTTAGGGGCCGTGGCTGGGAATTTGAGTTTTACCTCGATGAGAACGGCGAATTCCGCAGGGCCATGGGTGTAAACCTGGTGCCGCACACCTTTATCGTTAACGGCAAGGGCGAGGTGGTTTACCAGCACACTTCCTTTGTGGATGGCATGGAGTGGGAAATGTATGACAAACTGAAAGCCCTGCTCGAAGATGAATAGGAAAATTTTCTTTGTTGCAGCCCTAGCAGTGCTATGGCAGGGCACGCTAGCATTGGGGCAAGATCAGGGTGGAGGCCTTTTGCAGGGCGCGCGCGTTTGGGGCAACTTTCAGCTCGATGCACAGTATTACCTTCCCGACAGCATTATTGAAGCACCCGATGTGGACGAAAAGATTCGCATGAACGCCTTTGCCAACCTCAACTTCAGCTGGCAGGGTTTCACCATGGGAATGCGCTACGAAAGCTACCAAAACGCCCTACTGGGCTACGATCCGGCCTACCGCGGCAATGGCATCCCCTACCGCTTTGCTTCCTACCAGCAGGACAACCTGGAGGTGACCTTGGGCAACTTCTATGAGCAGTTTGGCAATGGAACGATCTTTCGTTCGTATGTAGATCACAGCCTTGGCGTTGACAATGCCATGGATGGCATAAGGCTTTTGTATCGCCCGATGGATGGGCTCACCCTGAAAGGCCTGATAGGCCAGCAGCGTTTCTTCTTCGATAAGGGTCCCGGCATTGTTCGTGGTTTCGATGCCGAATTAAACATCAACCAAGCCTTTGCTTCTTTGGCCGAAAACCCTAATCAGTGGATGGTTGGAGCCAGCGTGGTGAGCAAATACCAACGCGATCAGAACCCCCTTTTCAACCTGCCTGAAAACGTGGCGGCTTTCGCCGCAAGGCTCAACTACCTGCGTGGCGCACTGAACCTAAGCGCCGAATACGGCCATAAGGTCAACGACCCTTCGGCCAGCAACAATTTCATTTACAAGAATGGAAATGCGCTGACGCTCACCGGCTCTTGGGCCACCGAGGGTTTTGGACTGCTGCTGGCTGCCAAACGCATCGATAATATGTCGTTCAAAAGCGACCGCACTGCTGGCGGAAACGACCTTAACATTAATTATCTGCCACCTACCACCCGGCAGCATCTCTACAGCCTCTCAGGAATGTATCCTTACGCCACACAACCCAAGGGTGAGCTGGGACTCATGAGCGAGCTCACCCTTAAGCTTCCCCGCGAAAGTTTTCTGGGAGGAGCAAACGGTGCCACCCTTATGGTAAATTACAGCCTGGCAAATGCCATTCACAAGGCGCCCATCAACGACACTACGGCCATTGGGCAGCGGGGAACCAAGGGATATACCTCCGACTTTTTCAGGGCGGGCGACACCCTGTACTTTCAGGATTTCAACATTGAGTACAGCCGACGCTTCAGCCGCAACTTGCGCGGACTGATTTCTTACGCCTATATTTCTTACAACCAGGGAGTTATTGAAGGACACGTGGAAAAAGGAATGGTATATGCCCACGTTGCTATTGCCGACTTCACCCATCGTCTCCCCGACCGACGCAGCATCCGCTGGGAGTTGCAACACCTGGCCACAAAGCAGGACAAGGGCAACTGGGCCATGGTGCTGGCCGAATACAGTATAGCACCCAGGTGGTCGTTTTCGTTTTCTGACCAGTATAATTACGGCAACGACAACAAAGACCTGAGGGTGCACTATATTACCGTAGGGGCTGCCTACAGCCAGAACGCCAACCGCTTCAGCCTGAGCTATGGCCGGCAAAGAGAAGGTGTTATTTGTGTGGGGGGTGTTTGCCGGCAGGTGCCGGCTTCCAACGGTTTTATGCTCAGCGTAACCAGCAGTTTTTAAATCGTATTTAGCATGAAGATCAGAATATTCATACCCATGTTTTCTGTTTTACTGGCCTTGCTTTTCCTTGTGCTGGCCTGCGACATTATCGAAGAGCCATACATGATCGGCCCAGACGGTAATGGCCAAACCGGAGAGGTAGTGCGCAAGGTGCTGCTCGAAGAATTTACCGGTCACCAATGCCCCAACTGCCCGGCAGGAGCCCTGGAAGCCGCCGACCTGAAGGCCTTCTTTGGCGATCAGCTGGTCATTGTAAGCATACATGCCGGCTTTTTTGCACGCACCACCGCACCGCACTTCATTGCCGATTACCGCACTGCGGCCGGAAACGACATAAACTCCTATTTTGGCATCTCGGCCAACCCGGTGGGAATGGTAAACCGGAAAGAGTTCTCTGGAAACAGAATACAAAACCCCTCGGCCTGGGGTGGTGCCATTTCGCAAATACTCGAGCAAGACCCGCAGGCAGGCATCGAAATCAGCCTCAGCTATGATATGATGAGCCGGCAATTAAATGTGGCCATAAAAACCACTGCCCTGGAAAATATTGAAGGTCCATTATATCTTGCAGCATTCCTGCTGGAAGACAATATCATGTCGCCGCAGCAAACCAACGACCCACAGTACCCCAACGGAATACAGGATAACTATTATCACATGCACGTGCTGCGTACCGATATTAACGGTGCCTGGGGCGAAGAGTTAAGCGACGATGGGGCCAGCACCGACCAGGTTTTTATGAAGAACTACAGCCTGGTGCTCGACACAGGCTGGAAAGAGACCTTTTGCTCGGTAGTGGCTTTTGTATACAGTGGCACCAATATGGAGGTCATCCAGGCTGAAGAGAAAAAGTTGTTTTGATATTTGCCTTTAGCGGTAAATCATTTTCCGTGTCATCCCGCCATCACAAAAAAAGTTTTGCCCGGTAATGAATCCTGACTGGTCTGACAAAAGAAACCAGGCAAGGTCGGCAATGTCTTCGGGTTTACCAATGCGTCCGGCCGGGTGCTGAAGGTGTTCTTCGGGCGGCCAATCGTTAAATTTCCTCTTGCTTTTTTTCTGCCAGGCATCGGTGTCAATCCAGCCGGGGCTAATACAATTTACCCTCACATCGGGTTGCAGGCTTATGGCCAGGGCATGCGTCAGAGCAAAAACTCCACCTTTGCTGGCCGAGTATGCCTCGGTGCCGGGTTCTGACATAAAACCCCGAGTGCTGCACAAATTCACAATGGCTCCTTTTGAAGCACGCAAGGCCGGTGCCAGATATTTTGCCGTTAGGAAATAAGAACTGAGGTTAACCGCCAGCACACGGTTCCATTCATCCAAGCTGAGTTCTTCCACCGCTTTGTTGGCCGAAATGGCGGCATTGTTAACCAAAAAAGAAATACTTTCCGGGCCCTCCAGGCACTGATCAACAGCCGCTTTCAGCGAAGCCTCATCTCCCACGTCGCAAACAATGGCCGAGCACAACCCTTTTGGGGAAGCTTCTTCGGAAAAATCTTCCAGGGCCTCCTGGTCAATATCCAGCACAAAAACAAATATACCCTCCTGCATCAGCTTTAGCGCAATGGCCTTGCCAATGCCCTGGGCACCTCCCGTTACAACCGCTCTTTTCATAAGTGAGTCGTTTTTTGAAAAGAAGACATTAATTTAAATTTTTTCTAAAATTAGAAAATTAATGAATTGGACTGGTTTGCCATAAAGGTTTTTTATATATTTATACCTTATAACAAAACGGGTTTTATGCAGCGGCCCCTGAAAAAATTCTCCGAATTTGCAGCCACACTCCTCCCCTTTGAGGCTGAGTACCTTCTGGGCATTCACCAGTTTCAGGATACCGAAAACATCCGTCTGCTCAAAACCATTGCCCACAACAGTCATCACCCGGGTCAAACTAAGCCTTATTCCTTAAAAACGGATAAGCGCAAATACTCCTACCTGAAAAAGTGGATCACCGAAAAGCTCGATGCCATCAATGTGGATGTTTTCTTTGAATGGCTCAGCGAAATGGACCGAAAGATCATGACCGATGCACTGGATTCGGGGGACGAAAAAAGAATCATTCGGAATATCAGGCAATACCAGCCCACCGGCTTCTATTTCATTCGGTTTTACGAGCTTGTGCAGAACTATCAGAACTTCCTGCTCATACGTATGCGGCAGGATTATTACGAGATAGCAGGCGGCTTTCTCGAAAACTTCAGGGAGGAGTACGAGCGTTCGCGCACAATCAATCAGCGTTTGCACCAGGCCACACGCGACATAGTTCGACAATATGCCGAATACGACACAGAAGCGGCCCAATGGGAAAAATGGCTGCTCGAAGTGTTTTACAATGAAGATCTGGATGGTCTGAACCGCTACCTGGCGGTGGTGAGGCTGGTGTTTTTGTACTACAACTACAAGGATTACCATCGGCTGATTGAAATTTTTGAACACCTGGAAAAGCGTTTCAAAAAAGGCCAGTTATATTCTCCCCGCATCCTCGCAAATTATTATGCCAATCGCCTGCTGGTTCACTCGCGCCACAACGAACTCGATCTGGCCGAAACTTACGGCTATCTTTCTATCCGTTACCGCAGCAACGATTACCTGTATTACCTGGTAAATCTTTGTGCTGTATTGCTCAGAAGAGGTAAATACATTGGGGCCCTTCAATTGCTCAACCGTTCTTTTCCGGAGCTGAAAAAATCAAGCAGCCCGCATACCCGTATCGGTTTTATCGCCTACTACCTGCAGACGCTCTGGCGCAACGGGCGGGCTGCTGAAGCCGTCAGCTATGCGCATACCGCCCTGCAAACCGACAAGGTGGAAATCATGCAGCACCGTTGGCACCTGTTCTTTTCCTCTTATATGCTGGCATTGCTGGCAACCGAAAAATACCGCGACATACTGGCCCTGGTGCGCCGATATAAATTGCTCGAAAAAGACAAGAAAGCACAGAAACGGGCAGGCTACATACCCAACCTGTTGTGGATGCACCAACTGGCATCCTATAAACAGCTGGCCATTACAAAGGATCAACTTTACAACAGCCTTTACGAATCGGCCCTGCCCTGCCTCACCGACCCTCATAAATTTTATCTGCTTCGCGAACTGTGCAATGACCTGCGGATGCACGATGTGGAAATATTCGATCGCCTGAACCACGAACTCTTCAAAAACCCGCCTGAAAAAATCGCACCACGTTTTTTTGTTTAATAAATTAAGTAAATCAGCTAATTAACAAAAAAACAAACACTAATTTTTTAAAAGTCGCACCCATTTATTTCTTGTATCAGCTTTCCTTTGGAAGGAAGGTTTAATTAATTTGTATGCTGAATTCTATAACCTGATCAAAAGGAAGTTATATGCAAGAAGTTGTAATAGTATCTGCCGCACGCACACCCATAGGTAGTTTTGGCGGTGTGCTTTCGGGCTTTTCGGCCGTTGAACTGGGCACCATTGCCGCAAAAGCTGCGCTGCAGCGTGCCGGTTTGGACCCGGCGCTCATTGGAGAAACCATTGTAGGAAACATATTATCTGCCGGCCTCGGTCAAAATCTGGCACGGCAGATCGGCATTCATTCGGGTGTTCCGCAGGAAAGCCCCGCTATGGCCATCAATCAACTTTGTGGATCAGGATTGCGTGCCGTGGCACTGGCAGCACAGGGCATTATGCTTGGCAACTATGATGCAGCCCTGGCCGGTGGCACCGAGAGTATGAGCAACGCACCTTACCTCCTGCCCAAGGGACGCTTTGGCTTTCGCATGGGCGATGGGCAGGTGATCGACAGCATGATTCTGGATGGTCTTACCGACGTGTTTAACAATTACCATATGGGCGTTACAGCCGAGAACATTGCCGAAAAATGGGGTCTCAGCCGGCAGGAGCAAGACGAGTTCGCCTTGGCCAGCCAGCACAAGACCGAAGCGGCTCAGAAAGCGGGCCGATTTAAGGATGAGATCGTACCGGTGGAAATTCCGCAAAGGAAAGGCGACCCCATAATGGCCGACACCGACGAGTTTCCGCGGCATGGCCTTACCATTGAAGGCCTGCAAAAGCTGCGCCCCGCATTCAAAAAAGACGGTACGGTTACGGCCGGCAATGCCAGCGGCATAAACGACGGAGCTGCCATGCTGGTGATAATGAGTGCAAGACAGGCCGAGTCACTCGGCTTGGAGCCCCTGGCTCGTATTGTTACTTTTGCTACCTGCGGCCTCGACCCAAAAATTATGGGGTATGGCCCGGTGCCTGCCACACGTAAGGCGCTGAAGCAAGCGGGGCTTACCATAAACGACATCGACCTGGTGGAAGCCAACGAAGCCTTTGCCGCGCAGTCGCTGGCTGTGCTCAGAGACCTCGATCTCGATCCCGCCAAGGTGAATGTGAACGGCGGCGCCATTGCCCTGGGCCACCCCATTGGCGCATCAGGTGCACGCGTGCTCACTACCCTGCTTTACGAACTGCAGCGCCGCAACCTCAAACGCGGCCTCGCCACACTTTGCATTGGCGGCGGACAGGGCATTTCAATGATTGTGGAACGAAAAAAATCACATACAATATGACACGTTTTAAGGAACAAGTAGTAATCATTACCGGTGGTGCCGATGGCATCGGAAAAGCAGCCAGCCTTCGTTTTGCGGCCGAAGGCGCCAATGCGGTGATTTGGGACCTGAACGAAGAAAAAGGCCTGGACTTGGTAAAAGACATCAAGAACAATGGAGGCAATGCACGTTTTGTAAAAGTAAATACGGCAAAATGGGATGAAGTGGAGGCCGCCGCAAAACAGGTTTATGACACCTACCAGCGTATCGATGTCCTTATTAACAATGCTGGCATTACTCGCGACAGCAGCCTGAAAAAGATGAGCCCCGAGCAGTGGCAGCAGGTTATTGATGTAAACCTGAGCGGGGTGTTTTATTGCACCAAGGCCGTTTCAGAATATATGGTTTCCAGGAATTACGGCCGCATAATCAATACCTCATCGGTTGTTGCGCTTTACGGCAACTTCGGGCAGACCAATTATGTGGCTTCCAAAGCCGGTGTGATTGGCATGACCAAGACCCTAGCCCGCGAACTGGGCCGCAAGGGCATAACCGTTAATGCGGTTGCGCCCGGCTTCATTGCCACCGAAATGGTGGCCAAAATGCCCGATAACATTTTGCAGGGCATGAAAGACAAAACCCCGGTGGGCCGCCTGGGAACCCCCGAAGAAATTGCAGCCACCTATGCCTTCCTGGCTTCTGATGAGGCCGGTTTTATCAACGGCACCGTGATCAGCGTTGATGGGGGCATCACCATTTAACAAAACGGGATGAGAAACGCAATCATACATTCCATTGGCGCTTATGTTCCCAACAGGGTGGTGCCCAACAGCTATTTCGATGAGCTTTTGGGTGAAAATGTGAGCGAATGGCTGGCCGAGAATGTGCAGATTTACGAGCGTCGCTGGTGCAGCCCTGATCAGTCGGTGGCCGACCTGGCTGCAGAAGCCGTAAAAGCGGCACTGGCCGATGGCAAGGTAAAGCCCGAAGAAGTGGACCTGTTGGTTATCTCGACCGATACCCCCGAATACGTGAGCCCTTCCACCTCCTCGAAAGTGCAGCACATGCTCGGCCTTGTCAATGCCGGCACCTTCGACATTAACACCGCCTGCGCTGGTTTTGTAACTGCATTGGATACAGGAGCCAAGTACATTCGCTCAGATGTAAATTACAATACGGTTGTGGTGGTTGGCGCCTATGCCATGAGCAAATACCTGAACATGACCGACAAAAAAACCGTGACCCTTTTTGCCGACGGGGCAGGCGCGGTGGTGCTGAAAGCTTCGGAAGAAGAAGGCCGCGGTTACCTGGCCAGCCAGCTCATTACCAAAGGCGAATACTATGGGCATATGGGCATTTATGCCGGAGGCAGCAAGCTGCCCCTGAACCAGGAAGTGCTAGATGAAAAAGACCACCTGCTGAAGTTCGTACATAAATTCCCCAAAGAACTCAACCCGGAGATGTGGAGCATGATGGCCAATACCCTGGCCGAACGAATTGGCGTTAAGCCCAACGATGTGGATCATTACCTGCTCACCCAAATCAACATTAGCAGCATTTGGGAAACCATGGATCGCCTGGACGTGCCCCGCGAAAAGGCACCCACCGTGATGCATCATTACGGCTACACTGGTTCGGCCTGCATACCCCTTGCATTGAATGAAATATATAAAAACGGCAAACTGAAGCGGGGCGACCTGCTATTCTTTATCGGCTCAGGCGGTGGACTTGCCTTTGCCAGCGCAGCCTTCAGGTACTAACATTAAAAAAATAAATTTTGGCAACTGCAACACAGGTTACCGGCGCATGGATACTGATACTGCTTTATATGGCAGTGGTCCTGTTTTTTGTGATCAAGGGCGCCAGCAAAATAAAGAATATTTCTGACTACGCTTTGGGCAACATCCTGTTTTCGCCCTATGCAGTAGGTCTTTCGTTGGCTGCTGCCATGACCAGTGCCGCCACATTCGTAATCAACCCTGGCTTGATTGCCAATTTTGGTATCAGCGGGGTGATCTCCTATGGTATTGCATTACCAATAGCGGCTGTGGCCAGTCTTGCCCTGCTCACCAAAAGTTTTCGAAAATACGGTGAAACCGTCAAGGCCCTGACCTTGGCGCAGTGGATCGGCAAGCGCTACAACAGCAAACCATACTCCCTGTTCATGGCATTCTTATCGCTGCTGCTGATCACTTTTATTGTGCTCATTCTTGTGGCCATTGTAAGTGTTATTTCAAAAGCCATAAATGCCGACCCCATTTGGGTGCTTACCGGCGTGGTGGTATTTGTGTTTGGATATATGATGTTTGGCGGGGCCAACTCAATGGTATACACCAATACCATACAAGCTCTGATAATGCTGGTCGTGGCTTTTATTTTGCTGGGCAGTGGCATTAAATTCTTTGGCGACGGCATTGGCGGTTTCTTTGCCCAGCTTCGAGAGATCGATCCGGCCCTTACAACACCCACCAACCCCGGCAGCCCGCTGTTTCGTAACTTCTATGAGATCATTTTTGCACAGGTGGTGGTGGGTATTGCCATAGTAGTACAGCCACATATTATCACCAAGTCACTGTTGCTGAAAAAGGAAAGCGATGTGAACAAGTTCCTGGTAACAGCCATAGTGGTTGAGCTGATCTTCTTCTTTGTGGTATTTGCCGGGCTCTATGCCCGTATGGCCTTTCCCGACCTGAGCATCGATGGGGTGCCCATGAAAAATGATGAAATCATTCCGGTGTATGTGGTACAGTTGTTTGCAGGCAATATCCTGGCAGTGGTTGTTGGCCTGGTGGTCGTACTTGGACTTATGTCGGCAGGTATGTCAACCCTTGAGGGATTGATACAATCGGTGAGCACTTCAATAACTTCTGATATTATTAAGCCACTCGTTGGAGAAAACAAACTTTCAGATGTTACCCAGATTCGCATTAACAAGATGGCCATTATTGCCCTTGGCGTGGTGGCTTGGTTCATCGCCCGCGGGCAGATACTGAATCCCAACCTGAGTGTAGCCATACTGGCACAAAACGGAGTGTATGCCTTTTTCTCAGCAGCCTTTATCCCAGTGATTTTCGGGATTTTTGTGAAGGATATCAAAACCCATATTCCGTTTGCGGCAACGGTCACTGCGGTAGTCGTGCACTTTACCGTATTCTTTGGGCTGGAGCCCCTGGTCGAAGCCGGCTGGAACTTTGGTTTCTTCAACCAGTTCCTGGTCGGTCCCGTAAAAAACCCGGCCATTGCTTCATCAACTGCCATTGTGGTTTCAACATTGCTTGCTTTCATTTTGTTAATCTTCCAAAAGAAAAAAGCCTCATGAGTTGGATCGACTGGTTTGGACGCTGGAACATGTACCAACCCCAAAAGGTTGCCGTGGAGGAGTATGAAACCGGCCGCGCAGCTACCTACGGACAGCTGCACAACCTTGGCAACTATATGGCCGGTTGGCTTATCGATGAGCTGAAGCTGAAAAAAGGTGACCGCGTGGCCGTGCTCGCCGAAAACTGCCTCGAATACATTACCCTGCTGGCTGTAGCCCAGAAATCGGGCATTATCATTGTGCCGCTCAACTACCGGCTCACTTCGCGTGAGCTGGAGTTCATGCTTGGCGATGCCAGCCCAAAGATCACTTTCGTGGAAGAAAAATTTCGCGAAAAGCTTGAGAACATAAACAACCTGGGCGAACTTACCAAAGTACTGTCGCTCGAAGAATTTGCCAAACGCTCGGATGCTTTCCTGCAAAAACAGCAAGATACAGCATTTGAAAATGTGCCCGTTGATGAGAATGACCCCGTGTTTATCATTTACACCAGCGGCACTACCGCCTTCCCGAAAGGGAGCATCTACACCCACAAAATGATGTTTTGGAACAGCATCAACACCCAGATGCGCCTCGACCTTACGGCCGCTGACCGCAGCATCAACTGTGCGCCCCCCTTCCACACCGGTGGCTGGAATGTGCTGCAAACGCCCTTTCTGCATCATGGCGCCTACACCCTCATGATGCGTTCTTTCGATGCCGGGGCTGTGCTAAAAGCCCTCGACCAAAGAGATATGAGCATTTTCTGGGCCGTGCCTACCATGCTTAAGCTGATGCAAGACGACCCGCTTTACGAAAAAGTCAAGCTTGAAAAAGTGCGGTATTTTATTGTGGGCGGCGAGGCCATGCCCATACCCCTTATTGAGCAATGGCACAAAAAGGGTATTTTTATCCGCCAGGGATACGGATTGACGGAAGTGGGCCCTAATGTGATGTCGCTCAACCACCAGGATGCCACCCGCAAGGCCGGAAGCATTGGCAAGCCCAACTTTTATTACGAAGTGCGCATTGTGGATGATCGTGAGCTTGACGTCCCTTTAGGCGAAGTGGGCGAGTTTTTGCTTAAAGGCCCCACCGTTACCCCCGGCTACTGGAACAACCCCGAAGCCACCACACAAACCATTAAGGACGGCTGGTTCCATACCGGCGACCTGGTTAGAATGGACGAGGAAGGCTTCGTTTATGTGGTGGACCGCATCAAGAACATGTACATCTCGGGCGCTGAAAACGTTTACCCCGCCGAGGTGGAATACCTGTTGAGAAAGCATCCTGCCGTTGACGAAGTTGCCATAATCGGCGTGCCCGACCCCAAGTGGGGCGAAACAGGCAAGGCCTTTATTGTGATCAAAAAAGACATGAAGGTAACGGCCGCAGAAATCATACAATACTGCAGCGGAAGGCTGGCGAAATATAAAATTCCAAAACACGTTGTTTACCTGAATGAATTGCCGAAAAACCACGCCGGGAAAATTGACCGCAAAAAATTAAAGGAAAATGAATCTTAACCCCAGGCAGCATATGGCCGGGTTTGTTCGTCTTAATAATAAACACAAACTTAATTTCTTAACCCTTAAAACAATTAAAATTATGAAACGCAACAAATTTTTTCTTTTGGCACTCATTATTGGTGCTGTAGCTTTTGGTTTCGCTGCCTGCGACAAAGAAGATGGCGACGATGACAATGACCAGACTGTGGGCGTTATTGGAAAATGGCAGTCCTCGGGCACTAACGTGGCCTTGCTGCTTCAGGGCGAGCCATTCTTCACCGACTCCATTTATGCCGAAATGAAAGCCGACTTCACTTACATTGTTGAATCTTACGATGCCGATGGCGTTATGACCCCTTTCAACGGAACCTTCACACAGCAGAAGTCAAGTGTTGGCAACATCTGGACCATTACCCTGGAGCAAAGCATTCCCTATGCTGCCATCTCCGAGGGGATTTTCGAAATTTATGCAGATGAAAACCCTGTTCGCATGAAGTATGAAGTGCTTCAGACCACCCCAAATATTGGTTTTGCTCCTCCCACAGCAGAAGGAGGGTTTGGCAGTTCTGCGGGCGGTGCTTTCGGTACTGCCAATGTGCAGGTGTTTTTGAAAATAAACTAAGAGAACATCTCAAAGAGGCTAGCGGAAAATTCCGCTGCCTCTTTTTTCTTTTAAATTTCCCTCACGGGAACAAGGCTTTTACTGATCCTTTTCCAAACTTAAAAGTGATCCCGGATGAACCGTAAATTACTATTGGCAACCTTATTGTTTTTGCCCCTGGGCCTGTTACAGGCACAAAATGCCACTCCCCTGTTCGACACCGATGTGCCCCGAAAGGCTGAACGCGAGTTTCAATTCCTGGCGTTTTACATCAACCAGGGCGTAACCTCCAATTTCTTCCCAACTACCGATTTTCTGAGAGGACAGGTAATTGGTCGAATGTTTGGACGCAACACCACCACCACCTCCGACACCGCCACTACCGCCTATGTGGAGCAGCGCCTTATCCCGTTCTTTATTTACCAGCCCAACCTGTTTAACGGGAAAGCAACCCTTAGGATGGCCTTTGAGATTGACTGGACCTGGGGCGATGTGTCATACGGAGCCGGACCCAACCAGGGAGGCGCCGTGTCGGGCCACCAGGTTAACTTACAGACCCAAAACATTGAGCTGGAGTTGATTCCCAAACAAGGCTGGATGATCAACCTGGGGCTGCAGCGAATGTACGACACGCCTTACAACCCTTATCGCACCACCGTCGACAAACTTCTTACATCAGGTTACCGCCTCAACTATTTCGGCACCCAGGCCGTGGGCCTTACCCTCTACCGCGATGCCGACTTCCACCGTTTTAAGGCCGGCTGGTTTAAATTTTACGAAAACAGCACCTTCCGCGACGACGATGTGGACATGTATGAGTTTCAGTACGAAGCCCATATCAACAAGTTGTGGAAAGCGGCCCTGACCACGCACTATGTGCGTGACCGCGGAAACGGCGATGGCGGGGTAAGCATCCTCGGACAGGGACTTAACAGCCAGCTCACCGAATACAACGGCGTGTTCCGTTTTCGCTACGGGTCAAGCCCTTACAAGGCCGACATTGGCTGGATTGGCACCCACTTCTCGCGCAACGCCGATATGATGCTCGACCGATTTTTCCTGAGCGGCTATTTCAACTACAACCTGGGCCTGGTGCGGGTCGACCGTGGCAACGGCTTCAACAGTGCCGCCGATATCTTTGGCTTTGCCGCCAACCTGCGCCTGGGATACCGCTACGGACAGACCCTTCAGGACAACGTGAACATGGAGCTTATCTATGCTTCTGGCGATGACGACGGCCTGGACGACAAACGATATACCGGCGTCATTACCGGCAACACCTGGGCCGCACCCGGCGGTATTTACATTAACAGTGGCGCCTACCTGCTGTTTGCCCATGCCAATGTGGTAAACCGCTTTACACCGGTTGTGTCTGACCTCTCGAACATGGGTTACGGGCTTACGGCTGCGGTAGCCAACTACAACCGCAGCATTATTCCTCACCGCTTCAACGTAAAGGCAGGCACTGCCGCAGCGCTTAGCAATGCAACTCCGCAAGGCGGCGGGAAATTCCTGGGTGCCGAGATTAATGGCGCACTGATGTACAACCTGGGCCCCTTTATGAGCATTGAGCTCCACGGCGCCTATATGTGGCTGGGCGATTTCTTCGACAGTGCCGACAGCCGATACAGCGCTCCTGTGAACGGCGGATTACAGGGCGAGAGACCCACAAACCCATGGACTATGTTTGTGGTGTACAAATGGCTTATGTTTTAATGTTTAATAAAATTTCAGCATTGCTATGAAAAACCTGTTAAAACTTATCGTCATACTCGCGCCCCTCATACTTTTTAACCAATGTAAGACCATGAACCCAAAACAATGGCACCCTTACAACGATCTCCCGGAGCTTTCGAGCCTGAGCGAAATAGAATATCCCTACCAGGTGCATTATGCCAACCTGAGCGACGGGCGCAGCCTGGCTTACGTGGACGAAGGCCGCGGAAGTGAAACCATCATCTTTATTCATGGCCTGGGCTCTTATCTGCCGGCCTGGAAAAAGAACATTGAAGAACTCAAAGGCCATTTCCGCTGCATTGCCATCGACCTGCCCGGCTACGGACACTCCGGCAAGGAGTCTCACAGCGGCATGATGAGCTTTTACGCCGAAATAATTGTGGATTTCATGGATCAACTGGGGCTGGAAAACGCCGTGCTGGCAGGCCACTCCATGGGCGGACAAATAAGCATGGTTGCCGCCATGAAGCATCCCGAAAGGGTGAAGCGCCTTATACTGGCCGCACCAGCTGGCTTCGAACGCTTCACCGAAGGACAGAAGCAGTGGTTTCGCAATGTAATGACCGTGCGCGGCGTAATGCTAACCCGTGTGGAAGATATTGTATCGAACCTGGCATACAATTTCTACGAGCTGCCCGCCGATGCCGAGTTTATGATTACCGACCGCATTGCCATGCGCAGCGCCGACGACTTCGAAGCATACAGCTATGCCGTAGTGCAATCAGTCAATGGAATGGTTAATGAACCCGTGATCGACCACCTCGACAAAATCACTCAACCCACACTGATCTTGTTTGGCGAGAACGATAACCTCATTCCCAACCGCTTCCTCAACCCTGGGCCAACCATCGATGTGGCCAATGTGGGCGCCCAGGCCATTAAGGGAAGCAAGCTGGTAATGCTGCCAAAAACCGGGCACTTCCTGCAGTTCGAAAACTATCGGCGCTTTAACGAAGAGGTGATCAGCTTTTTAAAGCCGAGATAAACATTTCCACTTTCGTGAAAAATAAAAACGCCCCCTATATTCATTGGGGGCGTTTTTTATTGTCCTTGCGGAGAAAAACCGCCTTATTCCCCGCAAAAAATGCGGAGAATAACTTGCTTTTGCGGAGAAAACACTGTATATTTACCGCAAATTTTGCGGAGAATAGTCATGTACGTTTATCAAAATAGCCGATGGCCAAATTTTGAGTGGGATGAAAGTAAGCTCTTGCCCTTGCTTTCAACGGTAAGAAACTTGCAGGGCCGCCTGGCTGGCAAAATGAGTGCCCTGGGATTTCAGCTTCAAACCCAGGCAAACTTCGAGGTCCTCACGCAGGATGTCTTGAAAACCTCAGAAATTGAAGGCGAAAAGCTCAATAATCAGCAAGTCAGGTCGTCTGTTGCACGCAGGCTTGGGCTGGAAATTTCGGGTATGATTCCTTCCGACAGAAATGTGGATGGAGTCGTTGACATGATGTTTGATGCCACCAGAAATTTCCAAAAGGAAATGACCAGGGAAAGATTGTTTTCCTGGCAAAGAGCCCTTTTCCCAACAGGGTATAGTGGAATGTACAGGGTGGTAACCGGCAGTTGGAGAGACGATTCCACGGGGCCCATGCAGGTGATTTCGGGGCCGCTTGGAAAAGAAAAAGTACACTTTCAGGCACCTGAGTCCTCAAGTATTGAAAAGGAAATGCTGGCCTACTTGAAGTGGATTAACGAAACCCACTCCATTGAGCCGGTTATTAAGGCAGGAATTGCCCATTTGTGGTTTTTGACCATTCACCCTTTCGAAGATGGAAACGGACGCATTGCACGGGCCATTACCGATATGCTTCTCGCACGGTCCGACAATCAGGCGCAGCGATTTTACTCCATGTCAGTCCAAGTCAGGAAGCAACGAAAATCCTACTACGAAATCCTTGAAAAAACCCAGAAAGGCAACCTGGATATAACCGATTGGCTGGTGTGGTTTCTGAAATGCCTGCAAAAAGCCCTTGAAAACTCCGAACATTTGCTGGGAAAAGTGATTTTCAAACACGGGTTCTGGATAAAAAATGTGGAAAAGACAGAAAACGAACGACAGCGAAAAGTTTTGAATTTATTGCTGGAAGGCTTTAAAGGTAATCTTACTACCACCAAGTGGGCCAAAATTAATAAGTGTTCAACCGACACCGCTTTAAGAGACATTCAGGATTTAATAAAAAAGGGAATCCTGAAAAAATTGCCGGGAGGAGGCCGAAGCACTGCTTATACATTGGCTGACAAAGGCCGGGATTAATTCTTAAGACACTCGTTATGTGTCACAGGTTTAAAAATTGCGCATTAGGTACTACCTTTGCTTAAGGGCAATATTCTTTTTTAAAACCTGACACCATGAAAAAACAAAAGGACACCTTCAGTGAGTGGCAGCTATACACCGACTACCAGTGGGTTTGGGAAATGATAAGCGGAACCAGCGACTATGAGCCGCTATCGGCCTATGTGGTGGCAAAAATCAGTGAGCACGAAACCCACAAAACCAAAACCCTGCTGCACCTGGGCTGCGGATCAGGCAATATGGACTTTCACCTGAAGAATCATTTCGAAGTGACGGGTGTAGATCTTAGTGCCGACATGCTTACGAGCGCCCGAAAGAAAAACCCCGAATGCCGGTATTTTACCGGCGACATGCGTTCCTTCAGTACCAACAACCGCTTCGATGCGGTCATTATCCCCGACTCCATAAACTACCTGCGCTCTCCCGAAGAAATGCAGCAGGTGTTCGGCAATGCAAGAAAATTATTGAACCCCAAGGGATTGTTGCTGGTAATCGTGGCCTATGACCCGGAAAAATTTCCGCAGAACCGTACCACCGTCGATACCGTTTCAGATAAAGGCATCGAGGTCACTTTTGTTGAAAACAACTATGCCCCAGGCTTTGAGGAGAACACCTTCGAGGCCACCTTCGTTATCCTGATTCGCGACAACCAGCGCCTGAAAACCCTCATCGACATCCACACCCTGGGCCTGTTTAAAAAGGAAACCTGGTTCAGTGAGATAAAAAATGCCGGCTTCAAAGCCGTGATGTACCAGGACCCCGAACTGGAAGCCACCGAGCAGGAAGGCGCTTTCTTGCTCATCGGCAAAAACCAGAAGTGAGCGATGAAGACAGGAGCGTGAGAGCGTAAGAAAGTGAGAAAATGTGAAAAAGATTTGTTAAAAAATTTTGTTATACTTGCAAATTAATAATTTTTTATGTTTAACTTTGAGTAAAGCTATACGAATGACAAAATTCAAATCATATATGGCCTGTTGTTGTGCTGCTACCTTTGGTGCAATGCCAGGGCCGTTTTTTTGATTGAATGTATTTCCATCAACAAGAACCCTTTCATTGCCCTATGAAAGGGTTTTTTTGTGCCTGGCTATTAACCCAAAAAAAAGAATCATCATGGAAAATCTCAGAGCCTTTATTGAAACGCTTTACCACGACAACACCTCCGAACCATGCCATATGCCTTGCAAGACAGATAGCAACCGCTTTATCAATGACATGTTTCAACTTTTGTTTCCGCTGGATGTGCCACGCAGCACCGATGCCTATTCCTTGCGTTTCCGCGAAAGCGAATTGCAGTTGAAAAAGCTGCTCTACGCTATTAAACCATTGCTAGAAGAGGAGCCGGAAAAAATTGTTGCTGATTTTTTCAATGCCCTGCAGGCCATTTACAGCAAGCTGCGCATGGATGCCAAAGCCATTTACCAGTTTGACCCTGCTGCAGCAAGTGTGCAGGAAGTCATTCATGCCTATCCGGGGTTTTATGCCATCAGCGTTTACCGGATCTCACACCAGCTGGTGAAGCAAAAAGTGCCCGTATTACCCAGGATCATTTCTGAGTATGCGCATGGCCGGACAGGTATTGACATTAACCCCGGGGCGAACATCGGCGACAGCTTCTTTATTGACCACGGCACGGGGGTAGTCATTGGCGAAACCACCGACATTGGCAACAATGTGAAAATTTACCAGGGCGTAACCCTGGGCGCCCTGCAGGTAGAAAAGTCGCTGGCCTCAACAAAGCGTCATCCCTCCATTGAAGACAATGTGATCATTTATGCCGGAAGCACCGTGCTTGGCGGAAAAACGGTGATTGGTCATGATTCGGTAATTGGCGGAAACGTATGGCTTACAGAAAGCGTGCCTCCTTTCTCTATGGTTTATCACAAAAGTGAAGTGAAGATTCGCAAAGGAAATAAAACAAACAATTCAATCATTTAAACTAACAAGCATGAAAGCAAATAACATCACAGAACTGATAGGAAAAACGCCTCATATGAAACTGACCCGTCTTTTTCCTTCTGGTTATGAGGTATGGGTAAAACTTGAGCGAAATAACCCGGGTGGAAGCATTAAAGACCGTATAGCCCTTGCTATGATTGAGGATGCAGAGCAAAGTGGTGCCCTGAAACCCGGCGGGATCATTATCGAACCGACTTCGGGCAACACAGGTATTGGATTGGCTATTGTGGCGGCTGTAAAAGGTTACAAGGTGATCCTGGTAATGCCCGAAAGTATGTCGCTTGAGCGGCGACGGCTGATGATGGTATTTGGGGCCGAGTTTGTGCTTACGCCCCGCGAAAAAGGCATGAAAGGCGCTATTGCAGAGGCCACCAGCCTGCTGGAGAAAACCCCGGGTGCATGGATGCCACGTCAGTTTGAAAATCCCGCCAACCCAAAAGTACACCGCGAAAAAACCGCCGCTGAAATAATTGATGATTTTCCTGAAGGATTCGATTACCTGATTACGGGCGTTGGCACCGGCGGACACATAACAGGCGTTGCCCAGGTCTTGAAGGAGAAATTTCCCGCGCTGAAAGTTTTTGCTGTAGAACCTGCCCTGTCGCCGGTTATCAGTGGAGGCGATCCCGGGCCACACCCCATCCAGGGCATTGGGGCCGGATTTATTCCAGAGGTGCTCGACAAAAGCCTGCTCGATGGCGTAATTACGGTCAGCCAGGAAGAAGCTTTCGACTTTACCCGAAAAGCAGCTTTGCACGAAGGCCTGATGATAGGTATCTCCTCCGGGGCATCGCTTGCTGCGGTTCAAAAAAAACTTCCGGAAATACCCATGGGAGCAAGAATACTGACCTTCTGCTACGATACCGGCGAAAGGTATTTGTCGGTTAGCGGCTTGTTTGAATAACATTTCAAGGTTTCATGTTTTAACACCCAAACGAAAGGAGTGCTTTGATTTAATGGATATTTTGCCGAACTTTATAAACAATTGCATTTTTCTCCGGTTGACTTTAATAGAAAACCTTTTCAAAAACCAAAAAACATGAGAACCCTTTTAATTTTGATTCTTTCGCTTTCCATGCTTTCATGCAAGGCAAAAGAACAGGAACCGCCCGCTGATCTGATTGACAGCGAAGCGCTGAGTTTTACCATCGACACCCTGGCAACGGGACTTGAAAACCCTTGGGGAATGGCCTTTTTGCCCGATGGCCGCATTCTGATTGCAGAACGCCCGGGCAGGCTGCGCATTTTCGAAGACGGGCAACTGCTGCCCGAGCCAATACAAGGCTTACCTGCTATTTGGGCCCACGGGCAGGGCGGGTTGCTCGATGTGGTGTTGCATCCAAACTATGCTGAAAACCAGTGGATTTACATTGCCTACGCTGCCGAAGGTGGTCCTGCCATTGGCAACACAGCCATTTCGCGCGGCAAGCTGGTGGGCAACCAGTTTACCGAAGTGGA
>JAWLCS010000041.1:0-27418 GCA_041687035.1 Bacteroidales bacterium
ATCTTTTCTGGTTTCATAGGTACCTGTTTTTGGTTGGCAAATTATATCTTTTTTCAACAAATTTCAAGCCATAAGATAGATTTAAGAAAAAAATGTTTAGTGATTGAAAAGAAAAAGCCACCCGGTTCGGAGTGGCTTTTTCTTCTTTTAACTTCTCCCTTCGCATCGGCCTGTGAGTTATAAGTACTGGGACTACAGGGTAACCATCTTGAAGTATGATTTTTCTTATTTTTTTAACCGTATTTTTTTGGTCGAGACACCTTAGAAGTCCTTTCCAAATAATTATTTAGGCAAAAAGTGAGCACTGCGATTTTGATGAAATGAAAAAAGCTGCCCCAAATTCGGGACAGCTTTTTGAAAAAAGTTCAGGTAATGAAAGTTTAATTTTTAATTACCTCGTAGGTAGGTTTCACTTTATAAAGATCCAAGATAACTGTATAGTTTCCTGCTTCTTCGATAATGATGTCTCCGCCATTAGGCACAAGTGTACCATCATCTGGGGTGTCTATACCCAAATTAAAGTCCCAAGAATTATTTGCTCTCCACTTAAAAGCAGCTCCCGCGGCAAAATTCATGGTTATGGTAAATACCTTATTGCTATTATCCCAAGTAAGGGGAGCATCGGCGTTCCATTCATTAAACGAACCTATAAGGGCAAAATCTCTTTTCACACCTGACCAGGTCAAATCGTCTGTATTTACAGTGAAATACCAAGTTCCGGTTTCTGATACGGTAAGATTTGAGGCCCCCGGGTCTGTATCAAGTACTCCAGGTCCGCCAAATCCATAGTTGGTATGATTCCAATCAGGGTCAGAAGTGAACTTGAATTCAAGACTTGTGGTTTCAGCAGGAAAATGGACATACCCATTGTAGATTTTGTTATCAGTTGGAGAATACACGTTGGGTGCAGCTCCAGGATTCCATCCCTGATAAGCCCCGGGTACCCATAGCATACTCACTTCAGGTTCCGATTGCTTAAATGTTTTGAATGTAATTGTAATAGGGTTGGAATAGGCATAAGTTGCGTTCGATTCCCTGGTAATAAAGGAGAGTACTCGGTATTCGAGGGTTACTTCTGTTTCAGGCTCAAACCCCATTCCAATAATGCGGGTGTTGACAGCACCTTGGGTGGTTGTGTAAATGAGGCCTCCCGTATCGATCAGGTCGCGTGGGTTGGCAAAATTGTTGCCTGCCACATCCATTTGCAGAAGATACCTGGTTTCTGCAATAAAATCGGCGTCGTAGCTGGCCGGCGACCAGCTAATGCTTATCACCTCATCGATTGTTTCCTCGGTCAGGATAAGGCTGCTTCCACTGCTGGGTGCGGTAATTTGCGGACTTACGGTCTTGGAAAGATCCAGGGTAATAAGTTCTTCTGGCTCACAGGAGTGGATTAAAAACACTCCGAAGATGAGACTTAGGATAATTGCTATTCTTTTCATATTCATTGCGTTTTTTAATTAATGTACCCAGGGTTCTGGTCAAGATTTGGGTTGGCGTTTATGTCGGCAGCCGGGATGGGGAAGAGGTTAAACCTTTCGTTCACTTCCAGACCGTCTTTTGAATTGCCTTTCCAGGGCCACACATAACCGGTGTTGCCGGCGAATTTTCCGAAGCGGATCAGGTCGGTGCGGCGGTGTCCTTCCCAGAACAGTTCACGGGCGCGCTCATCCAAAATGAAGTTAAGGTTGATCTCGCTCACGTTGCCGTTGCTGTTGCCCCATGCACGCTGCCTCAGTTGGTTAATGTAACCAATGGCAGTGCCAAGGTCGCCACCGGTGCCGCCACGCAGCACGGCTTCGGCATACATCAGGTACACATCGGCCAGGCGGAACATGGGGAAGTCGGTATCCACAAATTCCAGGCTGGAACCTGCGGTGCCATCACGCTTAAGGTTGTTGAACTTAATGGTGGCGTAGCCATTGGTAAAGTCGCCCAGGTTTTCGATGTCGAGCGTTTGTCCTTCGGTGAAGAACAGGCGGCGGGGATCGTTGGCGTTATAGAGGTTCACAATGGCGCTGGTAGTCCGTGTGCCGCCCCAGCCACCATCAATGCCATAATCCAGACCTGTCATACCTCCGCCGGTGCCAGCCTTAATGATAAAGGTGGTGCCACCGTAGGTGCGGGTATGAACGCCATGGTAAGGCACGCGGAAGATGATTTCGTTGGTGCTCAGGAAGTTGTCGGCATTGAAAAGGTGCTTAAACTCCGGCTCCAGGGTATAGCCCGCATTGATGATCTCTTTGGTGTAGGTGAGGGATTCTGTATACCTGGGTTGACCAGTGTAAACTTCAGCGTTGAGGTAAAGCTTGGCCAGCAACATCCAAGCAGAGGCGCGATCGGCCCTGCCATAGTAGTTAGCTGAGCGGGGGGCTGCCATCAGTGGAATGATGTCGAGCAGTTCGCTTTCTATATAAGAAAACAAGTCGGCTTTCAAAATCTGCGGAGGCAGTGAACCGCCAACGGCGTCGGCTTCGGTAACGAAAGGAACATTGCCAAACACGTCGAGGGCATGCCAGTAACTGAGGGCGCGCAAGAAGCGTGCTTCGGCACGGTAGCCTTCCACTTCAGTGCGAAGGGCACCGCTCACGCCACGCTCATCGAGCTTGGCATTGGTGGTTTCCCTGATGTATTCATTGGCCGCTGCAATCTGGTAAAAAATACGATAGTAGAAAGCGGCAACGAACACGTCGGCTGAGGTCCACGACTGATACACGAAGTCTTTGATGGTCTGGTCGTCCCAGCCAATTACGGCCTCGTCTGTCGAAAGTACCTGGTGGTACCAGAAACCGCGCAAATACTGACCAAAACCTTCGTCAATACCGGAAATGTCGGCGTTTCCAGCAGGGCCTTCCTGGCCCGATATGGCCAGACCTGCATAAAGTTTTGCAAGAAACTGCTGATAAGCCGCAGGATCATTGAAAACATCAGCAGCAGTAATCTCGTTACCATCATCTGGCACAAGGTCGAGATCTTTCAGGCAGGAAGAAAACATGATCAGGAAGCCTGCCAGTAGTGTGAATAAATATGTTGTCTTTTTCATAATTTCTTGTTCTTTTTGAATTGCTAAAACTGGAGATTCACGCTCATTACGAAAGTCCTCGGACGGGGATAGATATTGTTGTCAATACCATTTCCAAGTTCCGGGTCAAGGCCTTTATAATTGGTGATCATGAAGGCGTTCTGAACGATACCGGAGAGTACCAGGTTGGTGCGGCTTCCCAGCAGGTTGCCGAAGTTGTATCCCAGGGTAATGTGGTCCATCTTGAAGAACGAACCATCCTGAACGTAAAGGTCAGACAGATACTGGGCGTTGTTGAATCCAACCGTGAGCGCATCGCGGTGAATGTTGCTCAGGTATGGACCTTCGGCCCTGAAAATCTTGTTCATCCAGCCATTGTCCGAACTGATGTTGTTGTAAACATAGTTTCCGAGGTTGGCACGGCCTGCAAAAGCCAGGCTCCAGTTTTTGTATTGGAAGTCGGAGGTGAGACCCAGGTAATAGGTGGGTGCAGGGCGCTTGTAACGATAAAGGTCGGCTTCGGTAATCTCACCATCGTTGTTGCGGTCAACATACACACCCTCAATGGGGTTGCCGTTCTGGTCGTACACTTGTTGCCAAACAAAGAAAGAGGAGGGTGCATAACCAACAGTGTGGATCTGTACATTGTTACCAACACCACCGGCAATGCCACCATGCTGAACACCTAAGTATTCGGGGTTGTCAACTACGGTAAGCTGGGTAATATTGGTCTCATTCCATGTGGCGTTAAATCCAAGCAGCCAGTTGAAATCGCGCGATACCACCGGACGGGTAAAAATGCTGAATTCAACACCCATGTTTTCCATGGTGCCAATGTTTTGTACAATCCGGTTGGTAAGGTTGGTTCCGGCAGGAACGTTGATCTCGTTGATCAGGTCGCGGGTTTCACGGAAATAGAAATCAATGCTTCCATAGTAGCGGTGGCCTTCAAAGGCATAGTCCAGACCCACGTTATAAGTAGTGGTTTCTTCCCACTTCAACAAGCTGTTGTAACCTTCTGGGCGCAGGGTACTGATAAAGTTTCCTGGAGTTCCAAACTGGTAATATGCACCCTGCACATTGGTGGTGTAGCGCGCCAGATAGGGTAAGTCGCCCTGGAAGATGTTCTCCTGACCGGTGATACCAAATCCTGTCCTGAGTTTCAGTTCCGAGAGGAAAGTGGCGTTGGCCATAAAGGGCTCTTCGATAATTTTCCAGGCAAATGCCACCGAGGGGAACCAGCCCGAACGGTTTATGGGAGAGAACCTTGAAGAGCGGTCATTACGCATGGTGAAAGTAAACAGATAGCGATTGAGCAGGGAGTAATTCAAGCGGCCGAAGAAGGAAAGCAGCACTTGTCCCGGAGGGGCATAAATATTATTAGAGAGAGTGTCAACGCTTCGAGGATTATGTCCGTTAAGAAAAGCAAGGTTATTAGGAATACTAGTAGCGAAGTTGGAGCCTTCATTCCAAAAACGTTGATAGGAGTAACCTGCGGTAGCGTCGATACGGCTTGCAATGCCTTCAATATCTTTCACGTAATTCAGGTAAAAGTCGAAAAGCTGGTTATTCCTCTTCTGCTTGTAGTTGCCCATATAGCCCCCAGAAACATAGCTCCATGCTGCATAGTCGGGGGTGAAGTCAGTGCCATCGGACTCAGAATAGTCGTAAGCCACATTCACATTGGCCCTAAGCTCAGGTAGGAAATGGAATTTATAATCGGCCTGAAAGTTACCCAGTATGCGATAAACGGAACTGGTATTTTCCCTGAGTTCGAGGTTGGCCACCGGGTTGGTGGTGGCTACTCCCTTAGGAATACCTGCATCCTGCCAGGCAAAGAATCCGCCGAAGGGGCTTCCCTCAAGGCGAACGGGCTGGGTGGGGTCAAACTGATTGGCAGCACCAATTACGCCTTGCTCAGCAAAGAAGTTGTTGATATAGGTTCCGCGGGCGTTGAAGTTGATTTTCAAATGGTCGTCGAGGAAGCTGGGCGTCAGGTTCACAGAAGCGGTTAGACGCTCCATATTATCGGTTTTAATTACCCCATCCTGTGCGTTGTAACCAATGGATGCCCTGAAAGGCAGGCTCTTGTATGCTCCGGTGGCGGTAATAACATGGTCGTGAGCAAAAGCATCCTGAAAAATCAGGCTCGGCCAGTCGGTCGAGGCAGTGCCCATGAGGCCGGTCACGTTTGGCCGGTCGCCATATCTTTGCGTTACTTGCTGGCGAAACTCTTCGGCATTCAGGAAGTCAGCGTTCCTGGTGTTGGTTGCCATCGAATAGGTGCCTGAATAGGAGAGACGCAGGGGAGCGCCTTCCTTGCCTTTTTTGGTGGTGATAAGGATAACCCCATTGGAGGCCCTCGAACCGTAAATGGCTGTGGCCGAAGCGTCTTTCAGCACGGTGAACGACTCAATGTCGTCGGGGTTGATGGTCGAGAGGGGGTTACGCAGACCCGGTACGCCGGCATTCTCGATAGGAACCCCATCGATTACGATCAGCGGGTCGTTGCTAGCCGAGAGCGAAGAGCCGCCCCTGACGCGAATCTGGGCACCTTCGCCCGGAGCACCGCCCGGCATGGTAATCTGCACACCCGGAATCTTACCAGCCAGCAGTTCCTGGGGCGAGGTAATCTTACCCTTGTTGAAGTCGCGGGTGTCGACTACCGAAACAGAGCCGGTGGCATCCTCGCGGCGCTGCACACCATAACCAATAATAACAAACTCCGAAAGGGTGGCAATATCCAGGCCCATTTCGAAGTTAAGGACAACGGTTTGCCCTGCCACTGCGGTTACTTGCCTGGTAACAGGCTCAAAGCCGATGTAGCTGGCAACCACGGTGTACTGACCGGCACCTACCGTAATGGTGTAACGGCCATCCAAATCAGTAATAGCACCAGTGGTTGTACCCTGGATTGCAACGTTGGCACCAGGCAGGGTCTCGCGTGTTTCGCGGTCGGTAACAACCCCCGTAATGGTGCCTGTTTGCCCGAATGCGCCGAAAACGCTAAACAGCGTTAACAGCAACGGCACGAACAGTTTAAATTTTTTTGTCATACTTCGAACTGATTAATGTTAAGAGATTGGAAGTTTGCTAGCAAAGATAAAAAATTAAGATAGATTTAACATGTTTTTAATATTGACAATCAAGATTTTGCGTAAATAATTACCGCAAACGTTTGCGGTATCGTTTGCATTTAGAAACCAGAAGATTATCTTTGTTTTCTTCAAGGTTAAACCATGCCAAAACTTCATTTGTTTTATGAAGCACAACATTACCTCTATCAATGATATTGCCAAGGCTCTTGGGGTTTCAGCATCTACTGTTTCCAGGGCGCTGAAAGACCATCCCGATATCAGCGAAGAAACCCGTGCCCGGGTGCAGGCTTTTGCCCGAAGCGTTAATTACCGGCCCAATGCCCTGGCCCTGGGTCTGAAGCAGCAGCGATCGTTTACCCTGGGAATCATTTTACCTGAAATAGTACACCACTTTTTCTCTACTGTTATTAGTGGCATTGAAGATCTGGCCTACGGAAAAGGCTACCGCCTGATGATTTGTCAATCGAACGAAGAATTTGAGCGCGAACGCATAAACCTGCAGGCACTGCTCGACCACCGCGTAGATGGCCTTCTGATTTCCATGAGCAAGAATACATTTCAATTCGATCACTTTGAGAACGCCGTGCAGCAGGGGCTTCCGCTGGTTTTTCTCGACCGGGTATGTAAAAATATTGAAACAGACCGTGTGGTGACCGACGACTTTCAGGGCGCCCACCTGGTGACTACCCACCTGATTAGAACCGGGTGCCGCCGTATTTTGCACCTGGCCGCTCCCCAGCACCTGGTCATTGGCCGAAAACGCCTGCAGGGTTACAGCGAAGCCCTGGCCGATCATGATATTGTCCTCAGCGATGAGTTGATTTTGCAATGCGACACCCCTTCCCAGGTAATGGCCAATCGTGAAAAGATCCTTGACATGGCCCCAACCATAGATGGCATTTTTGCCGTAAACGATTTTTCGGCCATCGCCGTAATGCAACTGCTGCAGGAAAACGGATTTGTGGTGCCAGCCGACATTGCCGTTGCAGGATTTGGCGACGACCCCATCGCCCTTATTGCCCGGCCTAAGCTTACCACCGTGGAGCAAAAAGGCTACGATATGGGTCGTGAGGCTGTTCGTATGCTCATCGAACGGCTCGAAAATCCAAATACTGAAAAAGGTTTCGAAACAAAGACTTTCTCTGCAACCCTCAAACTCAGGGATTCGGCTTGAAGAAGTCGACGGTCATCAGTCGTCAGAAATCAATGCCAAAATAACGTTGACCGGTTTTTGGCAATGACAGATCACTAATCACTAATCCTTTTTTACTCCACCAGGATTTGTCCCTCCATTTCCTTAGGGATTTCGAGTTCCAGCATTTTCAGAATAGTGGGGGCGAGGTCGGCCAGCCGGCCGGGCTTAATGCTTTTGTAGTCTTCGCTAATGAGCCAGCAGGGTACCGGGTTAGTGGTATGCGCAGTATTGGGCGAACCATCGGCATTTACGGCGAAATCGGCATTGCCATGGTCAGCGGTGATAATGACAGAATAGCCGTTGGCACGGGCAGCTTCCACGGTTTCCTTCAGGCAGCGGTCCACCGTTTCCACTGCTTCCGTAATGGCCTTAATAAAGCCGGTATGCCCTACCATATCGGCATTGGCGAAGTTCAGGCAAATAAAGTCGAACACCTTGCGGTTGATGGCCTCCACCACCTTGTCCTTTACCTCCGGTGCGCTCATGGCAGGCTGCAGGTCGTAAGTAGCCACTTTTGGCGATGAAACCATGATGCGGTCTTCGCCCGGGAAGTTTTCCTCACGCCCTCCGTTAAAGAAGAAGGTCACGTGCGGATACTTCTCCGTTTCTGCAATGCGAAGTTGTTTTTTACCATTATCTGCCAACACTTCGCCAAGGGTGTTTTTCAGGTCTTCCTTCTCGTAAATCGCCTTTACTCCTTTGAATGACTCGTCGTATCGGGTCATGGTAACGTATTGCAGGGGCAGGGTTTTCATGCCGAATTCGGGCATGTCTTTTTGCGAGAGTACGGTGGTAATTTCGCGCAAGCGGTCGGTACGGAAGTTGAAGCAAATCACCACATCGCCCTCGGCTATGGTGGCCAGGGGCTTGCCGTCGGGGCCACTTATTACTTTTGGTTTAATAAACTCATCGGTTATTTCTTCAGCATACGATGATTTAATGGCATCGGCAGAGGTTTTAAAGTATTCGCCTTTACCATCAACGAGCATATCGTAGGCCAGCTTAATGCGTTCCCAGCGCTTGTCGCGGTCCATGGCATAATAGCGCCCACAAACCGTGGCTACCTGGCCTGCAGATTTTTTCAAATGATTTTCGAGGTCATTTAAAAATCCCAGCCCGCTGCGGGGGTCGGTGTCGCGCCCATCGGTAAAAGCATGGATAAACAGATCGTCGAATCCCTTTTCTTTGGCCACATCGCAAAAGCCAAAGAGGTGATCCATGGCTGAGTGCACGCCCCCATCGGAAACCAGTCCTAAGAGGTGAATCTTTTTGCCGTGGGTGCTGGCGTATTCGAAGGCCTCGGTAATAACAGCTTCCTGGTGAAAAGTCTTTTCCCTAATGGCCTTGCTGATCTTTACCAGCTCCTGGTAAACTACTCGGCCTGCGCCGATGTTGAGGTGCCCCACTTCAGAGTTACCCATTTGTCCTTCAGGCAGGCCCACGTCTTCGCCTGAGGTCCTGATCAGGGTATGCGGAACCGTTTCGGTAAGGCTGCGCGTAAACGGCACATTGGCATTATGAATAATATCGGCGGAGCTCTTGTCGCCCTGGCCCCAGCCATCAAGGATTACTAACAATACTTTCTTATCAGACATTTTATGTTGGTATTTTGTTTTTCAAACATTATTTACCCGCTAGGCGGCTCTTTTTTTTCACACCCTGACACCCTCTCCGTTTCTCCCCCTCTCATCTTCCCATCCTCAAATCTGCTAATCACCATATCTACAAATCATCCGGTGCTCCTAATGGCTTCCACCGGATCGAGTCTGGAGGCTGTCCATGCCGGCACAAAGCCCGACACCAATCCTATTATAGCTGAAACATTCAGCCCCAGCAAAATGTTTCCAATGGTTAGACTAAAGTCGAAATTGGCCAGGTTTGAAATGGCGGCGGTGGCGCCAAAAACCAGTAGCAGACCCACGGCACCCCCGATAAGGCTTAGCAGTATGGCTTCGAAAAGAAACTGCAAAAGTATGAAGTAGTTCTTTGCACCCAGGGCCTTCTGTATGCCAATGATGCTGGTGCGCTCTCTTACCGAAACAAACATGATGTTGGCAATGCCAAAGCCGCCCACCAGTATGGAGAATCCGCCAATGATCCAGCCTGCCAGCGAAATGATGGCGAAGATGCTGTCGGTTTGTTTTGATAGTGAGCTGGTTTCGTTCAGGGCAAAGTTATCTTCGGCCACCGGCTTCAGTCGCCTTATGGCCCGCATAACCCCGGTAATGTCGTCCATCATCTCCTCGTTGGTAATGTCCGGCTTGGCCTTGGCCATGATAAAAGGGTTGTTGCGTTCGCTGTTCACATCTACAAAGAGGCCCAGGTAGTTAAGGGGTATGATCACCTGTTCGTCGTGGCTGTTGCCAAAGTTGCTCATGCCTTCCTGGGCAAACACGCCAACCACTTCGGCGTTTCTTCCGAAAAACCGTATGGTTTTGCCAACGGGGTCGATGCCCGGAAACAATGACTCGGCAATTTTTGCACCCAGCACGGCCACATTGCGCCCCGAGGCAAACTCAGTGGCAGAAATGTATCGTCCATCGCTGATGTCGACCAGGCGCACCTTGTCGTAGTCGGCTGATACGCCTATCAGGGACGTGTTTTCAATGCTGTTGTTGAGGTATTCAACGGTGCGTGAGGTAGATGCCAAAAAGGCTGTCGCTTCCACGGTATAGGTGCGGCGCATCAGCTCATCCACCTCTCGCACATTGGGCACGGGACGGTTCATAAAGCGCCACCACGGAAATTCGCCTTCAAACACCCAGGGCCATTTCATAATATATACCACATTCTCCCCCAGCGATTCAATGCTGCCTCTTACCTGTCGCTCCAGCCCATCGAGAACAGAAAACACCAGGATGATGGAAAAAATACCAATGGTTATACCTAGCAAGGTGAGTGAGGTGCGAAGCTTGTTGGCAATCACCGAGGTCGTTGCAAAACGGGCACTCTCCTTTATTAATCGGGCAAAAAGGATCATGGTTACAGGAAGAATTGCTTATTGTTTTATGGTTCGCATTAACTCCGAGGCGTACACAAAGTCATTTACCTCCTTGTTTTCGGTTTTCAGAATTTCAAAGCGTGAGCCTTCCCACCACAACTCGCCCTTATAAATAAAGGCCACCTTGTCGCCAATCTCCATCACCGAGTTCATATCGTGGGTGTTAACTACCGTGGTGATATCAAACTCCTGGGTAATCTCGCTAATGAGGTTGTCAATTACAATGGCAGTAAGTGGGTCGAGGCCCGAGTTTGGCTCGTCGCAAAACAGGTAGCTGGGGCTGTTGGAAATAGCCCTGGCAATGGCCACCCTTTTCTTCATGCCGCCGCTGATCTCGGCAGGATAGAGGTGGTTCACGTTTTCCAGGTTTACCCGGTTCAGGCAAAAATTGGCGCGATCTAATTTCTCCTCCAATGTCATGGTGCTGAACATATTCAGGGGGAAAATTACATTTTCCTCAACCGTCATAGAATCGAACAGGGCGCCACCCTGAAATAGCATGCCCAGCTTTTGTCGTATTATGCGCCTTTCGGCGAAAGTCATGGTGCTGAACTCGTGGTTGTCGTAGAGTATCTGTCCGCTATCGCTGTTGAGCAGCCCTACCAGGCATTTCATCAGCACCGTTTTGCCTGATCCGCTCTGACCGATAATGAGGTTGGTCTTGCCTTTTTCAAAAACTGTTGAAACGTTTTTAAGCACAGGCACTTCGTCGAAACTCTTGCTTACGTTTACTACCCTGATCATGCCAGTAACAATTGGGTTAATATCAGGTTGAAAATGATGATAAAAATGCTGCTGGTTACCACAGCATTGGTGCTCGATTGCCCTACTTCGAGGGCGCCGCCCTTGGTGAAATAGCCGTAATAACCCGAAATGGTGGTAATAATGAAGGCAAATACCACGGTTTTTACCAGGGCATAAAAAATGTCGTAGGGGGCAAATTCAAACAATATGCCATAAATGAAATTGCTGACGGGCATTACGTCGGTAACGGCCGAAACGACCCAACCGCCAAAAATACCCAGAAACATGCTCAAAACGATCAGCACCGGGTTAATGACCATGGCGGCCACCACCTTGGGCAGGATAAGGAAGCCGGACGAGTTTACACCCATGATCTCCAGGGCGTCGATCTGCTCTGTTACGCGCATGGTGCCAATTTCTGAGGCTATGCGCGAGCCCACCTTGCCAGCCAGGATCAGGCTAATAATGGTGGGTGCAAACTCCAGTATGATCGACTGCCGCGTGGCAAACCCAATGGCGTAGCGAGGAAGCATAGGGTGGTCGGTGTTGAAGGCGGTTTGTATGGTTACCACTGCACCCATGAAAACCGAAATAATGGCCACGATGCCCAGGCTCTGCAAGCCTATGTTATCCATCTCCAGTATGATCTGCCTGCGATAGATCGAGGCCTTTTCGGGCTTTTTCAGGATCTGCGCAAGAAGTATGAAGTAGCGTCCTATATGAAAAAACAGTTTCATTGCCCTTGTTTCTGAACACGCTAAATTACTTATATTTTGCGTTCATCTGGTATAAAAAACGCTGGCGGCTTTTGCCACCCCTTTTATTTTATTAATTTTGAACGCAGAAAAAACAATGATCATGGGCCGAATGCATCATCTCCTGCGGCACTATCCGGTGCTGATCTTATCCCTGGCATTTTTGCTGGTTTTCAGTTCCTGCATCTTCGGGCGCAAGGGGCGTAAATGCGACTGCCCCACCTGGAGCTATGAAATTCCTGCCAGCGAAGAACCTGCCACCGACGATGCAGCCCGCGTATAAAGAAACACTTGCCCGATTCGTTCCGGTGGAAGCCCTCGAGGAGGTAGTGCGCATTATTGTGCAGCATCGCATCCAGCTAAAGGTGCGCCGCGCCCGCCTGAGCAAGTTGGGCGACTTCCGCCCCTCGCGCAACGGCAGCCCCCACCAGATCACCGTCAACGGCACGCTCAACGTTTATGCCTTCCTGCTGGTTTTTTTGCACGAATATGCACACCTGCTGGTTTGGGAAAAGCACGGCAGGGCCGTGGCGCCCCATGGCAAGGTGTGGAAAGATACTTTCGGATTTCTGCTGCGAGAGGCCCTTGAGAAGGGGCTTTTCCATGCAAGCTTGCGCGATGCCATTTACGATTATTCATATCATGTGAAAGCCTCCGGAGTGGCCACGCCCGAGCTGCAGCGGCAGCTGCGTCTGTTCGACAGGGAAGCAGCCCTGGCGCAGGACAAGGTTTTCCTCGAAGACATGCCCGCCAACAGTTTGTTTGTGGCGTCCAACGGACGCCTCTTCCGCAAGGAAGACAAGCTGCGAAAGCGATACCGCTGCCTGTGCCTGCAAAACAAACGGGCCTACCTTTTTCACCCAATGGCGGAAGTGACGCCCGCCTCAGACAATAAATCCGGGACAAACTGATAGGATATTATTAAACGAAAAAATAATGACTGAAATATCGAAACACAACTACGCCGTGATCATGGCTGGAGGTATCGGCGAGCGGTTCTGGCCCATGAGCCGCATTTACCGGCCAAAACAGTTTATCGACATCCTGGGAACAGGAAAAACCCTCATCAGGCAAACTTTTGAGCGCTTCCTGGATGTCCTTCCAAAGGAAAATATCTTTGTAATTACCAATACCAGTTTTAAGCATTTGGTGCTCGAACAAATCCCGGGCATTTCGGAGGAGCAGATTATTTGTGAGCCTACCCGCAAAAACACCGCCCCCTGCATTGCCTATGCCGCCTGGAAAATTCATGCCATGGATCCTGAGGCCCGCCTGGTGGTGGCCCCTTCCGACCACATTATTCTCAAAGAGCAGGAATTTGCACGCATTATCCGCCTGGCCTTGCAGGCTATTGAGGAGCACGACTGGCTGCTTACCCTGGGCATAACCCCCAGCAGGCCCGACACCGGCTACGGCTATATTCAGTTCTTGCCGGGAGCGCCCTGGACGGCCGACGAAAGCCTTAAGAAAGTAAAGACCTTCACCGAGAAGCCCAACCTGGAGCTGGCCGAGTCATTCCTCAAAAGCGGCGACTTTTTGTGGAACAGTGGCATTTTTATCTGGTCGGCACATGCCATCATAGAGGCCTTTGAAAAATATCAGCCCGAAATCAGCTACGTGTTTCGCGAAGCCAACGGCAAATACAACACCCCCGAGGAGGCCCCCTATATGAATATTGCCTACGCCGCCTGCAAAAGCATCTCTATCGACTACGCCATTATGGAAAAGGCCGACAATGTGTACGTTTTCGTGTCGGAATTTGGCTGGTCGGACCTGGGTACCTGGGGCTCGCTCTACGAAGTGAGGGCCAGGGACGAAAATGAAAATGCAGTGATGGGAAAAAATGTGATGCTTTACGAGGTGAGTAACTGCATTGTAAACATTCCCGACGAGAAACTGGTGGTGCTGCAGGGGCTCGATAATTATATCGTGGCCGAATCCGATAACGCCCTGCTCATCTGCCAGAAAGAAAAAGAGCAGGAAATCAGGCGGTTTGTAAACGATGTCCGGATAAAAAAAGGTGAAGACTTCACTTAAACCTTTTCTATTTAATTCCATCAAACAAATTATTCATTAACCAATTAATTTTCCAAGAATGTTAAAAAGATTCCTGATTATTCTGATGGTAGTGGTGATGCTGCCCCGCACCTCAGTGAAAGCCGACGAGGGTATGTGGATCCCCTTTATGCTCAACGACGCACTTTTTGAAGAGATGCAGTCGCTTGGCTTCAATATGACGCGTGAGCAGCTTTTCAGCTTCACCGAGTCGAGCCTTAAGGATGCCATTGTAAGCATCGGAGGCTGTACCGCCGAGATCATTTCCGACCGTGGCCTGATGCTCACCAACCACCACTGCGGCAAAGGCCGTATCCAGTCGCACAGCGCTGTTGGCAACGACCTGCTGCGCGATGGCTTCTGGGCCGCTACTTATGCCGATGAACTGCCCAATCCCGGCATGGTGGCCCGCTTCCTGGTAAGGGTTGAAGACCTTACCGAACAGGTGGCAGCAGTGCTTCGCGACGATATGACCGAAGCCCAGCGCAACATGGCCATCCGCAACAAAAGCCAGGAGCTCGAAAGGGCTGCAGTAGAAGGTACCCATTACACTGCCACCCTCAGGCCCATGTTTGCCGGCAATGAATTTTATCTTTTCGTATTCGAAACCTATACCGATGTTCGCCTGGTGGGTGCACCCCCCTCGAGTATTGGCGAATATGGCGGCGACACCGACAACTGGATGTGGCCACGCCATACCGGCGACTTCACCCTGTTCAGGGTGTATAGCGGCCCCGATGGTAAGCCCGCCGACTACAGCACCGAAAACATCCCGCTCAAGCCTCGCCACCACCTGCCTGTGTCCATTAAAGGTGTTAAAGAAGGGGATTTTGCAATGGTTATGGGTTACCCCGGTAGCACGCAGCGTTACCTGACGTCACACGGCATCGAGTTTAATCTGGATAAAATGTATCCGCCCCGTATTGAAATTCGTCGCCGCAAGCTCGATATTATTGAGGCTGCCATGGCTGCCAGCGATGAATATCGCATCATGTATGCCTCGCGCCAGTCGGGTATCTCTAACTACTGGAAAAACTTTATCGGCATGAGCCGCGCTTTGGTAATGCACGATGTGGCCGGCACCAAGCGCCAGCAGGAAGCAGTTTTTATGCAGTGGGTCAATGCCGACCGCAGCCGCATGGCTGAATACGGTGATTTGATGCAGGAGTACCAGAACATATACGACGGCATGCGCCAGTTCAATTCGCAAAACTTCATTTACATGGAAGCCATGGCCTCCGGGCCCGTCAACTTCAGTTTGGCCAACGCCTTTTCCGGACTGCTCGATCTGCTGGATGACAAAAACAAGCAGGAGGAAGCCCAAGAGATGATCAATCGCCTCAGGGCCGGCGCCGAACGCACCTTTCGCAACTACAACCCCCAGGTGGAAGAACAACTGTGGGCAGCCATGTTCGAAGAGTATTTTAATCGCATCCCCAAGCAAAACCTTCCCGAAGTGTTCCAAACCATCGAACGCAGGTACCGCAATGATTTCAACCGTTATGCCGCCGATGTGTTCAAGAACAGCATTTTCGCTTCCGCGGAAAAGTTGAACAAATTTCTCGACAAGCCAAGCGCAAGGGCACTCAGGAACGATCCAATGTTTGTGGCCGCCACTTCTGTAAACCAAAACTTCCAGGAGATTAATACCCGTCTGCAGGAGTACGGCTCGCGCCTGGCCAGGGCCGAAAGGATTTATGTTAAGGGCCTGCGCGAAATGGACCCCGAAGGCATGTTCTATCCCGATGCCAACTCCACCATGCGCCTTACCTATGGCACCGTGAGCGGTTATTACCCAGCCGACGCCGTGTATTACAACTACCAAACCACCCTCAGCGGTGTGATGGAAAAGGAAGACCCCACCAACCACGAGTTCATTGTACCCGCGAAACTTAAGGAGCTTTATGAAAATAAAGACTTTGGCCAGTATGCCGAAGATGGCGTAATGTATGTGAATTTCCTTTCGAACAACGACATTACCGGAGGCAACTCGGGCAGCCCCGTGATCAACGGCGATGGCCACCTGATTGGCCTTGCTTTCGACGGCAACTGGGAAGCCATGAGCGGCGACATCCTGTTCGAGAACGAAACCCAGCGCACCATCAGCGTTGATGCCCGCTACATTCTTTTCGTCATAGAAAAGTTTGCCGGTGCCCGCCACCTGATCGATGAAATGACCATCGTGAGGTAACGCGCTGAAAAATAATTAATCAATTAAAACCGGAGTGCGAGATTTTGCGCTCCGGTTTTTGTTTGCCTCCCCTTTTTTTAAACAATGAGCCTTTTGTCCTTGTTAGGTTTATGTAAACGCATTTTTTAACCAAACCAAAGGACATTGAAACGCTTTGATGATTTTTTAAAAGGACTTACAGGCGCAGTATTAACCCTTATCTTTTTATTAGCTATGACAACACCCACATTTTCGCAGGTTGCAACCGTTGAAGACATTTACCGTCCTTCCATTCCTCCGCAGGAAGTGAAAGGTCGAATTCTGATGATAACCGATCAGGAGTACAACGACACCGAGTTGCTGTATCCCTTGTACCGGTTTACAGAAGCAGGCTATCTGGTAACCGTGGCTTCCCTTGAGGGCGGTGCCATTGCGGGTTACAACTCTGCCGGATTGAAAACCTCTGAGAAAATTGCCAATGTAAATGCCGCCGACTATCAGGCACTCTATCTGCCCGGCGGACGAGCACCCAAAAAGCTTCGTGAAGACGAAAAAGTGATCGCCCTGGTGAAATCATTTTGGGATGCAGGCAAACCCATTGGCGCCATTTGCCACGGCCCGCAGATACTGGCCAAAGCTGGCTTGCTCCAGGGTAAAAATGTTACCTCATGGCCTGGTATTGATAACGAAATGAAGGAAGCCGGTGCCACTTTTCACAACGAACCTGTGGTGGTAGATGGTAAACTGGTAACCTCGCGCATGCCTGGCGACCTGCCGGCACAGCTGTTCATTTTCCTTCCAATGCTAAAGTAAGAAATTAGTTGCATTTAATAAAAAAGGCCCGCGAAGGGCCTTTTTTATTTGTGAGCAGACTGACGCTAATACTTCGGCTTCACGCCCATGTTGTAAAACATAAAGGAATAAATGTCGGTCAGTTCTTCAATGGTTTTCGAAACCGGTTTACCAGCACCATGACCTGCCTGGGTTTCGATGCGGATCAGCACCGGGTTTGGGCCGGCTTGCTTGCGCTGCAGCTCGGCAATGTATTTGAAGCTGTGCGCAGGCACCACGCGGTCGTCGTGATCGGCGGTTGTAACCAGAGTTGCCGGGTAATTTACGCCTTCGGGAATGTTGTGCAGGGGCGAATAGCCATAAAGATTTTGGAAGTGTTCTTCTTCTTCGCTCGAACCGTAGTCAGAGGCCCATGCCCAGCCGATGGTGAATTTGTGGTAGCGCAGCATATCCATTACGCCAACGGCCGGGAAAGCCACCTTAAACAGCTCAGGACGCTGGTTTGCCACAGCGCCTACCAGCAGGCCACCGTTTGAGCCGCCCTGAATGGCCAGTTTCTCTGAAGAAGTGTACTTTTCGCTGATTAGGTATTCCGCGGCAGCGATAAAGTCATCAAATACGTTTTGCTTCTTCAGCTTGGTGCCGGCTTCGTGCCACTCTTTGCCATATTCGCCGCCACCGCGAATATTGGCCACGGCATAAATACCGTCGTTTTCGAGCAGAATCAGGCGGGCCACGCTGAATCCGGGCGTCTGGCTGCTGTTGAAGCCGCCATAGCCATAGAGCAGGGTGGGGTTTTTGCCATCGAGCTTCAGCCCCTTTTTATGGGTAATGAACATGGGGATCATGGTGCCATCCTTGCTGGGATAGAATACCTGCTTGGTTTCGTAAGCTTCAGGATCAAAGTCAATGTCGGGCTGGAAATACACCTCATAGGTGTTGGCAGTCGCATCGTACTTATAAATAGTGGAGGGGAAGGTATAGGAGCTGAATGAGAAGAAAGCCAACGATTCTTCCTTCTTGCCGCTGAAGCCACCAAAGCTGCCCACAGTGGGAAGCTCCAGCTCGCCAATGCGCGCTCCATTCATATCGTGGATATACACTTTGCTTTTTACGTCTTCCAGGTAGTTGGCGAAAATCTTGCCATCGATCAGGCTCACACCCCTTAGCAGATGCTCGCTTTCAGGAATGATATCGACCCAATGGTGCGGGCTGGGGATTTTCGGATCTACCATTACCAGGCGGTACATGGGTGCGTTGTTATTGGTATAAACCAGCAGCTTGCCATCCACATGGTCGAGTACCCGGTTGTTGTAGTCAAAGCCTTCGATAACCAGCGAGAATTTGCCATTGGGCTCACTGTTATCCTTCACGTGCACGGCATTGCCGCTGCTGCTCTGGGTTTCGCTGACAATGACAAAGCGCTCGTCTTCGGTAGTGCCGGCGCCAAAGTTGCGGCGCGGCTGATTGGGGTTGTGGAAGATCAGCTCATCTTCGTCCTGCGAGGTGCCCAGTTTGTGATAAAACACCTTGTGGTATTCGTTGGCGGCCGAAAGCTCCTGCCCGGGCGCAGGGGCATCGTAGCGGCTGTAATAGAAGCCATTGCCCTGCCAGGCAATGCCCGAGAATTTCACCCACTGAATATGATCGTCCAGGTCGTTGCCGGTTTCAATTTCGCGCACGAACAGCTCGTTCCAGTCCGATCCGCCCCGTGAGATGCCATAGGCCAGGTAGCGGGCATCGTCAGAAATGCTCAGGGAGGTCAGCGCAACGGTACCGTCTTCCGACATGATGTTGGGATCGAGCAATACGCGGGGCTCCCCATCAATGCCGTTGCGAACGTAAAGCACGCTCTGGTTCTGCATGCCGTCGTTTTTGTAAAAGAAATAATAATCGCCTTTCCAGAAGGGGGTAGAGTAACGCTCGTAGTCCCACATCTGTGTCAGGCGGTCGTTGATCTTCTGGCGGTAAGGAATGCGCTCCAGGTAACCGAAGGTAACTTCGTTCTGGGCTGCTACCCAGGCCTTGGTTTCGGGCGAGTTGTCGTCCTCGAGCCAGCGGAAAGGATCGGCAACCTCCACACCGAAATAATTGTCAACCACGTCAACAGTGGCAGTTTCAGGATACTGCAAACGAACTTGGCGCTTGCACGAAGCGCTCAGCAGCATCAGAATTGAAATACCCATAATAAAAACAACACTTTTCTTCATATTTAAATTTGGTTAATGATGGTGAATTTGTTTCGGGCGTAAAATTATTAAATATTTTACAGGATTAGGTAACTTTGCTGCCTTAGTCAAAGCCTTGTTTTTCAAACTTTTTCAAACCTATGGACAAAAAAATAAAAAGCTTATCTGTATATCGTAAAAACCTGGTACTAAAATCCTCTGTCGACGAGGAGCCTTCCGAACAAGAATTCCTTATCTCCGAAAGCCTTTACGAGCCGGCTTTTGGCAAACTGCTGAAAGAAACCCAGTATGGGGAAGATGGTCAGGTGGAGCAGATGATGGCCTATACCTACGATGAGAACGGTTTCCTCACCGGCGAGGAGCTGCTCGAGGCCGATGGCAGCGTGCTCGAGAAACGTACCTTTGAACCCGACAGCAAGGGACGCATAGCCAACGAGTTTGTGCATTATGCCGACGGCTCTGCCGATCGCATTGCCTATGAATGGGATGAGAAGGGCAGGGTGATAAAAAAGCAACGCTATGATGATGAAGGTGAGCTGGAGTCGGCCGAATATTTTGAATACGATGGGGACTTGCTCGTACGTGAGCGGAGTGAAGATGCGCAGGGCGAACTGCTTTCGAAAACGCTGAACACCTGGGATGAAAATGGCCTGCTAACAGAAGTGGTGACCGATAACCGCGAGGAGGATTTCTGGTACCGGAAAGTATATCGCTACGATGAGTCGGGCCACCGCCTGGCAGCCACCACCTTCAACCAGGAAGGCGATCCGGTGGAGCGTATCCTGTTTGAAAACGACGATCAGGGCCGCCCCTTGCAAATAATAGACGAAAACCGTCGCCAGAAAAATACCCTGCGTATGGAATATAATGAGCGCGGCAACATTATTTTTCAGGACGAGCACGATGTGAACGGCGAGCTGATCAACAGCATTGAGCGCAGCTACGACGGGCAGGGTCGCCTGCTCGAAAGCCATATCGTGGCGCGTAACCTGCAGCGGGGCATCTCACGCAGCTACAGCCTGCGCAACGAATATTCATTTTTCGAAGAGTAAATTTTTCAAAAAGCTATGGAATCTGCATTTTTTGAGTCATTCTGGTGGTCGTGGGTAGTGCTGCCCGTGCTCATTTTTCTGTCGCGCATCATGGATCAGAGTATCGGTACCATGCGCCTGATCTTTGTGTCGAAAGGCTACCGCCACATCGGCCCCATTCTGGGCTTTTTCGAAGTGATCATTTGGCTGCTGGCCGTCACCCAGGTGTTGAAGCACCTCTCCAACCCCATGTCGTACATCGCCTATGGGGCTGGCTTCGCCATGGGCAATTACGTGGGCATACGCCTGGAGGAAAAAATCTCCATAGGCACGGTGCTTATTCGTATTGTGCCCAAAAAGGATACCAGCGATCTGGTGAGTCACCTGCGTGAAGTCGGTTTTGGCGTGACCACTGTGGCGGCCGAAGGGGCCAGGGGGCCCGTACAGATCGTTTTCACCATTATCAAGCGCAAGAGCATCTCCAAAGCCATCGAGATCATCAACCAGTACAACCCCAACGCCTTTTATACCATAGAGGAGGTGAAGGCCGTAAAGGAGGGTTACTTTGGCATACAGCAAAAACGTGATGTGTTCAACTGGCGCATGTTTGGGCACAAGACCAAATAGTACCAAATAAAAAAGCCGGCTGTTGAGGCCGGCTTTTTTTATGAAAAAGAAAAATTATCGTCTTCCGACAACTACCTCCCCACGAGTGGTGGAGTAGTTGATTTTAAGGGCATTCGATTTTCTGAGTTCCTGCTTCACGTCGGTAACGATACCCATTTTGGTGTCGCGGTCAACCTTGAGTGAAGTAGTGATCAGGTTTCTCTCAGCTTCGTTACGGGCTTCCCTCTCGGCAGCAACAAATGGTGCAATTTCATTCATAGTAGCAAATGCATCATTGAGCTGAATACGCGGTTCGGTACCGAAAACCTGCGACTGAATGGGAGGGCCAATGTAAATAAAGCTCACCAACGATTTGCGCTCCAGCTTCTGCACCTCTGTAGCAGGTGGCATTTGCGTGCGCACAAAAAGGGTGGTTTCACGCATGGTAGTGGTTACCATGAAGAAGAAGAGCAACATAAAGATTATGTCGGGCAGCGAAGCGGTATTGATCTTCACTGACTTGGGGCCAGCGTCTTTTTTAAATCTTGCCATTACCTGCCTCCTCCTATATCTTTAGGTTCAGCTTCAGAAATTGCCATGGGCACTGCCTCCCTGATAGCTTTTATCAGGTCTTCGTCGGTAAGCTCATCGAAGCGCTTGCCAAATTTCTCACGTGAAAGCTCGTTACGGAGTTCGTTGATGGCCGCAGCCAGCTCGTTTTGCACCGCAATATACATTTCATATGAGGTACCCCGGTCGTTTTGCAGCGAAATAATGCCTCGCGAAACCTCCACCTCTCCCAGGTTATCTATTTCAACCATGCGCTTTTCGGGCATGTTGGGGTCATTGTTTCTGTTCAACAAAAATTCTTTGGTTTGTTCACGCAAAGAACTAATGTTGCCCAGCTGGCCCTCTACAAGGATACGGTCCTGAAAGTCGATCAGCACCACGAAAACGTTACGTTCTCTAACAGGGGGTGGTGGCGGAGCATTTGGGTCGATAGGCGGTGGCAGAACCCTCAGAATCCCCGAGTCAACGTCCATGGTGGTAGTCACCAGGAAGAAGATCAGCAGGAGGAAGGCAATGTCGGCCATCGAACCGGCATTTATTTCGGGATTCATTCTTGCCATAGAAAGGATCTCCTTTTTAGGTTTGTTGTTTATTTAAATAACTTGGAAACTTCTGAATAGACGGCAGCAAGCAATGCCAGGCCAACCAAAATAAAGGTGGTGGTAATGCCTCCGCCAACCATTTGTGAAGCGGTGGGTCCTACGTTGAAGTTCGGATAAACCTCGTTGGTGCTGAGGGCGTATGCAACAAAAAATATAGCCACCAGTACCACGACACCGATCAACGCTGTTTTGGCTTTTCCAAAGTTTTGAATCATATGGAAAATGCCAAAAAAGACCACCGCAATAACTGCCACCGCAACCAGTGCGTAGGTGACAAAAATCCCGATGTTAATAATGGTTTCGTTCATGAGTAAGGGGCTTTTTTATTTTTTGTACTTAATCAGGATGTCCATGAAGGAAATGGTAGAATCTTCCATGGTGTTGACAATGTTGTCAATTTTTGAAATGATGTAGTTGTAGAACACCTGCAGGATAACGGCTACGATAAGACCAAATACGGTGGTCAAAAGCGCAACTTTAATACCGTCGGCTACAATGGTGGGTGAAATGTCACCGGCAGCAGCGATAGCGTCGAAGGCGCCGATCATACCGATTACCGTACCCATAAACCCGAGCATGGGGGCAATGGCGATAAACAGTGAGATCCAGGTGAGGTTCATCTCCAGGCGGCCCATCAGTACGCTGCCGTAAGAAACGATCGACTTTTCAACGATCTCCATGCCTTCATTGTAGCGGTCAAGACCCTGGAAGAAAATGCTGGCGATGGGGCCACGGGTGTTCTTGCAAACATCCTTGGCAGCCTCAACACCACCTGTATTCAGGGCTTCTTCAACCTTGTTGAGCAGCTTGTTGGTGTTGGTGGTGGAAAGGTTCAGGTAAATGATGCGCTCAATGGCCAAACCAAGACCAATGATGAGACATAACAGGATAACGCTCATAAAGCCGGCGCCACCTTCAATGAACTTTTCCTTCAGGATGTAATGGAAGGACTGATCCCCGTAGTCGGGTTCCAGCGTTTGTTGCATGGCCTCGGCAGGAGCTACCTCCTCCTCAACAACGGTTTCTGCAACCTCAGTTTCTGCCTCAGCGGCATCAACTTGTGCGCTTACAATGGTATTTAAACCAAAAGTGAGCATACCTGCTACAGTCAAATAGACGAATAATTTTTTCATAACTGATTCTGTTGGTTTTTGTTTACGAAATGATTAATTGGTTAATCTGGTTTGGGTTTAATTGGTTGAAGTTGGCGGAGAGAGTGGGATTCGAACCCACGATACCCTTTTGAGGTATACACACTTTCCAGGCGTGCGCCTTCGACCACTCGGCCACCTCTCCCTGTTTGAAAAGTCCCAAAAAGGGTTTGATTTTTCAAGGTGCTAAAATACAAAAAAAATGAAACATAAAGTAAATTCCATGATTTTTTAAAAATTTGAAAGCCCTGATATTATTTTGCTTTGGTAATAAATCTTGTATACCTTTAATCCCTGCAAACTTTTGTGAAACGTTCTACTTCCTACCGCCATGCAAAAGACTTCATCTGCTCAGGCAAAACCCCGTTCTAAAGCTACCCGCAAATCTGCCGCCGACAAAAAAAGCAAGATATTTGTGCTCGATACCTCGGTCATCATCTATAATCATGCCGCTATTGTCAGTTTCGAAGATAATGATGTTGCCCTGCCTATTACCGTGCTCGAAGAGCTCGATCAGTTCAAGAAAGGCAACGACACCAAGAACTTTGAGGCCCGTGAGTTTACCCGCATCCTCGACCAGCTCTCGGCACACAGCTCGCTGCAGGACTGGGTGCCGGTGGGCAACGCTAAGGGTGGGCGTGTAAAAGTGGTGATGAACCAGCCCAATGGCATCGATGCGGTGCAGATCTTTGGCGAAGACAAGCCCGACCACCGTATCCTCAACGCTGCGCTGCTGCTTACCCGCGAATATCCCGAGCGCAAGGTAATTCTGGTGTCGAAAGACATCAACCTGCGTCTTAAGGCCAAGTCGCTCAACATCCCCGCCGAGGACTTTGAAACCGGCAAGATAAAAAACATTGAAGAGCTTTACACCGGCAAAAGTCACCTCACCGGCGTGATGCCCGATGTAATAGAGAAACTGTACAACTTTGGCTTTTGCGAAACTGCCGAACTCAGTATCGACGCTCCCATCCCCAATCATTATTATATATTGTCGGATGGCAAAAACTCTGTGCTGGCCTATTACAACGCAGTTGAGGGGCGCATTCGCCGCATTGAGAAGCATACGGTGCAAAAGATCACCCCGCGCAATGCCGAGCAGGTGTTTGCCCTGCATGCCATCCTCAACCCCGATGTGAAGCTGGTGACCCTGCAGGGGGTGGCCGGCACCGGAAAAACACTGCTGGCACTGGCAGGCGCCCTGGAGCAGCGCCGCAACTTTGAGCAGCTTTTTGTGGCCAGGCCCATAGTGCCCTTGAGCAACCGCGACATCGGCTTCCTGCCCGGCGACATCAGCTCCAAACTGAGCCCCTATATGGAGCCACTCTACGACAACCTGAAATTTATCCAGACCCAGTTTCGCGAAAAAGACCGGGAGTTCAAGACCATAACCGAGGCCCTGGAAAATGAAAAGATCGTGGTGGCGCCCCTGGCCTATATCCGCGGCCGCAGCCTGTCGAACATCATCTTTATTATTGATGAGGCACAAAACCTCACCCCGCACGAAGTGAAGACCATTATCACCCGCGCCGGAGAAAATACCAAGATGATCTTTACCGGCGATGTGTACCAGATCGACACGCCCTACCTCGATGCACAGAGCAACGGGCTGTCATACCTGATCGACAGGGTAAAGAACCACCCCATTTATGCGCATATACGCCTCGAAAAAGGCGAACGCAGCGAGCTGGCCAACCTGGCCAACAATCTTTAAAAGGGAAATTTACCTTTCTTCGAAAAGCACCGTGAGCACAGTCTGACCTACCGCCTTGAGGGTGTTGGCGTCGATAATGTCCAGGTCATCTTCCATGGTGTGCCATTGCGGGAAGAAACCGTGGCGGCTGCCTTCTTCCTGATGTATGATATTTATGGTGGGGATGTTGCGGATGGTGTTCACGTAGTAGTGGTCGTCGGTCACATAGCCGCCCTGCTGGTCGACAAAATAAGCGCCATAGCCATTGCGGCGGGCGACCGCCCACACTTTCCTTACCACATTGGGGGCATACATCATCGAAAAACCTTCGTGCTTAAACTGTGCGCCGGCGGCACCCACCATGTCGAGCAGAATGCCAAAGCGGGCGTTGTAGTCGGGGCGGTGGGGGTTGCGTGCCCAGTGCTGCGAGCCAAGGCCCCATGAATCTTCCGTATAGGTGGTGGCCTGCTCGTGCTGCCCGTAGTCTTCGGCATCGAACAGCACAATATCCACCCCGACTTTGGGCCTGCTGGCCGATAGCTGTCGTGCGATCTCCAGCAGCACGCCCACGCCGCTGCCTCCATCGTTGGCGCCGGGGATGGGCCGGTAGTGGTTGGCCGGGTCGGGGTCGAAGTCGGCAAAGGGTCGGCTGTCCCAGTGGGCGCACAGCAAAATGCGGCTGCGGTTTTCTGGGTCGAAAGAGGCGATAATATTGCTGATGTTGAGCACGGTGCCATCAAAGGCCCTGACCCGTGCCTGCTGCACCTCTACGGTGTCGGCAAAGCGGCCCAGGGTCTGTGCCAGCCATTCGGCAGCCAGGCGGTGACCCTCGGTGTTGGGCACACGCGGCCCGAAAGCAAGCTGGGCAGCCACAAAGGCAAAGGCCGAATCCTGGTTGAACACCGGCACTTCGGCCTGCTGCGTCCGCTCAGCGGCCGAAGAGGTCGCATTGGAGCGGCCCTGTCCGCTATTACCACCCGAACAGCCCACGGCAAAAACAAGGATAAGCGGAAATATTCGCGAAAGCATAAAATAGGCAGAGGTCATAATAAAGGATTTGAATCACACAAAATTAATCAAATCTTCCCACTCTCTTGTCTCCGCTTTGCGGCTTTTTCCCTGCGCCCTGCGCAATTGAATTTTACATTACCAATTTACCAATTTACCAATTTCTCACCTTCCTACCCTCCTGTTCCCGCTACGCGTCTTTTCCCCTGCGCCCTGCGCAATTGCATTTTAAATTACCAATTACGAATTACCAATTTACCAATTTACCAATTACCTAATTAATCTGCACCCTCACGCCCAGCAGGAATCGCCTGCCCAGCAGCGGACCGTATATATAAGAGGTGTCGAAGGTGTCGTCGAAAGGGTTCTGCGGATTGATGATCGGGCTATCCTGGGTGTAGTCCAGCAGGTTTTTCACCCCGAAATAGATGCTGGTCTTGTTTCTCAGGTTGTGGTTGAACTGCAGGTTGTGCACAAAGAAAGGCTCTGAGCGGACAGGCCTGGCGAAGGGGTCGTCGAATTGCGGCATGCGCATGGCGCTGGTATAGCTGCCGGTAAGGTCAAGGCTGGTGCGCCACCTGGCCAGGTTGTACGAGATGGCATAAACGCCTGTAAGCTTAGGCACCTTGATGCGGGCGGTCTTTTCGGTCATGCCTTCTTCGTTTTGCTCCATGGCAAACACATCCTGCAGGGTAAAACCCATGGAGATACTCAACGGACTGGCGAAGGATGCCTGCAGCGAAGCCGAGGTGCCACGGCTCACGGCAAACTCCTCTTCGCCCAGGTTGCGGTAGATGAGCTTGGTGGGGTCGGTGTCGTAATCGGCTTCGATCTTGTTGGTGAAGTGGGTGTAAAACACATCCATGTCGAGCGTAAGAATGGTGCGCCCCAGGCTGAAGATGTGGTATAGGCTCAGACTTGCGTTTTGCGAACGCTCGGGTTTGATCTCGTTTTCGATCACCACTTCGCGTATGCCATGGTAGGCTGCATGGTCTTCGCTGAACACATTCACAATACGGAAGCCGGTTCCGGTGTTGAGCCTGATGGTGGTAAAAGTGGAGGGTCTCCAGCTGGCGCTGAAGCGGGGCGAGAAAATGGCGCCGTGGTTTTTGTGGTGATCCAGGCGCGCACCGGCCAGCAGCCGCCACTCAGAACTGATATTATACTGGTTTTGCACAAACAGGCCGGGGATAAACTGAATGTCCTTTTCAGGAATAATCTCGGTATTGTCGTCGTAAGTCTGGTAGCGTGCCGAAAGGCCAGCAAGGAATTCGTGGCGCGATCCCAGGTCTTTAGTCCAGATCATATTGGCAAAGGCAATTTCCTGGTGCGCGGCATATTTGTCCTGGGCATACCAGCTGTCCTGGTCGTGCTGGCTGTAAGAGAAGTCGAGCCTGATGTTCTCGGCATCAATGGGCAACTGGTAAGTGCCCACCATTTCGAAGCGGTTGGTAAAGATCGACTCACCATAAATGCTGTCATTTCCGCGGAAGGGGTCGTCGCGCCGCCACGAATAGTTGCGCAGGAAGTCATCGGTGCCGCCAAAACGGTTTTCGTGGTAGAATTTGGCCGCCAGGGTCATGGCCCGGTTGTGGGGGCGTTCCACCGTCCACTTGTTAAACAGGCTCACCCGCGGACGCGTAAGTATCATGTCGGCAAAGCCATCGCCATTGCGGTCCATAAAGTTTTCCATGGAATAAACATTTCCCGAAAGGAGGGTCCTGACCTTGCCTTTT